>CAWESO010000008.1:0-295069 GCA_963811775.1 uncultured Acidimicrobiales bacterium | reverse complement strand
CGCCCATTGGGGGGTCCACGACCGACTTCTCGTACAACGCTGACGGACAGCTTTGTTGGACGGGTGCCAGTACCGGCACGTGCTCGTCCCCACCCAGCGGGGCCACAACGTTCTCCTACAGCACTGCAGGAGAACGCCTGAGTACTACACCTTCGGTATCCAATCCCACCACCTACGGCTGGGACCAGGCCGGCAACCTGGTTTGCGAGACAGCCCCGAATGCTTCGAGCTATAGCTGCTCGAACCAACACAGCACCGTCACCACCACCTACGCCTACAACGGTGACGGCCTTCGCATCTCTGACACACCGGCCGGTGGATCGGCCCAGCAGTTCACTTGGGATGTCAGTGGCTCTGTGCCCCAGCTGCTCGAGGATGGCACTAGCTACTACTTGTATGGCCCGAATACGGGATCGGGTCCACTGGAGCAGATCTCGATCAGCGGCTCGACTCCGACCTACCTCATCTCGGACACGACCGGTGTGAGGGAGCAGATTGGTAGCACCGGATCTGTCGTCGGCTCAATGAGCTACGACACCTACGGGAACCGGTGCTCGACGTGTTCGATCTCGACCCCATTCGGGTTTGAAGGGGCATACACCGACGCCAGCGGCCTTATTTACTTGGTGCACCGCTACTACGACCCGGTGACAAGCCAATTCTTGAGCGTGGACCCCCTGGTGGACGAGACGGGAACGCCATACGCATACACCGGCGGAGATCCAGTTAACGGGAGCGACGCAAATGGCCTGATCACGTGCCCAAAGTGGCTTCCCGGATGTGGTGTTGTCACGGATGCTCAGAATGCGATCAGCGGATCGGTCTCAGGACTTTGGCACGCAGTAGAATCGCATGCATCTGAAATCTCATCGGTCACAGGAATTGCCACGATTGCCGTTGCTGAAATTCCTGGAGTCGGGGAGGTAGCAGCCCCAGTCCTGGAGGCCACATCACTAGTGACTGGCGCGATAGCGACTCAAAGTGATCTTGAAAGTCACCAGTATTTGCAAGCTGCGCTCGATTCCCTCGGAACATTGATCAGCGCAGGAGGACTCGCTGCCAACGTGACATCAAGACTCGCCATGAGAGCCGCAGTCGAGGCGTGGGACGCTGGAGAAGCAGTGATACGTCTCGCCGGAACAGCGGAGAATGCACAACGGATTGAACAACTACTCGATAAAGTCGGGGCTGCAGTCAGTGCCTTGCAGCTCGCATTACCCAAGTCGTGCTAGCCATCGTAAGACAGAGTCGTGGAAGTCTGCCTTTCTGGTTGATACTGGGTACCGCCAGTCTGGCGACCGGAGTTGTTTACGGAGTTCTCTGGTACAGAAATAAGTCGAACCGTAAGCGTTTAGCTTTGGCTTGGAGCGCCCTTGCTTGGGCGCTTCTTTGTTATGCTCGTGCCGCGACCCTGTAGTGCCCATTGCACCTAGGTGCAATGGGCGGGCCTTGCGTCCACGACATTTTCTACTCTTCGGTCGTGGTAGCCGCCTACAGGATAACGTTGAACGAAAGCATGTCCCACCGTGGCACCGAGATGAACAAATAGGGTCGAACGCGTTCCGATTACGGCGCCCAGCCGAGTTGCGAGTGATACGCGGACCCGTCTGGGATAGGAAACGCCATCAACACGCACGGGTCTCACCCGGCAGAGCCGGCCCCGACGCCCAGTGTCCCGTGACCGGACCCGTCACGGCTCCCCTCCGGGCGGCCTGTCGGCCGGCCATTGACGGGCCGTCTCGCTGCGGTCTTGCGGCAGACAGCCTTTCGGAGGCTTTGGGAGTTCGAAGTCCGTCGTCCGTCACGCACCGTCGTCCGTAGGGCCGAGAATAAGTTCCTCTGTGGTCGCCCGAGGTGCGGGGATTCGAGTCAGGTCGTCGAAGACAAAGGGCGGTAGCTCTGCGTGAGTTCTCTCGGGCATGGCCTCCGGGCACTGGCGAACGTCACCCCGCAACGTCACCCTCCCAGGTGGTGGCACTGTTGCGCCTCGGCGGAATCTCTTCATCCACGTGCGGAGTGCCCGGTTCGAATCTGGGCGGTTATGGGAGGAACCTTACTCATCTCAGCTCTCCGTCGGTCGTGATGCTACTGCAGGCCGTCTCTGGCCTTCCGCTGCAAACCCGCAGCTGTCTCGCAGCCGCATACGCCTTCGAGCACTCCCTCTCGGACTGTGTCACACTCATCCACAACGCTGATCACGGGGATTGCAAGGCGTCCCTTGCTGACGCAGAAGCCGCTGTGGGGATCTCCGGCTTGGGTGGTATTCCGACACTCCATCCCAAGCATCTGTGTCGTTTCCTTCACCTGCTTAACCGCCACACGTCCCATAGTGCAGGTGACCCGTCAACGCTCGGCATACGTTGACCAGCCGGACATCGAGTCCGGCTCGGCCAGCGATTCGAATGCACCCGTCGGCTCCGCCAGCCCTCTACAAACACTCCACACCCCTGCATCTGCTGATGCCGCCTCGCGCACCCTGTCCGTGTTCGACACAGGGTGACAATCCGCCTTCAACGCCAGAACCACCCATCTGACGGCGAGAAATACCGCCGCAGCCTGGGAGGGTGATGTCCGGGGTGACGTCGGTCTGGATCATGGCGGCCCATGCGCCGATGGTCGTGTGCCTGGGGTTATCGAAGGCGACGGCCGTGCTGTCGATAGGTCGCTTGGGTGTGGTGACCGGGGCCGAGTATTACCTGGCCAATGTCGCCAACTCGGTCGACGACTATTACCTGGGCCGAGGAGAAGCCCCGGGACAGTGGATCGGAGCCACCTCGGCTGCGCTCGACCTGACCGGAGTCGTTGATGCCGGAGCGCTGCGGAACCTACTCGAGGGCCGGGGATGTGGAGGTGAGGACCTGGGGATCATGCGCCGGAGCGGCCGCCGGCCCGGGTTCGACCTGACGTTCTCCGCTCCGAAGGGCGTGTCACTGCTGTGGGCATTCGGGTCGCCCGAGGTTCGAGACGTCGTGTCATCAGCGCATGACCGGGCCATTGCCGGTGTGATCGATCACCTGTCCGCCGAGGCCGCCTACGTCCGTCGTGGGAAGGACGGAAAGGACCTGGTGAGGGCCCACGGGTTCATCGCCGCCGGCTTCCGGCACCGCACGAGCCGCGACGGCGACCCGCAGCTGCACACCCACATCCTCATCCCAAACGTCGTGTGTGGCACAGACGGGCGGTGGTCAGCACCCGACGCCCGCCAGCTGTATCTGTGGCAGAAGGCGGCTACCGCCATGTACCAGTCCGCACTCCGGGCCGACTTGTCCCCCCTCGGAGTGTCGTGGTCGGTCAGGCGCAACGGACTGGGGGAGTTGTCCGACATCCCGAAAGGCATCCTGCGGGCGTTCTCGAAGCGTCGGGTCGATATCGAAGCGGTCCTCGAGAAGACCGGTTTCGAGTCCCAGCGAGCGGCCGAAGTCGCCGCCCTCGCCACCCGGCGGCACCAGCCCGGTCACCTCGAGCCCAGCGACGTGCTTCGCCGCAGGTGGGCGACAGAGCTCGCGGCGGTCACCGTCGCCGACGGTACCGAGGGGCCGAGGCCAGGCGCGATCACCGATATCACCGGGGCCCTCGGTGTCGGCCAGGGAATCTCTGATGCGTCTGTGTCCGACGCCGAGCGCGAGGAGATTCTGGCCGTGCTGGCCGGGGAGCGGTCGGTGGACCTGGCCGACTACGACCTCTCTGATCCGACGTCAGCTCGCGTCGCGCCCCTCACGCTGTTCGCCTCGACCTTCACCTACAGAGACGCCCTGGCGGCGGTGGCCCGAGCTTTCGATGCCAGTCCTCGCCAGGTCGCCCGCCTCACGCGGCAGCTCCTGGACCGTGACGACGTGTTGTGGATGATCGGTGACGGCAACGCGCAACCAGATGTCTCGGGACGCGGCCGGGAGCGTCGGGCCGCCACGGTCGGGGACCGGCGCTACACCACCGTCGAGATGCTCAAGGTCGAGGGGAGGATCGTGAACTCGGCCGTTCGTCGGGTCGGGCGGTCCGCCGGACAGGTGAGCGGGAGAACGATCGACCAGGTCCTGGCCACAAACGGCCATCTCGACGGCGAGCAGGCCGAGGGGGTGCGCCAGCTCCTCGGATCAGGTAACGGCCTGGACCTCGTGATCGGCCAGGCCGGGACGGGAAAGTCGACCATGCTCGGTGCCGCCCGGGCCGGATGGGAGTCCGCCGGCTACGAGGTCATCGGGACCGCCATCGCCTCCAGAACCGCGGCGGAGCTCCAGGCCAGTACGGGGATCGAATCGCTCACGATGGCGCGACTATTGATCGACCTGGAACGGGGGGACACCACACTGACCCGCCGCCACGTGATCGTTGTCGACGAAGCCTCTCTCCTCGGCAGTCGCACCTTGGACCGGCTCCAACGCCAGATCGACGGGGCTCGGGCGAAGCTGGTTCTGGTGGGCGACAACCGCCAACTCTCCTCCATCGACGCCGGTGGGGCACTGCGGTCGCTGTCGCAGACCTTGTCCGCCCATGTCATCGAGCTGACCACCAACCGGCGCCAGAGCGAGGTCGATCAGGAGTGGGAGCGCCAAGCCCTTCTCCAGCTCAGAAACGGCGACATCGCCTCGGCCATCGCCGCCTACGACGCCCACGACCGCATCGCCATCGCCGCTGACGTCGTGGCCGCCCGTGAGCAGCTCATGAACCGGTGGTGGAGCGTCCACGCTGAGGCCACCACGGCGATCATGGCGGTGACGCGTGCTGATGTCTCCGCCCTCAACCAGTTGGCGAGACAACGGCGTCTCGAGGCCGGTGAGCTCGGTGAGGAGCTTCGCCTCGCCTCGGGCAAGGAGTTTGCCGTCGGGGACTGGATCGCATTCGAGAAGAACGCCCGTGCTCGCCTGGCATCCGCAGACCAAGGTGGCCGGTCGTCGACCGTGGCGATCCGCAATGGGACCTTCGCCACCGTTGTCGCCGTCCCCGGCGCCGGAGCCGACAACCCGGCCACCAGGGAAGGTGACGTTCCTCCCGGCCAGGGTGACGTCCCACCGGGGCAACGGGGCAAAGCGCTCGTCGTCGAGCTGGCATCGGGGCAACACGTCACCCTTTCTTCGCAGTACCTGGAGGAGTCCACCTCCCTCGGCTATGCCATGACCGTCTTTCGCTCCCAGGGCATCACCGTCGACCATGCGTTTCTCCTCGGCAACGACACCTTGTTCCAAGAGGCCGGCTACACCGCCCTCAGCCGGGGACGGCTCTCCAACCACCTCTACTCCGTTGCTTCCGAAAATTCCCGGGCCGAGATCGCCCACCCCGACGAGGTCACCCCCCACCGAGACGCCTTGGTCGGCCTTGTCGATGCCCTGTCGCGCAGCCACGAACAGACCATGGCTCTGGAGTCGCTACCGGCTCGCAGCACCGGTGTCCGCATCACCTGTGACGGTGAGCGCTCAGTGTCTGGGTCCATGGGAGAACCACCCCAGGCCTCGGTAGAGGAATGGTTTCAGCGCTTCGGACGAGATCTCGCCCGCAACGAGGAGCGGGCCCACGAACCCCCGACTCCCGCCCCAGCCCTTAGCTGGTCGTACGACGACGATCTCTCCTACGGCCGCGACTACGACGACGGGTTTGGACTGTGAGCCGAGATCCCGTCCGTCGTCCTTCGGTGGATCGGTCCAGGAAGAGTCTCGTCCCCTGATGCCCGGCACCGCAGGAGAAGCAGCACACAGGAGCCGGCAGAGCTGGCTCCGCACCCAGTGTCCCGGTGGCAGTGACCAGGCCCGTCAAGGCGCCCCCTTCGGGCGGCCTATCGGCTGGCCTTGACCGGCCCTCCCTGTGGGCGCCGACAATCGGAAACGGGTCCGACGGTGAGGTTGGATTGACCGGCGAAGGTGACATGCTAAGCGGCTATCTGCGCCTGAGGGTGACGTCCGGGTCGACGGCAGGGTGACGCTCGCAACGAAGTCGGTCGGGATACCACCTGGTCCCTCGAGCGTGGGCCTTTGAGCGGGTGACGTTGGAGGTGACGTTAATCAGGACCATGGGTGGGGATCACCTCGCAGGATCTATGACTGAACCGTCGACGCCGGGGATCGATCCACGGATTCGACACGACGCAGGAGCAAAGAGACTCCATGACGACCTCACTCCCCGACGACGTACAGCACCTCTCCTGGGCCGCCGAGCAACTGGGGATTGGAACCTCGACTGCCTATCGCCTGGTCGCTGTCGGCAAGATACCCGGGGCGTTTCGGGTCGGAGCTCAGTGGCGGGTATCGGTCCCGCGCTTCCTCGCCGAGGTGCATGGAGAGACGGCGGACGGCGACTCCCGTTAACTGTCGAAGGTGGGTGAGGCGGGCTGCCTCAGTGGTTTGCTGGGGCGTCAGGCGGCATCGATCTCTTGTGTAGGGGCGCAGAAAATGGCCGTTTCTCGGAGCGTTGCTCGGAATGTTCGTTGATGCCATGAGACGTGCCCGAAGGCTGACACCGATCCGTCCCTAGTTTCGTCCCTAGTTGCGGCCCGAATTCGTGTGCCTAAGTTCCAGACGCCATGAGAGAACACGCAGCCCAACGACACAAACGGCGAACGGTGAACACAAAACGGCGTCGCCTGTCAGTCCATGCTCTACTACGACATCTAAGCCGTTTAGGGGTTGTGACCTGGTTCTTTAGGTGGAAGCTGAGGCTCCGATGACACGGATCTGACACGCGACGTTTCGTCCGGTCAACGGGCCTGCTCCTCTCTAGCGTCCTGGTCTGGCATCAGGAAGGCGTCCACAGCAGCCCGAGTGCGATCGGAGTCCGACGGCCACAGGTGCGCGTAGGTGTTCAGGGTTGTGGTCGCAGACTCGTGGCCGAGGGCCACCTGGACGGCCTTCACGGAACACCCTGCCGAAATCAGCGCCGAGGCAAAGGTATGGCGAAGGTCGTGATACCGGGTTCCGGGTGTGCTTGAACCACCAGATCACACTTCTGGCGGGGAGCCGATGGATAGGGCACGTTCAGGCTGAGGGTTCCGTACTTTCCAGGAGCCGACTCCAACAGCTCCGATGCGACGAGGCGGAGCGTCTCCGTTTCAGGATGTGGACCAATGCCCGGTTGGTAGCTCTTTCCGGTGGTACTGCTCGTCCAGATAGGACTCCTGGAGTCGACCCGTACGATGGCTCCGGCGACATCGGTCACAAACTCCTGAAGCCAAGGCGTGGCACCGCTCAGTGCAGGAGACATCAGCCCGCCGCACGGAACAGTTGAAAGCGTTCATCGAGGAACCGGCGATTCGGGCGGTCAGTCGCACGGCGGGGCAGTACGGCCAGTTGAACGCCATGGAGTTCCTGAAGTCCGACGCGAAGCATTGGTCCGTCGATTTCGTTCAGGATGTCATGGCGGACTTCCACGACCAGGTCTGGTCGAATGCCGACGATGTTCCTGTCGAACGCGGCGTGGTGGATCTTGCAGAGCGCCAATCCGTTCGACGTAACCGGTTCCCCTTCTGGATGAGCGTCCGGCAGGATATGTGCGGCGTCGAGAAGCCCCGGGTGATGAAGACGACACATCGTGCAGGACTCCCGGTATGCACGGAGCACTCGGTGCCGAAAGGCGAGTTGGTGCAGACGTTGACGGGCCAACCTGGTGATATATGCGCGGCGTGCGTGGTCGGTCGTATCGAGATGGTCGGCGTCGAGAGAAAGCGGGTCATCCACGGCAACAGTGAAGGTCAGGGACCCTGGGTCATCTCCCACGATGAAGACCGGCCACTGGGCCAGATACTGACCCTTGGATAGGCCGTGGAAGTAGACGAGAGGGACCCGCTCGACGATCGCCGTTCGCAGCCCGACATTGTCACGATGTCGTGGGGCTTGGACGAGATCATTGCCCCGGTAGCGGTAGCGCAGAAAGCCGTCCGGCCCAAGCTCGTCTTCGTAGGGCCTCTCCCGTCCCGGGACAACCGGTGCCGTCGTGATGCTCAGGGGGAGGTCACTAACGGCAGGCTTGAAGATCCCCTGCGGCCCCTGGAGAGGGACACGCTGACCCTCGAAGACAAATCCGCTTCTCAGGGCACTGGCAGGAAGCACCTCACCGTGGAGGTCAACCTGTTGCTGGAGGAACTCGAAGGCGGCGAGTCGAACGCTTCGGTCCCTGGGCTCGCCGTCCATGTCATGGATTCTTCCTCAGGACGAGACGGGATGCTCAGAAAGTCACCTGGCTAGTCGGGCGTCGTGTGCAGGACAAATCGATTCCACCAGGGACTCAGGAGCAAGTGGGCGAAGCCAGGAATGTGGCCCCGGGTGTCGGCTGAATCCAAGAAGCTCGTTCAGCCAAGCTGGATGCCTGGAAAGCGGTGAATCTGAAACACCTAGCCACCACGTACTGACAACACAGAACGGAGGAATCTCATGGACGTGAACGACCGACTCACTCGCCTCGAAGACGCGCTCATCGACCTTGCCGTCGTTGTGAGTGGGGGCCATCTTGACCACCTCGCCGGAGCCAACATGTCCCCGGTGGTGCGCGAAGCGGGCAGGCAGCTTCAAGCGTTCCACCGGGAGGTAATAGACGAGCGGGAGTTCTGAAGGCTTTTTGTGTGCTGGCCACGCCAGCTCACAGCCAAGAACGCTACGACGCGACCTCACCGGCGGCGAACTCGGCGGGATCGAGATCAGGACGAGTGAGCCACGCTTGGTACTGATTGAATGTCATGCCGACCCACCGGCGCTCCCGTTCGGACCACATCCTGTAGACAGCGTGTGGCGGGTGGTCGGCCACCACGGAGGTGGCACGATCTGCGTTGCGTTCGAGCATCAGATTGGGCATAGAACTCTTCGCCTCCTGCAACAGCCAACGAGTAAGTCGGTTACGACCTACCGCCTTTCATGGAAATAGTGCGTGCTGGATAATGACCGGAGCATTAAGATCAAACTTACGACGGACTGCATTCGATAGGAGACCGAGCGAGCCTTGTTACCCGTCGGTTCTTTTCACCGGCACCCCCTTCTGTCACCATGACAAGTGTCCTGCCCCCCGAACGGGGTGGCGATGGGGGGCAACGCCCCGTCGGGAGCAGGCAGTCGCTCCCCGGCGGTGACCCATTTGGGACTTTGGACCCTGACGAGGGCGTGAGGTGGGTGCCAAAATCACGCCAGGCGACCAACCAGGGGACGTGTCTCCATTCCCTTGGGAGAGACTCTCGGTGGGATGTGGATTACCCGGCCACCGAGAGCAGGGTCGCCGTTTTTTCGTCGTCTCCAGTGGTTCTTGAGACACTCGGGGTGGATCAGTGTCTGTGGACAAGACAGAGGTCCAAGGACTCTGGCCGACGGCACACACCGGCGTACCGTGGTTCTCGGCGCTCCAGGGAAAGACCCCCGCCCCCGCTCGCAGGCGCCGCATTGGGGGGCAGAGGGGCAGCGCAGGGAACCCCTCCGCAAGGGTCCCTGCGCCCACGTCGTAGTCAACGGCGGGTATCAACGAACCCGTCGCCCCATCGCCCCGTCGCCCCGTCGCCCCGTCGCCCCGTCGCCCCATCGCCCAAGGAGGCATAGCCTTTCGTGGGAGGGCCTTATGGCCGGGTATGAACTCGTCAGCATCGTGTGGCACCGAAATGGCCACCAGATCGACCTGAACTACCTCCACGGAGAGCCCGATCATCTGGTCGGATCCGAGGCGATCACAGCCATGCTCGCCAAGAACGCCGGACTCGACGCCGTGCCGACGCCCGATGACACTCGTCGCTGGGTCCAGAGACACCGGTGGGCACCGTGACAGTCCGAAATGCCCCCGACCCAAACGCTTACGTGTCAGCGGTTTGCCGCGCCGGGAACCACGAGGCGTGCCGGAGGCACCCGATCCCGCGGTGCGCCTGTCACTGTCACCGGGAGAGTCCCGTAGACACTCCCGAGGAGTAGGCGTACCGTTCTCTTAGGCGATCCCGGAGCGGGTGAGCGTGCCCCATCGTTTCACCAGGAGCACCCAGGGGGAATGGCGGGGCACAGGCGGCGTCGGACATTCGTTGCAAACTGGAGTCGTCACGGATAGCGTCATCGGGCGGACTCAGTGACGACGATCCCGGTACAACCCGGGTATCCCCCGTAGCGGATGCTTGCGTCGCTCCAGGCGGACATCCTCGAACGCGAATACGTCGGGGAAGACGTGATCATCTGAGAGCCGCCGTATGCGGTAGCCGTCACCGAGTACCTCTGCCACCTTGAATCCGGTGGTCCATTCCCCAAGGAATCGGTTCCGCACACAGACTCTTGTACCCACACCCAGCGTCGAAATGGGATCGCCGGTTTGAGTGGACGTCTGATGGACGTCCCGAGTCTTGTCCTGGACCACACTGCCATCTTCCGGCCCTCCCGGAGCCTTCGACTATGGAAGCGACACCGACCCTCGTTCGATGCTTGCCGGGGCGTCGGTCATGGAACTGTGGTTACCCGCAACCGCATCGGTCGCCCCGATCTGAATGCGAGCCGTCCTCCAGAACTCCGACCAGTAACCGCGCCAGTCCGAGGCTCCGAGCGCCCACGCCAGGGCAGCGATTCCGATTCCGCCTGCGACCATTCGGCGCATGCGGAGGAGATCGACAAGCTGGGCGTGGTGCTTTAGGTGTCCCGGACCAAGTTGCGCCGCCTGCTCCGCGCCAAGCGCGGGGAGGGGGATCGGGTCAGTGACCCACGATCGATTCCGGAGGGTGGTCCTCGTTGAAGGCCTTAGAGGATCAGCGGATAGGTGACAGGCGCCGCGACCAGCGATTACGCCAGTCGATGAGCTTGGCAATGAGCAGCAGAGCCACTGCCAGGGCGAACTGAGCGAGACGGTGGATGGTCTTGCGATCGGTGTTTCGTCGGAGCTGACCGAAGTTACTGAGCCATGAGTTGGTGCGTTCGACGGGCCAACGCAGTCCCATCGGTTGGTTCTTCTTTTCCTCGGTCGCTCCGCGCTTGCGCTTCTTGGCGATCACCGCGTCAGCGATCCCGAGTGAGGAAAGACGTGTCCGCGTGGACGTCGGAATCGTAGCCGCGATCGAGCCACAGCGTCTCGATGTCGGCGAGCAGACCGACGTCGACAGCGGCCTGTAGCGTCGGCTCGAGCATGACCGAGTCGTTGCGATTGGCTCCGTCGACGGCCCAACCGATTGGGATGCCGTTTCTGTCTGTGAACACCGACCACTTCCAGCCGAGCTTGGCTCTGTCCGTCGGATTCTTGCCCGTTCCCTCACCTCCGGCTGGACTTTTGTGGAGTGACCCGTCCACCGCCACGTCCGAGAGATCGAGGCCGATGATCTTGTCGTAGCCCTCTCTGGCCTCGGCCGCGATGGCGTTGAACACCCCGGCCTTGATCCACTCGTCGCGTCGCTCTCGTGCCGTGGTGTCCGACACCTTGTTCTGACACAGCCGCTCGGCGTCCTCCCAGGAGCACCCCGTCACCAGGCGCACGAGCATCACCTCGAAGCAGTCCCGGTCATCGGCGCGGGGCCGATGACAGCCGAGCGGATGGTGGTCGACAGGTGCGGGGACGAGCGGTTTGATTCCAGCCCAGACGACATCTACCACTTCGGGTTCGAGCGCGCGCATGATGTGGGGGGACCTCCACTCGGTCGTTTGGTGATTTGGGTCGCACCCCGATTGTCTCGGGGCCACACCAACGACCGGTGGATGGTCACCACTTTTCAAAGCGTGAACATCCTGTTCAGAGGCTTGTCACCAATCCGCGCGGCCTCTTACAAGCAGCGCGAGCGACCGTGAGGCGGTCCTGGAGTTCTTTGAGTCGGTCCAGGGGGGCGGAGGAAACAGCCTCCCGGTCATAGGCTGCCTGTGCTGCTCGTTCTTCAGCGACCAACTGGCGCCGACGCTCCTCGATGTGTTGGGGCTCCTCGTCAATCATGGCTCGACCCTACGCCCGGAGTCGAAGTCGCAGTCGTCCAGTCGGTGCTCATCGCCGCAGACCCCGCCATGGCCTGCGACCAAAGGCCCCCGTTATCTCATCGAACTGAGTGCATTTCCGGCAGATCGGGAGGTGCTTCGGGATGGGGAGGGCCGTGTCGATGGGGCGTCCGCACTTGCTTCGACCACTGACTGAGGACAGAACGTGTTGGACGGCGGGAGGGTTCTCAGAGGGAATCAAGCCGAAGACACGACGCTCTGCCACGAGGTCAAGCGTAGGTCCGGTCCGGGTGGCTCCTGCGCTCCGCCGACCTTCCGAGGCGTAGACACACACCACCCTTAGGCGTACGGTGACCGTAGGTGGTTCAGGAGAGGCGTCGTCTCGACCCCCCTGGGGGGCACCTCACGGGGCAGCGGCGCCGGGCGTGGGGACTTCATGGGTCTCTGCGCTCCCGCCGCATACCTCGAAGCCACCTGAGGTGAACGTCCCCGAGATCTGGATCGCCGTTCCCACGACGTGGACTCCCATGAACGATTCGGGGCACTAGCCCCACTCCCGTCGATGACGGGCTCGTGCGAGCGCTGTACGAGGACGTGGGCCTCCCCGTGTTTCCATATGACCCTGCTGCTGCGGGTGGGCCTCGGGGCCGTCAGGGGCGCGCTGAGGATGGCAGGGGTGGAGCTGCGGGCGGCCAGTGAACCGGCACCGTGGACGTCGAGGCAACGGGAGTCGGGTCGACGTCGTGTCGCTCTCTGCTCGTCCCATTCAGTCTCGGCCGTGACACAAACGTGACACGCGAGGATCAAAACCAGCGCGAAACGACGAGAGCTGTTGGAGAGCGAAGTACCAGTTCAGAGCGCAGATCCGTGGGAACGGGCAGGTCACCGCTTTGGCTTCTGTACTTCATGCTCTACTACGACATCTAGGCCATTTAGGCCTGCTGGCTACGTGTCCTAGTTTGAGGCCCAGCCTCAAATGACACACATCTGACAGGCGGCATTTCCCCTTCAGCGCTTGTGCCTGTTTGGCGTCGGGTTAGGGCACCAGATAGGCGTCCGCCGCGTCTCGTGTGCGATCCGAGTCTGAGGGCCAGCAGTGTGCCCGGGGCCGGAGGCCGCCCGGTATACCGAAATAGGCAGAACGACGGCGGGGCGGACCCTAACCCAGCACCGTCGCAAAGCTGCAGGCGCGCCCGAACCGGTGAGCAAAGGTTCGGAGCGCGACGCCGAAACCTCTTGCCCCCCGTCCACCACAGGGCAGCGTTCTGAGGCCGATCAGAACGCGCTCTTGGTGTACCGACAGCCTGAGCCTTCCGTGGACTCCACGCAAGGAAAGCGAACATGAACTCTTCGACGCGCGACTATGAACAGCGGTGAGTAGATGAACGGTTGGTGACGCGTACGTGACTATTGCAGCCTCAGTTCGAACAGGATGAACGGTGAGTGTTGATTGCACCCACGGGCAGTGACGGTTCAAGGTCATTGATTTCCATGCCGACGATTGCGGTATGGGACCTCATCCGGTCGCCACCACCGGCGCAGGACCGACTCCTCACAATGCCTGCGTCGCTGCGAAGCCAGCTACCGCACGTTACGGAGTCATTGGCATCGTCATCGAGTGCGTCGATGAAACCTGCACTGTGGTGGGTAGTGACTTTTCGCTTAGCTGCGCGTCGATTGATGACGCCAAGGGCACCATCGAGGCAGTGGCACCCCCGGTGGTGTGGAGCGAGAAAACGCCTGGCTTCTGGGTGGCACGCGCGGGATAGCCATGTCGAGGGCCGTTCTACGGCTCATCGTCTGGAAGACCGGTCGAGCAGCAGGTTCATCGTCTGCTCGACCTCAGCGATCTTCAAAGGCTTCGTCAGGCAGGCTGCCGCGCCTCCTTGAAGGAATCGCATTCTCTCGTTGGCGTTCCCTGACAAGACAGCGAGTGGCGTGGTGACCGTTCGGGCGGGATGCACGAGGTAGACGAGGAGGTCGTGGGCAGTACAATCGGGTAACTGGACATCGAGCACGATCAGGCTCGGAGCAAGTGACAAGGCGAGCGCCCGGCCCTCGCGTCCTGAGTCGGTAATGGCTAGCTGGACGTTGTCCAGTCGCCGAGCGATTCTGGACAGCACAATTCGGCACTCGTGATCATTGCCGATGTAGAGGACCGTCCGTCGAGGCGTTTCCGGCTTCGGATACCGTCGGCTGGTCTTGGGCGAGGAGTGGATTCGCAGGCTTCGGCCACCGACCACGCGCAACGGAACTGGCTGCTGTTCAAGGACCACCTACCGCATGATAGAGATCCAAGTTGAACATCTTGCGATGAGAGCGAAACCGCCGAATGAATCCTGTGTGACACTCTTCGGTTGGCCCTGGTCCGGGCATCGAGAGGCTCAATGTTCCTGGTCAACGCCCTGTGGTGGCGTCCGTCCGGGCTGACTACGATGCCGCGCTGTGACGACATGGAGATACGGGCTCACCCTGCTCCCGCGTGAGACCGGTGACGACGAAGGGAGCGAGATCACTGTCGAAGCGGTCGTGCGTTCTCGTCAAGATCTCGGGTGGGAACTCGTCCGCGTGAGCGCCCGCATCGACTCGGAAGTGCTCGTGTTTCGTCGACCGGCGTAGGGCGGGTGTCCCGGTCCCATCATCCAGCACAGCTCCAATGGGGTGCGTCCCCCAAGAGGCCGGTCACAATCCCAGGCCAGACCGGAACGAGGATCGTGGGAGGTCGATAGGCCGGGAGCGCGGTTGCCTCTGGGATCGGCTCCACCTCACCGGCGATCGTCCCCGTTGTCGTGGTGGCCCTCATCGTCCCGGGACGTTGCTCGCCGCCAACGCGGTCTCGGCCTGGCCGGGGTGGAGGGCGGCGCGGATCCACCCCGCCTCGGTGATCCGAAGCGAGTAGGTCCGCACCACAGCTCCGGTCCCGCGGCGCATTCCCCGATGGACGCCTCAGGGTCCGGTACGTGCCAGTCAGTCAGGGCCCGAGCAAGGAAGAAGGGACCACGATCTCCAACTCCGAACCCCACCGACTCAAGCGTGCGCCGTTGAGGGCGTCCCCCGAGTAGAACGCCTCCCACAGGTACACGCCGGGTCCAAGCGTCACCGGGCTCGACGAGGGAACGACTCCGTCGGCAACGTCGACTGTCTGACTCGTGGCCGCAGGCGTCCACCCCCAGAACGGCGGCTCCGACGAGAAGGACAACGAGAAGACGCTGTACGTGACGGTGCCATGAGCGCTGGATGAATTTGCTCCGACCAGGGTCACCTGCTCGGCGACCGGCGTCTCCGATGGCGCCACGAGAATCGGGCCCGAGCGGCCGCCCCCCGACAGGGAGGAGGTCACGCTCGTGGGGGCGACCACGGGAGCTGTGGTCGTCGTGGTCGTTGCGCTGGTGGTGGTGGTTGCCCCGGTAGTGGTCGTGGAGGTCGAGGAGGTGGTTCCGCACGGGAAGGTCGGGTAGGTGGTGGCGACCACCGACGTGCACAGAGGCAGCGTCTCAGGACCGAAGAGGGCCGCGCCCACCGCTCGCTCATCGGCAGAGTCCATGATTCCGAGCGTGCAGACGTACCCAGCCGCTTGTTGGGCGGCCGTGGGCGGGCACGGGTACGTGGCGGCGTCGGTGTCTGCGTCGCCGGACGTGGTGCAGCCGGGAATCGTCACATCGGCGAAGGTGGTCGGCCATCCGACGGTGCTTCCACACGTCGGCAGCTCATCGGTCTCGGGCGGCCCGACGGTACCGGTCCTCATGGTGAAGGTGCCCGACAACTGTCCAGCGTTTGGCCCTGAACCGGGGATCGTCGTCGGGGAGAGCGACGAGCAGCTGACCGGATACGGAGCCAGCACCGGCTGGGTGGCGACACTGCTGCACTCCACGATCGAGGCGGTCGACCCAGGAGTGAAGCCGCTCCCGCTCACGTGGACGACATCGCCCCCGGCCAGCCCGCTGCACACGGGTCCAACCGGGTTGGAGATGTTGTCACACATGGCCCCGGATGCCGAAGTGGTCAGCGTGACGGTGATGGCCGAGGCTGCACCGGAAGACGCCAGGTTGGGGGCGTACACGGCAACGAGTCCACTGCCAATGGTGACGGCCACGAGACCCAAGCATGTGAGGGTCCGACGCAGCCGCATTTCTTGAGGAGGAGAACTCGTGGCGCCCATCGTGGCACGCTTTCTCATCGATCCCGCGGGCCTAGCGACCCGAGACGTTAGATCCAAATCTCGATCATCGCTAGCCCGTGGTGGTCCCCCGACGTCCCGCATGACCACCGGGTTGCCTCGTCGGAACTCAACGGTCCAGGGCCTACCTCGCCCGTGATCCGTAGACGGGCTGGCCAGTCGGTCAGCCCTTCACGTACGAGAGCTTCTCGGCCACTCTGCCGTCGCGCACACGGAACACATCCACGCCGCGTACGTGCCCACCGTCCCAGCTGTAGCGCCACAGCTGCACGACCCGGTCGTGCGCCGCAAAGGTCTCCTCGGGCTCGAAGTGCGAGGTGCGGTCGCTGAAGATCGCGTCCCAGGCCAGTTCGATCGCAGCCCGACCAACGTGGCGCGTGCCGTCGGGGGCCGGGCCGGTGGCGTCGAAGATGCAGTCCTCGGTGACCAGCTCCAGTGCGGCGTCGAGATCGTGATCGCTCCAGGCGGATCCGAAGGCTTCGACGACCTCGACCGGTTCCATATCCGTTACGCGCTCTCTCACTTCGCGTAGTTGCCGGCGCCGAACCAGTCGACCACGACGACGGGCTCGTCCCCGATGACCCAGGCGTCGTGACCGCTGGGCAGCGACGTCACGTCTCCGGGTCCGGCGATGAACTCGGCGCCGTCGTCCATGCGGATGGCCAACTTCCCGCTCACGTGGTACTGGAAATGCGGGGCCTCGCAGCTATCGGTGTTGGCGATGGGCTTCACGTCGTTGGACCAGCGCCACCCGGGCTGGAGGACGAGCCGGCCGATCTCCCCGCCCCCGGCCTTCACGATCTCGGCTCGCCCGTTCGGGAACTCCCGCACATCGTCGGGCTTTTCGAAGCTCCGGTGCTCGGTCGTGTGCATGGCGCCTCCCTCGGTAGCCGTCAGCTCGGTGACCCTGGTACACTTACCTACTAATAAGTAAAAGTCAATGGCGTGCGGAGGACGGCGGATGAAGAAGGGCCAAGCCGACAGGGTCGACACCGCCACCCAGATCCTCGACGTGGCTGAGCGTCTCGTGCAGGTCCGTGGCTTCAACGGGTTCAGCTACGCGGACGTGGCCGCCGAGTTGAAGATCACCAAGGCGGCCCTCCACTACCACTTCGCCGGGAAGGCGGAGCTCGGAGAGGCACTCGTGGCCCGCTACGGCGCCCGATTCGCAGACGAGTTGGCCGCGGTGGAGAAGCGAACGGAGGACCCGTTCGCCCGGCTCGATGCCTACGCCGATCTGTATCTCGACGTGTTGCGCGAGCAGCGCATGTGTCTCTGCGGGATGATGGCGGCCGAGTACCAGACGCTCCCGACTCCGATGCAGGACGCCGTCCTCCGTTTCTTCGACGAGAACGAGCGATGGCTCGTGCGTGTCCTGGAGAAAGGCCGCAAGGACGGGACGCTCACGTTCGCGGGGCCGCCCAGCGAGACAGCCCGGATGATCGTCGGCGGCCTGGAAGGGGCGATGTTGTTAGCCAGGCCGTTCGGCGACATCACCCGGTTTCAGGAGGCCGCCCGATCGTTGCTCTCGGGCCTCCACGCCACACCATCAACAACGAAGAGTCCTCGGAAAAGCTCAAAGGGGTTCGCCACGGCCGCCCATGACTAGCTGAGGTGTCATGACACCTTGTCGACCTGGGTGTGCTGTGGGCCTCTCGACGATGCGGTGGTGCGAAAGCCGGTTCATCCGAGCAACCTGGTCAGGAGGACGCCCAGGCGCCTCTGGTCAGTCGGGCTGAGACTGCTCGTCATGGGCGTGATCAGGCCTGCGATCTCGTCTGTGAGGATGCGGGCGAGCCGCCTTCCCGCCGGGGTGAGGCTGACACGGACGGCGCGTCCGTCGTCGCTGCTCGCGTCTCGTCGCACCAGGCCCCGTTTCACGGCGCGGTCGATCAACCCACTGACCGACGAACGGTCGAGCCCGAGATGTGTGGCCAGCTCTGCCATCTTCGGATCGTGGTCCCGCAGGATGGCAAGGGCCCGCAACTGGGTCAGGGACAGGTCGTGCTCGGCCGCGGCCCGGGTCAACAGGGCGGTCACCGTGAACGAAACCCGTACCAGGCCGTCCATGACCTCGAGAGACGCCCGGTCGGGGTGGGCAGGTTCGACCATGGCGGCATCCTATCTTGCAGATAGTTCGTAATACCATCTAATCTGGTTGGTCACACCAATCAACCGGACCCGGGACCCCGGGCCCGGAGCCACCATGGAGACCAGCATGCGCGCCGCGGTCGTCACGTCGTTCGACACGCCTCCGACCTACGGCAGCATCCCGACGCCGTCGCCGAAGACCGACGACGAGGCCCTCGTCGACGTCATCGCCGCCGGGCTCCATCCCCGCGTGCGCTCCCAGGCCAGTGGCTCGCATTACACCAGCTCGGACGCCCTGCCCCTCGTCCCCGGCATCGACGGCGTGGGCCGGGCGCCGGACGGCACGCTGCGCTACTTCATCCTCCCCGACACCGCGATGGGATCGATGGCCGGACAGACGGTCATCGACGTGCGCCGCAGCGTCGTGCTCCGCGCCGACAGCGACCCGGTGCTCATCGCCGCCGCGATGAACCCGGCCATGTCCGCCTGGATCGCCCTTCGCCGGCGGATCAGTTTCCGATCCGGCCAGCGCGTCCTCGTGCTGGCCGCAACCGGCAACGCCGGCCGGATGGCCGTGCAAGTCGCCAGACACCTCGGCGCCAGCAACGTCGTCGGCGCCGGCCGCGAGCCCGCCCGGCTCGCTGCGCTGTCCGGTCTCGGCGCCGACGTGGCTGTCTCCCTCGTCGGGGACCCGGTCGAGGTCGCCGATCGCCTCGGACAGGCGGCCCGAGGCGTCGACGTCGTCATCGACTATGCGTGGGGACCGCCCACCGCCGACGCCATGCTCGCCGTCGTCATGAACCGCACCGATCGCGGCCAGCCTCTGACGTGGATCGAGGTCGGCTCCGTGGCGGGACCCACCGCGGCGATCCCGTGCGCGGCGCTGCGCGCCGCGCGCCTCGAGATCGTCGGCAGTGGGCAAGGCTCGGTTCCGACCCGTGACATCGTGGCCGAGCTTCCCGCGCTGGCGGCGGTGATCACCGCCGGGACGTTTCGGATCGACGCACGCGCCGTCGCACTCACCGACGTCGAGGCGGCGTGGAGCGACCGTGACGGCACTGAGCGCCTGGTCATCACGCCCTGACGAGGCGGCCTCGCCCCGGCCGGGCGTCCGTCCGAACCTGCTTCTTTCGAGCGCGCCGGGCACCCGCGCTACCCTCGTCCGATGCCCCCTGCCCCGAAGCCTCATTCCCGTGACGAAGTGCAGGCCGTCGTCGACCGCTACCGGGAGCTGCGTGGGCGGATCGACGAGGGCCTCGAGCCCGATGCCTTTGCAGCGCTGTCCGACTTCTACACCGACGACGCCGTGTACGTGGACGCGGCGTGGGGGCGCATCGAAGGGAAAGAAGCCATCGCCGAGTGGCTCGAGCAGTCGATGGTCGGTCTCGGGGACTGGAAGTTCCCGATCGAGTTCACCGCCATCGAAGGCGACGACGTCGTGGTCAAGTGGACCCAGATCATTCCCGGCCGACGACCGGACGGCTCGCCGTACACGCAGTCCGCGTATTCCCGGCTGCGCTACGCCGGTGACGGGAAGTTCAGCTACGAAGAGGACACCTACAACATGGCCCACGTCCTGGAGGACGTGTCCGCCAGCGGGTGGACGCCGACTGAGCCCATGAACGTCCCGCCCCCGCACCCCGACCGGAACTGGGCGCTCCCGGAAAGCTGACGCCGGTCGCCCGTCGACCTGTCCACCGCCGGACAGAGACGGGGGCGAGCGCGGCGGTCGGCCGGATCGTGGCTAGCGGATGGTCCCGACGCCGGCGATGAGGGGAAGGTCGAGAGCAGTCACCCATCCCGGGGGCATGGCGTTGAGCGCCGGGACGGCGTTGAGCGCCCGGAGTCCCGTGGCCAGGCAACCCGCCGCGGCGGCGTCCCGCCCGCTCCCGTCGGTGAACCGGAAGGCGGTCTCCTGCGTGATCGACGGTGATCCCTCGATCTCCACGCGGTAGACGTCGTCCTGGGTGCCCCGCGGCCACTCGGGGGCGGCGGCGAGCCCCACACGGTTGATGTGCTCGAGCTGGATCCGCGTCTCGCCCTTGTAGATGCCGTTGATGGTGAAGCGGATCGCCGCGACCTCGCCGGGGCTGATGACGCCCTTCGCCGTGGTGATGGCTTTGTCGGTCGTCCACTTCTCCCAGGTGGTGGTGATCTCGTCGAGCTCGATCCCCGCGGCGTGGGCGATCATGGGGACGGTCGCACCCCACGACATCACGAGGATCTCGGAGTGCTCGAGCAGGGGGGTGTACTCGGGTGGGCGGCCGATGCCCATCTCGTCCTCGTAGTCGCCCTCGTAGTTGATGTAGTCAAGGATCTCGAGGGCCCGGACCCTGCGCACCTCGCCGCACAGGCCCATGAGCGTCATGGGGAAGAGGTCGTTGGCGAAGCCCGGATCGATGCCGGTGGTGAAGCACGACGCCCCGCCGGTCTCACAGGCCTCGGTGATGGGGTCGATCCACGAGGCCGGGTTCTGCGCCATGCGCGGCCAGACCCACGGCGTCATGGCGGTGGAGGACACGTCGATACCGGCGCGCAGAAACGCTCCGATGAGGGCGATGTTGTCGGCGGCGTGCTTCGCCGTCGGCCCGAAGTGCACGAGCGCATCGGGCTTGAGGGCGATGAGCGCCTCGACATCGTCGGTGGCGGTGATTCCCGTGGGATCCAGCCCGCAGATCGGGCCCACGTCCTGGCCGACCTTGTCCGGATTGCTGACGCCGACGCCGACCAATTCGAACGCCGGATGGGGGAGGATCTCGGCGATCACCATCTTCCCGACGAAGCCGGTGCCCCACACGACGACGCGCTTCGGCGGGCTCACCGGTAGAGCTCGCCCGAGTTGACGAGGAGGTACTGCCCGGTGACGGCCCGGGCGCGGTCGGAGGCGAAGAAGGCGGCGACTTCGGCCACCTCACCGTCCTCGGTCATCCGGCGCAGCGGGAAGGTGCCGACGATGTCGTTGAGCACGTCGGCCTCGGGTCGGTGCTCGTGCGCGGCCCGTCCGGTGACCAACATCTGGACCGGAGGACCCCACATCCACGACGGGATGACCATGTTGCACCGGATGTTGTCGGGGCCGAGCTCGTCGGTCAGGTAGTACATGGCGGTCAACAGGGCGCTCTTGGACGCCGCATATCCGGCTTGCGGCATCGCCGGTCGGAACATCGACTGCGATCCGATCAGCACGACCGATCCGCCGCCCGCTGTCTTCATGGCCTTGGCCACCGGGCGCAACAGCGTCAGGGCGCCGATCACGTTGGTGTCGAAGGCCTTGCGCCAATCGTCAAACTTGGTGTCGAACAAGCCGCCCCAGGCATGCTCGAAGGCAGCCACCTGGATCAACGCGTCGACGGCGCCGAATCGCTCGACGGCGTGCTCGACGACGGCGTCGCACGACGCGGGATCGGTGATGTCGGTGACGACGGTCGCAACCCGCTTCCCCGTCGGGTCGAGCTCCGCCGCGGCCTCGTGCAGAACGGACTCGGTCCGTGCCCCGATGACCACGTTGGCCCCGTCTCGCAATGCGGCGGCAGCACACTCGCGGCCGAGCCCGGCTCCGACTCCGGTCACCAATACCGTCTTGTCCGCCAGAATCATTCGGCTCTCTCTGTCCGTTCTCGACCAGTTCGGCGATTGTAACGAGCTTTGCCACGACGGCCAATGTCCCGAAATCGCCTCGCCGAGGCGCCTGAGGTGTCAGCAGCGGCGCGGACGATGGCAAACGAACACCGCACAACGTCGTGCCGCGGGGCGGGGACTATCGTCACCGGCGAGAACGACAATGCGTCAGCATCGATCCACAGGAGCGGTTGCGCTCATCGCCGCCATGGCCATCCTGGGCGCATGTTCGGGTTCCCCGTCCCCGTCGCCTTCAACCAGTGGTGTCCCGGCGGCTCCGCCGCCGACGCCGAGCCCGTCCCTCCCGGCGGTTCCCACAACGGCGAACCCGGCCACCGGACTGGTCGGACCGCTGCGCTCTCCCGGCGGTCCGTTCCTGTTCGACCGCTACGGGCGCGCCGTGCTGATGCACGGAGTCGATCTCGTCTACAAGGTGCCGCCGTACGAGGTGACGGTGAGCGGCACGGGACCCAACGTCCTCACGCTGCCGGAAGTGCAACAGATGGCCGCCGACGGGTTCGACGTGGTGCGGCTCGGGATCATCTGGAACGGCCTCGAACCGGGTCGTGCGCCCATCAATGATCCGGCCATCTGCACCCCCGGAAAGCCCCGGGCCTCGGGGCCCGGCCAGTTCGACTCCTCGGTGTTCGACACGTACCTGACGAATCTCGATGCCACCGTCGCCTTGCTGGGCAGGTACGGCATCTACTCCCTGATCGACATGCACCAGGACGTCTACAGCGCCGTCTTCGGCGGAGAGGGAGCCCCCGACTGGGCGGTGTGCACGAACGGGGCGAAACCGAAGCCGATCCTGAACGTCCCCAACTGGAGCATCAACCTCCAGGGCCCCGGTGTTGCCACCGCCTACTCGCACTTCTGGCAGAACAACGTGGTGGGAGACCTGCAGGGCGAGTTCGACTCGATCTGGACGCGCGTGGCGGCGCATTTCAAGGACAACCCGTGGGTCATCGGCTACGACCCGTTCAACGAACCGTACGGGCCCGGGGTGCCCCCCACCGGCAACGGCACCCAGTTCGACGCCCAGCTCCAGTGTTTCTACACCGGACGCGCCCATCCGGGGTTGAACCAGTCCCATAAACAGGTCACGTGTCCCCCCGATGACCCCAGCGTCGGTCTCGTCCCACGCATCGAGGCCGCTGATCCCAATCACCTCGTGTTCTACGAGGGCAACTACGCGACCGATTCAGGTCCCGTCAACCATATCGGGCCCATGCCCTTCCCCCGTCTGGTGCTCAACTTCCACGACTACTGCTTCCTGCACGTCCCCAACGGCCCGAACGCCCCGAACTACGAGAGGGTGTGTGCCCCGTCGGAGAACCTCGTCTTCACCGAGCATGCCGCCCAGCGCGTCAAGGACACGACATCGGACCAACCCGGTGGCCCGGCCTCGCTGCTGACCGAGTTCGGAGCCACGACCGATGCCACCGACCTCGGTCGCATCGCGGCCGACGCCGATGCCCACCTGACGGGCTGGATCTACTGGCAGTGGCTCGACTACGACGATCCGACGGGTTCACACGATTCGGGGCTGTGGCCGCCGAGCGCACCCACCCCGGCCATGCTCGACGTCTTGTCGCGCCCGTACCCGATGGCGGTGGCGGGAACACCGACAGCGACCTCCTTCGACCCGGTCTCCGGCCGCTTCGCGCTCAGGTTCGAGGCGGATCCCCGGATCGAGGAGCCCTCGGTGATCTTCGTGCCCGTGGCCTTGCACTACGCCCCGGGCTACTGCGCACGCGTCACGGGCGCTCGCGTCACCTCAGCGCCCGACGCCCCCTACGTCGACATCCAGAACGAGTCAACGGCAGACGACGTTGCCGTGACCATCACCCCCGGGCACTGCTGAGCTCGATCAGCCGCCGGTGCGAGGCGCCGAGCGGCCCGACGACGCAACTCGACGACCCACCGCGGCCGCGGCGGCCTCGAGATACCTCCAGGCCACCTCGGGGGGAAGGCCACCGACGAGGGGCTGGAGCGCGAGGGGGCTGCCTCCGGCCACGATGGCAGCGGCCTCCTCGGGGGTGATGATCTGATACGCGCCGCGCTCGGCCTTCAGCGCGGCGACGGTCGTGGCTCCCGAGCCCGATGCGGTGTGCGGCCGGCCGGCGTTCCAGGTGGCGTAGCCGGTCGCATCGCGCAGCAGGTACTCGCCGATCTCGGCCCACGCCCGGTCCGGGTCATCGGCGACGAACGCGGTGAGCGGGACGCCGGCGGCCGGGAACCCGCAGCCGACCGGCGTCGCCCCGGTCCGCTGCGCTTCGTCGAGGTAGGCGGCTTCGAGGCTCGAATCGTGGGTTTCGGGCAGGAAGAACAGTCCGAGCCGGCCGGCGCGCCGGGCGGCCGCCTCGGTCCCACCTCCGTAGGCGAGCATCGGCCCGCCGACGCTGAACGGCAGCGGCGTGATCCGGGCCCGGCGGCCGTCGACGTCCACCTCCTCGCCCGCCCACAGCCGGCGCAGGATCCCCACGCGCTGTTCGACCAGCTGCGCCCGACGGCGCCGGTCGACGCCGAACAAGGCGAACTCTTCGTCCCGGTACCCGATCCCGATGACATAGGACACCCGACCGTGACTGAGGAGGTCCACCACGGCCAGGTCCTCGGCCAGCTTCACCGGCTCGTACAGGGCGAGGAGGAGCGCGGCGACGCTGATCGGGAGCGTGGTGGTCCGCGCCGCGATGGCGGCGGCCATGGGGACGGGGGACGGGAGGTACCCGTCGTCGACACCGTGATGCTGGCTGAGCACGGCAGCCGTCGCACCACGCGTCTCGGCCCAGGCGCACATCTCGAGCGTCGCCGCGTAGAGGCCGGCGCGCTCGGTCGAGTCGCGGGTCTCGGATCGCATCGCGAATCGCATGAAGAAGATGGGCGCTACTTCACCACAATTCGTGAGCGCGCCGTGTCTGCCCGGCGCGCCACCGGGAGCCGGTGGTGCCGAGGCCTCAGGCCTTGCGCCCGACGACCATGGTCGAGACCCCGAATTTCCGGAGGACGGCGACGTCGTCGAGCCGTTCGACGTGCCGCTGGTAGAGCGTGATCAGCGACGTGGGCAGCCACGGGTAGACCTCGAGGATCGGCCAGATGTAGCCGACCTCGACGATCTCGTACCCGGACCCCCGGACCTCACGGGTCAGCTCGTGCGGCCAGTAGTTGCGGGCCACGGTCATCGTCCTGGTCAGGCGCTTGGGCAGCCAGGGGACGAGGGGAGCCGGGCAGATGGTGCGCCCGCCCACGTGCACGACGTGGCCCTCCATGGGGAACCACCGATTCGGGCTGATGACCACGACGGGTGCGGTGCGCTTCAGGACCCGGCGGATCTCGCCCAGCGCGGCGCGCTCGTCGACGACGTGCTCGAGGACCTCGTTCACAAAGGCGCCGTCGAAGGTCCCGTCCGAGAACGGGAGGTGGGCCCCGTCGAAATGGGTGAACGACGCGTGGTCGGGGTGGCGCGCCGTCGCCTCGGCGATGCGGGGAGCCTCGACGTCCACGCCGGCGACGGCCGAGGCCCCGGCGTCGAGCAATCCCGAGGTGTAGCCCCCGTCGGCGCAACCGAAGTCCAGCCACCGGCCGTGGACGTAGGGCGCGATCCGCCCGATGCGGTAGGAGACGTTGCGCGACGTGGCGGTGCTGCATCCCCGCTCCAGCGCGTGCGGCTCCCCCGGAGCGAGGCTCGTGGTCCCGTCGCTCACGGTGCGCTCTCGGCGTGATCCTCGCGGTTGATGATGGGTGACGACGTTATCCCGCCGGCCGTCGTCCCGATCGGTCCTCAGGGCGCGGCAGGATGGAGGGCATGGCCCCGCGCCCGTCGTGCACCGCTGCGCCTCTTGTTCGGGTCGCGCTGGTCCTGACCGTGGTGTCGGTGGCGTTGGCGGCATGTTCGGACGGCCCCGACCGTTCCTCGGTGCCCACGGTCAGCCACGGGAGCGACCGGTCCGCGGGCTGCGGGCAGCGGACCCTCCCGCCCGGAGGCGTCAAGGGCCGCGCCATGACCCTGAGTCTCGACGTCGGCGCGACACAGGGGACATACGCCCTGGTCGTTCCCCGTACCTACCGGCCCGGCCACCCGGTTCCCCTGATCCTGGCGTTCTACGGGTTCGCCTCGGATCCGGCCCAGTTCGTGACGCTGACGCAGCTGCCCTCTCGGGGCTCGGCCGACGGGGACATGGTGGTGGTGCCGCACATCCAGCGTGGAGAGTCGGAGTGGCAGTTGAGCGCACACGGCACCGACGCCGCTTTTGTCGACGAGCTCGTCACCTCGCTCGACGCCAGCTACTGCATCGACCGCGCCGCCGTCTTCGCCGCGGGGTTCTCGGCCGGTGCCGCGTTCGCGGTGATCTACTCGTGTGCCCGCCAGGCCGTGGTGGCGGCCATCGCCACGGTGGCCGTCGAGTTCCAGCTCGGGTGCACGCGCCCCATGTCGATCCTCGCCTTCCACGGCACCGCCGATCCGCTCGTGCCGTATCAGAACGGCGCCATGGGGCTGTCGCTTCCCGGGGTCAAGGTCAGCGGCACCGAACGCAACATGGGTGAGTGGGCCCGTCTCGACCACTGTCGGCCCGGGGCGCACCGCACGCGCGTCGGCACCCAGGTCGTGCGCCAGCAGTGGGCCGGGTGCAGCGGCGGGAGCTCGGTCGTGCTCTACACGGTCCTCGGCGGCGGCCACTCCTGGCCGGGCGGGAATCCGGCGTTGGCGGTCGGCCTGACGACACAACAGGTCAGTGCCACCTCGCAGATCCTGTCGTTCTTCTCCCATGCGCACCGGTGAGGTGTGGTCGACGGCGAGCCCCGACATCGGTGCTCGGGGGACTCACAGGATCAACGGTCAAGACGTGGAGAGGTGGGCCGCCCTCCAGGGCGTGAGGTCCAGTCCCGGGTACCGTCGGGCCACGCCGTCCAGGGTCTCCTCGGTCCAGAACGGGTGGCCCGGGGCGGGGAAGCCCAGGGCCGTCAACTGCCGCACGGTGGCCTGCTGGACGAAGTTGTGCCACTCCACCGAGAAGCCGCGGAACGGCCAGGACTGGTACCCGCCCCATTCCACGGTGGCGGGCTTGAACGACGCGTGGACCATGAACCGGGCCTGAGACGGGTCGGTGAAGTCCACCGACCGGTGATAGACGTCGGGCCGGTAGGCGACGACCGAGCCGGCCGGGCCCGAGGCCTGTCCGGGATCGTCGTAGAGCTCGGCGTGGTCCTCGAAGTTCAAGGTGTGCTGCTCGACTGAGATGGACGACGTGCGCGTGCGCGACACGAAGCGCGTGGCGCCGTTGTCGGGGCCGACGTCGTTGAGGTAGACGAAGGTCTCCAGTTGCTGGTAGCCCGATTCGGCCCGGGGCACGGTCAGCGTGTGGTTGGGGAAGTCGGTGTGCAGGAGCTGGTTGTACTCCGATGGTTGGCCGGCGTACTTGGCCGTCACGATGGCCAGGTACAGCCGGATGTCATCGGTCTCGAGCAGGTCCCGGGCGAGGTCGATCATCGTGTCGCCCAGCACCAGGCGGTTGAGCGAGCGGCTGCGGAAGGGGAACTCGGGCCACGCCGCATCCCACGTCCGCCAGCGCTCGAGGTCGTTGTCGCCACCGGCGCCGGCCATGGCATCGGCGCTCGGGAAGAGCTTGGCCAGCGCGTTCTGGGCCGCGGCGAGATCGTCGGGCGCCACGGCCCCGTCGATCACGCACCACCCGTCGTCGTTCCAGCACCGGCGCTGCTCGGGAGTCACGGGGCTCGCCATCGGCGCCAGGGTACCCGTGGCCCGGGTTCGGCTCCGGGCCCGGTAGTGGGTCGGTCTGGGGATGCTGCGGTGATCGCCGCTCTGCTTGACTGAGGGCGTGGTGAAGGCGGGATCTATGGCTCGGCGGCGGCTTGCCCAGCGCCTCAGAGCTTCCCGTTGGACGATTGCCTTTGTCGCCTATTGCGGGGTCTTCGCGGCTCTCCGCCTTGCCTGGGAGGGGCTTGGATGGCGGTCGGGTTGGTACGTGCTGCCCTACGTGCTCCTCCAGGCGCTCGCACCCCTGCTTGCCATCGTCGTCGGACTCGCTGTCTACTCCTGGCTGCGTCCTCGCCCTCCTGACGCACACTGACCCGTACCCCGGCCCATCGAGGTTCCCCGTGCGGCGCGACGGCCTACGCGACGGTGCTCAGGTGCTCGTGGACCGAGCGCACGGCGCTCGAGCCTTCGCCCACCGCGGCGGCGACGCGCTTGAGCGAACCGTGCCGGACGTCGCCCACGGCGAACACCCCCAGCAGCGACGTCTCGTACGCCAGCGGGTCGCGTCCGGCGAACAACGGGTACGACGCTTCGTCCTCGGGGAGGTCGCGGTCGGTCAGGACGAACCCGCGTGAGTCGAGGGCGACGGCTTCGGACAACCACGTCGTGGCCGGCTCCGCACCGATGAAGCAGAACAACCCGCCGCAGTCGACGGTCCGGGTCGTGCCCGATGGGGTGTGCTCGAGCGACGCCCGCTCCAGATGGCTCGTGCCGCTGATCGCCCGCACCTCGGTGTGCGTCAGGACCTCGATGCGGGGGTTGGCTTCGATCCGCTCCACCAGGTATCTCGACATGGTGGCGGCCAGATCCTCCCTCCTGATGGCCACCATGACCTTGCAGCCCTGCTGGGCCATGTAGATGGCGGCCTGTCCCGCCGAGTTCCCCCCGCCCACGACGATGACGTCCCGACCCGTGCAAATCCGGGCCTCCAGATCGGTGGCGGCGTAGTACACGCCGGCCCCCTCGAACCGCTGCAGGTCGTCGACGGCGAGCCGGCGGTAGCGCGCCCCGGTGGCCACGATGACCGCCCGGCACGGGATCTCGCTCCCGTCCTCGAGCGTCACGACGTGGATCCCGGACTCGGACCGCAGCCCGGTGGCGTTGCACGGGGCGTTGAGACGGGCCCCGAGGCGCTGGGCCTGGATGGCGGTGCGCGAGACCAGGTCGTCACCCGAGATCCCGTTGGGGAACCCGACGTAGTTCTCGATGCGGGAGCTGGCGCCGGCCTGTCCGCCCACGGCCACGGCGTCGAGCGTCACGGTGGTGAGCCCCTCCGACGCGCCGTACACGGCGGCGGCCAGTCCCGCCGGGCCGGACCCGATCACGACGAGGTCGAAGAGCGTGCCGGGAACGGGCTGGAACGTGAGCCCGAGGTGCTCGGCGAATTCGCCGGGGGAGGTGTGGCGGAGCACGGCCGTGGGCGTGATGACGGCCGGCGCGTCGGGGGGTCGCAGGCCCATGCCGGCCAGTACGACGTCGGGGTCGACGGACTCCTCGAGGTCGATCCACTCATGCGGAAGGTGCGAACGGGTGGCGAACGCCCGCAGGGCCATGGCGTCGGCCGAGTACCGGGACCCCACGATGCGGATGGCCCGGGCGCCGTCGCCGGCGCGCAGGATCTCCCGACGGGCCGAGAAGGCGGTAAAGATGAGGTCGGCGAGCTCGGGCTTCTCGCCCATGAGCCGGCGAAAGGTGTCCCGGGGTATGCGCAGGACGCGCCCCGGTGCGCTGACGCGGCACGTGAGGTACGGCCGCTGACCGGTGAGCAGGTTCAGCTCTCCTAGGAACCCGCCCGGCCCGTAGGTGGCGATGATCCCTTCGCCGTCGGTGTCGCGGCGGACGATCTGGGCGTGGCCGGCCAGGACGACGAAGAAGTCATACGACGCGTCGCCGGCCCGGTACAGCACGTCCCCGGCCGCGACCTCTTCCTCGTGGCCGAACTCGGCCAGCTCGGCCAGCGCGGCGTCGTCGAGCACGGGCGCGATCACGTCGTCGCTCAACCGGCCCGAGGCGGCTCCCGTCGTCCAGTCGCGGTCGTCGGTCACCGCTCACCCCGATCGAGGGAGCCGAGGACCTGTCGCACCACGACGGCCGCTGCGGTGCCGGCGTCGAGGACCGGCTCGGTGCTGCGCAGCGTCTGGCTCAAGATGAAGGCCCCCTCCAGGAGCGAGATCACGCTGAGGGCCAACCGGCGCGCCTCGTCGCCGGGCACGAGCTCGTCTTCGAAGCGCCGCGTGGCCGCCTCGATCCAGGCGGTGAAGACCTCGGCCGTGGCCAGGCGGAGCGGTTCGTTCGTGGTCGCCACCTCGAGCGCGACGGTGGCGATGGGGCACGCCACGGCGAAGTCGGTGGAGGCCAGGATCCGTGCCGCGCCGTCGAACACGGCGGCGACGCCGCTCAGCAGGTCGGGGGCGTCGTCCCAGACGGCTTCGACCAGCTCCTGGTACCGCGCTCCCGACGCACGGACCGCTGCCGCGGCGAGCTCGTCCTTGCCTCCGGGGAAGTGGTGGTAGAGCGAGGAGTACGGCGCACCGGCCTCGGCCAGGATCTGCTTGATCCCGGTTCCGGCCAGACCCTGGCGCTGCAACAGCGTGGCGCTCACCTCGACCAGACGTTCTCGGGTGTCGGCCATGGGGCTCCTCAGAAGGCTGGTCCCGACGCACTTGCCGGTCGGCGGACAGTGTAGCTACTCTCGGATTGGATCGATCTATCCAGAGGCGGAGCCATGGTCAAATGGGCTGTTCGGTGGATGATTCGGCGCAATCTGGCGGCCCTGGGACGAGGAGATCCCGCCCCCCTGTTGGCAGGGTATGCGCAGGACGCCGTGCTCGTCTTCCCCGGGGTGAGCTCGTGGAGCGGGGAGCACCGCGGGAAGCCCGCCATCGAGGCCTTCCTCCGCCCGTTCCTGGATGCGGGGATCTCCGGGGAGCCGCACGACATCCTCGTGAACGGCCCACCGTGGCGGACCACCGTGGCCCTCGTCTTCACCGACCGGGCGCTCGACGCCGCGGGCGAGGTCGCGTACGACAACCGCGTCGTGATCCTGGCCCGGGTGGTGTGGGGGAAGGTCGTCTACCACGAGGACTTCCTCGACACCCAGAAGGTCGAGGCCCTCGACCGCCACCTCGCCCGGCCCGGCCCCGGCCTCAGCTGATGGTGGCGGGCCGGCAGCTTCCCGGCGGCCAGTGCCACAACTGCAAGACGGCGGCGGGGACGGCGATCGGGCACGGGCTGCCTTCGGGCGTGCCCGCCAGGCCCACGGCATAGGCCTTCCACGCGCCCCCCGCGGGTCGGGTGAAGAGGAGATAGGCGCCGTCGTCTTGCGTCGAGATCTGCGCCTGGGTGGACGAGGCGCTCGGCACGAGGCCCCCGCTGGCCCAGTACGTCTGGGTGGCGGCGTCATAGGCGTAGTACGTCTCGCCGGGACGCAGCCCGGTATACGCCGACGCCGGCAGGCTGTTGAGCGTGGCTCCCGCCGCGGTGAGCTCGGACCTGATCTCGTCGGTGACGACGAGGTTCGCCGTGGCGAGCGCCGCCGTGGTGGTCGTGAGCGGCGATGTCGTCGCCGTGCTCGATGCGGCGGTGGTGGCGGTGCCCGAACGGTGCGGGGTCGAGGTCGAGGCCGACCGTGTCGTGGCGGAAGGAGCGGTCGTGGCGGCGGAACAGGCGCCCAGGACCACGGTCCCGATGACGGCGGCGGCGGCGAGCGCAGCGCGCCCGCGTGCGCCGCGGCGCGTCATGACCCCACGGGGTCGGCAGCGAGTGCGGTCTCGGCGGTCTCGGGGGGATAGACGAGTAGGTGCAGCCCGGCCGCCAGCACCCCTCCCACCAACGGGGCCACGATGAACAGCCACACCTGGTGCAGGGCCGTGCCCCCCACGATCAGGGCCGGGCCGAGGCTGCGGGCCGGGTTCACCGACGTGCCCGTGATGGGGATCCCGATCAGGTGCACGACGGTCAGGGTGAGCCCGATGACCATCCCCGCGGTCGCGGCGTTCCCGATCTTGCTCGTGACCCCGAGGATCACGAACACGAAGAAGGCGGTGAGGACGACCTCGGCCAGGAACGCGCCCCCGGCGTTGATGTGGATGTGGCTGGCCGCGCCCCACCCGTCGGTCCCGAGGCCCGTGCTCGACCGGCTGTAGAGCGGGGACGAGCTGAACGTGGCCCACAGCAGCAGCGCACCCAGGATCCCGCCCACGAATTGGGCGACCCAGTATCCGACGGCTTCGACGGCGGTGATCCGTCGGGCGAACAGCGCACCCATCGTGACGGCGGGATTGACGTGGCAACCCGAGATGGGCCCGAGCACGTAGGCGAGGGCCAGGAGGGTGAGGCCGAAGGCCAACGCGGTGGCCACCACGCCGGCATAGAAGCTCGTTCCGGTGGCGCCGAAGCCGAACGAAAGGGTGGCCACACCCACGGCGAAGTACACGAGGAGCAAGGTGCCCAGCAGCTCGGCGGTCAGCTTGCGTGCCATGAAGTCCCCCTTCAGCCAGGTGCGTCCGGTGTGGGCCTCGGACGCATTTCGACGGGGTCGTGAGCGCCCAGCAGTGTATCCACCTACTGCGCCTCGTCGTCGACAAGTTGGTAGCCGACCCCGGGGATCGTCCGAATCAGGTCACCCTTGTCGTCGCCGAGCTTGCGGCGCAGGCGGTAGACGTAGACGCGGAGGTACTGCGTCTCGGTGCCGTAGTGAGGCCCCCACACGTGCTCGAGGATCATGCGGTGGGTGCAGATCCTTCCGACGTTGCGGGCCAGGAACACCAGCAGCGCGAACTCCCGCGTTGTGAGCTCGACGGGCCGGCCCCCGATGCGGGCCTCGTGATGGGGCACATCGAGCTCGAGCGAACCCACCACGATCTCGGTGGGCTCATCCCCCCCGTTGTGCGGGGGGCGATGGCGCAGGGCCACGCGCAGGCGCGCTTCGAGCTCTCCCATCCCGAAGGGCTTGGTCATGTAGTCGTCGGCCCCACCGTCGAGCGACGCGATCTTCCGGTCCTCGGTGCCGTCGGCGGAGAGCACGATGATCGGCACGTCGCTCCATTGCCGAATGCGGCGGCACACCTCCATGCCGTCGAGGTCGGGCAGCCCGAGGTCGAGGACGACGACGTCGGGCGCGCCGATGGCGGCCTGGGAGAGACCCTGCTCCCCGGTGGAGGCCGCCAGCACGTCGTGCCCGAGCGCGCTCAGGCCGATGCGCAGGACGCGCAACAGGGCCTGGTCGTCGTCGACGGCGAGAACGGTGGCCACTTACGGCACGACCGCGGTGAGCGGAGCCGGCGGCAAGGTGAAGGAGAAACGAGCCCCACCGCCGGGGCCGTCCTCCACCCAGATCCCCTGACCGTGGGCCTCCACGAAGGCCTTGGCGATGGAGAGCCCCACCCCGGTGCCGCCTGACGTCCCGCTGCGGCTGAACATCCCGAAGACATCGGCTCGTTCCGATCGCGACACCCCCGGGCCTTCGTCCTGCACCGATACCTGCACGAGACCGTCGTCACGTTGCCACGCGCTGATCGTGATGGCGGTGTGGGGCGGTGCGTAGCGGGTGGCGTTGTCGAGGAGATTGGCGAGGACCTGTCCGATGAGCAGGTGGTCGACGTCGACGAGGGGAAGGTCGTCGTCCACCGACGTCGTGATATCGAACGTGCCGGCCGTCGGGCCCATGGCGCGCAGGACCTCGGCGACCAGGTCGCGTACCGAGATCGGCTGGTTGCGCAACTCGAGCGCCCCGGCCTGGACGCGCGACACGTCGAGCAGGTTGGTGACGAGGCGGTCGAGCCGGTCGGACTGCGACTCGATGAGCGCCAGCAATTCCTGGCGCTCGGGCCCCGAGACGTTCGCCTCGGCATTGCGCAAGGTGGAGGCCGAGGCCTTGATCGTGGCCAACGGGGTGCGCAGGTCGTGTGACACCGCACCCACCAGGGCGCGCTGCAGGCGGTCGACTTCCTCGAGCAGCTCGGTGCGCATGGCCTGTTCCCGCAGTTGCGCCCGTTCGAGGGCCAACGCCATGTGATTGGCGAAGGTATGCAGGAGCTCGTGGTCGTGCGGGCTGAACCCCGCGCCCCAGATGCAGAGGAGGCCGATGGGCCGGCCCACGGCCGTGAGCGCCACGGTCTGGGTCTGGTCGCGCCGCGACGAGGTCGTGGTCCCCAGGCTGGCGGGGACCCCGGGCTCGGGAGCCACCTGCCGCAGGGCGGTGTCGGAGATGGGCTCGCCAGCCGATGCGACGAGCGAGAGCCGGTTCTCGACCGGGAGCAACAGGGCCACGCTCTGCAGCACGAAGGCGTCGTGCACCGTGGACACGATGAGCTCGAGGATCTCGGGCAACGGCCTGTCCTCGATGAGGAGATCGGTGAGCTCGAAGAGCCGACGGATGGCCTCCTCGTGCTGACGAGCCTCGGCCCGAGCGGCCTCGAGGCGGGCGACCACACGGGCCACGAGGAGCATCACCGCCACGTAGACGCCCAGCGCGACCCAGTTCTCGCTGACGCCGACCGACAGGGTGAAGTAGGGCGGGATGAACACGAGGTCGTAGACGAGGAAACCGGCGGCCACGGCGAAGACACCGGCCCCGAAACCACCCACGACCACGCCGGTGACGACCGGGACCACGAGGACGAGCGCCGTGGTGGCGATGCTCAGGTGGCTGCGGAGAGGGAGCATCACCGCCACCAGGGCGGCCATGACCACCAGGGAGACGACCGACCCCACCGCCGAGTGCCGCCACGTTCCCATGTGCATTACCTCATGTCCTTCACCCGTCCACGTTACCGGCGCGCCGTTTCACCCCGCCTTTCCGTCACCGGGCACAATGGGCCCGTGACCGCACCGGTGCCGTCGGATCGACCCGGGACCCTCGAGTCCGACGCCGTCGGTCCCACCGGTCGGTTTCGGATCTACATGGGCGCGGTGGCCGGTGTGGGTAAGACCTTCGCCATGCTCGACGAAGGGTGGCGCCGGTACCACCGCGGGGCCGACGTGGTGGTCGGCTTCGTCGAGACCCACGGCCGGCCCCGGACCGCCGAGCTGATCCGGGACCTCGAGGTCGTGTCCCGGAAGGTGGTGGAGTACCGGGGCGCGCAGTTCGAGGAGATGGACCTCGAGGCCGTGCTGGCCCGGCGGCCGGAGCTGGCCCTCGTCGACGAGCTGGCCCACACGAACGTGCCCGGCTCGGGGCCGCACGAGAAGCGCTGGCAGGACGTGCTCGAGCTCATCGACGCCGGCATCGCCGTGATCACCACCGTGAACGTGCAGCACCTGGAGAGCGTCGCCGACGCGGTGGAGCGCATGACCGGCACCCGCGTGCGCGAGCGCGTGCCCGATTGGGTCGTGCGCCGGGCCGACCAGCTGGAGCTGATCGACTCGTCGCCCGAGGCACTGCGGCGGCGCATGGTGCACGGCAACATCTACCCGGCCGACAAGGTGCCGGACGCGCTCACCCACTTCTTCCGCTCCGAGAACCTGGTGGCGCTGCGGGAGCTCGCCCTGCGCTTCGTGGCCGACGAGACCGAGGAGGAGCTGCTCGCGTACCTGCGTGACCGGCATTCCGACGCGCTGTGGGAGACGCGCGAGAGGATCCTCGTGGCCGTCACCGGCGCGCACGGGACCGACGCCGTGATCCGCCGGGCGGCGCGCATCGCGGCCCGCAGCAAAGCCGACCTGCACGCCGTGCACGTGGTGTCGGGGGAGCAGAGGAGCCGAGGAGCCTCCGACGGGCTCGACGCCCTGCACAAGCTCGCCGACGACCTCGGGGCGCAGTGGCACGTGCTCGAGCAGGACGAGCCGGCCCGTGCGCTGGTGGACTTCGCCCGCGAGCACCAGGTCACGCAGATCGTCCTGGGGTCGAGCCGCCGGAGCCGCTGGGAGGAGATGACCAAGGGATCGGTGGTGCAGCGCGTGCTTCGGTTCGCGGCGGATTGCGACGTCGACGTGCACGTCATCGCCCGCCGCGACGTCGACCCGGCCGAAGGATTCGAACAGTCCGAATGACCGCGCCCCGCACGGCGCGCCACCGTCAGCTGTCGGCGATCCCGTAGAACAGGCGTTCGACCACCCGGCGGGCCCGGCGGGTCGCGCGCCGGTAGTCGTCGCGCAGTGCCGTGGGCGTGGTGCCGAGGCTCCGGGCCAGGTGCGAGAGCTGCTCGGGCTGGGTGGGAAGGGCGTCGCCGGGTGAGGCGCCCCCCGCCAGCGCGCCCACGAGGTGCCATCGATTCCGGGTCCTCTCGCAGAACCGGTAGGAGTCCCGCAGCGCGACCAGGTCGGCCTCGGCTAGCAAGCCGCGCTGGCCCAGGACCTCGAGCGTGGCGTGGGTGCTCGCCCCCCGCACCTGATGGCGTAGCTGCAGGAGCTGCACCGTCCACTCGATGTCCGACAGCGAGCCGCGGCCGAGCTTCAGATGGAACTGCGGATCCTCCCGGGCGGGTATGCGCTCGCGCTCGATGCGGGCCTTCATCCGCCTGATGGCGGCGACCTCGCCCTCGCTGACGGGGCGGTCCCACACGAACCGGTCCACCAGGGCCATGAAGCGGACACCCAGCTCCCGGTCCCCGGCGACCACACGGGCGCGCGACAGGGCCTGACGCTCCCAGGTCTCGGCCCAACGGTCGAAGTACGCGCCGTAGCCGCGCAGATCGCGGGCCAGGCGCCCCTGGCCTCCCTCGGGTCGAAGCCCGAGGTCGATCGTGGCCACCCGCTGCGCCGGGCTCGGGCCGTGCATGAAACGGAGGAGGGACTCGGCCACGACCTCCCCGTCCTCGTCCCCGTCCGTGTTCCCGTCCTCGGCGCCGTCGTAGACGAGGAGAAGGTCGAGATCGCTGGCGTAGGACATCTCGGCACCTCCGAGACGGCCCAGGCCGACGATCGTGAACGGCACCGGTGTGTCGATCGCCTCGAGTGCGGCATCGAGGAGCCCTTCGTGCATCTCGGTCAATGCCCACCCGGTCCGCACCACGTCGTCGAGGCCGAGCAGGTCCCGGGCCGCGATGCGGACGTGCTGGTCCTGTCGCATCCGGACGAGCTGCTCGCGCCGCCAGGACTCGTCGTCGTTGCGGTGCCAGCGCTCGGCGGCCTCGGTCACGAACGCGTCACGCGGTGTCGGTGCGAGGGCCCCGTCGTCGGCGATCGCCGCGATCAGCTCCGGGTTGCGATTGATCGCCTCGAGGAGGGTCCGGCTCGATCCGAGAAGCAGGCACAGGCGTCGGGCCGCCTCGGGCGACTCCCGGAAGGTGGACACGAGCAGGGCGCGCTGATGCGGGTGCACCACGAGGTCGCGCAGGCCCAGGAGCCCGAGATCGGGGTCGGGGGACAGCGACAGCCAGTCCAGGAGAAGGGGAAGCAACTGCGCCATGAGGCGAGAGCTGCGGGTGAGGCCCCCGGCGAGGTCCTCGACCGCAGCACGGGTCCGCGTGGCGTCGGAGAAGCCGAAGGCCGTCAGGCGCTGGGCGACCGCCTCCGCCGACATCGTGGGGGTCGCCGCGCCTGCCGCCGCCTCACCCGGTGCCGTCGCTTTCGCGCCAGTCGGTTCGTCGACGGTGGCGAACGCCTCGAGAAGGGGCCGGAAGAAGAGCCGCTCGTGGATCTCTCGCACGTCCCGTTGGCATCGGCGCAGCGCGTCGTCGAACCGGGCCGAGGCCGAGGCCGAGGCGTCGTCCGCGAAGCCGAGCACGAGGGCCAGGCGGCGCCGGGCGCGCCCGTCGACGGGGACGGAATGGGTCTGTTCCTCCTCGACGAGCTGCAGGCGGTGCTCCACGGTCCGGAGAAACCGGTACGCGTCGGCCAGTGCGGTCGCATCCTCGGCCGCGACGTACCCGGCGGCGGCGAGCTCGCCGAGCGCGCCCAGGGTGGACCGGATCCTGATCCCGCTGTCGTGGCGGCCGTGCACGAGCTGCAGGAGCTGCACGGCGAATTCGATGTCACGGATCCCCCCAGGGCCGCGCTTGATCTCGCGGCCCACGAGTCCCCGGCTGGCCACGACCCCTTCGGTCCGGGCCTTCATCGCCCGCACCGCGGCCAACTCGTCGGCGCTGTAGTGCCTGCCCCACACCTGTTGATCGGCGGCTTCCTCGAATCGGCGCCCGAGCTCGTCGCTGCCGGCGACGGCCCGTGCCTTCACCAGCGCTTGGAATTCCCACGTCGCCGCCCACCGCGCCCAGTAGGCGCGGTAGCTGTCGAGGGTCCGCACGAGCGGCCCGGCTCGCCCTTCGGGACGGAGGTCGACGTCGACCCGGAAACATCCCTGCACGATCTGCAGGACGTGCCGGGCGGTGTCGGGCTCGGGCCCCTCGGCGCTGACGAAGAGGATGTCCACGTCACTGGCGTAGTTGAGCTCGCGACCTCCGAGCTTGCCCATGCCGATGACGGCCAAGGACCGCGCCCCGTCGCTGAGCGCCACCGCGCCGGCCAAGACGTCTTGAGCCAGGTCGGCGAGGGCCGCTCCGACGCTCTCGAGCGTGTCGAGCCCGAGGAGGTCGCGCGCCGCGATGCGGAGCATCTCGAGGCGCTTCGAGCGGGCCAGCGCGCTGGGATCGGAGGCATCGACACGCACGGGGACCTCGAGCATGTCGAGCACGTCGAGCGCGGCCTCGTCCACCGTGCACAGGCGGCCCAACGAGTTGCTCGCCGCGCTCACCCGCACCAGCACCGAGGCCAGGGGGCTCGGTTCGGAGCCCTGTGCCAGACGATCCACGAGTTCGGGGCGCTCCTCCACGATCCGGTGCAGGACAGCCGACGACGCCTCAGGTGACGCCGAGCGCTCGGCGAGGGTCGCGAGCGCCTTCGGGAAGGCCCTGGAGCGGGCTCGTTCGTCACCGGACCGGTGTCCTCGGGGTGACGGCGTTGCCATCATCGCAGCATGCCAGGCGGCGTCTGCGAGGGGTGCCGGTAGGATTTCGATGTGTCCCACCTGCGTTTGGCGTTGTGCCAGCTCGACACGGTCGTGGGCGAGGTGGATGGCAACGCCGAGCGGATCGTGCAGTGCCTGGCGCGCGTCGAGGCGCAGGGCGCGGATGTCGCCGCGTTTCCCGAGCTCGCCATCACGGGCTATCCCCCCGAGGACCTTCTCCTCAAACCCGCCTTCGTGGCGCACAACCTCGCCGCCCTCGACAAGGTGGCCTCGGCCACTGCACGGTGCGTCGCGCTCGTCGGATTCGTGGACGTGGCCGGGGACGAGGATGTCGACGACGCCGTCGCCCACGCCGCGGGTGCCGGTGCGGTCGCACGCGAAGCCGCCATCAAGGGGGCGCCGCGGCACCTGCGCAACGCCGTCGCCGTGTGTGTCGGCGGAGCGGTCATCGGGGTGTACCACAAGCGGCGGCTTCCCAACTACGGGGTCTTCGACGAGGAACGCTGGTTCGCGCCGGGGACGGGCGCCCTGGAGCTCTACCGGGTCGGCGGCATCCCCATCGGGGTGTCGATCTGCGAGGACCTGTGGTTCGCCGACGGGCCCGTCCCGGCCCAGGCCACTGGTGGGGCGCGTCTCGTCGTGAACGTGAACGCCTCGCCGTTCTCGGTCGGGCGCCAAGCCGATCGCCTCGCCGTGGCCCGGGCGCGGGTGGCGGAAGCGGGCTGCGCGGTCGCGTACGTCAACCAGGTCGGTGGCCAGGACGAGCTCGTCTTCGACGGCGGGTCCTTCGCCATGGACGCCACCGGGCATGTCCTCGCCGCCGCGCCGCGCTTCGTCGAGGCCTCGCTCCTCGTCGACATCCCTGTCGCCCCGGACCCCGGCCCCACGACCCTGCCCACGGTGGCGGTGAGTGACCGTCCCCGCGACGTCGGCCCCCGGCCTGTCCCGGACCGGCCGGCCGAGCTCAGCCTCGAAGCCGAGGTGTACGAGGCGCTCGTGCTCGGGACGCGGGACTACCTGGGGAAGAACGGGTTCACCGACGCCGTGATCGGCCTGTCGGGCGGCGTCGACTCGTCACTCGTGGCCGCGGTGGCGGTGGACGCGTTGGGGTCCGACCACGTCCACGGCCTGGCGATGCCCTCGCGGTATTCGAGCAGTGGGTCGATCACCGACGCCACCGCCCTGGCGCAGCGCCTCGGCATCGACCTGCGCACCGTGCCCATCGAGTCGGCGCACGGCGCGCTCTCGTCGGTCATCGCTGGCGCGCTGGGCGATGCGCCGTCCGGGCTCACCGACGAGAACCTGCAGTCGCGCATCCGCGGCGTGGTGCTCATGGCCGTGTCCAACGCCCGGGGGTGGATCGTGCTCACGACCGGCAACAAGAGCGAATTGGCGACGGGGTACTCGACGCTGTACGGGGACTCGGCCGGCGGCTTCGCCGTCATCAAGGACGTCCCCAAGACGCTGGTGTACGCGTTGTGCCGGTACCGCAATGCCCGGGCCGGCACGGAGCTGATCCCCGAGTCGGTCCTCACCAAGGCCCCCTCGGCCGAGCTGCGCCCCGATCAGCGCGACGACCAGAGCCTGCCGCCCTACGACGTCCTCGACCCCCTGCTCGACGCGCTCGTCCTCCACGACCGGTCGATCGCCGATGTGACCGCGAGCGGGTTTGACGCGAACCTCGTCGTCCGTGTGGCCGCGCTCGTCGACGGGGCCGAGTACAAACGGCGGCAGTCGCCGCCCGGCGTCCGCATCACGGCCAAGGCGTTCGGCAAGGATCGGCGCATGCCGATCACGAACCGCTATCGAGACCCGGTGCCCGAGGTAACACCGGCTGCGACCCGGGCCTCGACCGAGGACGGAGCCCCCCCGCATGGCTGATCGCTTCGACCCTGTCGCCGCGTCGGGTTCCGGCGACGAGGACGTGGGCGTGGTGGGGAGGGGCCCGGCGGTGGCGCTCGACGTCCAGGCCCGAGTGGTGGGGTCGTACCACTGGCTCGAGCGTCGGCTCTTCGAGGTGCTCGGCTCGTGGGTCGGGTCCGAGCCCGTCCCTGACGCGCAGGTGCTGTTCGACGTGTACAGCCAACAGCACGCCTGGCACGCTGAGCTGTTCGCGGACCGGCTCCCGGCTCTCGATTCGGTCGACCCGACCACCCTCATGGTGCCTCCCAGCCGCGACGTGGAGCGGATGCTCGGCGTCCTGTCGGGGGCGGTGCACGACGACGATCCCGGCGACGATGGTGGGCGTGTGATCAGAGGGGGTTTGGAGGGTGGCGTTCCCGCCGGTGGCACGCTCCCTCGCCTGGTGGGCGTGGGCCGCGTCGTGCTGCCCCGGCTCGTCACCGGTTACATGCTGCATCTCCGTCGGCTCTCGGCCGTCGCCGACGCGCCGCTCATCCGCAGTCTGCGACTGGTGCTGCGCGACGAGGTCGAGCAGTGGCAGACCGTCGAGTCCCTCACGCAGACGCTGTTGCGGCGTCCCCACGACGTGGCGGTGGTGGGCGGTCACCAACAGCGTCTCGAGGCGCTCATCGCGCAATCCGGCGCCGGTCTCGTTCCGTGGCCCGCTCTCCCCGACGCCACCGACGCGCCGTCGGGGTCTCCAGGGCCCGGGTCTTGACCGGTCGGTACACTGATATCCACAGGTGAATTGCATGCGGTGCCCCCAGGCTTCGACCACCGGCAGGGACCGCCGGAGGTCTCCGACGAAGGGTTGAGACGTTGGCGAAGGAGCGCGTCGAGCGCGACGAAGAGGACCTGGTCCGGCTCTACCTGACCGATATCGGGCAGTACCCGCTGCTCACCAAGGACGACGAGGTCCGCCTGGCCCAGGCCATCGAAGGGGGCCGGGCCGCCGAGCTCGACCTGGCCGTCAAGGTGAAGGACCTGACTCCGGCCAAGCGTCGCGAGTTCAAGCGCCAGATCCAGACCGGCGAGCAGGCCCAACAGACGTTCGTCCAGTCGAACCTGCGCCTAGTGGTGTCCATCGCCAAGAAGTACCAGGCATCGGGGCTTCCCCTTCTCGACCTCATCCAGGAGGGGAACCTGGGCCTCATGCACGCCGTGGAGAAGTTCGACTGGCGCAAGGGGTTCAAGTTCTCGACCTATGCCACGTGGTGGATCCGCCAGGCCATCACCCGCGGCATCGCCAATACGGGCCGGACGATCCGCCTGCCCGTGCATGCGGGCGACACCCTGGCCCGCGTCCAGAAGGCCCAGGCGCGCCTCGAACTGAAGTTCGGCCGGCCGGCGACGTTGGCCGAGCTGGGCGCCGAGGTGGAGTTGCCCGAGGACAAGTTGATCGAGGCCCTGCGCTTCCGGGCCGAGCCCCTGTCGCTGTCGGAGCCGTTGCGCGAGGACGGGGACGCCGAGTTGGGTGACGTCGTCGAGGACCGCTCGGCCGAGTCACCGTTCGACGTCGCCGCCACGTCGCTGCTGCCCGAGGAGATCAACCGCCTGCTGGCACCGCTCGACGAGCGCGAGCGCGAGATCCTGCGCTTGCGTTTCGGGCTCGACCGGGGTGAGCCGCGCACCTTGGAAGAGGTCGGGGAGCACTTCAACCTGACGAGGGAGCGCATCCGCCAGATCGAGGCGCGCGCCATGTCGAAATTGCGTCATCCGTCGTCGGACACCGGCGCACGCGACCTGCTCACCGTCTGAGGAGTCTCGGGGCCTCGGGGCCCGATCGGTGCAGGTCAGAGGTCGGTCGTCGCTCCGGGCGGTGGCGTGACACCGGGTGGGTAAGATCGGCGCCGTGAAGAAACTGCTGATCCTCGCCATCATCGTCGGTCTGGGCCTCATCGCCGCCAAGCGGCTGCGCGAAGCCTGATCAACCCAGGCCGCGGGACGTCCTGTGCCCGTAGCGCCTGACCAGAACAGCGGCACCGGTGGCGGCGAGCGCCACACCCGTCAGCGCGGCCGCAGCGGGAAGGTTCGGAACCGGCACGCGATCGCGTAGCCGCACGGGCCGGCTGAACTGCAGTGACTCCCAACCGCGGTCGCGCGCCAGGCGGGCCAGCACGCGGTCGGCGTTGACGACGACGGGGTGCCCGACGGCCTCGAGCATGGGGACGTCGGTGTAGGAGTCCGAATAGGCGTACGACGCGGACAGGTCGATGCCCTCGAACGAGGCCAGGTCGCGCATGGCCTCGGCTTTGAACGGTCCGTAGGCGTAGAACGCCATCTCGCCCGTGTAGCGCCCGTCGAGGTCGACCACGGCCCTGCTGGCGATGGCCCCGTCCACGCCCAGGTACTCCGCCAGCGGCTGCACGATCTCCTCGGGCGAGGCGGAGACGAGGTAGGTCTTGCGCCCCGACGCCTGGTGCTGCTCGAGGAGCTCGAGCGCTTCGGCGTAGATGATGGGCTCGACCACCTCGTCGAGCGTCTCGCGCACGATGCGCGACACCTCTTTCTGGTCCCAGCCGCAGGTGAGCTTCAGGACCGACTCCCGGATCTTGGCCAGCTTCTGCTCGCTGGCGCCGAGATGGAGGTAGACGAGTTGCGACGTCAGGGCACGCACGACCGTGGGCCGCGAGATCAACCCGCCCCGATAGAAGTGGTGTCCGAAGGCGGCCATCGACGCACGGGCGATGATGGTCTTGTCCAGGTCGAAGAAAGCCGCCTCCATGGCGGGAATTGTACGGGTGGGGCGCCGTGCTCCGCGAGCAGGTGCCCAGGGCTCATCGACCCCTGATGGCCCCGGGCCCGGTGACCGTCACCTCCGGTCGGGCGACAGGTTCCCTCAGTCGCCCACCAGCAGCTGTTGGACGGCCCGTTCGGCTTCTCCGGTGACGAGCACCATGACTTCGTCCCCGGCGTCGAGCACGGTGTCGCCGCGCGGCACCACGAGCCGGTCGCCGCGCACCACGGCCACCACGGTGGCGTCGCGCGGGAACTGCAGGTCGACCAGTGACGTCCCCGCCGCGGGGGAGCTCTCGGCCAGGGTCACCTCGACGAGATGGGCGTTGCCCCGTTCGAACTGCAAGAGGCGCACCAGGGATCCGACCGACACCGCCTCCTCGACCAGCGCGGTCAGCAGTTGCGGCGTCGACACCGAGATGTCCACGCCCCACGACTCGTTGAAGAGCCACTGGTTGCTCGGGTGGTTCACCCTGGCGATGACGCGGGGCACGGCGAATTCCTGTTTGGCGAGCAACGAGATGACCAGGTTGTCCTCGTCGTCACCCGTGGCCGCCACGGCCACGTCGGCCTGGGCCATTCCGGCCGCGTCGAGGGAGCTGACCTCGCACGCGTCGGCGGCGACCACGGTGACCTCCATCGTCGGACGCAAGCGTTCGACGAGGTCGGGGTCCCGTTCGATCAGCAAGACGTCGTGGCCGTTGGTGGCGAGGTCCTTGGCGATCGCCGTCCCCACGCTCCCGGCACCGGCGATGGCGACTTTCACCGCGGAACCCCCGACGCTCGACCGTCGGGGACCGAGCCGCCGCCCTCGAAGTGCCGCTCGAGCTCGCCCACGGCCTCTTTGAGCACGGCCAGGTGCAGAACGTCACCCTCCTGGCCGACGAGGTCGGCCACCTCGAGCCTCGGCGTGCCCGCCCTCGTGACCGCCACCACCTTGACCTTGCCGGCCATGCCCAGCTCGCGTAGCGCCTTGCCGGCCCACGCCTCGGGCAGGACACGCTCGACGAGGACGAGGTTGCCCGACGGGTCGCTCCATTCCCCCACCACGGCTGCGGGGAGGAGCCGGTGCATCACCTGGTCGATCGTCCAGGTCACGGTGGCGACGGTGGGGATGCCGAGCCGCTGGTAGATCTCGGCCCGGCGGGGGTCGTAGATCCGGGCCACCACGCTGTGGATGCCGTAATTCTCGCGGGCGATGCGTGCCGTGAGGATGTTCGAGTTGTCACCGCTCGTCACCGCGGCCAGCGCGCCGGCGTGCTTGGCTCCGGCCCGGTCGAGGTCGTCCCGGTCGAAACCCGAGCCCACGATCGTGGTCCCGGGCCAGTCGACGGGCAGGCGACGAAAGGCACGGGGCACCTTGTCGAGGATGGACACGGTATGGCCCTGTTCGACCAGTCGGACGGCCAGACCCGACCCCACCCGGCCACACCCGACGATCACGACGTGCACCGGCACCATGCAACACGGCATCGCAGCGCCGGACAACTCACGGGATGTGCTTACCTGAGTGCGTGAGCGAGGTTCCGGTTCCCGAGGCGGGCGAGACCGTGCCGCCCGGGGGGCCATCACGTCCCGCCCCCGAGGTCGCCCGGGCCGGGAAGCCGGTGCCGGGACGTCGGGTCGCACCCGAGGCGCTCCCGTCCTTCGACAACCTCGACCTGCCCGAGAACGCTCGGTACCGGTTCAAGAACGCCGTGCTGGGCCCGCCCATCGCCTCCGAGCGTCAGTCGCTCGAGCGGCTGGGCAAGCCGTCGGCCCTGGCGGTGCTGTCCTCGGACGTCATCTCGTCGTCGGCGTACGCCACCGAGCAGATCCTGGTGCAGCTGGTCAAGTACGTCGGCGTGGCCGCCTTCGCGTTGGTGGTGCCGGTGACCATCGCCGTCGTGGTCGTCCTGCTGTTCGTGACGGCGTCGTATCTCGAGGTCGTCAAGGTCTACACCAAGGCCGGCGGGGCGTACGTGGTGGCGAGAGAGAACTTCGGCCTCGGCGTGGCCCAGATCGCGGCGGTGTCCCTGCTCATCGACTACACGCTCACCGTGGCGGTGTCAGTCGCCGCCGGTGTGGACGCGTTGATCTCCGTCTTCCCCCACCTCGGCGCGCACGACGGGGCCATGTGGATCGCCATCGCGCTCGTGATCCTCATCGCCTACGGCAACCTGCGTGGCATCCGCGAGGCGGGCCGGGTCTTTGCCTTCCCCACCTATTTCTTCATCGCCAACATGGCGCTGCTCATCGTGGTGGGCTCGGTCAAGGCTGTCCTCGGTGACCTCCACCCCCATTCGCTGCACGCCTCGGGGGCGGTGTCGATCGGGACGCCCGGGCACGGCCTGCTCCTCGGTGCGTCGGTGTTCATCGTCATGAAGGCGTTCGCGTCGGGGGGCTCGGCGCTGACCGGGACCGAGGCCATCTCCAACGGCGTGAGCGTCTTCCGGGCCCCGGAGTCGCGCAACGCCCGCATCACCCTCGTGATCATGAGCCTGGTGCTCGGATCGCTCGTGCTCGGCATCGCCGCCCTCGCCTCCATCGTGCACCCCGTCCCCCATGCGTCGGGCACGCCCACCGTGCTGGCCCAGGTGGCCCAGTACGTCTACGGGCCCGGGGCCTTCCAGCACAGTCTGTTCGTGCTCCTCCAGGCCGGCACCATGATCATCCTGGTCCTGGCGGCCAACACCAGCTTCACGGGGTTCCCCTTCCTGGCCAGCTTCGCGGCCGAGGACTCCTATCTCCCGCGCCAGCTCACGCGCCGCGGGCACCGCCTGGTGTTCTCGACCGGGATCCTGGTGCTCACCGCGGTGGCCATCGTCATCCTGCTCATCACCCAGGCCAGGCTCGACAACCTCATCGCCCTGTACGCCATCGGCGTGTTCACCGGCTTCACCATGGCCGGGGCGGGGATGGTCAAGTTCCACCTGACCCACCGGGAACCGCACTGGCGGCGGGGGACAGCCATCAACGGCACCGCCGCGGTGCTCTCGTTCGTGGTCCTGTTGATCTTCGCCATCACCAAGTTCACCGAAGGAGCGTGGGTCGTCGTCGTCCTCATGCCGTTGGGGGTCATGGTGCTGCTCCGTCTGCACCGGCAGTACGTCCAGGAGGACCGGCAGCTCGAAACCGACGCCGGCCACGCCTGCGAAGCGCCGGTGCTGCGCCACCACATGGTGGTGGTGCTGGTCGACCGGATGGACCTCGCCACGGCCCGGGCGGTGCAGTACGCCCGCACGCTGTCACCCGACCACCTCCGCGCCGTGCACTTCGCCGTGGACCCCCTCGAGGCCGCGGCCCTCGAGCGCGACTGGAGCCGGCTGGGCCTGTCGCGCCTGCCCCTCGACATCATCGACTGCCCCGACCGCCGCCTGGCCCGCGCCGCGCTCGAGCTGGCCGCGCAGGTCACGAGCGACGGCGACACCGAGCTCACGGTGCTGTTGCCCCGGCGCGGCTTCGCGGCGGGATGGCGCCGGCTGCTGCACGACCGCAGCGCCGATCGGATCGCGGCGGCCGTGGGCAACCTCCCGCACGTGAACGCCACCATCGTGCCGTTCCAGCTCACGAGCGGCTTGCGCCACCACGCCCACGACCTCGGCGTCGACGGTGCCACGTCCCGACCCTCTCGGTTCTCGGCACGCGCCACGGCGCGAGGGGGGACCGATCACGCCCCGGTCGTGGCGGGGACCACGCCGATCGGTCAGGCGCAGTGGCGCCAACGGGTGCACGTGGCAGGGCGCATCCGTTCGGTCCGGGTGCCCACCGGCGGTGCGACGGCCAATCTGGAGTGCACGCTCGTCGACGCCACCGGGGCCGTCCTCCTCGTGTTCCAGGGCCGGCGCCGCATCCCGGGGATCCAACAGGGCGCACGCCTCGCCGCGCAGGGAATGGTCGGGGCGTGGGAAGGGCAGCTGGCGATCTTGAACCCCGACTACGAGCTCCTCGCCGGGCCCGACACCAAGGAGGTCGACATCGGGGTCTGACGCCCCGGCGCAGGAGCGCCGCGGGGTGCTTCCTTGCCCGCCGTCGCGTCGAGTCGGTATCGTCGGCCCCCGTTCATCGGGGGAGCGCCTCATCTCGAGGGCGCGCCCGACCCCGGGTCCGACCATTTGACTTGACCGAACCCGAGACCTCGCCCGCCGAGTCTCGTCCCAGGGCCCCCGGGCCCGTGTGAAGGGAGCAGCCCGTACATGACTCACTACCTGGCCGCCGAAGGGGGGTACCAGAGCTTCGTCTTTTCGAACACCGAGAAGGTGTGGTTGGTCGTTGCCCTGGTCACCGCCGTCTTCGGTCTCGCCGTGGGGCTCTTCCTCATGCGGGGTGTGCTGCGCGCCGACACCGGGACCCCGAAGATGCGCGAGATCGCCGCGGCCATCCAGGAGGGTGCGGTCGCCTTCCTCCGCCGCCAGTTCCGGGCCATCGCCATCATCATCATCCCCCTGGCCGTGCTGATCTTCTTCACCGCCACCAAGGTGCAGCGCCCCAACGGGTCCATCGCACTGTCGTTCGGCGCCGCCGGTGGCTTCCGGGTGCTGTGCTTCTTGGCCGGGGCGACGTTGTCGGGGACCACGGGGTTCATAGGGATGAGCCTGGCCGTGCGGGGCAACGTCCGCACCGCGGCGGCGGCCCGTGACGGGAAGCTGCCGGGGGCGCTGAAGGTGGCCTTCCGCACCGGCGCCATCACCGGCATGCTCTGCGTCGGCCTGGGCCTGCTCGGGGCCACGGTCATCGTCTTCCTTTTCCAGAACACCGCCACCGCCGTTCTCGTCGGCTTCGGGTTCGGGGCGTCGCTCATCGCCCTGTTCATGAGGGTCGGCGGGGGCATCTTCACCAAAGCCGCCGACGTCGGTGCCGACCTCGTCGGCAAGGTCGAGGCCGGCATCCCCGAGGACGACCCCCGCAACGCGGCGACCATCGCCGACAACGTCGGGGACAACGTCGGGGACTGCGCCGGCATGGCTGCTGACCTCTTCGAGTCCTACGTCATCACCATCATCGCCGCCATCATCCTGGGGTTCGCCGCCTTTACCTCCCTCGGCAAGACGTTCCAGGGCAATGCGGCGCGCGCCGTGGTGTTCCCCCTGATCGTGCCGGCCTTCGGCATCATCGCCTCGGCCATCGGCGTCTTCGTGGTGCGGGCCCGGGAGAAGGACAAGTCGGCCATGGCGCCGATCAACCGCGGGTTCTGGACGGCCGCGGCGCTCACCGTGCTGGGAGCGGGCCTCGTGGCCGGCTTCTACCTCCACTACATGAAGGCGTTCTACGCCGTGCTCACCGGTGTCGTGCTCGTGCTCGTCGCCAGCCAGATCACCGAGCACTTCACCTCGACCGAGCGCTCTCCCGTCCGGGAGATCGCGGAGTCGGCGCGCACCGGGCCGGCCACGACGGTGCTGTCGGGTCTCTCCATCGGCCTCGAGTCGACGGTGTGGGCCATCCTCGCCATCGCCGTCGCCATCGCTGTGTCGGTGGGGCTCGCGCACGGCAACATCGAGCTGACCCTCTACCTGATCTCGCTCACCGGTATCGGCATGCTGTCGACGGCGGGCATGGTGGTGTCCGAGGACAGCTTCGGGCCTGTGTCGGACAACGCCGCGGGCGTGGCCGAGATGTCGGGCGAGTTCACCGGTGAGGCCGAGCGCGTCATGGTGAGCCTGGACGCGGTGGGCAACACCACCAAGGCCATCACCAAGGGTGTCGCCATCGGCTCGGCCGTCATCGCCTCGGTGTCGCTGTTCGGCTCCTTCGTCGAGACGATCGTGTCGCAGCTGGGCCTGCACGTCCCCGCCTCGAAGCTCTTCAGCATCCAGCAGACACAGATCAACGTGGCCAACCCCACGATCTTCATCGGCCTGCTCATCGGCGGATCGGTGGCGTTCTTGTTCTCGTCGCTCGCCATCCGCGCCGTCGGGCGCTCGGCGGGGACGGTCGTCCAGGAGGTGCGCCGCCAGTTTCGCGAGCACCCCGGGATCATGGACTACACCGAGAAGCCCGAGTACGGCCGGGTCATCTCCATCTGCACCGCCGCCGCGCAGCGGGAGCTCGTGACCCCGGCGTTGCTGGCGGTGCTCACCCCGGTGATCGTGGGGTTCGGGATCAACTACCTCGCCCTCGGCGCCTTCCTCGCCGCGGCCATCCTCACCGGGCAGCTCATGGCCAATTTCCTGTCGAACTCCGGTGGGGCGTGGGACAACGCCAAGAAGTACATCGAGGACGGCCACGAAGGCGGCAAGGGGTCCGACGCCCACACCGCGGCGGTGATCGGGGACACCGTGGGCGACCCGTTCAAGGACACGGCCGGGCCGGCGCTCAACCCCCTCATCAAGGTGATGAACCTGGTCTCGCTGCTGATCCTGCCCGCCGTCATCACCCTGCGGCACCACACCGGGGCCCGGCTGGGCATCGCCGGCGCCGGGGTCCTGATCCTGATCGGGGCCATCGCCTTCTCCAAGCGCAAGTCCGAGGGCTTCGGGGCCGAAGAAGAGGTCAGTGCCGCCACCGAGCCCACCACCCCCGCTCCCACCGCAGTGGAGGCTTGACCGGACCCAGGTCGGCCTCCGGCGGCGGGCCACGGGCACGGGCATGAATTCCCTGGTCACAGCCTCAGGGACCGGGCCGGGTCCCGGACCGCTGTTGACACGGGCGTCATGAACCCCCCACGCTCATCGACGACCATGCCCTCCTCCACCCGCTCCAGGACCTCGGGGACCGCCTCGCCGGGCAAGCCCCTCGTGATCGTCGAGTCCCCGGCCAAGGCCCGCACCATCGGGGCCCTGCTCGGGGCGGACTTCGTCGTCGAGTCGTCCGTCGGCCACATCCGCGACCTGCCCCGGCGCGCCGACGAGATCCCCACCGCCTACAAGGGCGAGGGATGGGCGCGCCTGGGCGTCGACGTGGACAACGGGTTCAAGCCGCTGTACGTGGTGGCCCCGGAAAAGAAGTCGGTCGTGGCCCGGCTGAAGAAGTTGCTGGCGGGGGCGAGCGAGGTCTACCTGGCCACAGACGAGGACCGAGAGGGCGAGTCGATCGCGTGGCACCTCACCGAGGTGCTCTCGCCCCGGGTGCCCATCAAGCGGATGGTCTTCCACGAGATCACCGCATCCGCCCTGCAGCACGCTGTGGAGGATTGGCGTGATCTCGACCGTCGCCTGGTGGACGCGCAGGAGGCCCGGCGCATACTCGACCGGCTGTACGGCTACGAGGTGTCGCCGGTGCTGTGGAAGAAGGTGATGCCGCGCCTGTCGGCCGGCCGCGTCCAGAGCGTGGCGACGCGGATGATCGTCGAGCGCGAACGGGCCCGCATGCGGTTCCGCACGGCCACGTGGTGGGATCTCGAGGGCACCTTCGACGCCCAGGGCCAGCGCTTCACGGCCAATCTGGTGGCGGTGGGGGGCACGCCGGTGGCGACGGGGCGCGACTTCACCGAGACGGGCGAGCTGACCCGGGCCGACGCCGTGCTCCTGGCCGAGCCCGAGGCCACGCGCCTGGTCGAGGGCCTGGCCGGCCAGACCTTCACGGTGCGCGCCGTGACCGAGAAGCCCTACCGCCGCTCCCCGGCACCGCCGTTCATGACCTCGACGCTGCAGCAGGAGGCCAGTCGCAAGCTGCGTTTCGGGGCGCAGCGCACCATGCAGGTGGCGCAGCGCCTCTACGAGCAGGGCTGGATCACCTACATGCGCACGGACTCAACCACGCTGTCGGACGAGGCGCTCAGCGCGGCCCGGTCCCAGGCGTCCTCGCTGTATGGGCCCGAGTACGTCCCCGACGCGCCCCGTCGCTATCAGCGCAAGGTGAAGAACGCCCAGGAGGCTCACGAGGCCATCCGCCCCGCGGGCGAGACCTTCCGCACCCCCGACGAGGCCGGGCGCCACTTGAGCGGGGACACGCTGCGGCTCTACGACCTCATCTGGAAGCGCACGGTGGCGTCGCAGATGGCCGATGCCACCGGGACGAGCGCCCAGGTACGGCTGGCCGGGCTGCCCGCCGGTGCGCCGCCGGGCCAGGAGGCGGAGTTCTCGGCGTCGGGAACCGTCATCGGCTTCGCGGGTTTCCTCCGGGCCTATGTGGAGGGGTCCGACGACGAGGCCGAGAGCACCGACCGCGACGTGCAGCTGCCCGCGCTCGTCGAGGGCGACACCTTGTCGGCCCATGACCTCGAGGCCCGCTCGCACACCACCCAGCCGCCGGCCCGCTACACCGAGGCGTCGTTGGTGAAGGCCCTCGAGGAGCTCGGGATCGGACGGCCCTCGACTTACGCCAGCATCCTGGGGACGATCCAGAACCGGGGATACGTGTGGAAGAAGGGCACGGCCCTCGTGCCGTCGTTCACCGCCTTCGCCGTGGTGGGTCTGCTCGAGCGGTACTTCGGTGACCTCGTCGACTACGGCTTCACCGCGGCGATGGAGGACGACCTCGACGAGATCGCCCAGGGCGAGCAGGAGGTGCTCCCCTGGCTGACGCGCTTCTACTTCGGGGGGAATGGGTCGAGCGCCCCCGTCGCCGATCATCCCCGCGGCCTCAAGGAGGACGTGGCCTCGCACCTCGGGGAGATCGACGCGCGCGAGGTCAACTCCATCGCCATCGGGTCCGACGCCGAGGGCGAGCCGATCGTGGTGCGCGTCGGCCGCTACGGGCCCTATCTACAACGGGGTGAGGACCGCGCCTCGATCCCCGAGGACCTGCCGCCCGACGAGCTCACGGTGGAACGCGCCGCCGAGCTCCTCGAGGCGCCGTCGGGGGACCGCACCCTCGGCGACGACCCCGACAGCGGCCTCCCCGTGCTCGTGCGCTCGGGGCGTTTCGGCCCCTACATCCAGCTGGGCGAGGCGGTCGAGGGCGGGGACCGCCCCCGGACAGCGTCGCTGTTCAAGTCGATGACGCCCGAGACCATCAGCCTCGACCAGGCGCTCGAGTTGCTGCGCCTGCCCCGCACGGTGGGCACCGACCCGACGTCGGGTGAGGAGATCCAGGCCCTCAACGGTCGCTTCGGCCCGTACGTGAAGAAGGGGACCGACACCCGCAGCCTCGAGACCGAGGAGCAGCTGCTCGGCGTCACCCTCGAGGAGACGCTGGCCTTGTTCGCGCAGCCCAAGACGCGCCGGGGCCGGGCCGCGGCGGCGCCGCTGCGCGAGCTGGGGGAGGACCCCGAGACCGCATCGCCCGTGGTCGTGCGCTCGGGCCGCTTCGGGCCCTATGTGACCGACGGCACGACCAACGCGTCGCTGCGCAAGGGTGACGAGCCCGAGACGATCACCATCGAGCGCGCCGCCGAGCTGCTCGCCGATCGCCGGGCGGCGGGGCCGCCGGTGAAACGTTCGGCACGCGCCGCCAAGGCCACGAAGTCGACGAAAGCGGCCCAGGCGAAGAAGACGGCCAAGAAGGCCACGAAGAAGACCACGAAGAAGGCGGCCGCTGCCAAGAAGTCGGCGAAGAAGGCGGTGGTCGCGACGAAGGCGTCGGAGGAGACGCCCGACACGGCGTGAGCGGGCGCGGCAGGCTCATCGCCCTGGAGGGTGTCGACGGCTGCGGGAAGTCGACGCAGGCCATGCGTCTCGCCGATGCCATCGGGGCCCTGCTCACCGCGGAGCCCGGGGCCACCCGACTGGGCGCCACGCTGCGGGCCCTGGCCCTCGATCCCGAGCTCCCGCCCGTGTCCGAGCGCGCCGAGGCGCTGCTCATGGCCGCCGACCGGGCCCAGCACGTGGCCGAGGTGGTCGAGCCCGCGCTCGACGAGGGGCGCTGGGTCGTCACCGAGCGGTTCTCGGGCTCGACGCTCGCGTACCAGGGGTACGGGCGCGGCCTCGACCTGGCCGACCTGCGCCGCCTGGTGGACTGGGCGTCGGGCGGGATCACGCCCGACCTGACCCTCCTCCTCGACGTCCCCGCCGCGCTGGCCCACAGCCGGCTGGACCTGGGTCGCGCCGATCGCCTGGAGCAGCTCGATGCCGGCTTCCACGAGCGGGTGCGCGCCGGGTACCGCGCCCTCGCCGCCGCCGATCCCGGCTCGTGGGTCGTCGTCGACGCCAGCGCGCCGGTCGACACCGTGGCCCGGGAATTGCTGGACACCGTGACGACGCGCCTGGGACCGCTTCCCCCACCCGCTCGATGAGGGCCGGCATCGACGACGGCGTGCTGCCCGCCATCGGCCTCTTCGCCGAGGTCGTCGGCCAGGCCGACGCGGTCGAGCAGTTGCGGGCCGCGGCGCGTCGACCGGTGCACGCCTATCTCGTCGTGGGCGCGCCCGGTCTGGGCCAGCGCGCGTTGGTGCGCGGCTTCGCCGCGGCGTTGCTGTGCCCCCGCGGCGGCGACGGGACGTGCGAGGTGTGCCGACGCGCCCTGGCCGGGATCCACCCCGACGTGGTCGAGGTGGAGCGGACGGGGGCACTGCTCAGTGTTGGCGATGCCGGTCGGGTGGTGGCGCTCGCCCAACGGCGTCCGCTCGAAGCGCAGCGCCAGGTCATCGTGGTGTCGGACATCCATGGGGCCCGGCTGGCTGCGCCGGTGTTGCTGAAGACACTCGAGGAGCCCGCCGGGCAGACCGTCTTCGTGTTGCTGGCCGAGTTCGTGCCCGCCGAGCTGGCCACCGTCGCCAGTCGGTGCGTCCGCATCGAGCTGCGGCCGGTACCCGTCGCGGCGCTGCGGGACTGGCTGACGTCGACGGGGACCGACGCCGCGCTCGTCGACGAGCTGGCCGAGGCGGCGGGGGGAGTGTGGACCGCGCCCGGCTGCTCGCCGACGACGCCGGTTTCGCCGATCGGCGCGCCTTGTGGAAGTCGGTGCCGACGCGCCTCGACGGCACCGGGGCCGCCGCGGCCGACCTGGCGGCGGAGCTGCTGTCGTCGGCCGAGGACGCCGTCGCACCGCTGCGGGCCCGGCACCAGCTGGAGATGGAGGAGCTCGGGGCCGAGGCCGAGCAACGGGGCGAGCGGTCCGTGCCCCGGCGCAAGGAGATCGAGGACCGCCATCGGCGCGAGGAACGGCGGTGGCGGACCGACGAGTTGCGCGCCGGGCTCGCCGTGCTGGCTGGCGCCTACCGCACCCGACTCACGACGCTGACCGCACCGGGCCCCGGGCCCGGCGTCTGGTCCGGGCGGACGGCCGAGCGGGTGCGCGAGCTCGCCGATGCGGTCACCGTGGTCGAGCGCAGCGCGGCCGAGCTCATCCGCAACCCGAACGAGTCGCTGTTGCTCGAGGCCATGCTCGTCCGGCTCTCGGCCGTCACCGCCTGATCGGCGCCGCTCCACGAGCGCAGAGGAGGTCCGCGTCGAGACCAGCCTCGGTCCTCGTCGCGATGGTGCGGCATCGGACAGCCGGGGACCGGATGACGGTCGGGTAGTTTGATCGATCGCGTCGCCTGGGTAGCTCAGCTGGTAGAGCAGCGCATTCGTAATGCGCAGGTCAGGGGTTCGAGTCCCCTCCCAGGCTCCACCAGTCACTGCGCACAGGCCCCACCGACACTGCGCACGGCCCCCCTGACGGCCCACGCACGCTCCACGGCACCACGCCCCGGTGCGGCTCTCGACGCCCGGCGCGCAGGGTCATGTCCCGGTGTCCGTTGTCCGGGAGTTGATCATCGCTTGGACGGGGTGTGAGGAACGCGTTGCACCATTGACGCAGGGGGGGCACGTCGCCGGGGCCTTCGGGACCTGGCGACGCGCGGACGACGAGCCGGATGGGGGGTCCGCCATGAGCGTCACGATTCGGTCGGGCGCGCAGGACGGCGCCGGTTTCGAGCAGGCGCAGGCCCGTGGTCTTCGGTGCACGCCGGCGGTCGTGTACCTGGCCGCGGCCCGCAACACCTACGGCACGTTGGCGTACCGACGGGCCTTGGCGGCGCTGGCGGAGACCTGGCCCAAGGCGGTGGTCATGGACGCCGACGCGTGCGGTTTCGCGTCGCGAGCGGAGTGGTACCTGCGGTGGCCCTTCATCCGCGACGGGATCGACAGCGTCGTGGTGCTCTCGGAGGCCGACGGGTCGATCAGCCAGGAGACCTGGCACGAGCTGCGTGACGGCATGGCCTCGGAGCTGCCGTGCTGGTTCGTGACCGCCGACGGCGCGCTGACCTCGTTGACGTCGGTGCATTTCCGGCTGTACCCCACCGGTGTCCGCACCACCCGGCGCTGGGCCCATGCGGTGAGTCAGCCCTCCATCTGAGCGCGACACACCTCGGACGGCCCCGGCGGGTGCGGCACCCGCCGCCGGAACCACTGACTATGGTGCAACGCATGGCCGACCGGGGTCGATTCACTGAGCTCACCATGCCGCACATGCAGGCCCTGTACACCGCGGCCTTGCGCATGACCCGGAACCCGGCCGACGCCGAGGACCTCGTGCAGGAGACGTTCCTGAAGGCGTACCGCGCCTTCGACCGCTACGAGGATGGGACCAACCTGCGCGCCTGGCTCTACAAGATCCTCACCAACACCTTCATCAACAGCTACCGCGCCGCCAAGCGGCGACCGGAGAAGGCCGACGTCGAGGACGTCGAGGACCTGTACCTGTATCACCGCATCGGCGACCTCCAGGCCGCGGGCGTCGGGAGATCAGCCGAGGACGTGGTCTTCGACCACTTCACCGACGACGAGGTGAAGAAGGCCATCGAATCGCTTCCCGAGTCGTTCCGGATCGCTGTTCTGTTGGCCGATGTCGAAGGTTTCTCCTACAAGGAGATCGCCGAGATCACCGAGGTGCCCATCGGCACGGTGATGAGCCGTATCCACCGGGGAAGAAAGGCGCTCCAGAAGGCGTTGCACGATTTTGCAGTGGCGCGTGGCTTGGTCGGTTCCGCCGAGGCCGGGCATTAGCCTCGAGGCTGAGGGGAGGACACGAGATGGCGTCAGAAGAGTCCGAAGTCGATTGCGACGGGACGATCGAGCGGCTCTACCACTATCTCGACGGTGAGCTCACCGACGAGCGCCGAACCGAGATCCGACGTCATCTCGACGAGTGCTCGCCGTGTCTGGACGCCTTCGACTTCGAGTCCGAGCTCCGCCAGGTCATCGCCAATCGCTGCAAGGACCACGTCCCCGAGTCCCTGCGCCAGCGCGTGCACGACGCCATCAGCGAAGAGGAACGGCGGGAGGAGTCGGGTCGAACGACCTGACCCGGTGACCCCGGGCGGCGCAGCCCGCCCTGGCGGTTTGTCCGAACGCGGTCCGAGCCCGATTCTCCCACGCCACGCAGTCGGCCGGCGGTAATTCACAACGATTGCACAACGAGCTGTTCCCACCCTCACTGTGCTGGGACGCGGCGCCGATAGGTAGCCAGACAACACACGGGTGGGAGGTTCCAGGTCATGGAAGACCGCACCGAGTTTGGCGATCAGCCGATCGGAGCCACGGCGTTCACGGGGTACGGCCGGCCGTCGCGCACGTTCGCCTCGGGCCGGGTATGCACCGAGCCCGGCTGCGACACCAAGCTGTCGATCTACAACGACGACGAGTACTGCTGCCTGCACCTGAGCCCCAGCACGCCCCGGCTGAGAGGCAAGAAGATCGCCTGAGAAGGCGGGGGGCGGCTCACGATCCCTACACTGGGGCTCGTGACCAGCCCCGTATCGTGGGACGTGGCCGAACGCGTCGCCACGTGGGTCGGCACGCGAGGCTCGCTTCTGGGCCCGCCCGGGGCCGGGACGCTCGACGCGGCCACCACGGCGCAGCTCGAGGCCGACTTCTCCGAGGCCACCACGCGCGCCGAGGCCCTCGTGATCGAGGCCACCGGGTTGCGCCCCGCCACCGGCAGCGCCGGAGCCCTCGTGCTCGACCGGGCCGGCTGGGTCCGGGCCAACGTGTCGTCGTTCCGCCGCCTGCTCGAGCCGGTCCTCGAGAAGCTCGACACTGGCTCCCTGCACGGCCCGCTGGCAGGAGCGACCCGCCGGGCCACCGGCGCGCAGATGGGCCTCGTCCTCGGATGGATGGCGACACGCGTCCTGGGGCAGTACGACCTGCTGTTGGCCGAAGGGGAGGACACCGGCGGCGTCGTGTCGTACGTGGGCCCGAACATCGTGGCGCTCGAGAAGCGCCACAACTTCCCGGCCAAGCAATTCCGGTTGTGGATCGCGCTGCACGAGGTCACCCACCGGTGCCAGTTCACCGGCGTCCCGTGGTTGCGCCCCCATTTCCTGTCCCTCGTCGACCAGGCCATGTCCGGGGTGGCGCCCGACCCGCGCCGCTTCGCCGACGCGTTGCGCCGTGCCGCGGCGGCGGTCCGGGCCGGGAAGAACCCCCTCGAAGAGGCCGGGATGCTCGGCCTCGTCGCCCCTCCCGAGCAGCTCGAGGTGATCAACCGGATCCAGGCCATGATGAGCCTGCTCGAGGGCCACGGCGACATCACCATGGACCGCGCCGGCCACGACGCCGTCCCCGACGCCGAGATCTTCTCCCGGGTCCTGCGCGAGCGCCGCCGTCGGGCCAGCCTGCCGTCACGGCTGTTGCAGCAGCTTGTCGGCATCGAGGCGAAGCTGCGCCAGTACGAGGCGGGGGAGCGTTTCATCCGCGCCATCGAGGCGTCGGGCGGGCCGGAGCTGCTCAGCCGCGTGTGGGAGGGGCCCGAGATGCTCCCCACCATGGACGAGATCCGCCACCCCGAGACGTGGGTGGCCCGCATCGGACCGGCGCGACTCGCCACAGGGTGATGGCCGGGCCCCGGGGCGACCGGCCCGACGGTCACCGGCCCGACGGCGACCGGCCCGACGGTGACCGGCCCGACGGTGACCGGCCCGACGGTGACCGGCCCGAGGCGCACCACGGTCGGCCCGCCGAGGCCACCGTCGTCGGCCTGCTCGGCGCCTGTACCTTCCCCGTCCCCGGGGCCCCGCTCACCTGCGCGGTGTCCGGCGGCGCCGATTCCCTCGCGCTCATGGCCCTGGCCCTCGCCGCGGGGTGTGCGGTGACCGCGGTCCACGTCGACCACGGTCTGCGCCCGGGATCGGGGGCCGAAGCCGACGTCGTGGCCGAGGCCGCCACCCGCCTCGGGGCGCAATTCGTCGCCGTGCGGGTGGACCTCGAGCCCGGACCGAACCTCGAAGCGCGCGCCCGCGCCGCGCGCCGCGCCGCCCTGCCCGAGGGCGCCGCCACCGGCCACACCATGGACGACCAGGCCGAGACCGTCCTCGTGAACCTCCTGCGGGGGTCGGGCCTCGACGGGCTGGCGGCCATGCACCCCGGCCCCGCCCACCCGATCCTCGCCCTGCGTCGGGCCCAGACCCAGGCGCTGTGTGGCGCCCTCGCCCTCGAGCCCGTGCGCGACCCCTCCAACGACGACCGCCGCTTCGTGCGCAACCGCATCCGCCACGAGCTGCTGCCGCTCGCCAATGCCATCGCCGGGCGCGACCTGGTGCCGGTCCTGGCCCGCCAGGCCGCTCTCCTGGCCGACGAGGCCGGGCTGCTCGAGGAGCTCGCGGCCGCCCTCGACCCAGCCGACGCCAAGGCGCTCGGCGCGGCCCCCGCCCCCCTGGCCCGCCGGGCCACGCGCCGCTGGCTGCGCGGCGACGCCCCCCATCCCCCCGACCTCGCCGCGGTGGAGCGGGTCCTGGCCGTGGCCCGGGGGCAGATAGGGGCCACCGACGTCGCCCCCGGCACCCGGGTGCGCCGGGCGCGCGGGGCGCTCTCCTCGGCGCCGGTGCCGCCAGAGGCGTCGGGTAGTGTCGGCGCCCGATGACCGATGGACGCGCCAAGGGCCCGCCGGTGCGACGGTGATCAGCGACCGGTGGCGCGACGACCCGGACCTGGGTCAGATCGTGGTGGCCGAGGACGTCCTGCAGAAACGGGTGACGGAGCTCGGCGACGAGCTCACCGCCGACTACGACGGCCGGCCTCCGCTGCTCGTGGGTGTGTTGAAGGGTGCGTTCGTCTTCATGAGCGATCTGGCCCGCGCCATCCAGCTGCCGGTGGAGGTCGACGTCATGGCGGTGGCGTCGTACGGGTCGGCCACCACGACGAGCGGTGTGGTGCGCATCGTGAAGGACCTCGACTCCGACCTGACCGATCGGCACGTCCTCGTGGTGGAGGACATCGTCGACAGCGGGCTCACCCTGTCGTACCTGCGCCGGAGCCTGCTCGCCCGGCACCCGGCCAGTCTCGAGGTGTGCGCGCTCCTGGTGAAAGAGGGCCGGCAGCGGGCCAAGCTCGACCTGCGCTACGTCGGGTTCCGCATCCCCCCCGACTTCGTGGTGGGGTACGGGCTCGATGTGGCCGAGCGGTACCGCAACGTCCCTGACATCCGGGTCTACCAGGGCCCGATCCCCGTCGACTGACGCCGGTGCCGTGACCGTCGACCGCGCCCGAGTCGAACAGCTCGTCGGCGAGCTGCTCGACGCCATCGGGGAGGACCGGGGCCGGGAGGGACTGCGGGCCACGCCGCGCCGGGTGGCGGCGATGTACGAAGAATTGTTCGCCGGCGTCGACGAGGATCCCGAGAGCCATCTGACGGTGAGCTTCGCCGCCGACCACGACGAGATGGTCATGGTGCGCGACATCCCGTTCGCGTCGCTGTGCGAGCACCACATGGTGCCGTTCATGGGCAAGGCGCACGTGGGCTACATCCCCGGCGAGGACGGGCGGATGACGGGGCTGTCGAAGCTGGCCCGCCTCGTCGACGTCTACGCCCGGCGCCTCCAGGTCCAAGAGCGCATGACGACGCAGATCGCCGACACCATGGAGAAAGCCCTCGAGCCCCGCGGCGTCCTCGTCGTCGTCGAGGCCGAACACCTGTGCATGTCGATGCGCGGCGTGAAGAAGCCCGGGACCCTCACCATCACCTCGGCCGTCCGCGGCCTGTTCCGGGACGATCCCCGGACCCGGGCCGAAGCCATGCAGTACGTGCACGGCCGCTGAGACGGGGTGGCCCCACCCTCGGCATTCCCCGCCTCCGGGGCCGAGGAGCCGGCCCTAACCTACGGGCATGGTCCCTCGGGTCATGGGTGTGCTCAACGTCACCCCGGACTCGTTCTCCGACGGCGGCCTGTTCTTCGACCCGGAGCGCGCCGTCGCCCACGGTCTCGAGATGGCGCGCCACGGCGCGGCGGTCGTAGACGTGGGGGGCGAGTCGACCCGACCCGGGGCCGAGCCCGTGACCGAGCGCGAGGAGCTGCGGCGCGTGGTGCGGGTCGTCGAGGCCCTGGCGCCGCATGTGCGGGTGTCGGTCGACACGGTGAAGCGAGCCGTGGCCGAGGCCGCGGTGGCGGCCGGGGCGACGCTCATCAACGATGTCTCGGCGTCGTTGTGGCCGGTGGCGGCGGAGTCGGGCGTGGGGTGGGTGGCCATGCACAAACAGGGCGAGCCCCGCACCATGCAGGCCGCGCCGCGCTACGACGACGTGGTGGCCGAGGTGCACGGCTACCTCTGCGCCCGGGCGCACGCCGCGCTGGAGGCCGGGGTGCACGAGGTCTGGGTCGACCCGGGCATCGGCTTCGGCAAGACCGTGGACCACAACCTGGCGCTTCTGCACCATCTTCCCGACCTCGTGGCCGAGGGCTTCCCCGTGCTCGTGGGGACCAGTCGCAAGAGCTTCCTGGGGCGTCTGGCCGCGGGCCCCGGGGCCGAGCCCGCGCCCATGGCCGACCGCCTGGCGGGATCGATCGCCACCGCCACCTGGGCCATGCTGGCGGGCGCGGCCATGGTCCGGGTCCACGACGTGTCCAGTGCGACCGAGGCCGCCACCCTGGTGGGGACGACACGCCTGGCCCCGGGGCCGGCCCGGGCGGTGGCGCGGTGAGCAGGGTCCCGGGGGCCACGGACCGGACGTGGCGCGCCGGGGCCCGTCGTTCTGGTAGTCCTGGCCCGGTGAGACGGCGGTCGAAGACGACAAGGGGCGACAGGTGAAAGGGAAGTGGGCGGCGGGGATCCCCCCGCGCAACTTCACGTGGATCGTGAAAGACCAGCTGGCGGTCAGCGAGCGCCCCGGGGGGTTCGCGCCCAACCATCGACGCGTCCGCCGGCAGGAGGAGATCATCTGGCTGCGGGTGCAGGGCTTCACCCGGGTGGTGTCGCTGCTGCCATCCCCGCACAACCTGGCCGCCTACGACGAGGGCGAGCTGGTGTGGTCGCACTTCCCCCTGGCCTCCTCGGGCGACGTGCGCGAGACGCTCGTCGACCTGTACCGCAACCTCGACACCTGGCTGCACGGGGGTGAGCGCCTCCTCGTGCACCAAGAGGAGCTCGGCGACCGGCTCATGGGCGTGGTGGGCGGCTACCTCCTGTGGAGCGGGCGGCTGCCGGGGGGCCCGCAGTCCATCGCCGTGGTCGAGCGCCTCGTCGGCCACCCCATGGGGCCCCCGGGCCTGGACATGGTGGCCCGGGCGTCGGAGCTCGGCGTCCCCGGCGCCACCTGACCCGACTCCCGAACGAGCGGGGCGCGGCGTGGCTGGCGGCGGGGCGGACCGCATCGAGGTGCGGGGGCTGCGCGCCGAGGGGGTCCACGGCGTGCTGCCCGAGGAGCAGACGCGGCCGCAGCCCTTCGAGGTCGACCTCGACCTGTACCTCGACCTGGCGCCGGCGGTGTCGAGCGACGACCTCGGTGACAGCGCCGACTACGCCGCGGCCGTCGACGCCGCGCTGGCTGTCATCGCCGGGCCGCCCCGTCGGCTCCTCGAGACCCTCGCCGCCGCCATCGCCACGCGCGTCCTCGAGGACCCCGCCGTCGACCAGGTCACCGTGACGGTGCGCAAGCTCCGCCCCCCCGTCACCGCCCCCGTCGACTCGACCGGCGTCCGCCTCCACCGCCGTCGGGACCCGGCCCCGTCGTCCCCGGGCCCCGGCGCGGCGCCGCGCCCGGGCTGAGGGTGCGGGCCTTCCTCGGCCTCGGGTCCAACCTGGGCGACCGCCAGGGGTACCTGGCCCGGGCCGTCGAGGCGCTGCCCGACGTGGTGGCCGTGTCGCGGTTGTACGAGACCGAGCCCGTCGGGGGCCCCGAGGGCCAGGGCCCGTACCTCAACGTGGTGGTCGAGCTCGACACCGGGCTCGGGGCCCGCGAGCTGTTGGCCCTGGCCCGTCGGCTCGAGGACGCGGCGCAGCGCCGGCGCGAGGTGCGCTGGGGCCCACGCACCTTGGACGTCGACGTGCTCCTGGTGGGCGACGAGGTGGTCGAGGACGAGGACCTCGTGGTCCCCCATCCCCGCATGTGGGAACGACGTTTCGTGGTCGAGCCGCTGGCCGAGCTGGCGCCCGATCTCGTCCCCCCCGGTGCCCGAAAGAGGGCTGGTGGAGCGGTCGAAATCGTGGGTACACTGGCCGGGTACTGATCCGATCGCCTGGAGCGACCGGCACCCTCGGTGAGGGGCTGGAGCGCAGAGAGGTGTCTGGTGACAACTGTCCGACTGATCGGTCCGGGAAGGGCTGGTCGTTCCCTGGCTGCGGCGCTCGCCGACGCCGGATGCGACGTGCGGGAGCTCCTGGGGCGCCATGACGACGTGGCCGGTGCCGCCCGGGGCGTCGACGTCCTCGTGATCGCGACCACCGATGCGGCGCTCGCCGAGGTTTCCGCCCGCGTCGTGCCCGTTCCGGGCACCGTCGTCCTCCACCTGTCGGGAGCGCTCGGGCTCGACGTGCTCGCCACCCATCCCCGCCGGGCGTCGCTGCACCCGCTCGTGCCCCTGCCCTCCGCCGAGGTGGGCCGGGTCCGCCTGCGCAGCGGGATCACCTTCGCCGTGGCCGGTGACCCGGTGGCCGCCGAGCTCGCCGGCGTGCTCGGGGGGTCGGTCGTGGTCGTCGACGACGAGCACCGCCCCGCCTATCACGCCGCGGCGTGCATCGCCTCGAATCACCTGGTGGCGCTCATGGGCCAGGTGGAGCGGGTGGCGGCCTCGGCCGGCCTCGACCTCGACACCTTCCTCGGCCTGGCGCGCGCCGCGATGACCGACGTGGCCGAGCTCGGTCCCGTGGCCGCGCTCACCGGGCCCGCGGCGCGCGGGGACGAGGCGACCCTCGAGCGCCATCGCCTCACCCTCGACGCCTCGGAGGTCCCCGGCTACGACGCCGGCGTCGCCCTGGCCCGGCGCCTGGTGGCACAACGGCCCGCGGCCGCGGGTCCCGCGGCGCGCCCCGCGGCGCACGGCGCGCCCGATGCACGGCGCGCCGCCACCGGTCGGCGCACCCCCCGCCGAGCCGACCGGGCCGCGCTCGGCGCCAAGCCGGCGCTCGTCGGCACGGGGGGACAGGGCGCTCGCCGGCCCCGGCGCGCCGCCGCGGTGCGCGTGGTGCACAGCGCGGCACAGTTCTCCGCGGCCCTCGATGCCGAGCGGGCCCTCGGGCGCAGCGTCGGGCTCGTCCCCACCATGGGGGCGCTGCACGCCGGGCACCGCTCCCTCGTCGAGCGGGCCGTGGCGGAGTGCGACATCGTGGCGGTGACGGTGTTCGTCAACCCGCTGCAATTCAACGACGCCGCCGATCTCGCCGCCTACCCGCGCGACCTCGACGCCGATGTGGCCCTGGCCCGGTCGGCAGGGGCGTCGGTGGTGTTCGCGCCGCCGGTGGAAGAGATGTACCCGGCCCCCAGCCGTCGCGCGTGGCGTCGACGGTGCACGTCGAGGGCGTGAGCGAGGGGCTCGAGGGGGCGTCGCGCCCCGGGCACTTCGACGGGGTGACCACGGTGGTGGCCAAGCTGTTCGCGCTGTCGGGCCGATGCCGCGCCTACTTCGGCGAGAAGGACTTCCAGCAGCTGGCCGTGGTGCGCCGCATGGTCGCCGACCTGTCGATCCCCGTCGAGGTCGTCGGCTGTCCCACCGTGCGCGAGCCCGACGGGCTGGCGCTGTCGAGCCGCAACGTCCGCCTGTCGCCGCCCGAGCGGTCCGCGGCGCTGGCGCTGCACCGGGCGCTGCGGGCCGGGCGGGCCTGTGTCGAGCGGGGTGAGCGCGACCCCGTGCGCGTGACGGCGGCCATGACGGCGGTGCTCGTGGCCGAGCCGCTCGTCACGCCCGACTACGCCGTCGTCGTCGACCCCGAGACGCTGCGGTGCCCGGCCGAGGTGCACGGCGAGGTCCGCCTCCTGGTGGCGGCGAAAGTCGGGGCGGTACGGCTCATCGACAACGACGGCGCGTGCGGTGTCGCGCCCGATCACGCCGAAGGCGACGCCCTCGTGCTCGTCAAGACCGGAGAGGAGCGCTGAGGATGCGCCGGCGCATGATGAAGTCCAAGATCCACCGGGCCACGGTGACCGATGCCAATCTCGACTACGTCGGCTCCATCAGCCTCGACCCCGAGTTGATGGCGCTGGCCGACATCCTCGAGTACGAGCAGGTGACCGTCCTCGACATCGACAACGGGGCGCGCTTCGAGACCTACGCCATCGTGGGGGGGCCGGGCGAGGTGTGCCTCAACGGCGCCGCGGCGCGGCTCGTGCACCGCGGGGACAAGGTGATCGTGATCACGTACGCGGAGTACGAGCCGGCCGAGCTCGTCGACTTCGAGCCCGTCGTGGTCCACGTGGACGCGGCCAACGCCGTGGTGGACCTCACCGTGGAGCAGCTCGACGACTCGCTGCGCCCGGTCGTCACGGGCTGAGGCCGGCGCCCGGCCCGCGTTCGGGGGCGCGACCCGTGCCGCTCGACGTCCTCGTCCTCGGCTCCGGCGTGGCCGGCCTGTCCGCCGTGGTGCGCCTGGCCACGCGGGCGGGCCTGCAGGTGGGCGTGCTGACCAAGGCCGAGCTGGCCCAGTCGACCACGCGCTGGGCCCAGGGCGGCATCGCCGCCGCGGTGGGAGGCGACGAGGACTCGACCGACCTCCACCTGGCCGACACGCTGCGCGCCGGCGCGGGCCTGTGCGACGTCGACGCCGTGCGCGTGCTCGTCGACGAGGGCCCCGGGCGCGTCGACGAGTTGATCCGCCTGGGCGCGGTGTTCGACCGCGAAGCCGGCGGCGACCTCGCCCTGGCCCGCGAGGGCGGGCACTCCACCGCCCGCGTCTTGCACGCCGGGGGTGCGGCCACCGGGGCCGAGGTCGAGCGGGCCCTCGTCTCGGCCGTGCGCCGCAGCGCGGCGGCGGTCCTCGAGCAGTGGTTCGCCCTCGACCTCGTGGTCGAGGACGGCCGGTGCGTGGGGGTACGGGCCCTCGACCCCGCCGGCGGCGCGCAGGAGGTGCGCGCCACCCAGGTGGTGCTGGCCACCGGGGGCGCCGGGCAGCTCTACGCCGTGACCACGAACCCCCCCGAGGCCACCGGCGACGGCATCGCCATGGCGCTGCGGGCCGGGGTCCCCGTGGCCGATCTCGAGTTCTTCCAGTTCCACCCGACGGCGCTGCACCATCCGGCCATGCCCCGCCCGTTGTTGTCCGAGGCCCTGCGCGGCCACGGGGCCATCCTGCGAGACGCCGAGGGGGAGCGCTTCGTCGACGAGCTGGCCCCGCGCGACATCGTCAGCCGGGCCATGGCCGATCGCATGGCGGCCCAGGGGGTGGGGAGCCTGTGGCTGGATGCCACCGGGCTCGAGTCCTTCGGCGAGCGGTTCCCCACCGTCGCCGCGTCGCTGCACGCCGCCGGCCTCGACCCGGCGGTGGACTGGCTGCCCATCGCCCCCGCCGCGCACTACCTGTCGGGCGGCGTGGTGACCGACCTCGACGGGGCGAGCGCCCTCCCCGGGTTGTGGGCGGTCGGCGAGGTCGCCTGCACGGGCGTGCACGGCGCCAACCGTCTGGCGTCGAACTCGTTGCTCGAGGGCATGGTCTTCGGCGCCCGGTTGGCCGAAGCGGTGGCGGCCGGTCGCGACGGGCCCACGAACACCGGGGTCATGCGCGCCCTGGGCACACCGGGCCACGCGCCGGGCGGCGACATCGCCTGCACCGACATCGACGCCGACTTCGACGTCGATGTCGACGACTCCGCCGTCGGCATCCGTGTCGACACCGACATCGACATCGACACGTGCGCCGCCGGAGCCGTCGACGCCACCACCGACGTGGCCAAGCTGCGCGAGCACCTGCAGCGGGCCATGATCGAGGGGGCCGGGGTGCTGCGCTCGCCCGAGTCGCTGGCGGGCGCGGCGGCCGAGGTGGGTGCGGTGGCCCGGCAGCTGTCGGCCGCGCACCACCGCGCCACCCACGGTGGTGGTCGCGGTGACGGGCGCGCCGCGGGCGAGCTCGCCAATCTCGTCACGGTGTCGGGCGCGCTGCTGCGCGCTGCGGAGCGGCGTCACGAGACGCGCGGCGCGCACGCCCGGCGCGACTTCCCCGAGACGCGCCCCGTGTGGCGCCGTCGCCTCGTCCACCGGGGCGGGCCCGCACCCCGGACGCCGCGGTGAGCGACGCTCGCGTCGCGCTGTGGCCGACCTCGGGCCCGCCCGATCCGCCCGAGGGCGCGGCGCGCGACGCCGTGGCGCGGGCGCTGGCCGAGGACCTCGGGCCCCTCGGCGACCTCACGGCCATGCTCGTGCCCGACGCGGCCCGGGGGCGGGCCCGCATCGTGGCGCGCGTCGACGGCGTGCTCGCCGGCCGCCTGTGCGCGCTCGAGGCGTTCGCTCAGGTCGACCCGACCCTGCGCGTCGACTGGCGCGTCCCCGACGGTGGGGCGCTCGTGCCGGGCTCGGTGGTGGCCGAGGTGGCCGGGTCGTTTCGGTCGATCCTCACCGCCGAGCGCACCGCGCTCAATTTCCTCTGTCATCTGTCGGGCGTGGCCACCGCGGCGCGTCGCTTCGTCGACGCCGTCACCGCCGCCAACCCCGCCACCCGGGTGCTCGACACGCGCAAGACCACACCCGGCCTCCGGGTCCTCGAGAAGGCGGCGGTCCGGGCCGGCGGCGGCTGGAACCACCGGGCCGGGCTGTCCGACGCCGTGCTCGTGAAGGACAACCACCTCGGTCACCTCGGCATCACCGAGGCCGTGGCCTCGGCCCGCGCCGCGTGGCCGGGCCACCTCGTCGAGGTGGAGTGCGACCGAGCCGAGCAGGTGGTCGAGGCCGTCGATTGCGGCGCCTCGGCCGTGTTGCTCGACAACATGACCCCGGACCAGGTGGCGCAGTGCGTGGCCCTGGTGCGGGCCCGCACCGCGCACTCCCCGGGCTCGATCCTGGTGGAGGCGTCGGGGGGCGTGACCCTCGACAGCGCCCCGGCCTACGCCGCCGCCGGTGCGGATCTCGTGTCGGTCGGGGCCATCACCCATTCCGCACCCGTGCTCGATCTCGGGCTCGACCTCGTGGAGGACTGACCGTGCTGCTCGCCATCGACGTGGGGAACACCGAAACGGTGATCGGGCTGTTCTCGCTCGGCCCCGGGGACGATCCTCCCGCCGGGAGCCGCCCCGCCCCGCCCGTGCCGCCCGAGCCGGCCGGCCTCACCCACCACTGGCGGTTGTCGACGGTGGCCGAGCGCACCCCCGACGAGCACGCCCTGTTGCTCTCGGAGCTGCTCAACCTCGACGGCATGGACGTCGACGAGGTCGTGACGGGCATGGCCGTGACCTCCTCGGTGCCACGCGTCACCTCGGCGCTGCGCCAGATGGCGGGCCGGTGGTTCGACGTGCCCTGTGTCGTGCTCGAGCCCGGGGTCCGCTCGGGCATGCCCATCCTCTACGACAACCCCAAGGAGGTGGGTGCGGACCGCATCGCCAACGCCATCGGCGCCTACGACCTCTACGGCGGGCCGTGCATCGTCGTCGACCTCGGCACCGCCACCACCTTCGACGCCATCTCGGGGACCGGCGAGTACCTCGGCGGCGCCATCGCGCCGGGCATCGCCATCTCCATGGACGCGCTCTTCCACCACGCCGCGGCCCTGGGGCGAGTCGAGCTGGTGGAGCCGCGCAGCGTCATCGGGAAGTCGACGGTCGAGTCGATCCAGTCCGGCGCGCTATATGGGTACGCCGCGCAGGTCGACGGCATGTGCCGCCGCATCGTGGACGAGCTCGGGCACGCCACCGTGGTCTCGACCGGCGGCCTGTCGGAGGTCATCGCGCCCTTGTCGCAGACCATCGAGCACCGCGAGCCGTGGCTCACGTTGCACGGGCTGCGCCTCGTCTACGAACGCAACTCCAAGCCGGCGTGATCGGTGTCGACGGGAAGGCCCGGGTGACCCGGTAGCGTCGCGCCCTGTGGCCGACGTCCCCTACTCGTTCGAGAGAACCGACGAAGCCGCCGCGCTGCACGAGCGCTACGGCGCGCTCGGGCCGGGGGAGGAGAGCGACGACATCGTCTCGGTGGCCGGCCGGGTCATGCTGGTGCGCCCCCAGGGCCGCCTCGCCTTCGCCACGCTGCGCGACTCGTCGGGCCAGGTGCAGCTGTTCGCGCTGCAGAAGATCACCGCGGACTACGACGCCTTCGCCAAGTTGTCGCTGGGGGACTGGGTGGGGGCCACGGGCAAGGTCGTGCGCACGCGCGAAGGGGAATTGTCGGTGCAGGTGCACACGTGGGTACTCCTGGCCGAGGCCCGGCGCGGCTTCGGGGACAAGTGGAAGGGCGTGTCCGACGTCGAGACGCGCTTTCGCCAGCGCGAGGTCGACCTGTGGGCCAACGAGCGGACCCGCGACATCCTCGTCATGCGCAGCCGCCTGCTCAGCTCGGTGCGGCGTCGCCTCGAGGGTGCGGGGTTCGTCGAGGTGGAGACGCCGGTGCTCCACGCCATCCCCGGCGGTGCGCTGGCCAAGCCCTTCGTCACCCACCACAACGCGCTGGACGCCGATCTGTTCCTGCGCATCGCGCCCGAGCTCTATCTCAAGCGCCTCGTGGTGGGCGGGTTCGAGAAGGTGTTCGAGATCGCCCGCGTCTTCCGCAACGAGGGCCTGTCCCCGCGCCACAACCCCGAGTTCACGATGCTCGAGCTCTATCAGGCCTACGCCGACTACGGGGACCTGGCGGTGTTGGTGGAGGACCTGGTGTCAGGGCTTGCGGCGGAGTTGTGCGGGGCCACCACCATCTCCTACCAAGGCCGCGAGCTCGACCTCACCCCGCCGTGGCGGCGCGCCACGATGGCCGAGCTCGTGACCGAGGCCACCGGCGAGCACGTCGACGTGCACAGCCCCATCGAGGAGCTGCGCCGGCGCGTGGCGGCCACCGGCGTCGATCCGAGCCCGTCGTGGGGCGCGGGCAAGCTCCTTCTCGAGCTGTACGAGAAGACGACCGAGCCCGACCTGTGGGGGCCGGTGTACGTGATGGACTTCCCCGCCGAGGTGTCGCCCCTGTCGCGCCGGCACCGGTCGGACCCCGACCTCGTCGAGCGTTTCGAGGCCATCGTGGCCGGACGGGAATTGGTGAACGCCTTCTCCGAGCTCGTCGACCCCGACGACCAGCGCGTGCGCTTCGAGGCGCAGGCGACGGCGCGCGCCGGGGGTGACGAGGAGGCCATGGCCATCGACGAGGACTACCTGCGCGCCCTGGAGCACGGGTTGCCTCCCACCGCCGGGCTCGGCATCGGGATCGACCGGCTCGTCATGCTGCTCGCCGATGTGGCCAACATCCGCGAGGTGATCGCCTTCCCCACCCTGCGCCCCGAGCGCTGACCGCCGGGCGCGACGGGGCGCGCCCCGACTACCTCGAGACGGGGAGCCCGTCGAGCAGCGAGCGCGCCACGTCCCCGAGGGCGTTTCCGAGCCGGCGTTCGCGCAGCGCCCCCGCTGCGGTCACGGCCTCGTCCACGAAGCGGCGACTGGCGGTGACCGTGGCGTCGATGGCGCCCGACCCGGCCACGATGGCGCGCGCCTTGTCCCGCTCGGGCTGGTCGAGGGGCGAGCCGAGCAGCGGCCGCAGCTCGGGCCCGGTGTCGGGGTGGGCCAGGGCCAGGAGCACGGGCAGGGTGTAGATCCCCTCGGCCAGGTCCTGGCCGGCGGGCTTGCCCAGCTCCTCGTCGGTGGCGATCACGTCGAGGATGTCGTCGCGCAGCTGGAAGAGCATGCCGAAGCAGCGCCCGAAGTCGGTGAGCACGTCGACCTGGGCGCGGTCGAGGCCGGCGGTGAGGGCGCCGATGCGGCACGAGGTGGCCATGAGCGCGGCGGTCTTGCCCTCGATGGTGCGGAGGTAGTCGGCCTCGGTGCGCGCCGTGCTGTAGGCGGCGCGCACCTCGGTCACCTGTCCCTGGCACAACAGGCCCAGGGTGTGGGCGAGCAGCGCCGCGATCTCGGTGCCGAGGGAGGCGGCGATCTCGGCCGAGCGGGCCAGGAGGAAGTCGCCGGCCACGATGGCGACGAGGTTGCCGAACCGGGCGTTGACGCTCTCGACGTTGCGGCGCACCAGGGCCTCGTCCATGACGTCGTCGTGGTAGAGCGAGGCCAGATGGACGAGCTCGACGGCCACTGCCCCCTGCAGGTCGTCGTCGGTGGCGGCCCGGTGCCCGGCCGTGGCCGAGGCCAGGGCCAGGCAGGGGCGCAGGCGCTTGCCCCCCGCCGCGATGAGGTGGGTGGTCACCTCGTCCAGGAACGGGTCACCCGACCTGACGGCGTGTGTGAGCTCGGGTTCGAGCCGTTCGAGGTCGTCGGGGAGGAAGGGAAGCGACAGCAGGGAGGCGGTGTCCACCAGGGGGAACGATAGGCGACGGAGCCCCAGGCCGGACAACGTGGGGACCGGCCGACGGCCGTGGCCAGGGCCGGGGCCCGGGACGCCGCCGTGGCCAGGGCCGGGGCCCGGGACGCCGCCGGGGGCCCCGGACGTGCGGGTGCACGGGTTTGGGGGTGCCCGGTGACTACCGTCGGTGGTGGAGGTCAGGATTCCGCCCCTGGGTGCCGAAGGAATAGGGGATGAATTTGGGACCGGCCGCTCGAGGGAAACGGAGGAACCGGGTGTTTGTTGCTACAGCACGCCCGGTAGACTTCGCTGAGAAGTCGAGCCGTCGAGGGAGGCGGTCTGGTGTTCGAACGCTTCACTGATCGGGCGCGAAGGGTGTTGGTGCTGGCGCAGGAAGAGGCGCGCCTGCTCAACCACAGCTTCATCGGCACCGAGCACATCCTTCTGGGGCTGATCCACGAGGGCGAGGGCGTCGCGGCCAAGGCGCTCGAGCAACTCGGGGTCTCCCTCGAGGCCGTGCGCGAGAAGGTCGAGGAGACCATCGGCCTGTCGGGCACCGCTCCGACCGGGTCCCCGCCGTTCACCCCCCGGGCGAAGAAGGTCCTCGAGCTGTCCCTGCGCGAGGCGCTGCAGCTCGGCCACAACTACATCGGCACCGAGCACATGCTCCTCGGCCTGGTGCGCGAGGGCGAGGGCGTGGCCGCCCAGGTCCTCGTGAGCCTGGGCGCCGACCTGGCGCGGGTGCGCCAGCAGGTCATCCAGCTCCTGTCGGGCTACCAGGGCAAGGAGTCGGTTGGGGCCGGGCCGGGATCCTCGGCGTCGGAGACCCCGTCGGGCTCGCCCGTGCTCGACCAGTTCGGCCGCAACCTCACACAGCTGGCGCGTGACTCCAAGCTCGATCCCGTCATCGGGCGCGAGAAGGAGATCCAGCGTGTCATGCAGGTCCTGAGCCGCCGCACCAAGAACAACCCCGTGCTCATCGGCGAGCCCGGCGTGGGCAAGACCGCCATCGTCGAGGGCCTGGCCCAGCGCATCGTGGCCAACGACGTGCCCGAGACGCTCAAGGGCAAGCAGCTCTACACCCTCGACCTCGGGGCGCTGGTGGCCGGGAGCCGCTACCGCGGCGACTTCGAGGAGCGGCTGAAGAAGGTGCTCAAGGAGATCCGCACGCGCGGCGACATCGTCCTGTTCATCGACGAGCTGCACACCCTCGTCGGCGCGGGCGCGGCGGAGGGTGCCATCGACGCCGCGTCGATCCTCAAGCCCATGCTGGCGCGCGGCGAGCTGCAGACCATCGGCGCCACCACGCTCGACGAGTACCGCAAGCACCTCGAGAAGGACGCCGCTCTCGAGCGCCGCTTCCAGCCCATCAAGGTGGAGCAGCCCACGGTGGCGCACACCATCGAGATCCTGAAGGGGCTGCGCGACCGCTACGAGTCGCACCACTCGGTGACCATCACCGACCAGGCGCTCGTGGCCGCCGCCAACCTGGCCGACCGCTACCTGGCCGACCGCTACCTGCCCGACAAGGCGATCGACCTCATCGACGAGGCCGGCAGCCGCCTGCGCATCCGGCGCATGACCACCCCTCCCGACTACAAGAAGCTCGAGGAGGAGATCGACCGGATCCGCCACGACAAGGAGTTGGCCATCGAGCGCCAGGCGTTCGACCAGGCCAAGAAGCTGGCCGAGCAGGAGAAGGAGCGCCTGGACCGCAAGACGGCCATGGAGGCCGAATGGCGGGCCGAGGGCCTCGAGCTCTTCGACGTCGTCGACGAGGAGGTCATCGCCGAGGTCCTGGCCAACTGGACGGGGATCCCCGTCTACCGCCTCACCGAGGAGGAGACCTCCAAGCTCCTGCGCATGGAGGACGAGCTCCACAAGCGTGTCGTGGGCCAGGAAGAGGCCATCAAGGCCCTGTCGCGGGCGATCCGCCGCACCCGGGCCGGGCTCAAAGACCCCAAGCGGCCGAGCGGCTCGTTCATCTTCCTGGGCCCCACCGGCGTCGGGAAGACCGAGCTCGCCAAGGCGCTGGCGGAGTTCCTCTTCGACGACGAGGACGCGCTCATCCAGCTCGACATGAGCGAGTACATGGAGAAGCACACCGTGTCGCGCCTGGTCGGCTCGCCCCCGGGCTACGTCGGCTACGAGGAGGGCGGCCAGCTCACCGAGGCGGTGCGGCGCAAGCCCTTCTCCGTCGTGCTCTTCGACGAGGTCGAGAAGGCGCACCCCGACGTGTTCAACGCGCTGCTCCAGATCCTCGAGGACGGCCGGCTCACCGACGCCCAGGGGCGCTCGGTGGACTTCAAGAACACCGTGCTCATCATGACCTCCAACCTCGGCACCGCCGACCTGCGCAAGTCGTCGGTGGGCTTCGCCAAGACGTCGGAGGCGGTGAGCTACGAGCGCATGAAGGCCAAGGTCCACGAGGCCCTGAAGGCGCACTTCCGCCCGGAGTTCCTCAACCGGATCGACGAGGTCATCGTCTTCCACGAGCTGTCCAAGGAAGAGGTCGTGGAGATCGTCGACCTCATGATCCGCCGCGTGGGCGAGCAGCTCGAGGCCCAGGGCCTGGCCCTGGAGCTGACGCCCAACGCCAAGGCGCTGCTGGCCGACAAGGGCTACGACCCCACCCTCGGGGCCCGTCCCCTGCGCCGGGCCATCCAGCAGTTCGTCGAGGACCCGCTGTCGGAACGGATCCTGTGGAAGGAATTCCGCGTGGGCGAGACCATCATCGTCGACGTGGAGGACGGCGAGTTCGTCTTCCGCACCGTCGAGGGCCTCGAGCCGCCGCCGGTCGAGCTGGCCGGCGCGGGCGCCGACTCCTGACCCGAGCCTGACCGACACACCCCGTCCCTAGCCTCCCCCCGGTGGGGCGGCTGCGGACGGTGCACCGGTGTACGGCATGCGGCGGGGGGACCCCCCGATGGGCCGGGCGCTGCCCCGCCTGCGGTGCCTGGAACAGCCTGGTCGAAGAGGCCGTGGCCGAGCCGGCCGCGTCGACACCGACCCCCACCCGCCGACGGGCCTTCGGATCCGACGACCCCGCCGACGGCCTCTTCGGGCCCGACGCGGCGACAGGCGTCGACCGGGCCGTGCCCATCGGAGACGTCGACCCCGCACGGTCGGGCCCGGTCCCCACGGGCCTGGCCGAGCTCGACCGGGTCCTGGGCGGCGGGCTCGTCCCGGGCTCGGTGACCCTGCTCGGGGGGGAGCCGGGGGTGGGAAAGTCGACGCTCCTGCTCCAGGTCCTGGCGGCCATGGCCCGCACCGGCGCCCCCGTGCTGCTCGTGTCGGCCGAGGAGTCGGCCCAACAGGTCCGGCGCCGGGCCGAGCGCCTCGGGCCCCTGCCCGCCGGGCTCCTGATCCTCGACAGCGCGGACCTCTCCGCCCTGGCCGAGGCGGTGCGCCACACCGCCCCCGCCCTCGTCGTCGTGGACTCGATCCAGGCCGTGGCCGACCCCGCCGTGTCGGGCATCCCGGGCAGCGTGGGCCAGGTCCGGGCCTGCACCGACCTCGTCGTCCACCTGGCCAAGGCCCATCGCGCCGCCTTCGTGCTCGTGGGACACGTCACCAAGGAGGGGGCGCTGGCCGGCCCGCGTACCCTGGAGCACCTGGTCGACACGGTGCTCGGCGTGGAGGGGGACCGCCACCACGCCCTGCGCACCGTGCACGCCACCAAGCACCGGTTCGGCCCCACGGGCGAGCTCGGGCTCTTCGAGATGAACGAGGCGGGCCTGCGCGCGGTCACCGACCCCTATCAGTTGCTCCTGGGGGACCGGCGGCCCGGTGCGCCGGGCAGCGCCGTGCTGCCCGCGGTCCAGGGCCAGCGGGCCCTGCTGGTCGAGGTCCAGGCCCTCACGGCGCGCAACGCCGGGGACGCGCCCAACCGGCGCTCGGCCCAGGGGGTCGACGGCGGTCGCCTGGCCCTGCTGTTGGCCGTCCTCGAGCAGCGGGCCGGGGTGTCGATGGCCCGCACCGACGTCTTCGCCTCGGCGGTGGGTGGCATCCGGGTGTTGGAGCCCGCCGCCGATCTGGCCCTCGCCCTCGCCCTGGCCTCGTCGGTGACGGGCCGTCCCCTCCCCGCCGACCTGGTGGTGTTCGGCGAGGTGGGTCTGGGGGGAGAGGTCAGGCAGGTCCCGCACGCGCCCCGGCGACTGGCCGAAGCCACACCGCGTGGGCTTTCGCCACGCCGTGGTCCCGGCGTCGTGTCCCGACGGTCCGGCGGGGATGGAGGTCGTGCACGTGCGGTCCCTGGCCCAGGCGGTCGCGCTGGCGCTCGTGTCGCCGCCCGAGCCCTGACGCGGCGCGGCGACCGTGGGGCGCGCCTCGGGGTGCGCCGATCACGGTGCGCGCCTCGGGTGCGCCGATCACGGTGCGCGCCTCACGGTGACGCCGACGAGGTATGGCACCACAAGGCGCCGGGTACCATGCGGAGGTGGTGGTGCGACCGAGCTCGGCCATGGCCGACGCCCTGGCCCTCGTTGCGCCGGGCCAGCCGCTGCGTGACGGCATCGAACGCATCTTGCAAGCCAACCGGGGCTTGCTGCTCGTGGTGGGTGACGGCCCCGACGTGCTGTCGATCTGCACGGGTGGGTTCCTCCTCGACGCCGAATTCAGCCCGCAGCGCCTGTCGGAGCTGGCCAAGATGGACGGCGCGGTGATCCTGTCCCCCGACGCCGGCCGCATCGCCAGGGCGAACGTGCACCTCATGCCCAATGCCGCCATCCCCACCATCGAGACCGGCACCCGCCACCGCACGGCCGAGCGGGTGGCCCGGTCCATCGACGTGCCCGTGGTGTCGGTGTCCGCGGCCATGGGTCTCGTGACCGTCTACCGGCACGACACGCGCCACGTCTTGCAGGACGAGCGTCGCTTGCACGAGCGGGTGCGCCAGGCGCTGCAGACCACCCGCCGGTTCCGCCAACGCTTCGACTCGGCGCTGGCGTCGTTGTCGGCCCTCGAGATCGCCGACACGGTGACGGTGCGCGACGTGGCCCTCGTGCTGCAGCCCGCCGGGCTGCTCGACCGCATCGCCGACGAGGTCAAGGTGGACCTGGTGGAGCTGGGCGAGGACGGGCGCCTGCTGCGCCTCCAGCTCGAGGAGGTCCTCGACGGCCTCGACCCCGTGCGCCGTCTCGTCGTGCGCGACTACCTGCACCGGGCCGACGACGGTCGTCGTCCGGGGCGCGACGGGGCCCGCGTCTCGGGTCATGGTGCGCCCCGCCCGGCGGCGGCGGCGCGCCGCGACGGGCGTGTCGGGGCGCCCGGCGTGTCCAACGGCGAGTCCGACGACGCCATCGTCACGCTGACCGGCCTGTCGACCGACGACCTCCTCGACGTCCGGCGCGTCTCCGCCGTCCTCGGGTTGGGCCAGTCCGACCCCGACGCGCCGGTCGAGCCCCGCGGCTACCGCCTGCTGCACCGCCTGCCGCGGTTCCCCGAGGTCCTCGTCGACCGGATCGTGGAGCACTTCGCCGGGCTGCAGCGGATCATGCGCACCTCGGTGACCGACCTCGAGGAGGTCGAGGGGGTGGGCGAGGCCCGGGCCCGTTCGCTCAAGGAGGGTCTCGCCCGTTTGGCCGAGGCGAGCATTCTCGACCGCTACAGCTGAGCGGGCGCCGCCGCCGGGCATCGACCGCCCTCGTCGTCGTCGGTGGCGTGACGCCCAGCACCCGTGGTGGCGAGACGACGCCGAGGCCGTGAAGAACCGCCCGCCGCACCACCACGGGAGTGGGGGCCGTGGGGCCGCTCGGGTAGAATGGAATGTCTGCCCCTTGCCATGAGCCTGTGGTCAGCGCGCCATCCCGGGAGAGGTCTGTGTTCGACATCGGTGACAAGGTGGTCTACCCCCATCACGGGGCGGCGATCGTGGAGCGGCGCGAGGTCAAAGAGGCCTTCGGCGAGAAGAAGGAGTACCTCGTGCTCCGCCTCGCCTACGGCGACCTGACCCTGATGGTGCCGGCCGACAACACCGAGGGTGTGGGCCTGCGCGAGGTCATCAACGACGAAGAGGTCGAGGAGGTGTTCGCCGTCCTGCGCAAGAAGGAGGCGCGCATGCCGACGAACTGGTCCCGTCGCTACAAGAACCATTCCGAGAAGCTCCGTTCCGGCGACATCTACCAGGTGGCCGAGGTGGTGCGGAACCTGTCGATCCGCGACAAGGACAAGGGGCTCTCCGCCGGCGAGAAGCGCATGCTCAGCCGGGCGCGCCAGATCCTCGTGTCCGAGCTGACCTTCGCGCTCGACGTCGACGAAGCCGCGGCCGAGACGCGCCTGGACGAGGCGCTGCCCTGACCCACCGGCCCGCGCCGTCTCCGCGGCGCGCGGTCCGCACCGTGGAGGTGAGCTCGTGTCGGTGTGGGTGGTCGTGGTCGCGGCGGGAAGCGGGAGCAGGTTCGGGGCCGCCAAGCAATTCGCGGTGCTCGGTGACCGTCCCCTCGTGCAGTGGGCCCTCGAGGCGGCGCGCGCCGTGGGGGACGGGGTCGTGCTCGTCGTGCCCGCGGGTGACCGCGTCAGGGTGGAGGGGGCCGATGTCGTGGTGGCGGGCGGGGACACGCGTGCCGCCTCGGTGCGGGCGGGGCTCGGTGCGGTGCCCGACTCGGCCGAGGTCATCGTCATCCACGACGGCGCCCGGCCCCTTGCTTCTCCCGACGTGTTCCGAGCCGTGGTCGACGCGGTGACGGGCGGCGCCGACGCGGCCGTGCCGGGGTTGGCGGTGGTCGACACGTTGAAGCGCGTCGTCGACGGCACCGTCGTCGGCACCGTGGAGCGCGACGGGATCATGGCGGTGCAGACCCCCCAGGCTTTTCGCGCCGGCGTGCTGCGTCGTGCCCACGAAAGCGAGTCCGACGCCACTGACGACGCCGCGCTGGTGGAGTCGCTCGGCGCTACCGTACGCATCGTGCCCGGCGACCCCCGCAACATCAAGGTGACCACGACGGCGGACCTCGACCTGGCCCGGGCCCTGGTGGCGACGTGACGGGGACGGAGGCCGCGCCGAGCTCCTTGCGCATCGGGCAGGGGTTCGACGTGCACCGCTTCTCGGGGGACCCGGGCCGGGCCCTCGTGCTCGGAGGGGTGACGATCCCCGGCGCGGCGGGGCTCGCCGGCCACAGCGACGCCGACGTGGTGGCCCACGCCGTGGCCGAGGCGCTGCTCGGGGCGGCGGGGCTCGGCGACCTCGGCCGGCACTTCCCGGCCAGCGATCCCGTCTGGGCCGGCGCCGATTCCATGGCCCTGCTGGACCAGGTGTCGTCGATGGTGGCGGCGCGCGGGATGGGGCTCGTGAACGCGGACTGCACCGTGGTGTGCGAGCGCCCCCGGCTGGCCGAGCACACCGACGACATGGCCCGCCGCCTGCACGACCTGCTCGGGGCCCCGGTGAGCGTGAAGGCCAAACGGGCTGAAGGCCTCGGCGCCATCGGCCGGGTGGAGGGCATCGCCTGTCTCGCCGTCGTCCTCCTCGCCGTCGTGGCGTGAGTGGTCCACCGCGTCGACGACGCGGCCCCGGCCCCAAGGGCGCGGCGTCGCCACGGCGCGCCGCGCCGAGCGGACGCGGTACTTCGGCCGGACGCGGCGGCTCGGCGGGACGCGGCGGCTCGGCGGGACGCGGCGGCTCGGCGGGACGTTCGGCACCATCGGGCCGCGGCGGTCCGACGGGACGCGGCGCGTCGGGACATGCCGGCACGGGCGGGCACGGCCTCGGCGGCGAGCAGGTCGAGGGCCGCCACGCCGTGCGCGAGCTCCTGGCCGCGGGCCGCCGCCCCGTGCACGAAGTCTGGGTGGCCGAGGACCTCGACCCGTCTCCGCAGATCGACGACATCGAGCGACTGGCGACGCGACGACGCGTGCGGCTCGTGCTCGTTCCGAAGATGAAGCTCGACCGAGCGGCGCGCACCGATGCCCCCCAGGGCGTCCTGGCGCGGGCCCGGCCCCTCGAGGAGGTCGAGCTCGACACGCTGTGCGAGGCCCGAGGCGCGACGGCGCCGTTCTTGTTGGTGCTCGACGGCGTCACCGATCCCCACAACGTGGGTGCCCTCCTGCGCACGGCCCAGTGCGCCGGTGTGACGGGCGTGGTGCTGGCGCGCCATCGCGCCGTCCACGTGACTCCGACGGTCGCCAAGGTGGCCGCCGGTGCCATCGAGTACCTCGACTTCGCCGTCGCCCCCGGTGTGCCGAGCGCCCTGCGCCGCCTCGACGAGCTCGGGGTGACGACCGTAGGACTCGAGGCGGACGCCCCGACATCGCTGTTCGACCTGTCCCTCGGGGACGGCGTGCCCGTCGCGCTCGTGATGGGGGCCGAGGGCAAGGGCCTGGCCGCCCTCACGCGGCGCCGGTGCTCGGTCCTGGCGGGGATCCCGCAATTCGGCTCCGTGGGCAGCCTGAACGTGGCCGCGGCCGGTGCGGTGGCCTGCTTCGAGCTCGCCCGGGGCCGGGCGGGGACGGGTCTGGATGCCCAGGGGTAGCCGCTGCGCGATCATCTGCCTCGTGCCCGGGGGTGAGCCATGGTGTCGGATCCCGTCCTGAGCGTCGACCGCCAGGGCGCGGTGGCGGTGATCGAGCTGCGACGGGGCAAGGTCAACGCCATCGACGTCGAGGTGCTCGACGAGCTCGGCGCCACACTCGATTCCCTCGAGCGCGACGACGCCGTCGGTGCGGTCGTCCTCACCGGTGCCGGCCGGGTGTTCTCGGCCGGGGTGGACCTCCGCCGCGTGCTCGAGGGCGGCCCGGCCTACGTGGGCGGCCTCGTGGCGGGTCTGGGTGGCGCGCTCGAGCGGCTCTTCGGTTTCCCCAAGCCGACCATCGCCGCGGTCAACGGCGCGGCGGTGGCCGGCGGGTGCATCCTGGCGTGCACGTGTGATCGTCGGCTGTTGGCCGAGGGGGCGCGCATCGGCGCCAGCGAGCTCGTGGTCGGTGTCCCGTTCCCGGTGGCCGCGCTCGAGATCCTGCACCACGTGTGCGGCTCGCGCACCGAGGACCTCGTCTTCAGCGGCCGGCTGCTCGACGCCGCCGACGCAGTGGCGTACGGCGTCGTGCACGAAGTGCATCCGGTCGACGCCCTGCTGGCGCGTGCCGTGGCGCTCGGCGCCGAGCTCGGGGCCCGAGCCCCGTTGGCGTTCCGGCTGGCCAAGGCGCACCTGCGCGGGCCTGCGCTCGAGCGCATGCGCAGCGGCGCCGGCATCGACGAAGCCGCCACGGCGGAATGGGGCGCGGCCCACACCGCACAGCGCCTGTCCGACCAACTCGCCGCGCTGTCGGGGGGGCGGTGACGGTGCCATCAACAGTGCGATCGACCGGGCCGACGCGCACCGCCACGCGCCGCCGGAGCTGCGGTGCGCCTCGAGCCGGTGGTGGGACTCGAACCCACGACCTGACGATTACAAATCGTCTGCGCTTCCAACTGCGCCACACCGGCGTGCACGCCACGCTACCGCCGGTCTTGTGCCCGGCCGGGCGCAAAGGGGCGCGCCGGCGAGGATCCTTGCTTCGCGGCGGTGCGTTGGCAGGCTTGACCTCGCGATGGGATTGACAGACCAGGACCGTCAGATCCTCGACTTCGAGGAATCGTGGTGGACCCGGCCCGAAGCCAAGGCCACGGGGATCCGCAATCGCCTGGGGATGTCGCCCACCGGCTACTACCGCCGCTTGGGAGAGATCGTCGACACCGCTGACGCGCTCGAGCACGCGCCACTGGTCGTCCGGCGCCTGCGACGCCGTCGACTCGATCAACGGCGGGGTCGGTTCGAGCCGACCGCCGCCCCGCATCACCCCCGGCGATGAGCGACCGCTACGACGACCCGGCCTATCCGGGCCTGGGCGCGCCCGGATCGGGGTCCGGTGGCGGGGGTGGCACAGGGGGCACGAGTGACCGCGACATCGCCGGCCCGCCGGCGCCGTCGGGCTATCTGCGCGGCGTGGGTGTGGTCGTCATCGCCGTCGTCATCGGCATCCTGCTCATGCCGTCGGGCACCCGGGCGCCGCTCGGGGTGAAGACGATCGCGTCGACGAGCCCGCCGGCATCGTCGGCCACCACCACGACGACGAGTGCCGGGTCGACGACCACCTCCGTGGCGACCATCGTCCCCGGGGCGTCCTCGATCCACGTGCTCGTCGCCAACGGCACGAGCATCACCGATCTGGCCGGGGGGACGAGCACGTACCTGCGCTCGCGCGGGTTTCTCACCCTGGCGGCCACCAACTCCACGACCAAGGTGACCGGGACCCAGGTGTACGCGGTGTCGGGCCCCTCGAGCGCCGCCACCCGGGTGACCGCGGCGCTCGGCCTGCCGGCCAGCACCATCCAGCCCACGAGCGCGGTGGCCCCCGTGCCGAGCACCTCGGGCGCCAACGTCGTCGTCATCGCCGGCCCCGACCTGGTGCGACTGGCGCCGTCGAGCTCCACCACGACATCGAGCGCGGCGACCAACTGACGGGCGGCGCCCCCATGGCACCAGACCCGGGGCGCGGCGGGCCCGGCCCCGAGGACCACGACGGCATTGCCGGCGACCCCCTCGGCCCCTTGGCCGTCCTGCTCGAGGACCCGGCGTCGAGTGCGGTGCTCAGCGACTTCGACGGGACCCTCGCGCCCATCGTGGCCGACCCCGCCACCGCCGACCCCCTGCCCGAGGCGCCCGGGGTCCTCGCCGCTTTGACCCGGCGCTTCGGGCTGGTGGCGGTGATCTCCGGCCGGCCCGTGTCGTTCCTGGCCCAGCGCCTGGCGACGGCCGGTCCCGGCCTGCGCCTGTTCGGCGCCTACGGGCTCGAGTGGCTCGAGGACGGCAAGGTGCACCGTGCCCCGGAGGCCGGGCCGTGGCAGGCCGAGGTGGCCCGGGTGGTCGAGGCGGCCCGGGCCACCTTCGCCGGTGAGGGTGTGGGGATCGAGGACAAGGGCGTGTCGGTCACGGTGCACTGGCGCCAGGCCCCCGAGGCCGGCGGGCGCGCCCTCGACTTCGCCCGCACCTGGTCCCAGCGCACCGGGCTCGTCCGCCAGCCCGGCCGCATGGCGGTGGAGTTCCGGCCCCCGGTGGGCATCGACAAGGGGGCGGTGGTCGAGCGGGTGGCCCAGGGCATGGCCGCGGCGTGCTTCGCCGGCGACGACGAGGGCGACCTGGCCGCCTTCGCCGCCCTCGACCGGCTGGCGGCGCGCGGCACCCGCACCGTGCGCATGGCCGTGGTGGACGAGGAGACGCCTCCCGACCTCATCGCCGCTGCCGACGTCGTCGTGCCCGGCCCCGCCGACGCGCTCGACCTCTTCAGCCTGTTGGCCCGGCGGGCCCGTCGCTGAGCGGCGACCCCGGGCCGGGGGTCGAGGAGCGGATCAGGCCGAGATGACCGCGGCCAGCTGATCGGCGAGCCAGTCGCCGGGCTTGCGCCTGGCCACCAGCGCGTGCAGGGCCTCGGCCCGCCGGGCCCGCTCGGCCGGTGCCATGTCGAGCGCCTCGAGGAGCACCGTGGCGGTGCCGGTGATGTCGAAGGGGTTGATCTCGAGCGCCTCGGTGTGCAATTCGGCGAAGGCGCCCGCCTCGCGTGACAGCGCCAGCACTCCGTGGGTGGTGTTGACGATCGGCCCTTCCTTCGCCACCAGGTTGAGGCCGTCACGAAGCGGGTTCACGAGGAGCACGTCGTAGCGCATGAGCGCGGCGACCGACCGGCCGGGGTCGTCGGCGACGTCGAGGATGATCGGGGCCCAGTCGTCGGTGCCCCACGTGTCGTTGACGCGCTGCACGGTCTGCTCCACCTCGGCGCCGTAGGCGAGGTACTCCGGCAACGTCGAGCGCGACGTGTAGGCCAGGGCCAGGAGCACGACCTCGCCGCGCAGCTCGGGCCGCATGCGCAGCATCTCGTCGAAGGCCCAGAACCCCCGCAGGAGGTTCTTGGCCGGCTCGATCCGGTCCACGCGCAGGACCATGCGCCGGCCCCGCAGGAGCTCGTCGAGCCGGGCGCCGGCGGCCCGGCACTCCGCCGAGGCGGCCTGCTCGACGAGGTGGTCGGAGTCGGGCGTGAGCGGCGACACGAAGATGTGCCCGGCGTCGACGCCCGTCTCGGTGCAGCAGCTGCGGAAGCTGTCTGCCCAGCGCGCCGTGTGGAAGCCCACCGCGCCGGCTCCCGCCATGCCCTCGAGGACCTCGCGCCCCACCGCCTCGGGCAGGACCCGCAGGGCGTCGGGGGCGGCGAAGGGGGTGTGGGTGAAGTGCACGGTGTGGAGGTCGGCCCGCTTCTGGGCCAGCATCCCCGGCAGCAGGCTCAGGTGGTAGTCCTGGACGAGCACGGTGGCGCCGTCGGCCGCGGCGGCGTCCACCACCGACCCGAACAGCTCGTTGTACTCCCGGTAGGCCTCCCAGGCCCGGGCCCAGTGGTGGTCGAAGCGGGGCCGCCGGGCCAGGTCGAAGAGATGGTGGTGTAAGAACCACAGCGTCGAGTTCGACACCACGTCGTAGGCCATGCGGTAGGTGTCCTTGTCGGGCTGCACCGTCACCAGTCGCAGGCCCCGCTCGGTCATGAGCCCCTCGGCGGTGGCCATGCGGTCGGCGTCGGACATCGCACAGGCCACCCAGGTGGCCCCGCTGCCCTCGAGCTGGGGGTGCGAGCGCGGCGGCGAGGCCCCCGGCCGAGCCGGCCGGCACCGGTCGGCCCTCGTGGTCCAGCGTGAACGACATCGGGCCCCGGTTCGAGGCGATGACCAGGTCCGCCTTCAAGAGCACCCGACCCTTCCCATACCGGGACGACCCTACCCCTCGCCTGCACAATCCACGCCGACGAGTCACCATGGCACCGTGGTCCGCCCCCCCGACGCTCCCGCCTCCCGCCGGCCCCTGGCGCTGCTCGCCCCCGACGCCTTCAAGGGGACCGCCACCGCGCCCGCCGTGGCCGCGGCGATGGCGGCGGGGGCCGTGCGGGCCGGGTGGGACACCGACGTGTGTCCCTTGTCCGACGGCGGCGAGGGGTTCGCCGAGGTCCTGGCGGCGGCGCCCGGGCCCGGCGGCGCCGCCGGCTCGTGGCGCGCCGTGACGGTCACCGGTCCCCTCGGCCCGCCCGTGCGGGCCCGGTACTGGCTGGTCGGGGAGATGGCGGTGGTGGAGTCGGCCGCGGCCTCGGGGCTGCCGCTCGCCGGGGGGCCCGAGGGCAACGACCCCGTGCGGGCCAGCACCTTCGGCACGGGGGAGCTCCTCGTGGCCGCGATGGCGGCGGGGGCCCGGCGGGTGCTCGTCGGGGTGGGCGGCTCGGCCACCACCGACGGGGGCCGGGGCGCGATCGAGGCCATCGAGCGCTCCGGGGGGCTCGGCGCCACGGAGGTGATCGTGGCCTGTGACGTGGACACCGTGTTCGTGCAGGCCGCCGCGGAGTTCGGGCCCCAGAAGGGGGCCACGCCGGACCAGGTGGCCGAGCTCGAGCTGCGCCTGGAGCGCTTCGCCGGCCACCTGGTCGAGCGCTACGCCGTCGACGTCACCGCCCTGCCCGGGTCGGGGGCGGCCGGGGGCCTGGCCGGGGGCCTGGCCGCGTTGGGGGCGCGCCTCGTGCCCGGCTTCGGGGTCGTGGCCGACGCCGTCGGCCTCGAGGCCCGCCTGGCCCGGGCCCAGGTCGTGGTGACCGGGGAGGGCCGCCTCGACGCCTCGTCGTGGTCCGGAAAGGTGGTCGGGTCCGTGGTGGGCCGGGCCCGGGCGGCCGGGGTCCCGGTCCTCGTCGTGCCCGGTGCGGTCGGGCCCGGCGGCCTCGAGCCCGTGGCCGGTCCCGAGCCGGGGGAGGGCGCGGTGGTGGAGGTCCGCTGCCTCACCGACCGCGTCGGCGAGGCCGCCGCGCTCGCCGATCCCGCCGGCGCGGTGGAGGAGGAGGTCGCCGCCGCCCTGCCCCGGTTCACCGCGCGCCGGGTGGGCCCGGGGTGATGCCGGGGCGCGCTCAGCGCCGAGGCGCCTCGGGCCCGGTGATGCCGGCCCGGCGCAGGGCCGCCCCCAGGACGTCGGTGGCCTGGGGCCGCAGCTCGGCCAGCGGCCGGTTGCGGTGGACCCGCATCCCGAGGTCGACCTGGGCGATCTGGTCGACCCCGAACTGCGCGGCCACGTCGATGAGCAGGGCCAGCTCCACGCCGTAGCCCGGGGCCAGGCCGGTCTTGTCGAGCACGGTGCGCGGCGCCGCGGTCTCGCCCGCCAGGGGCTGGTGCACCCCCGACAGATGGGGGAACAGGAGGTCGATCACGGGCCGGGCCACGAGCTCGGTCACGCGCCCGCCCGCACCTCTCTCCCCGTGCAGCGGACGCTCGTAGAACCCCTTCACGAGCGCCACGTCGATCTGGCCGGGGGGCGGGTCGAGGAGGAGGGGCCCGACCAGCCCCGTCACGTAGTGCGGGCCGAAGTTCTCGACGTCGCCGTCGAGAAAGACGAGGAGCTCGGCGTCGGTCTCGGCCAGGGCCACCCCCATGGCCTGGCCCTTGCCCCCGCCCACGGTGCGGGCCGTGAGGACCCGGGCCCCGGCCCGCCGGGCCACCGCCGCGGTGTCGTCGTCAGACCCGTCGTCGACGACCACCACGTCCTCGACGAGGTCGACCCCACCGCCCGCCGCGGTCAGGGTGCGGCGCACGCTCGAGACGATGGGTCCCAGGGTGCGGGCTTCGTTGCGGGCCGGCAGGCACACCGCCACCCGCCGCCCCCGGCGCGCCGTGACCAGGGTGTCGGCCCCGAAATCGCCGTGGTGGAAGGGGCGAGGTGCGCCCGGATGCGCCTCGCCCGGTGAGAACCCCATGCCCAGATCATCCCCCATGGGGGGCCGTCCCACGCCCGCACCCCCCTTCCATTGACGCGGGTGGTCGCCTTCGTCCACCATGGAGGGATCATCCAGAGCGGCTGAGGGACGGGCCCTGCGACGCCGCGGCAACCAGTGACTGCGCCATTTCGGCGCGCACCAGGTGCCAATGCCCGATCGATGCGGAGGTGCGTTGTGGATTTTGTCACTGGACTTCGTTGCCGGGAATGCGCGCGGGTCTACCCGGCCGAGGCGCTGCACGTGTGCGACTACTGCTTCGGGCCCCTCGAGGTCGCCTATGACTACGACGCCCTGCGGAGCTCGGTCACCCGGGCGCAGATCGCGGCGGGCCCCCAGACCATCTGGCGCTACGCCCCGCTGCTCCCGGTGTCTGATCCGGCGCCCATCGACCTCGGCACGGGCTGCACCCCCCTGGTCCGGGCCGACCGCCTGGCGGCCGAGCTCGGCCTCGGCGAGCTGTGGGTCAAGAACGACACCGCCAATCCCACCGGCTCGTTCAAGGACCGGGTGGTGTCGGTGGCGTTGACCAAGGCGCGCCAGCTCGGGTTCAAGGTCGCGGCGTGCGCGTCCACCGGCAACCTGGCCAACTCCGTGGCCGCCCACGCGGCGCGCGCCGGGATGGTGTCGGTGGTGTTCATCCCGCGCGACCTCGAGGTGGCCAAGGTCGTGACCACCGCCGTCTACGGCGGGCACGTGGTGGCGGTGGAGGGCACCTACGACGACGTCAACCGCCTGTGCGCCGAGCTCACGAGCGAGCTCCCCTCGTGGGCCTTCGTGAACGTGAACGTCCGGACGTACTACGCCGAAGGGTCCAAGACCCTGGCCTTCGAGGTGGCCGAGCAGCTGGGCTGGGAGGCCCCCGACCACGTCGTCGTGCCCGTCGGCTCGGGTAGCCAGCTGACCAAGGTGGCCAAGGGCTTCACCGAGCTCCACGCCGTGGGACTGCTCGACGACGAGCCCCACGTGCGGGTGTCGGGCGCCCAGGCCGAGGGGTGCTCGCCGGTGGCGACGGCCTTCGCCGAGGGCACCGACGCCATCCGGCCCGTGAAGCCGCACACCATCGCCAAGTCCCTCGCCATCGGGAACCCCGCCGACGGGTGGTACGCGCTCGAGACGGTGCGCTCCAGCGGCGGGGCGCTGGCGGCGGTGACCGACGCCGAGATCCTCGACGGCATCCGCCTGCTGGCCCGGACCGAGGGGATCTTCGCCGAGACGGCCGGGGGCGTCACCATCGCCACCCTGGCCAAGCTGGCCGCCCAGGGGGTGGTGCGGCGCGACGAGCGGGTGGTGGCGTACGTGACGGGCCACGGCCTCAAGACCGTGGAGGCCCTCGTCGACTCGGCCGGGCCCACCGCCACCATCGCCCCCACACTCGAGGCGTTCCACGAGGCCGTTGCCATCGACGCCACGGTGGACGGGGGTCGGTCGTGAGCGTCACGGTGCGGGTGCCCGCCCAGCTGCGCACCCTCACGGGGGGCGACGCCCAGGTCGCGGTGGAGGGGTCGACGGTCAGGGAGGTGCTCAAGGCCCTCGACGTCGCCCACCCCGGCTTCGGGGACCGGCTCTTCGACGAGAGCGGCTCGCTGCGACGGTTCGTGAACGTCTTCCTGGCCGACGAGGACGTGCGGTTCCTCGACGGTCTCGACACCCTGGTCGCCGAGGGCCAGACCCTGTCGATCGTGCCTGCCGTCGCCGGCGGCTGATTCCTCCCGTTCCTCCCGCCTGGGCCGGCCGGGACCGCCCGCCCCCGGAGTCGGTTTGCAGTTAGCACTCGAAGCGCTAGAGTGCTAACTGTCGCACGGAGCGCTCGCCGGCAGCGGCGCCCGTCGGCCCGCCGACGACACCGGTAGCGAAACCCACGGAGGAAACCACGCCATGCCCAAGCTGATCGCCTTCGACGAGGAGGCCCGTCGGGCCCTCGAGAACGGCATGAACAAGCTCGCCGACGCCGTACGCGTCACCCTCGGCCCGAAGGGCCGCAACGTCGTGCTCGAGAAGAAGTGGGGAGCCCCCACCATCACCAACGACGGGGTGTCGATCGCCAAGGAGATCGACCTCGAGGACCCGTGGGAGAAGGTCGGCGCCGAGCTCGTGAAGGAAGTCGCCAAGAAGACCGACGACGTCGCCGGTGACGGCACCACCACGGCCACGGTCCTGGCGTGGGCCATGGTCCACGAAGGGCTGCGCAACGTGGCGGCCGGCGCCAACCCCATGTCGCTCAAGCGGGGCATCGAGGCGGCCGTCGAGGCGGCCGTCGAGTCGCTCAAATCCCAGGCCAAAGAGACCGAGTCCAAGGGCCAGATCTCGCAGGTCGCGGCCATCTCCGCCGCCGACACCGAGATCGGCGAGATGATCGCCGAGGCCATCGACAAGGTGGGCAAAGACGGCGTCATCACGGTCGAGGAGTCCCAGACCTTCGGCATGGAGATGGACCTCGTCGAGGGCATGCGCTTCGACAAGGGCTACATCTCCCCGTACTTCGTCACCGACCCCGAGCGCATGGAGGCCGTCCTCGAGGACCCCTACCTCCTGTTCGTGTCGAGCAAGATCTCGGCCGTCCGTGATCTGCTCCCTGTGCTCGAGAAGGTCATGCAGACGGGGAAGGCGCTCGTCATCGTGTCCGAGGACGTGGAAGGCGAGGCCCTGGCCACGCTGGTGGTCAACAAGATCCGGGGCACGTTCAAGTCGGTGGCCGTGAAGGCACCGGGCTTCGGCGAGCGCCGCAAGGCGATGCTCCAGGACATGGCCATCCTCACCGGCGGCCAGGTCATCACCGAAGAGGTCGGTCTCAAGCTCGAGAACGTGGGCCTCGACATGCTGGGCCGGGGTCGCAAGGTCGTCGTCACCAAGGACGAGACCACCCTTGTCGAAGGGGCCGGGGACGAGTCGGAGATCAAGGGACGCATCAACCAGATCAAGGCCGAGATCGAGAACACCGACTCCGACTACGACCGGGAGAAGCTCCAGGAGCGCCTGGCCAAGCTGTCGGGGGGTGTGGCGGTCATCAAGGTGGGCGCCGCCACCGAGGTCGAGCTCAAGGAGAAGAAGCACCGCATCGAGGACGCGGTGTCCACCACCAAGGCGGCCATCGAAGAGGGCGTGGTCCCCGGAGGCGGCGTGGCGCTGCTCCGGTCCCAGGCGCAGATCCTCGACCGGGCCGAGAAGCTCGAGGGCGACGAGGCCACCGGGTGCCGCATGGTGGCGCGCGCCGTCGAGGAGCCGCTCAAGCAGATCGCCGTCAACGCCGGGCTCGAAGGCGGGGTCGTGGTGGAGAAGGTGCGCAACCTGAAGAAGCCCGCCGAGGGCCTCAACGCGGCGACCGGCGAGTACCAGGACCTGTTCGCGGCCGGCGTCATCGACGCCGTCAAGGTGACCCGCTCCGCCCTGCAGAACGCGGCCTCCATCGCCGCGCTGTTCCTCACCACCGAGGCGGTCATCGTGGACAAGCCCGAGAAAGAAGGTGCACCGGCCATGCCGGGCGGGATGGACGACTTCTAGTCCGTCTCGCACCATCCGCGGGTCGGCGCCACGGCGCGGCCTCCGCAGCACACCGACGTCGGTCAGAGGGCGCCCCCCGGGGCGCCCTCTGGTGTTTCCTACACTGGGCCTGTGTCCACGTCGCCGAGTCGGCCCGCGCCCGAGCCCGTCACCCCGTCGGCGGGCTGGGGGGTGCTGCACCTCTTCTTGCGCGTCGGCCCCGCTGCGGACGCCGAGGCGGTGGTGCGCGCCGTGAAGGGGGCGCGGGCCCAAGGCGACCAGGTGGTGAGCGTCGCCCTGCTCGGGCACAAGGCGGACCTGGGCGTGATGGCGCTCGGCCCCGACCTGTGGCGCCTGCGCGCCCTGCAGTCGGACCTGCAGCGTGCGGGCCTCGAGGCCACAGGCTCGTACGTCTCGCTCACCGAGGTGTCGGAGTACGCCCAGGGCGTCCCCGAGGAGATGAAGCAGGCCCGCCTGTACCCCGACCTCCCGCCGCCGGGCAAGCCGGCGTTCTGCTTCTATCCGATGTCCAAGCGGCGCGCCGCCGAACACAACTGGTACGCGCTCGACTTCGAGGCCCGCAAGGCGCTCATGCTCGGCCACGGGGCGGTGGGGCGCGGCTTTCGGGGGCGCATCGTGCAGCTCATCACGGGGTCGACGGGCCTCGACGACTGGGAGTGGGGCGTGACCCTGTTCGGCGCCAACCCCGACGACCTGAAGGCGTGCGTGTACGAGATGCGCTTCGACGAGGCCTCGGCGCACTACGCCGAGTTCGGCCCGTTCTGGACGGGCATGGTCGGCGAGATCGAAGACGTGCTCGACCGTGTCCGCTAGGCCGGTCGCGCCGGGCTCGGCCGACGGGCGCGTCGGGGCGACGCTCGGCGCCCTGCGCACCGAGATCGATCGGATCGGCCCGGTGGTGGTGGCCTTCAGCGGCGGCGCGGACTCGGCCCTGCTGGGCTGGGTCGCCACCGACGTGCTCGGCCCCGGCGCCGTGCTGTGCGTCACCGCCGTCTCCGCCTCGTTGGCACCCGAGGAGCTCACCGACTGCCGGGCGCTGGCCGACGAGTGGGGCCTGCGCTGGCGCACGGTGACGACCGACGAGCTCGACGACCCCGAATACGTGGCCAACGGCGGGGACCGCTGCTACCACTGCAAGGCGAGCCTGCTGTCCGCGCTGGCGCCGTTGGCGGTGGCCGAGTCCGCCGCGGTGGTGCTCGGCGTCAACCTCGACGACCTCGGGGACCACCGTCCGGGTCAGCGCGCCGCGGCCGAGCGGGGGCGCGCTTCCCCTTCGTCGACGCCGGCCTCACCAAGGACGACGTGCGGGCCGTGTCGCGGCATCTGGGCCTGCGCACCTGGGACAAGCCCGCCGCGGCGTGCCTGGCCTCGCGCCTCCCCTACGGCACGCCGGTGACGCTCGGGACACTGGGGACGGTGGCGGCGGCGGAGTCGGGGCTGCGCGCCCTGGGGTTCGCGCAGCTGCGGGTGCGCCACTACGGGGACCTGGCCCGGGTGGAGCTGCCCGAGGGCGAGCTCGAGGACGCCGTGGAGCGGCGGGCCGAGATCGTCGCCGCGGTGCGAGGGGCGGGATACCGCTACGTGACGCTCGATCTCGAGGGCTTGCGCTCGGGCAACCTGAACCTTGCGCTCGCGGGCGCACCGCGACCCGGCCCCGTCTCCGGCGGCGAGGGAGGAGCACCATGATCGAACTGCGGGTGAAGCTCACGTTCCCCGAGGACCTGGTGAAGCGGCCGTTCATCGCCGAGCTGGCGCGCGACGACGAGGTCGCGCCCAACATCCGCCGGGCGAACGTCGCCGAGCACGAGGGGTGGATCGTGTGCGAGCTCGAGGGCGAGCCGTCCAAGGTCGAGGCGGCCCTGGCGTGGCTGCGCGACCAAGGGGTCCACGTCGACCTCCTCGGAGACCTGATCGAGAGCTGACGGGCGCGTCGCGGACGTGGAGTTCGATCCCGGCGTGGAGCCCGACCCCGACGAGGCCCTGGCTCGCCTCGGCGCCGAATTGGCGGACCGGGTGGTGGCCGCGGTCCCGGGCTGGGTGACGCGCTGTGTGGAGGGCGCGCTGGCGGTGACCCATCCCGAGCGCGACGCCGTCCTGGCCCGGGCCGAGCTGGCCGCGGGGCGTGCCCAGCAGGTGGTGGCCGACGCCCTCGGGTCCCTCGTGCGGGCCGATGTGGACGCCCAGCGCACGACCCCGCTGGCCGTGGTCCGGTCGGTGGTGCCCTACCCGACCGAGGTCCTCCGGGAGGCCGGGGTCCCCCCCGCCCCCCGGGGCCGGTTCGAGTCCGAGCGCTTCCCCGAGGACCTCTACGGCCTCACCCCGGCCACGCTGCAGGCGCTCGACCCCGGGCTGGGCGACCTGGCGCTGGCCTGGGGGGCGGCCAAGGCCGTGGCCCATCGCCGCCGGCACGGAGGGCCCCCGGAGTTCACCTAACGATCACCATCGGGTGCCGCTTTTGTTCGCGGATTGTTCACCTTCCACTTGTACCTTGAGGCTCGATGACCTCCGCATCCGGCACCTTCGGCGGGAACCAGGGCTCGGGCACGGCGTCCACCGGCTCCCCCGACGAGGCGCCCGTCGACCCCCAGGCCTCCCCGGCGCGGGCCCCGAGCCGCAGTGCCGTCGGGCTCCTCGACAGCCCGATCATGGCGGCGCGCGACGTGGGCGTCGGCTTCGGGGCCAAGAAGGTCCTGAGCGATATCGACCTCGCCTTCACCCCGCAGACCATCACCGCGCTCATCGGGCCGACCGGCTGCGGCAAGTCGACCTTCCTGCGCTCGCTGAACCGGATGAACGACAACGTCCGCGGCTACTGGCGCACGGGCACCATCGAGCTCGAAGGCGTGGAGATCTCGGGGCGCGACCTGGACCCGCTGGTGCTGCGGCGCCGGGTGGGCATGGTCTTCCAGCGCCCCAACCCCTTCCCGATGTCGATCCGCGACAACGTGGTCGCCGGGGTGCGGGCCCATCGACTGGCACCGCGTGGCGAGCACACCGACATCGCCGAGCGCTGCCTGCGTGAGGTGGGCCTGTGGGCCCCCGTGGCCGACCGGCGTCCTCGCCGGCATCATCGGGATTTGTGGGGGGTGTCTACCTAGCCGAGTACGCGCGCGACGGCCGTAGCCAGGTACTCAGGGGCGCGTCGGAGGTGTTGGCCGGGGTGCCGTCGATCATTCTCGGCTACGTCGGCTACGTGGCCTTCGTCGTGCAGTTCCACTGGGGGTATTCGATCTAGGCCGGGATCATCGTCCTGGCCGTCCTCGTCGTGCCCTACATCACCAAGACCACCGAAGTGGCGTTGCGCAACGTGCCCACCTCGTATCGGGAAGGCGGCGAGGCCCTGGGTATGCGCAGCGGCTACATGTTGCGCAAGCTGGTCATGCGCCCGGCGATGCCCGGCATCGCCACCGGGCTGATCATCGCGGCCGCCATCGCAGGGGGGGAGACCGCACCCCTCCTCCTCACCGTTGGGTACAACCAGAAGTCACCCACGTTCAGTCTTCACAACTCGCCGGCGGGGTTCGTGACCTACAACGTCTTCACCGACTACAACCAGCCCAGCACGTTCCTCCATCAACGAGCCAACGCCGCCGCGCTACTGCCGATCCTGCTCGTCTTGGCGCTCATCATCGTGGCCCGCGTGGTCGTGATGATGACGCAGCGACACTCGCCGGATCGTCCCCAACGTGTCGGCAAAGGCGCCGGGTGAGCGTGTCCCCCACGACACAGTCCGATCACCCCGACACCGGTGGACGCGTCCGGATCCTGATCGTGGAGGACGACGAGTCCTACCGCGAGGCCCTGTACGCCGGGCTGTCCATGGAGGGATACGACCTGGAGCTGGCCGCCGACGGCACCGACGGTCTGCGGCGCTTCGCCGAGAACCCCCCCGACCTCGTGCTCCTCGACGTGCTGCTGCCGGGCATGGCCGGCACCGAGGTGTGCCGGCGCATGCGGGACATTGCGCCGGTGCCGGTGATCATGGTGAGCGCGCTGAACACCGAGATCGACGTGGTCCTGGGCCTGGAGCTGGGCGCGGCCGACTACGTCACCAAGCCCTACCGCCTGCGCGAGCTCGTGGCCCGCATCCAGGCCGTGCTGCGACGGGTGTCGCCACCGAGCTACGCCGGGCCGGCTCCGGTCGAGAGCGCCGATCCGACGAGGCCCGACGTGGTCGTCGCCGGCCCCGTGCTGGTCGACTTCCCCCGCCGTGTCGTGACCACCGGCGGCCGCCCCGTCCACCTGTCGCGTCGCGAGTTCGACCTCCTGGCCCTGCTGCTGTCGCCTCCGGGCCAGGTGCGCACCCGGGACGAGCTCATCGACCGGCTGTGGTCAGGACGGGACCTCGCCGACACCCGCACCCTCGACACCCACGTCCGCCGGCTGCGGGTCAAGCTCGAGCGTCACCCCGCCCAGCCCCAGTACCTCGTGACGGTGCGCGGCGTCGGGTTCCGCTTCGACATCGAGGGACGGGGCGAGCCCGACGAGCGCTGAGCAGCGTCATCCCGGCGGGGATCCTCCCCGCCACATGGGGTTGCGCGGACGGTCGAAGAGGACGTCGAGGTGTTCGCCCCGCAACGCCGCGAACACGTGCGGGCCCCAGCGCTCGGCGCCGGCCAGGGGCCGGGGGAGGGCGTCGGCCGAGAACCAGCCCACGTCGGCGCACTCGAGGGGATGGGCGCGCAGCGTCCCCCCCACGGCCCGGCAGTGGAAGACGAGGGAGTACAGCGGCACGCGGGTGAAGCCCAGTCGCAGCCCGTCGAGCACGGCGATGAGGCGGAGCGGTTCGGCCTCGATGCCGGTCTCCTCGAGCACCTCCTTCACCACCACCTCGGCGGCGGAGTAGCCGACGTCGGCCCACCCCGTCGGGTACAGCCACACGCCCGAGTCGGCCCGCTTGACGAGGAGGAGCTCGCCCTTGTCGTTGCCGACGGCCGCCCCCACCGCCACCTTGGGGGTGACGTAGCCGGGGACGCCCTCTCCCACGGCGCGGAGCCATTCCTCGACGAGCTCCCCGGCGTCTTCGACTCCGGCCGCCCCCTCGGCCGCGGCCACGCCGATGTCGGCGGCCACGTGCAGGACCTCTTCGAAGCGCTCCCGCTCGTAGAGGCTCTCGGTGAACCCGAGCCCGGTGCGGGCGATGGCGGCCAGGCTCTCGCTCCATCGGAGCAGTTGCCGCGTGGAGACGGGACTGTCCACGAGCCTGACGCTAGCCGAGGCCCCTGTGGGGTGTGCCCCGTTACGGTGCGTGGTACGTCACAATGGACTGTGGCCGTGAACAGCGATTGTCGGCACTACATCATGCAGACGACGGCTCGCGGCGACAAGCTCGAGCGGTGCCGGATGGAGGCGAACGAGGCGCTGCCCTTCGCCTGTCCCGACGGGTGCGTGTTCTACGAGCCCCGCAAGGTGTCCTCGGCCGGGTGGCACGTCGCCCCGCCACGACCGGACGAGCCGCCGGCGCGCTGAAAGACGCCGCTCGGCGGGGCTCATCCCACCTTGTCTTCGGACGCGCCCAGCTCCGAGACGTCGTCGGGGGCCGGTTCGGCGGGCGAGGCCTCGGGACCGAACGAGTCGCCGATGCCCCCGCTCTCCCAGAAGTCGAGCACGACGTTGGCGTTGGCGCGGCCCGCCGCGATCAGCGCGTCGGTGCTGGAGAAGTCGTCGTAGCGGGACACGGGCTCGGTGTCGACGCTGAACACGATGATCTCGACCCCTTCGGGCAGGTGCTCGAGCTCCCGGGTGAAGCGGGCGTGCACGGCGATGAAGAACGCCGTCAGCACCCCTTCGATGGGTCGTCGGTAGCGGTGCGGCGTGTAGCGCAGCGGACCGCACAGCAGCACGAAGATGCGCTCGGCGCCCTGGGCCATGGCCCGGCCGATGGGCACGTTGTCGACGACACCCCCGTCGATGAAGGCTTCGCCGTCGATCTCCACGGGAGGAAGCAGCGCCGGCAGCGCCGCGGAGGCCTGGATGCGCACGGCGGCGGGCCCTTCGCTGAACCACTGCCTGCGCCCGTCGGTGAGGGAGGTGGCCACCACCTCGAGAGGGATCGGGCTCTGCTCGAGTCGTTCGAAGAGGAGTCCCGAGTCGATGACCTTGCGGATGCCGTCGTCGGGATGCACGGACTCGCGCTGTTGGAAGAAGCGCCACGGCGTCGGGAACCGGCCCTGGGGGAACACGTGTTCGCGCGTGATGGCGCGCCACCGCTCGGCCAGCGCGTCGATGCCGGCCGCGGTGGGCTGGCCGCAGTACCCCGCGGCGTTGATGGCGCCGACCGACGCGCCGTAGACGATGTCGGCGGTGATGCCCCGGGCGACGAGCGCTTGCAGCATGCCGATCTGCGCCGAGCCCCGGGCGCCGCCCCCGGCGAAGACGAACGCGGTCCGGACCCGTCGCTTCAGGACACGGGCCCGGCGGTAGCGCACGAGCCACCGTGACGAATTGGCCGCGCCCGCCAACCGGCGGCCCGGTCCCGGGCCCATGAACACCCCACCCGGGAGCACCGGGCCGGTGACGGTCACGAGGCGCCCTTCTCCGCGCTCGGGCCGCGGGACACGGTCGTCCCGGGTGGACCGGCGGCGGTGCCGGGGCCGGGGAGGCCGGCGGGGTCGGAGGCCCGGGGGCGGTCGGCCTGACGGGCCCGGGCGACGCGGTCGCGGCGCAGGGCCCAGCGGATCGCCACCACGCCCAGGGTGAGGATGGCGGCCACGAACACGCCGAAGACGACGTCGAACGCGGCGCTCACGGCGTGTACTCCGGCGCGTCCCTGGCGGTGGCCGGGGACCCGCCCGTGCCGGCGACGTCCATGACCCCTCCAGCGTACCGGGGGAGCCCCCCGGACCTCAGGCGTTCGAGGGGCGCTTTTCGGTGGTGTCTCAGCCTGCCCGGCGACGTGTCGGGCCTGGTCCGGGCCCGGTCCGGGCCCGTGACACACCCCTGGGGCATTGTGGCCCCATGAGCGGGATGGGAGGAGTGCGGCCCTCGGGGGCCGGGGTGCTGGACCGGGACGGGCTTCTCCGGCGCCTCCGGGGTGACGGCGTGCCCCGCCCCGCCATCGACCCGGGGCTGGCCGGAGGCCTGCGGGACTGGCTCGAGGACGGCCTGGTCGAGGCGGTCACGGCCCTGCCCCCCGGCGCCGATGTCGTCCGGGTCAACAAGGAGTCGCTCAACCAGGTGCTCGTGTGCGAGGCCCACCACGTCGCCTGCCGACACTCGCCCCGGGTGGGCACGGTGGAGCTGGCCCGGGGGAGCATGGTGGACGCGCTGTTCCGGCAGTGGGTGACCACCGGGGCCATCGACGATCCCTGGGCCGACGCCCGCGCCGCCTTCGAGGTCGACGGTGACCGCGATGGCGTGGTCGGCTTCGTGGACTCCCTGCCCGCCGCGCACCGGCAGCGCCTGGCGACCGAGGTGGCCGAGCACGCCGCGCAGATCGTGGCCCGCTGGCCGGTGCCGAGCCCGGCGTGGTTGCCGAGGACACAGGAGCGCCTCGAGGTCCCGTTGTGCGGTGGACGCGTGGTGCTCGCCGGCGTGGTGGACCTCGTCCTGGGCAGCCCGGCCCAGGACCGGGCGTCGGTGTGCCTGGTGGAGCTCAAGTCCGGCGCCCGGAGGATCGAGCACCGGGGGGACCTCCATTTCTATGCGCTGCTCGAAGCGTTGCGCAGCGGCGCGCTGCCGTTCCGGATCGCCACGTACTACAGCGGCACCGGCGAGCTTGACGCCGAGCCCGTCGGCGAGGACACCCTCGTGGGCGCGCTGAGCCGCACGCTCGACGGTGTCATCCGGCTCTGTCGCCTCGCGGCCGGGGCCGAACCCGCCCGTCGCCCCAACCCCCTGTGCTCGTGGTGCGTGGGGCTGCCGGACTGTCCTCCGGGCCAAGAGCGGGCCGGCACCGACGTGGCGCGCACACCCGGTGCGTCGACTGAGTTCCGCGAGGCCTCGAGATGACCGTCCCCGCCCGCGTGTCGTGGTTGACAGACGCGCTCGAGGCGCCGGCGTCCGACGATCTGGCGCCGGAGGAGCTGGCGCTCGTCCGCGAATCTGTCGGGCGCAATTTGCAGGGGCTCGGGGCGGAGCTGCCCGACGGCGTCCGCCTCCAGATGGACGCCTACAAGGTCATGCTGGCGCACCGGCACCCCGAGCAATGCATGTCGATCGACGACGAATTCGTGCCGACGCCGCGGTCGTGCCGGCGCGCCGTGGCGGTAGTGGCGGTCAACCGGTGCGTGCGGCAACGATGTGCGCCGGGTGTCGCGGTGGCGGCGGTGCTGGCCGAAGGGCTCGAGGACGCGGCGCTGTCGCGGTCGGGGGGACAGGTCAGGGCCCCGTGGTGGGCCCCGTGGTACGCGGGACTTCCGCCCGGGGGCGCGCCGTGGTGTGCGCCGAGGCGGTGACGTGGGCCACACAGCTGCTGGCCGCCGTCGACTGGTCCCGGCTGTCGCGGCCCATCATCGGTGGCCGTGACGACTGGTGGCCGTGTCCCGGTGGCGCGCCGCTCGTCCTGAAGGGTCGCGCCGACGTCCGCGCTGCGCCGGGACGGCGACCGGCCCTACTGGTGGTGGTGTCCGGCCGGTGCAAGCCGGACTGGCGGATCGAGCTCGGCTACCCGGGGCTCGTCGCCGCGCTCGGGGCGCGACGCGTCGGTGGCTCCGTCGCGAGTCGTCGGAGTGTGGCCCCAGAGCGGACAGGTGCGGGTCCTGGCCGTGGAGCCGGCCTCGTTGCGAGCCGCCGCCGACGCGGTGGTCACCGCCGTGGCGACGTGGGTCGACAGCCGCCTCGAGGTCGAGCGGGCCCACCCGGGCGCGGCCCGCCACCCGGTGACCGTCGCGGCGGACTCGGTGCCCTGACCTACTAGTGTCCTGACCCAGAGGTTCGTGGGAAATCTTTTGGAACCGGGAATTTCCCGTTCGCCGGGCGCGTTCTGCCCATCGTCAGCCACGATGGGAGGCAGCGATGGGACACGGAGGACGGCCGAAGGCGGAGCTGGTGCTGAGCACTGAGGAGCGGTTGGTGCTCGAGCGGCTTGCCAACCGGCGCAAGAGCGCCCAGTCGATGGCCATGCGGGCGCGGATAGTCATCAACTGCGCCAAGGGGGACACCAACCGTGACGTCGCCGCCCGCCTCGGGGTGAGCGAGGCGATGGTCGGCAAGTGGCGCCGACGCTTCGTCGAGCATCGCCTCGACGGCCTTTGCGACGACCCCCGACCGGGGGTACCGAGGACCATCACCGACGACCAGGTCGAAGCGGTGATCGTGAAGACCCTGGAGGAGAAGCCCAACGACGCCACCCACTGGTCGACCCGCTCCATGGCCGCCGAGATGGGGATGAGCCGGACCACGGTCAACCGGATCTGGAACGCGTTCGGGCTCCAGCCGCATCGGGCCGAGTCGTTCAAACTCTCGACCGACCCCTTCTTCATCGAGAAGGTCCGTGACGTGGTCGGTCTCTACCTCGACCCACCCGAACGTGCCGTCGTGCTCTGCGTCGACGAGAAGTCCCAGATCCAGGCGCTCAACCGCTTCCAGCCGATTCTCCCCATGATGCCGGGCACTCCCGAGCGCAGATCCCACGACTACGTCCGCCACGGCACCACCAGCCTGTTCGCCGCCCTCGACATGGCGACGGGGAAGGTCATCGGGTCGCTCAAGCAGCGCCACCGGGCGAGTGAGTTCAAGAAGTTCCTCGTCCAGATCGACCAAGAGGTGCCGAGCGACCTCCAGGTGCACCTGGTGCTCGACAACTACGCCACCCACAAGACGCCCGACATCCAGCGGTGGCTGCTGCGCCATCCGCGCTTTCACCTGCACTTCACGCCGACCTCAGGGTCCTGGCTCAACATGGTGGAGCGGTGGTTCGCAGAGCTCACCACCAAGAAGATCAAGCGCGGCGCGCACATGAGCGTGAAGGCGCTCGAGAAGGACATCAGAGAGTGGATCGCGACCTGGAACGAGAACCCTCGGCCCTACGTCTGGGTGAAGACCGCCGACCAGATCCTCGCCGCCCTCGCCCGCTACTGCGAGCGGGTGTCCGCCACCGCCTCAGAGGCATCGAAGGCCTGATGGCAGTTATCCCCCGAACCTCTGGGTCAGGACACTAGATGTGGGCGGCGCCCGGAGGCAGCGGCACGTCGAGCGCGGGGTTGCGGTCGAAGAACCCCACGGGCACCAGGTTGAACCCGGCGTACTCAACCGGCATCACGGGCCAGTCCTCGGGCCGGGGGACGTGGGTGACGCCGAAGGTGTACCAGACGACGATGTCGCGATCGACGACGGGCCGGTTCTCGGTCGTCCACCGGGGGAGGCCGTCGCCTCCCGCATGCTGGTTGGGATAGTCGCCCGCGGCCCGGCGTTCGTCGGGGGAGTACGGGGTGACCCAGAGATTGTGGGTGGCGAAGCCGGCCCGCTGGGCCACGCTCGATGCGGGGTCGGCCAGCAGTGTCGGCGTCGACCCCGGCACCAGCTTGTAGGCGACGGGGATCCCGAGGCGGTTCTCCGAGCGCGCGTTGACGATCTTCCAGTACCGGCTGGCCGAGGGGTCGACCTCCCGGCGAGCCCCGGTGTCGGTCTCGAGCAACGTGGCGACGGGCGCGAAGGCGTTGGACCACGGATTGTCGGGGCCCCGGGGCATTCGGTGGGTGTCGACCTCGTACACCGAATTCACGGGTCCGTCGATCTCGGCGTCGAGACGGACGTTGAACAGGTGCTGATGGAACGGCGCCGCGAGCTGGGGCGCCACCATCGACGCGAACGCGGGCTGCTCACCGGGGCCGACGGCCATGGTGGAGAGGATCCCGGTCAGCTTCACCTCGAACTGGATCGTCCCGTCCATGTAGAAGTACCAGAAGAAGCCGTAGTCGTAGTTGCCGACGGTGGCGATGGAGCTCACCACCAGCCGACGCGACCGTCGCACGTCGTTGCGATCGCCACGCGGGTCGTTGTGCTTCCAGAGGATCCCGTAGTCCTCCTCGTGCATGCAGATGGCGTTGGGCACGGTGTAGGGATGCCCGCGCTCGGAGCTGAAGACGGCGTCGAAGTAGTGGATGGAACCGAGGCAGTCACAGCCGCGCGCCAGGGAGTTGGCCATCCGTCCGAGTCCCCACTCCCCGGCGTCGAAGGCGTTCTTCCAGCCGTGCATGGGACCGGGGTCCCCGTAGGGGACGACCATCTCGCTGACCGCGGCGCGGAACAGGATCGGGCGAACGCGCCCCTGGTCCTCGTAGCCGACGTCATGGAGGACGAGACCTTCGACCGAGTCCATCGACACCCGCAGCGACCACTTCTGCCAGCGGACGTGGTTGCCGTCCACGGAGAAGCTCGGCCCCTCGGGCTGGGTGATCTCCAGGGGCTTGAGATCGTCTCGCACGGCGGCCACGGACTCGGGGTAGTAGTTGCCGCACTCGGGAGGGATGGGCACGACCCCGGTGTCGACCACCTCGAGGACCTCACCCCGGGCCATGTCGACGAAGACGACCACTCCTTCGACGGGATGCGCGTAGCCGTTGTCGTCGCGGGTGTGGCGGACGTAGGACAGGCACCGGCAGATCCGGCGCCCCTCCTCGTGGGCGACGCCGAAGGATCCCGCCGGCCACGGGTCGATCTGGACCGTCTCGAGGTCCTCGATGCCGCGCCTGCGCATGGCCGCCTGCCACTGGGCGTTCTCCTGCACGGCCACGATGGCGGCGAAGGACTCCTCGAACAGCAACCCGGGGCGGACATCGGCGACGTGGGTGAGTGTCAGGGTGCCCGAGCGCAGGGACGCCACCGCCGCGACGACGTGGGCTTCGGGCCCGGGCACGAGCATCAGCCGTACCCGCCGGTCCAGAGGCTGGCCCGGGGTCCAGCGCCGCACCTGCTCGCGGGTCGGCTCGAGCAACCCGATGTACGCGAATCGTGTCGCCTCGGTGAACGTCGGGTCGGCCTGGACCAGCGCCACCGCCGCGGCGACCTCCGCCACCGTCAGAGCACCCAGGGGGTGGTCCACCTCGGTCGAGACCACGGTCTGTGCCACGAGCTCCCCTTGCGTTTCGATCCCGGTCGTGCTGCTCACGCGCCCCTGTATGCCGTGGTCACGGTAGGTGGGCTCCCCCGGGGGCGGCAAATGGGTCTGCGGCGCCCGTCGGGCGTCGGACCGGCTGGTCGTCGGCCTGGGCCGCAGCGCGCCGGTGCGGTTGGCACGGCCCGAGGTCCCGCGTGAGCGGCCTGTGAGCCGGGTGCCAGTTGCGCACGGAGACTGCAAATTTGCGGAGCGATCTCGGCGCGAGCGAGGGGGAGTTCCGTGGAGGCATTTGATGTCGTGGTCGTCGGTTCGGGGTTCGGGGGTGCCGTGACGTCGTTTCGGCTCGCCGACGCCGGTTGGAAGGTCCTCCTCCTCGAGCGCGGCGCGGCCTACCCCCCGAACTCGTTTCCGAGGACGCCCGGTGGCATGGCCCGCAACTTCTGGGACCCGGGGCGGGGGCGCCACGGCCTCTTCGACGTCCGGTCGTTCCCCCATCTCGACACCGTGGCCGCCGCCGGGCTCGGTGGAGGGTCGCTCATCTACGCCAACGTGCTCATCCGCAAGGACGAGCACTGGTTCGGCCATCCCCGTCTCCACGTCGCCGACGGCTCGGTCATGCCCGGCCCCGTCGGTCCCAACCCCAGCCTCACCATCGCCGCGTTGGCCGACCGCTTCGCCGACAGGATGATCGACGACAAGAAGGACCGGTGACCCGATGAGCACGCCCACCTTGCGGTTCAACGAGCGCATGTCGGGGTACCTCTCGGCCGCGACCCACATGGGTGGGGACTTCGTGGCCGCGTACGAGGCGGGCCGCACCCAGGGCACGTCGATCCAATTCGAGACGACGATCACCCACGACGACCTCCCCGCGCTGCTGGAGGACGCCAGTTCCCCGGCGACGCTCACCGGGACGGTGTTGGCGCCCATGTTGTGCCCGACGCCGCTCGATGTCGTCGAGGGGACCTTCGTCCTGCTCGAGAGGCAGCCCGACCAGGTCGAAACCGACTGGATGCGGTACCGCATGATCCTGCGGTCGCGCACCGAGCCGTCGCTGTCGTTCTACCTCGAGGGTCACAAGATCGTCAGCGTGGGCTCCATCCTCTCCGCATGGAAGCACACCACCACCCTGTACGTGACCATCTACGACGGCACCACCCCGGACCCCGATGCGCGGCGGGCGCTCGGCGTCATGCACATCGGTCTCACCGACGTGCACCACCTGTTGGCCCACGCCGAGGTGCTCAACGTGGCGCGTCCCGAGCGCGAGCGCTATCTGATCCGGTTCGTCGCCATGTTCGCCCGCTCGATCTGGCCCTTCTACGGCGGGGCGCTCAACGAGTTGGGCCGGTTCCCGGTCTCCCCGACCTCGACGGCCCTGCGGCCCCGGCCGAGGCGACGCTCGGGGGACGACGAGTCCGTCCTCCTGTGCGATCCGGCCGGGCAGTGGCACGCCTCGGAGGACGTCCCCGACGCGTGTTCACGGTTGATCCGCTACCGCGGGGGAGCGAAGGGCCCGGTCATGCTGGCGTCGGGGTTCGCCATGTCGGTGACGTCGATGCTGTCCCCGACCATCCACCCCAACCTCGTCGAGCTCCTCCTCGACGAGGGCTATGACGTGTGGTTGTTCGACTACCGCGCCGGCATCGATCTCCCCTCGGCCGACACCCAGTTCACCGTGGACGACATCGCCTACCTGGACTGGCCGCGCGCCGTCGACGAGGTGCTGCGGGTGAGCGGGGCGCGTTCGGTGCAGGTCTTCGGTCATTGCGTCGGGTCGGTGTCACTGTTGATGGCCCTGCTCGACGGGGAGAACGGCATGCACGGAAAGGTCCGCTCCGCGGTGTGCGCCCAATTCTCCCTCCACCCCATGACGTCGAAGCTCAAGATCCTCGAGTCCGACCTGCACGTGGGCAAGCTGCTCGAGGCCGTGAACCAGCAGTTGCTGCACCCCGACACCCAGCGCACGGCCGGTAACGTCGTGCTCGACCTGGCCCTCCACGCCGTGCCGCTCCCGCCCGGGGAAGGGTGCGAGCTCCCGGTGTGCCGGTGGATCAACGCCATCTTCGGGCTGACCCATCGGCACGCGCAGCTCGACGACCCCACGCACAAGGCCCTGCCCGACATGTTCGGCGTCGCCAACATCCGCTGCCTCGAGCACCTGGGCCTCATGATGCAAAAAGGCCGCGCCGTCGACGCCCACGGGCGGGACCGCTACCTGCAGCGCCCCGACCTGTTGCGCGACGTGCCCATCCACTTCCTGGCGGGCGAGCGCAATTACATCTTCCACCCCGAAGGCACCGAGAAGACCGTGGCGTGGTTGCGCCGGCACAACGGGCCGCAGAACTACTCGCTACGCGTCCTCCCCGAGTACGCGCACCTCGACGTGCTGGTCGGGCGCGACGCCGCCCACGACGTGTTCCCCGACATCGTCGACCACCTCGACCGCTACCAGTAGCCCGGCCCGACCGGCCCGGCCCCGTGCGTGGCGGCCGGAGATGCGTGGCCGGCCAGAGGCGCCCCGCCGGGCTCAGCGCGTCGCTGCGGTCACGGCGCGGGGCACGCCCAGCGCGGCGGCGATGGTCGAGGCCTCCTCGTCGAGGGCGTCGGCGCGCGCGTCGTCACGGTGGGCGCCGGGCTCCCGCAGTGCGGTGGCGAGGAGATGTTTGGTCATGGCCACGAAGGGGAGCGCTCCCATGCTGTGGTGACGCGTGAGGGCGGACTCCAGGTGGCCCACCTCGGCGTCGGGACGCCCCAGCACATGGGCGAGCGCACCGAGCTGCAACGAGGCGGCCCCCAAGAAGGTGGCCTGCCCGGCCCGGCAGTTGTGGTCGGCGTAGGGCTCGATGATGTCGTAGAGCGCGGCCGCCCACGCCCGGTCTTCGAGGTTCACCGCCGTCTGGGCGAGCCCCACCATCAGGAACCACCAGTGGAAGTTGCGGTCGCTCTCGGCCACGGCCTTCGGCGCGAGGCTCGCCAATTGCGCCTCGGCCTGGGACCGTTCGCCGATCTCGCTCGCCACCCACGCCACGAGGGCCGTCTCTCCCGGCGACGCCCGTCCCGTGTTGCCGATCTCGAGCAGGAGGCGCAGGTCCTCCATGCGCCCCTGGAGCCACCTCCAGGGCAGGGACAGGCCGACATAGAGCGCATAGAGCTGGGGGTGTTCGGTCCGCTCGAGGATGGCGGCCGCCTGCGCGGCGTTGGCCTCGGCATCGGCGTAGCGACCCTCGGCTCCGGCCACGAGGCTGTTCCACATGTAGCCGAGGCGCAGGTACTCCGGTTGCTGGATCTGGTCGGCGAGGACGTCCAGCTGGGCGGCGACCCGCCGCGACGCGTCGTAGTCGCCGAGCTCGAACCGAGCGTGGAGCTCGCACTTGAGCCCCTGCAGCAGGGTCTCGCGGTCCCCGATCCGCTCGCCCAGCTCCCGGACCTCGACCGCCACCGCGATCTGGCGGTCGAGGTCGTCGGGCCCGTCCATGGCCCAGTAGCGGTACCGAAGCACCGCAGCCAGGGTCTCGGGGTCTCCGATTCGACGCGCCATCGCCACTGCGGCGTCGGTGAGCTCCTCGCGCTCGGCCCGGGGGCGGTTGAAATGGCCCCACTGGGCGAGACGGCCGAGCACCAGGGCCCGGGCGCTGCTGTCGTCGCGCGGCAGCCGGGCCAGGGCGGCGTCGAGCAGCGAGCGCGCCTGGGCGTTGGGCTCGGACCCGGCGGGCAGGACCCCGCCGTACCCGAGGGCGGCCTCGGTCAGCAGGTCGGCTCGGTCACAGGTGTCGGCGAGGTCGAACGCATCGAGGAAGCGATCGTTGGCTTCGCTGGTGCGCCCGGCCTTGACACACGCCTTGCCGATGGCCAGCAGCAGCTGGCAGCGCTCGACCTCGTCCGAGGCGCGGTAGCTCGTCACGAGCTCGAGCGCCCGGATCAGATGGTCGGCGGCGGCCTCGTAGGCAACCTGCCGCAGGGCGTCATCGGCTGCCAGCCGCAGATAGCGCACGGCGTCGTTGACGCCCCCGGCGCTGGCACCGAGATAGAAGTGATGCGCCAGCTCTGCGGCGTGACGCGACGCATCGGCGCCGTAGCGGTCCTCGAGGGCTCTGCCCAATTGCCGGTGCAGCCTCGTTCTGCGGCTCAGCCCGAGCTCGTGGTAGAGCGCCTGGCGCACGACGGCGTGGGTGAACGAATGCGTGTCGTAGTCACGCGAGCTCTCCACGACCACGCCGGCGAGGCGCGCCTCGTCGAGGGCGAGGAGAAGGGTCTCCTCATCGCATTCGATGGCGGCACCGACCGTGGTGGCGTGGAACTCGTCGCCCAATGCCGATGCCGCCGACAGGACGCGCATGCACACGGCCGAGAGCTGGCGCAGGCGCCAGTGCACGACGTCACGCATCCCCTCGGGCAGCAGGAGCTCCTCGGTGTTGGCCATCGACCAGGCCTGGAGGGACCGCCCCGCCTCTCGCAGGTCCCGGGCCACCTCCTGCAAGAAGAAGGGATTGCCGCCCGTGTGTCGTTGCAGGTTGGCTGCCCCTGCCGCCTCGTGGTCGGTGAGCGTCCGCCCTATGGCCGCCTCGAGGAGTTCCCGGGTCTCCGTCGGCGACAGGCCGGCCAGGGCGATGTTCTCCACCGATGTCGTCCGTCGGATCCCGGCCAGTGACTCCGAGAACCAACCCGACACGTTGTTGTCTGTCTGGCGGTACGTCGCCACGATGAGCAGCGGGGCTGGGGTCGACGACCGGAGGAGGTATTCGAGCAGGAGGAGGGACGGCCGGTCCGCCCAGTGCATGTCATCGAGCACGAGGACCAGGCGACGGCGCCCGGCGATGGCGCGGATCCACCGGTCGACGGCATCGAAGACCTGGTAGCGGTCAGCCTCGGCCTCGGCGCGCTCGGTCTGCGCCACACCGTGGCCGTCGAGCACCTCGGGGACGATGCGGCCGAGCACGGGGGCCAGCTCTCCGACGTCGGCACGGACGATTCCTTCCGGAGCGCGCAGCGAGTACCGGCTCAATGCCTCGCGGAACGCCTGCGACGGACACAGTGGCTCCTCGTCCCACCGACCGTGGAGGACGAGATCTCCGGCCGCGTCGCATTCACGGGCGATCTCGGCCGTGAGCCGCGTCTTGCCGATGCCCGGTTCTCCGGTGATGAGCATGAGGAGCTGCTCACCCGACACGCGGCGCGCCGACGGGCCATGCGGGCGAGCTCGAGCTCGGGGCGCCGACCGACGAACGCGGCCGCGCTCACGGGCGCGAGCCATGACAGGTCTGAGGCCTCGAGCATCGCAGCGGGGACCGGTTGCGGCCGGATGTCGACTGAATGCAGGGCCCGGTGCGGTCCGAGCGCCGCTCGATCCTCGGGCCCCCGCGTCGGTGGCCGTGTGGGCCACGCCAGGGCCGGGTCGTGACGGAGAATCGACTGTTCGAGCTCGGTCACCGTCGGGCTCGGGGTGATGCCGAGCTCATCGGCGAGCAAGCGGTGCAACCGCGAGTAGCACCGCAGCGCGTCGGCCTGCGATCCCGAGCGGTAGAGGGCGACCATCAGCTGACCCCAGAACCGCTCCTCGAACGGGTGCTCGGCCACGATGCTCTCGAGCTCGCCGATGAGGGCTCGGTGACGACCGGCCGCCAGGTCGGCGTCGATCCTGTCACCGAGGGCACCGAGACGCGCCGCGGTGAGCCGCGTCGCCTGCGTGGGCACGAAGGGCAGGGACTCGAGCCCCGACAACGGCGGGCCCCGCCACAGATCGAGCGCGGCGCACAGCAGCGCCTGGGCGCCGCCGGGCTCGTCGGTGCCGTGCGCGGCGCGCGCCCTGGTCACGAGGCTGTCGAACGTGGCGACGTCGACCTCGACTCCTGCATCGAGCACGTAACCGTTGTCGGCTCGACCGACGCAGTCGCGCTCGGGGCCGAGGGTGCGCCGCAGGCGGTACACGAGCCCTTGCAGGCTGGCCGGCCCGTCGCGTGGGGTGTGGTCACCCCAGAGGTCGTCTATGAGCCGTTCGCTGGACACCGGTTGTCCGCGGTGCAGTGCCAAGCGAGCCAACAATGCTCGTTCGAGGGTCCGCGAGAGCGCGATGACAGAACCGTTGGCGTCGACCTCAACCGGACCGAGCAATCGGACGGAGATCACCGTCACGCCCCCTGAGCGCTGCGGACGCCTCGATTGTACGCCCCCTTCTGTCGGCCATCCGGAGGAATCGCACTAACCGGGAGTGTGTCTGCACACCGAGTGGTGATCAGAGCCTGCCCGACCGGAAATCCTGTGAGCGGTGTGTCGGCGCCATGTGAGCAGGTCACACCAAGGTGACCCACGAGGCGGCGGGGCGGCGGCACATGCCCCCCACGTGCTGGGCCCGCTAACTCGGACAGGGCGTGCCGGTGGGGTGACCAGTTCTGCCCCACCGGCGTGCGCCCTGGTGACAGGCGCCCCGGTGGCGCTGCCCAATCCTCGGCCGACGTCCGCGGCGGCCCTGTCCCGATCCCCGCCCCCGGCCACGCATCGGCCCGGACGCCACCGGGGTGGGGGCGGGCCCCGAGCAGGGCGAGACCCGAGCTCCGGCTCGCCACCGCACCCCGGTTGCGGTCGCGGCCCGGCGGGGGACCGGCGTCCCCATCCCGGCCTGGGCGCTTCGGGTCGCTCCTCACCCCGAGGTTCGTTCCGGAGGCGAATCACGCCCCGGCACCCGGTTCCCGAGGCTGAACCGTCGCCCCCCACCGTCGCCGGCGTGCGCAATCACCTGGCGCGGAACACCAGGTGAGCGGGCCCTCGGCGGGGCGACGTGGTCGGAGGCGGATCCTCCCTCGACACAGATCGGCGACGGTGCACACGCGGCTCGCGTTGTTGTGACATCGCTGTGAATCCAATGAGAATCCGGTTGTACGGGGCATCTTTCCCCTTGTGAGTGAACTCGACGCCGCACCCCTGATTCGAGGTTGTGTGCGCAAGTGGTAAAGTTGCCGTGGGGCATGTGGCCGATCTCGTTGAACGGATCGACTTTCTTTTTGGTCGCGCCTGCATTCAAGGAGGTCAGTTGTGGCACGGGATCAAAGCGTTCGCAATCGGATAATCGCGTACCTTGCCGAACACGGTGCCGTTGAAGATTCGGGCGGGAAGGCGACATCGGTTCTGAAGAAGGCGATCGCCTACGAAGGGACCGACGCAGGGTTCACGCAGGTCGTCGCGGCGATGGCCAAGGCCGGCTTGTTGGCGAGACAGATCAAGGGCAAGCGCACTTATCGGATCTCCAATAGCGGTACGGGAGCCCCGGCCGCGCTCTCGACCGTGGCGTCCGCGGCGGAGGGGCCGCTCGACTACGAGGAGCTGGCCGCCACGTTGCTGGCACAGGTCACACGTCTCGCTGCCACTCCTGCCGACGCCTCCGAATCCTCGTCGTGGGCCCGCCGCCGTCTGGAACAACTCGAAGCGCGCAACGCGTCCTTGCAACGAGACGTGGCACGCGCCAACGCCGAAACCGAAGCGGTGGCGGCCGAGCGCGACATCTTGAAGAATCAGCTCGAGGCGGCCGAGCACAATCTCTCTCTTCTCACCGACCGTCTCCAAGAGCCTCGTCGGCCCCAGCATGGGCGGGCCGCCGAACGTCTGGGCCCCGACGAACAGACACTGCTCGACCAGCTTCGTCACCGCCGCCCGCAGAGGGCCACGACGTCAGAGCGGGCCATCTGAGCACACTCTCGGGGGGTCGTCCCTCCGGCGCGCACCGCGGTTCGGCTCGTATCCGCACGGCGCGAGGTTCAGGGATTGTGCCAGGATGTCGGCGCCGAACAACGTGGGACGAGCAAGGTGACGGTGCCGAACGTGGAGATCCGACCACCGGTTGACCCCCGAGCGAACCTGCGGACCAGGCGGGAGGTCCTGGTCGCGGGAATGGCCGGGGCCTTCACCATGGCGCTGGCGGCGTGCGGAGGGGCGACGGCGCGCAAGGCCGCCGGGGTGGCACCGGCCGGTTCCGACCTCGGAGCGATCGAGCACGTCATCTTCCTCATGAACGAAAACCGGTCGTTCGACCATTACTTCGGCTCGTACAAGGGCGTGCGCGGCTTCGGAGACGTCCCGGCGGGATCGCTCGGGTCCTTTGCTCAAGCGTGGCCGGGGGGGGCCGCGGAGCAGTTGCTGCCCTTCCACCTCGACACGACCAACACCGCGGCGGAGTGCACCTTCGACCTGTCCCACGAATGGTCAGCGCAGCACATGTGCTGGAACCACGGGCAGATGGATCGCTTTGTCGCCACCCACACCCTGCCGCAATACGAAGGGCCTCAGAACGGTGTGCTCACCATGGGCTACTACACCCGTTCGGACCTCGAATTCTGGTACTCCCTCGCCGATGCATTCACGATCGCCGACGGATACCACTGCTCGGTGATGGGACCGACGCACCCCAACCGCCTCCACGCATGGTCGGGGACGCTCGACCCCGAAGGGCACGAAGGCGGTCCCGTGATCATCACCAACTCGGATTCGAGTGCCATCGGCAGCGCCACATGGCGATCGATGCCCGAGGAGCTCGAAGCCAAGGGCGTGTCGTGGAAGGTGTACAACCCCCCCGGCAGCGGCTACCAGCCCTCGAGCCGGCTGTCGATCGCCATCTCGGACAACATCCTCCTCTACTTCAAACGGCACGTCGAGGATCCGTCCTCGTTGCTGTACAAAAAGGCGTTCAGCCCGATCTTCCCCCGCGACTTCGCCAAGGACGTGGCCAACGACACCCTCCCGCAGGTCTCGTGGATCATTCCTCCGTTGGGCTTCGACGAGCACCCCCCCTCACCCCCGGCCGCCGGGATGTGGTTCACCCACCAGGTGCTGAGCGCGCTCATCTCCAATCCCAAGACGTGGTCGAAGACCGTGTTGTTCATCATGTACGACGAGAACGACGGGTTCTTCGACCATGTCACCCCGCCCGTGCCGCCGCCGGGCACGCCGGGGGAGTACCTGACCGTCGATCCCCTGCCGTCTCCCGCCGACGGTGTTGCCGGTCCCCTCGGCCTCGGTTTCCGGGTGCCGCTCCTGGTGGTGTCGCCGTTCAGCCGGGGCGGCTATGTGTGCTCGGATACCTTCGACCACACGTCGCAGTTGCAGTTCCTCGAGGCCCGTTTCGGCGTGAAGGCGCCCAACATCTCGACGTGGCGGCGCAGCGTCACCGGCGATCTGACCTCGACGTTGCACGTCGGCTCGCCTGACACCTCGATCCCGACCCTGCCCGTCACGCGAGGGAGGAGTGACGCCAGAGTCAAGAGCGAATGCCAGGCCACACAGCTCATCGAGGTGGACGTGGATCACCCGGTGCCGTACCCGGTTCCCGCTGATCAGGCCATGCCCACGCAGGAACCGGGTGCCGCGATGCCGGTGCCGACGTGACCGCGCCCACCGAGGTCACGTCCGGCCTCGCCCGGGCGCGGCCATGAACGACGGTCACCTCGAGTTCTGCGCCGGCCCCCAGTGGCGCCAGCTGATCGAGGAGGTAATCCTCCCCGAGGCGCTGCGCGGCGTGGAGCTCGGTGACGACGTCATCGAGGTCGGGCCGGGACCGGGGTTGACCACCGACGTCCTGCGCGCCCGACCGGGACGCCTCACGGCGGTCGAATTCGACCCCGATCTCGCCGCCGCCCTGGCGGCTCGGCTCGCGGGGAAGGTCACGGTGCTGTGCGGGGACGCCACGGCCTTGGACCTTCCCGACAACCGGTTCAGCGGCGCAGCCTGCTTCCACATGCTCCATCACATCCCGACGGCCGAGGCGCAGGACTTGGTGTTCGCCGAGCTGGCCCGGGTGCTCCGGCCGGCGGGGGCACTCGTCGCCGCCGACGGCGTCGAGAACGAAAGCACCCGGCAGTTCCACGTCGACGACGTCTACAACCCGATCGACCCCGAGATGCTCGAGCACCGCTTGGCTCGTGCCGGTTTCGAGTCGATCGAGATACGCGTCTACGACCTCGGTTGGATCTGCACCGCGGCGGCCGGGTGACTCGGCGCGTCAGACGACGCGGCCAGGCGCTCTGGTAGAAAGGTTCGCCCGGGACGGAAGGGGTGGCCATGAGGTACCAACACCGGCGTCGTATGGGTCTCGAGGCTCGCCGGTCGGTGCGCGTCATGTTCGCCGTCGCCGCGCTGGCGGTCGGTGTGGCGGCGTGCGGATCCTCCAAGCCGTCGGCAACGACCTTGCCGCCCATCCCCGCCCCCACGGGCCTGCCGTCGTTCTTCTCCGTGCCGCAACCGTTGCCGACCACGGGAGCCGGCACACTGCTCAAGTCCGAGCGCTTGTCCGTGACGGGTCTCCATGGGGTGGCCTACCGCGTCATGTACCTGTCGGAGTCGGTCACCGACAAGCCCGTCCCGGTCACCGGGCTCATCGTCGTCCCCGACCGGGCGCCCCCGAAGGGGGGCTACCCGGTCGTCACCTGGGGCCACGGCACCAACGGCATGGCCGATCAGTGCACGCCCTCGCTCGACCCGACGACGGATGTCCCGCTGGCCAACAACCTCCTCGACCAGGGCTGGGAGATCACGGCCAGCGACTACCAAGGTGAGGGCACCCCTGGGATCCTTCCCTATCTGGTGGGGGTGAGCGCGGCCCGCAACACCATCGACATCGTCCGAGCGGCGCAGCATCTCGCCGCCGCGCACGCCAGCGACAACTACGTCGTGTGGGGGCATTCCGAGGGAGGGCAGACGGCGATGTTCGCGCTCAACATCGCCGCGAGCTACGCCCCGCAGCTGCATCTCAAAGGGGTCGTCGCCGGAGCACCTCCGTCACAGTTCTATGCGATCTACCAGTTCTTGCAGACGAGCCCCTTTCGCTATTACCTCTTCATGGCGGCGGGCGGGTTCAATTCCGCCTACGGCGACAAGGTGGCTCCTTTGGACCAGGTCCTGACGCCACTGGGGATCAGCCTCCTCCCCGACCTGGACAAGGGGTGCTCGGACTACGTCTCCCAGGTCACGGGCAAGTACACCCTCGCTCAGCTCACCAAGGCGAACCCGTTCGACGTGCCGGCCTGGAAGACGCTGCTCAACGAGAACGATCCCGGTGCGTTCACCCATGCGAGCGCCACCCCGCTGCTCATCATCCAAGGTGGGTCCGACGAGCAGATCCCCGTGGTCTCCACCGCCCTGCTGGCGACGCACATGTGCAAGTTGGGCCAGGACCTCGAACGATGGATCTACCCGGGTCAGAGCCACGCCGGCGTCATCGCCCCGTCGGCGCCGGACATGATCCACTGGATCGCGGACCGCTTCCGCGGTGACCCCGATCCCGATCCCTACCAGCCCACGGGGTTGCCCGCTGTCATGACCACGACGTGTCCGAGCTGACCACGGCGGAGCCGGTGCGAGGGGTGGCGCCGACCGTCCCGTAGGGCGCGTGGGCGTGGGAGCCGTCGTCGGAATCAGGACGGCGTGACGCGGCGATACAGCGCTTGGCCCCCGCCCGAGGCGACGAGGGATCCCCCGAGCGTCCACAGCCGACCTGTCCAGCCGAGCACGCCATGGCGCGACACCGGGGCCACACCGTCGGCGAGCAGCCACGCGTCGGTGGGAGCGGGCGCGTGGAAGGCGACGTAGAGATCGAGGCTGGGGGCCATGAAGCCGTGCGGTTCTCTCCACGCATGACGCCGCGACGCCGCGGGCCAGCTCTGGACGTCGACGAGGATCACCGACCGACAGGCGTCCACCCATGGGTCGTCCTCGAAGGTCGACCGGGGCCGAAACCGGCACCATGCCTGCCATGACGGCGCCAGCGGGCCGGGGGGAGGCCACGAGCTCGAGAGCTGGACGGGGCCCATCTCGACGTTGTCCCAGAACCTGTAGACCGAAGGTCGGTCGGGGGCGAGCTCTTCGAACGGTCGAAACGTCTCTGGTCCATCGACGTCGGGCGCGGCTACCTCGTCGTGTTCGAGGCCCTCGTTGGCTGCCACCGACCACACCGTTGCCTCCAGGACCGGCTTGCCTTCCTGGATGACGCGCACGCGTTGCGACAGAGCGGTGCGGCCCGAGCGCAACACCGTCACCTCGAGGTCGACACGGTCGAAGCGGGCCACGCTCAGGTAGTGGCAGAAGAAGCTGACGGGTCGCGCGAAGGCGCTGGCCGCTCCCGCGGCGCGCAAGGCGACGGCGGCGACGTACCCACCCATGGGGCCCCAGATCTCCCAGTGACCGCTGAGCCGCGCCACGTAGTGCCCGTCGCCAACCGCCTCGACCGCCGTGTCGACCGCCAAGTCGCCCATGCGTGCTCCTCGATCAAACGGAGCGGAGAGTACCGCAAGGCCCCTCGAGACCGGGTCCGTTGTTCCCAGTCTCCGCCCAGCTTCACGCCCCGAGGTCTGCCCGAAGACTCGGTTTCCGCATCTGTCACACAAGAGCGTGGACACCGACCCCAACAGGCACGATGACAACAGGCGGGCGTCTGGTCTCCACCGGGATACGACGGCCTGCGGATCGGGGCGGGCGGCCCCGGAAACGGCCGGTTCGGCTCGGCCTAACGGGGAGGCATCGGGCTAGAATTCCCGGAGTCAGAGCTGATTTTCGAGGCAGGGTCCCGGCGGGGAGGGGTACCGGCCCCGGTGCTCAAGCTGACCAAGGCTGTCGCCGATGAACCGAGGGGCAGAGCAGGAGGTGGCTCAATGAGTTTGCGCGTCGGCGCCGACATCACCAGAGTTGACGACGTCGCGTCGTCGGTCGCCCGTTTCGGAGACCGCTACCTCGAGCGTCTGTTCACCCCGCACGAGATGGCGAGCTGCACCGGCTCTCCCTCGGTGGTGGCCGCGTCCCTCGCCGCCCGTTTCGCCGCCAAAGAAGCGACGATCAAGGTGTTGCGGCCCGCCGACGGTGCGCCGGGGTGGCGCACGATCGAAGTACGCCAGCATCGATCAGGGTGGTGCGACCTCCACCTGACCGACGAGGCAGCCGAGCTCGCCGCCGAAGCCGACATCACCGAGTTGGCCGTGAGCCTCACCCACGAGGGTGGCATCGCGGCGGCCGTGGTCCTGGCTCAGTGCGGACGCTGATGGGGTCGGACATGGATGGTCCGAGCCCAACCCCTGAGATGGGACACCGGGGCCTGCGTCTCCTCCAACATCTTCATAAAAGGTCCAACCCGTGACGACCACTGGTCCGGTCACCGACGCCTTCCGTGACGAGATGCTCGGCGCCGGTCTGCTCATTGCCAGCGCGGTGGACGGTGTGTACGGCCGCTCGGGCTCGTACGAACAGGTTGCCGGTGCCGTGGAGCACCTCATGACGCGCCTGGGCGCAGACGATGTCGAGGACTACATTCGCTTCCCCCCGGTTCTCCCCCGCACCGTCTTCGAGCGGACCGGATACCTGTCGTCGTTCCCCGACCTCATGGGTTCCATCCACTCGTTCGGGGGCGACGACCGGCAACACGCCGAGATGGTGGCGCGAGCGGAGTCCGGCGAGGAGTGGGCCCGGTCGCTCGACCCGACCGAGGTCATGCTGTGCTCCGCCGCATGTCACAGCGTGTACCCGGGCCTGACCGGGGTCCTCCCCGAAGCCGGTCGCAGCCTGCAGGTCTCGAGCTGGTGCTTCCGGCACGAGCCGAGTCGATCGCTCACCCGGATGCAGTCGTTCCGGATGGTCGAGTACGTCTTCGTCGGGAGCGCCTCGGATGCCGTGGCGGCCCGCAACCGCTGGATCGAGCTGACCCGCAGTGCCCTCGTCGACCTCGGCCTCGCCATCGACATGGTGATCGCCAACGACCCGTTCTTCGGGCGGGGCGGACGCATCCTGGCGCGGAGCCAGCGCGACGAGGAGCTCAAGCTCGAGTTCGTCACTCCCTTCGATCCCAGCTCCCCTCCCGTGGCCATCGCCTCGTCGAACCTCCATCAGGACCACTTCGGCGAGACCTTCGCCATCTCCACCCCGTCGGGGGACGTCGCCCACTCGACCTGTCTCGGATGGGGCCTCGACCGGATCGTGCTCTCGCTCTTCCATCACCACGGGACCGATCCGGCCAAGTGGCCCGACGACGTGCGCACCGCGCTGTGGCTATGACCGCAGGTCGTGCCGACGAGGACCGTCGCCCCGCTCTGGCCATCGCCCAAGGCGAGAACACGGTGTCGGCCATGAAGCTGGCCGAGTCAGCCGGCCCGCTGTGCGACCTGATCTGGGTCGTCGACTCGAGCACGCTGGCCGAGCCCAAGATGGTCCGGCTTCTGCGCAAACTCGGCACGACCATCGACACGGCCGGGATGTCCGAGGACGAGGCGGCCGACGCGTTGCGGTCGAGCCGACCCGACGGGATCGTCGCCTACGCGGATCATTTCATCCCCGTGGCCTCTGCGCTGGCCACCCGACTCGGGCTCGACTATCACGACGCCACGGTCGCCGCTCGACTCGTCGACAAATGGGAACAGCGTCAAGCGCTGCAGGACGCCGGCCTGCCGGTTCCCCGCTTCGTGCCCGTGCCGAGCGATCTGACTGCCGACGCCGTCGAGGACGTGGTCGGCGCGGTGCGGTACCCCGCCGTCCTCAAGCCCCGACAAGGGGCGGCGAGCAGGGACACGTTTCCGGTCCCCGACGCGCCGCGGCTCCGGGAGCTGCTGGTCGAGCACCGAGCTGCCGGGCGGTCGGACCAGCCCATGATCGTGGAGGAGTTCCTGGCGGGGACGTCGCAGCCGTCCCACCGGTCGTTCGCGGACTACGTCTCGGTCGAGAGCTTCGTCACCGGCGCAGGGGTGAGCCATGTGGCCGTCACGGGGCGCTTCCCACTGGCCGAGCCGTTTCGCGAGACGGGGTTCTTCATCCCCAGTGCTCTGCCCACGGCGACCAGGACCGAGGTGCTCGACATGGCCTCGATGGCGATCAAGGCCCTCGGCGTCCGGGTCGGTTTCCTGCACACCGAGATCAAACTCACCCCCGACGGCCCCCGGATCATCGAGGTGAACGGCCGTCTCGGGGGCAGCGTCGCCGAGATGACCAAGATGGCCGCGGGCATCGATCTCTTCAATTGGACTTTCCGGGTGGCGTTGGGCGAGCAGATGGTCCTCGAGGATCTTGTTCCCACCGATCGAATCGGCTTCCTCCTGACCCCGCAGCCGCCGCAGTGGGCGCGCCAGGTGGTCGACGTCGAGGGGCTCGATCGGCTGGCCGAGTACCCGGGCGTGCAGATCGTGGCGCTCAACCGTCAACCCGGGGCCGGCATCGACTGGCGACGGGGGAGTTTCGAGTTCGTCTTCTCCGTCTATGGTGCGGCGGCCGACCATGAAGGCGTGCTCGGGGTACAACGGTTCATCGACGAGCATGTCAACGTCACCTATGCCTGACACGACGCTGCGCGTCCCGGGCGCGGACGGCGAACGAGGTCGGCGATGATCCGCCGGATCGGGCGATGACGGGTTCGCCCATCTGGTTCGGGCCGGCCGAACGGCCCCTGTTCGGCATGTTGCACGTGCCCGAGGGCAACACGGCGAGAGCGGGCGTGGTCCTGTGCTCGCCGTTGGGGCGGGAGGACCTCTTCTTCCACAGCACCTATCGATCGCTCGCCGAGCGCCTCGAGCGTCACGGGATCGCCGCCTTGCGATTCGACTACGACGGGACCGGCGACTCGGCCGGTGTCCAACGCGACCCCAGCCGGGTGGCGGCGTGGTCAGCGTCGACGCAGGCCGCCGTCGATCTCATGCGCAGCGCCGGGCCGCCGGTGGTGGCCGCCGTGGGGATGCGGTTGGGCGCGACCCTGGCCGCGTTCGAAGCGACGCGCGCCCCGCTCGATGCGCTGGTCCTGTGGGACCCGTGCCGCTCGGGCCGCACCTTCCTCCGCGAGCAGAGCGCCCTGCAGGCAGTGGGGGCCGGGGGTGGCGACACAGAAGACGGCTCGGTGCAGACGCCGGGATTCCGGTACGACCGAGACACCGTCACCGATCTGTCCGGGCTCGACATCGCGACCTGCACCGGCCCGATGGCGGATCAGATTCTCCTCCTCGTCCGCCCCGACCGCGGGCGCGACAAGAAGCTCGATGCCCGGTTGGAGGACGCCGGCCCCGTCGAGCGCGGGGTGGCGCTGGGCCAGGACGAGCGCCTCAACGTGAACGGCAAGTCGAACGCAGGCCTCGAGGAGACCATCGACGGTGTCGTCAGGTGGCTGTCGACGATCTCGGCGGCCGAGCCGGCGCCGTTCGACCTCGCTGTCTTCGACCGTCGTGAGACATCAGCCGTCGTCGCTCGCGACGCTCGGTCCCGGCCCATCATCGAACGCCCCGTGCGTTTCGGTCGCCCCGGCCTGTTCGGGATCATGACCGAGCTCGACGGCACCGAGAGCGCCACGACCCTGGTGTGCTTCAACACCGCCAACTCGCGTCGCATCGGGCCGTCGCGCCTGTGGGTGGAATTGGCGCGGGAATGGGCCGGGTTCGGCCTGCGGACGTTGCGAGTCGACCTGAGCGGGATCGGGGACAGCGGGACCCATCCCGGCCAGACCCGGGACATCTTCTATCCCGTCGAAGCCCCCCTCGACATCGAGGACGTGGCGAAATTCGTGTCCCCCCACGACACCTCGCGCATCGTCCTGGTCGGCCTGTGCTCGGGCGCATATCACGCCGTGCACGGTGGACTGTCGCTCGGCGCGCAAGGTGTCTGTGTCATCAACCCGATCTTCGATGCTCGCCCGCTGCCTCCGCCCGTCGCCAGCGCCACGACGACCGCCACAGCCACCGCTCCAACGACCGCCACAGCTACTGCCACAACGACGCCGGGCCCCCAGCCCTCGTCGCCGGCCCGGCGCTGGGTGGCGCGGCTCGCCGGACACGAGCTTTCCAAGTCCGTCCTCGGGGCCCTCCCCGACGGGGCGTGGTGGGTGCTCAACCGCCTCGGTGTCCGTCGGTCTCCGGTCGAGTCCCTGCAACGTCTGGTCGACGACGGCTCCGACGTCATGATCATCGTGGGCCCCGACGAGGCGGCTGACATCAAGAGAGGTGCGGTCCACGCCCTGCGCAAGCTCTCCCGTTCGGACCGGTTCCAGTTCCTGGTCATCGACGACCTCGATCACTCCATGTTGGGCGTGCACGACGAGCGGCGTGTCGGGGACCTCGTGTACCGCCACGTGCGCGACCACTTCGGGCAGTCGGAGGACGCCGTCGACGCCGCCGATGACCGCTCCGGTCGAGGCGTGGACGATCCCCTGGTGAACGCACGCCGGAGATGACGACGCTGCTTGGGTGAGTGAGCTGGGCGCCGGCGCACACCCCTCAGCGCCGGCACACGACCTCGACGTGCGGAACGACGAAGAGGCCGTCGGCACTCGACGCCCACCGGCACCACGCCCCGGCCAGTCGCTCGAGATCCCGCTCGGTGGCGAGGTTGCCCGCCACCGCCTGCTGGGCGAAGCTCGAACGGGTCAGGCGCTCCGCCCACAGTTCCCCCCACCACCCCCGCTCGTCGGGCGTGGCGAAGCACCACGAGCTCGATGACGTCGTGATGTCGGAGAATCCGGCTCGCCGGGACCACGACGGAAGGAACCGACCGCCGTGGGGCTCGCCGCCGACGTGCCTGGCGACCCGTTCGTAGAGGGCGCGCCACTCGTGCAGTTCGGGGTCGTCAGGAAACCAGGACATTGCGCCGTAGTCCCCGTCGCGAGCGGCGACGACGCCGCGGGGGCGACAGACGCGTCGCATCTCGGCCAACGCGGCCACCGGGTCGGGCAGGTGTTGGAGCACCTGGTGGGCGTGCACCACGTCGAACGATCCGTCGGTGAATCCGAGGTGGCCGACGTCGCCGACCTCGAAGGCGACGTTGTCCTGTCCGGCGCGCCGCGCCTGGTCCCGGGCGTCAGCGAGGACCGCCTCGGCGGCGTCGATCCCGAGCACGTGCCCCGTGCCCACGTAGCGGGCGAGCCCCGCCGTGATCGTGCCCGGGCCACAGCCGACGTCGAGCAACCGCGTGCCCTCGCCGAGGTGCGGGATCAGGTGGGCGGCGGAATTCTCGGCGGTGCGCCAGCGATGCGACCGGAGGACGCTTTCGTGATGGCCGTGGAGGTAGGCGGGGGCGACGTCAGGCATCTTCCCAGTGTCAGGCCCATCACCGAGATAAGCAAAGCAGTATTGATGATCGGTTGAATAAGATTTCCTTATGGCTCGTGCCGACTGGCTCCGTACCTTTCTGGCCGTCTACCGCAGCGGATCGGTCACGGCCGGGGCGCAGCACCGCGGCCTGACCCAGCCCGCCGCGAGCCAACACCTCGCGGCGCTGGAAGGCTCCCTCGGGGGGCCGCTGTTCGTGCGGACGCCCGGCGGCATGGAACCGACCCAGCAGGGCCGCGAGCTCTACGCCCGGGTGGCCGAGCCGCTCGACGGGTTGGAGACGGTGTTGCGCGACCTCGGTGCCGGGGCCCTGCGCCTGCCGGAGCCTCCGGTGCGCCTCGGTTCGAGCCCCGAGTTCTTCTCGGCCGTGGTGCTCGGGCGGCTCGTGGGACTCGACGTCGCCGTGACGGCGACGTTCGGACGCGACGCGGACCTGTTCGCACAGCTCGAGCGGGGGGACCTGGACATCGTGGTGACCACCTCGACGCCACCTCGACGCAGCATCGCCGCCACGACGGTGGGCCACAATCGCTTCGTCCTCGTGGCGGCGTCCGGGGCCGCCCCCTCGTCGCCGTTGTCCTCACTGAAGCAGGTGGGGACGTGGCTCCGCGGTCGGTCGTGGGTCTCCTACAGCCTGGAGCTGCCTCGCACCCGTCGGTTCTGGCAGTCGGCTCTCGGGCAGCCGTTCTCGGGCCGCCTGCGCCTCGTCGCCCCCGACCTGCGCACCGTGCTCAAGGCCGTGGAGCTCGGCCTCGGTGTCAGCCTGCTCCCCGAGTTCGTGTGTGCGGAGTCCCTGGCACACGGACACGTCGTGGAGCTGTTCGCGGTGTCCCACCTGACCTCCGAAGAGCCCTGGTTCGCCTGCACCCGATCAAGTGAGGTGGGGCGGAGCGACGTCCTCACCCTGCTCAAGGCGCTGCACGCCGCAGGCGGTAGACGAAGAACAGCCGACTGACGCGTCCGCCGAGCCGGGCGTAGGGGACCATGGGCCCGACCCACAGCACCTCGACGCGGTCGCGGCCCGAGGCCCGCAGACGATGGAGGGCACATACGAGCAGAGGCGCCCCCACACCCCGGCCGATGAGGTCGGGTCGCGACGCGACGGGGCCCAGGGTGCCCGCCCTGTTGACGTCGTAGGCGCAGAACCCAGTGATGTCGCTGCCGTCGCGACCCAAGACCAACGATCCTCGGTCGAAGGCCCGCATGACCTCCCCCTGCCAGTTGGGCCAGTGCCGGACCATCCACCGGTCGAGCTCGGGTCGGTCCTCGGCGCGTGGCTCGACGGCGACCCCGGGGTCCGGTGGCAGGGCCCCGAGCTCGATGTCGATGTTGTAGTTGGTCTCCTCGCGGGCGTAGTGGTGGCGCTCGAGCAGACAGCACAGTGCGGTCTCCTCGACGGGGACTCCCGGGAACAAGAAGTACGGGGGGTCGGCGCCCACCGTGATCACCCGCGCACCTTCGAGGTCGTCTTCGGCGGCCCGGAGGAGGTCGTGGCCCCGCCCGCGACCTCGGCGTGCAGGGTCGAGCACGAGGAGTCGGATGTGTCCCTCGTGCTCGTCGCGCACGACGGCGACGACGCCGAGCTCGGGATCGAACCGCACCACGGCCGGCTGGTCCTCGGCGAACAGGGTGCGCGACAACTCGTCGACCGAGGGTGCCCTGGGTATGGAGCGGGCGCAGAGCGCCGCGATGGCGTCGACCGACTCGGGGCCGACGAGGGGCAACGTGACGCTCATCGCGAAGCCTCCGACGTCGGGGCTTCGGGCGGCCTGCTTGGCGCGGTTCGCGCGGCGCGGGCGAAACAGGCGACGGATTCAGCGTGGGCCTCGAGCATCAGCTCGGTCAACCGTAGTTGGGCGCGGCCGCGCTCGAGGTTGTGGCCCGGGCGGTCGACGGCGAAGTAGCGGTCGCCGACGAGATGGTCGGTCAGGAAACGCAGCGCGTTCTCGACGGCCATCTCGGGTCCGCCGAGGGCCAGGGAATCGATCTCGTCGGGCGTGAGATCGGGGCGGGCCGCGAAGTAGCCGGTGACCACAGCGTCGAGAAGCTCCAGATCGAAGTGCACGACTGCGACTTCTCGAGCGTCCTCGGGCGCGTGAGTGGTGGTCGTGCGCACGAGCTCGCCCACGTCGTGGCGCACGTGACCCGCCATGGTGGTGTCGAAGTCGACCACACAGCGCGCCTCTCCGCTGTCGGCGTCGAATCGGACATTGGACAGCTTGGCGTCGTTGTGGACGATGCGCACCGGGGACGTTGCGGCCGTGGCGAGTGCAACGGCGACGTGGCGACCGAGGGTGCGGGCCCGGTCGAGCTCGGCGTGCACCTGGGCCCGGCGCCCGACCGGGTCGGCGGCGCCGGCGGCGTCGAGGTTGGCGAGGCGGTGCTCGAGGTCATGGAACCGGTCGATGGTGCGTGCCGGCGGAGGCCCGGGGAATTCCGCCATTGCCACGAGATAGAGGGCGAAGGCGCGCCCGGTCTCGAATGCGTCGGACGGGCCCGCCGGCGTGGTCCGTCCGACCGTGCCCTCCAGGTAGTGGAAGGCCCGCCACGTCGAGCCGGTCGCGTCGCGAAACGAGCGACCGCCGCCCCGAGCGTCGACCAACACCGGCGCACTCGCGCCACGCGCCGCGAGATGTGCCACGATCCGCTCCACATTGCCCAGCACGGCGTCGATGTCGGGGAAGACCCGGTCGTTGAGCCGCTGCAGGACATAGCGCCCACCGGTGCAGGTCAGAAGGATGTTCCGGTGGATGTGCCCCCCGGGCACCGGCTGTGCTCCCACGGCGTCGCCGTCGAAGCGAAAGGCGTCGATCACCTCCGGGGGGACGTCGGATCCGGCGCGGCTCGGCACTCCCCCATCGTGGCACCCGCCGGTGACCGCAGAAAGATGGCGGCCGGTGCGCTGTCTGCGGTGCGCGGTGTCGACGTGTGATGAGCGCCGGCCGGGCCCCGATCACCGCGCCGCTACAGTGACCGCCGTGGCGAAGTTGGTGTACTCGGCGATCACGTCGCTCGACGGCCACACCACGGACGACACCGGCAACATCGACTGGAGTGCTCCGGACCCCGAAGTGTTGACGTTCATCAACGAGCTCGAGCGAGGTTTCGGCACCTATCTCTACGGGCGCAGGATGTACGAGACGATGGTCTACTGGGAGACGTTCGACGTGGCCGAGGACCAGCCGCCGTCGGTCCGGGACTACGCCGGGATATGGCGAGCCGCGACCAAGGTCGTGTACACGAGGACGCTGCAAGCGGCGTCCAGCACTCGGACAGCGGATCGAGCGCGCGTTCGAACCGGCGGCCGTGCGGCAGATGAAGGAGACCGCGGGCCATGACCTGTCGGTCGGGGGCCCGGATCTCGCGCGTCAGGCCATGGCGGCCGGTTTGGTGGACGAGATCCACCTGTTCGTCACCCCCGTCACGCTCGGGGGTGGCACGCCTGCGCTTCCCGACCGATTCCGTTCCGACCTCGAGCTGCTGTGCCTGCCCCGCTTCGAGAATGGAGTCGTCCACCTCCACTACCGCATCGGCTGCTGACGCCCTTGATTCACCTCGGGTTCGGGCGGCCTCACCACGGTTCCGGACCGGGGATCGCCCCTTGACATGCAGCTGAAAGGCTGCATAAGGTTCAAAGGCAGCCAGATGGCTGCATCAACCTGACAGCGGATCACGATGCGAGAGATGGATGCGGTCTTCAAGGCACTCGGCGACCCCGGCCGGCGCCGCTTGCTGGACCGGCTCAACGAGCGCAACGGGCTCACCCTGTCCGAGCTGTGCGTGGACATGGGCATGGCCCGACAATCGGTGACCAAGCATCTGGACGTCCTCGAGGCGGCCGGGCTCATCACCACGCTGCGGCGGGGGAGGGAGCGCCTGCACTACCTGAATGCAGCTCCCATCAACGACATCGCCGACCGCTGGATCCACACCTACGACCGGGCGCGGGCCGAGGCCCTGTCCGATCTCAAGACGGCACTGGAGGCCACGACCCCAATGGACCACACGAGCGACCAGACGACCTTCGTCTACACCACGTACATCCAGGCCACGCCGGAACGGGTCTGGCATGGCCTGACCGACCCCGCCTTCACCACGCGCTACTGGCGCAACCCGGCGTCGGGGGGGACCTCGTTCTCTTCGGACTGGCAGAAGGGCTCGAGCTACGACCTGACCTTCGACAAGACCGGGCTCGTCATCAGCGACCCCGAGCAGGTGATCCTCGAGTCCGATCCGTACCGCCGGCTGGCCTACACCTGGCACACCTTCACGCCCGAGTGGGCCGCCCAGCACAACTTCGATGACGCCACCGCCGCGGCGTGGCGGGCCGAGCCTCGCTCCAAGGTCGCCTTCGACATCGAGGACGCCGGGCGGGGTGTCGTGAAGCTCACGGTCGTTCACGACGGCTTCACGCCCGGGAGTGGTGTCCTCGAGGGCGTCTCCACGGGCTGGCCTGCCGTTCTCGCCAGCCTGAAGTCCTTGCTCGAGACCGGAGCCGCCCTACCTGGGTAGAAGGCCGCCAGTCGAGCACGCCGATGCGCGCACCACCGAACGTTGGGCGGCGCGGCGCGGCGTGACAGAAGAGGTTGCATCCGAGCCGCTGATCGGTCTTCAGTCTTCGGGGAGAGCAGCGAAATCGCGCTTGACGTCCTTGTACCACCCCATTCCGGATATGGGGTGCCTCCATCGCCCTTTCATGCTCTTCAAGGCGCTCTTATGCGCGTCGTCACCTCCGGCGACCGTTTCCTTCAAGTGGGCATCCTGCGCTTTGATGACCTCATCGGCCGTATCTCCATGGAGTGCGAGATCGCACGGCCCACCCAGTTGCTTGCATGTCATTGTCTTCATCGGGCTCACATCCTTTCATTGAGCACGTATCGGCCCAGCTTGCCCTGTCGGGGCTGCGGGTGAGATCGCGCAATACATCCAATCAGGGGCCTGCGGGCCAAGGGTTGATGCATTGGCCACAAAGGAGTGGGATTCGAAACCCACAGCGTTTTTCGGGCCGAGGCTTTTCAAGAGCCTTGCTGCGATTGTATGCAGACGGCATGAGTGGCCTGAGTGAGGCCCGAGTGGACTTATCCAAGGCTTTTCAGGTGGGACGCCGCGCCAGGCCGTCGCGCACGAGCTCCAGCGGCGTCGCGAATCCTCGGGCCCCGTTCGGCGTGCTGTGCAACAAGTGGTTCAGCGCTGTGATGTCGCACCGCTCGAGTCCACTATCGCTGCGGATGACGTGGCGAGCCATGTCCACCATGTCGTTCATCGACCCCAACACGCTTCGACTGAGAGTCCTGGCCAGACGGACCGCCTTGTACTCCACGAAACCCAGGGCATCTGGCGGAAGGCCCTCGCTCTCCAGGGCCCGGACGATTTGACTGAAGACGTACCCTCCGATCGGTCTCAGGAGCCCGACGCCCACGTTCAACGTCATACTCGAGAAAAGCGTTCCGGCGTAAACGAGGAGTACGCACTTCTTGCCATCGATGTACACGACGTTGGCGTACCAGTCGTCGTCGTTCGGCTCGACGTCAACGAGCGCGGGCTTTCCGCCGATCACATCGAGCATCCTGGATGTGCACCGAAGGATCATTGCGTGACGGCGGTGAGATCCACGTCCAGACCGTGGGCGAGCTCGCCGACGAATTCGGCCATCGGAAGCGACCGCTTGTCCGCACAGGCCCGGGCGACGGCCACGGATCCGGCGAGGGCGTAGAACCAGAAATCGTCGGTTCGCCACCAGATGACCTCGTCGAGGAGATCAGGATCGATGCCGCCCCGGACGGCGCCGATGGCAAGAATGGCGAACTTGATCTTCTGGGCTCGCCGGCCGCGGAATTCGCATTCCGTCAGATGGCTGCTGACGAGCTCGTCGTATGGCAGCGCTCGCTGCTCGGCGTGGGCCAGGTCCAACGCGTGGACCGCGACGTCCATGAAGACCTCCCCGGGGAAGGTGTTGTCGCGGGGGTGTAGAGGTTCGATGGAGAAGGCCAAGTCCTGGACGTCGAGACCCTGCTCGAGTCCGATTAGAAGCAATCGCATCGCCTCATGCCCATCTTCCTCAGTCGGCCTCCTCCCGGGCATGCAGTACAGTTTAAAGGCCTCCCCGAGTTGAAAGAGCGCAGCGGGTACCGACTGGGCTGGCTAGACGGCCTCGGTGTCCCGATATCCGGCATGTTCAGGCGGTTTCATCAAGCGGACGGTGTCGACCGGCGCGGGTGTGATCTCCGGATTGGCGGTGAGCACCTTGGCCTCCTCGCGTGCCCCTGGGACGCGGCAACCCGACCGGCGTTGGGGTGACGACCGCGACCGACTGGTTGCCCGACGACACTGATCCCCTAGCCTTCGCTCTACTCGGAGGAAGTGTGCAACTGACTGTCCCGCCCGACCTAAGACTGGGGTGACGGTTGCAGGGTCCGCGGAATTGGTCCAATAACGCCGCCCGGGATTGTCTTCGGCCGGCGATCCCGGAGAGCCAAGGCGACTCCATAGGACCCTCGCCTTCGGGACCGAGCTGGGTAACATAAAATGTATGGCTGCCTTGACGATCGACGACTTACGTGCTGAGCGCGATCGGATTCTGGCGGTCGCTCGCGAGCACAAGGTTGCCCGGGTTCGCTTGTTCGGTTCAATCGTTCGAGGTGACGCTGGACGGCAAAGTGATGTCGACTTCTTCGTCAAATTTGCCCCTGGTGCATCCGCCATCGACCAAGTGGCGCTTGTTCGCGACCTGCGCTCGCTGCTTGGCGTGGAGGTCGAGGTCGTATCTGCGGCCGGTCTCCGGCCGCGCCACCAGTCGATCATCCGTGAGGCCGTCGAGCTTTGACCGCACGACGTAATTTGGCTGACCTTTTGGCGAATTTGGATGAGGCGGTGGATTCAGCTCGCGAGCTCGTCGCTCTCGGTAGAGCCCGATGGGCGACTGAACGTCCATTGCGCCTCGCAGGAGAGGCGGTAATCGGCCGAATCGGAGATGTCGCATCAAAGCGGCCAGATGAGGTTGTGGTCGACACTCCGGAAGTTCCGTGGGACAACGTGCGAGGGATGCGTATCGTCGTCGACCACGTGTACCACGCAGTGGACTACAACATCGTGTGCGAGACCCTCAGGGATGATGTTCCCAAGCTGGGACTGGCTATCGAACGCTGGCTCGAGCGGAACCCAGAAATTGCCCGCAGCATCGAGCAGAATCGAGGACCAGACCTCGGTTTGTAAGAGGTTAATGACGCGAGATTCTTCATCCTAAGAACTGTGCGGGGATTGCCCCCCGAGGCGGGTCGCAGAAACTGGCCCTCGCATTGGATCAATGCCATGCAGCCAATGGGCGCAGCTAAGGCCATCAACTATTTGCGCCAGGCGGGCAATGCCGCGCCAAAGACTTTGGCCCCGCTGAGGCTCCTCTGTACTACGCCCATGTTTGCCCCCAGGCCGGACTCGGACGAGGTCTGCCGGCAAAGACTCCGTGGCATCACCCTGAGGCGAAGAATCGTCGATCCTTTCGACCCAGCGTCGTCGGCTCAAGCCAAGACCAACAGGTCCAAACCGATGGGGATCGGAGCCACGCCCTCGGCGATCGCCACGTCGATCGCTCTGAGCCCCTGAGCGAACTCGTCATCGGAGAGCGGGGCAAGGACTGAGTCCGTGTGACGCATGGACATGGCCCAATCACGGATGGCCTGGAGGTTGGGGAAAGCCGGTTCCCGGACGCGCATGAGGGCACGCGTCTCGAAATCGGCCGTGGCGAAGGCCTCGGCGACCTCCTCGACACTCGGAAACGTGTTCGCCACGTGCCGTGCCGCCTCGAATAAGTGAAACAACATGACCTCGTCGTGCCGGTGGGGGAAGGAGTTGCGGATGAGTACCGGACCGCCTGGGGACAGCACACGCCGCAATTCGCGTGCGCACATTCGCAGGTCATCCAAGTGGTGCACCACGGTGGAAAGCCAGGCCATCGAGCACGAGTGGGGCGCGAGGGGAAGAGCCTCGGCTCGGCCCGCCACAAGCCACGTGTCGGGCTCGAGTCCCTCGGCACATGCGACCCGGCGCATCCCCTTCGACGGCTCGACCCCGATCACGGGCTGGTCGAACCAGGTGGCAAAGGCGTGCATCCAGATTCCGGTGCCCGCCCCCAGGTCGAGGATCGGAGCTTCAGTGTTCGACACATACGTCCCGATGGCGTCTGCCCAGGCGGCAAACCTCTCCAGGGGGACTTGCCTGCCGATTTGATACTCCTCGGCGTGCCGGTCGTAGTCGACCCGTGCCATTCTCCACTCCTTCGACGACCTACGGTCTTCTCAGGCTCTCGGTGCAGCAGCTTCAAGCCGATTCGCTGAGACGGTCCTTCGCACCCGCCAGCAGGTTGAACAACCGGGGTCCCCATTGGCTGGCGACACGCGGGTTCTCCATGACGAGATCGAGTTCGTTGGCGGCGGTGAGCTCCACAAACACCTGGGCATCTCGCTCTTCCACCTCGAAGGAACTTCCCGTGAAGCGATCTTTGAACAGAAGCGGTCCTGGGTATGTGAGATTCGGATAGACAACCCGTCGGTCGCAACACGCGTAGAGATACACGCACCGTTCGGTCCGGTCTCCGATGATCTCGGCCAGGAAGGCCCGCTCCTCGAGACCCAATAGGGGAGATGCGAAGCCGTCAGTCCCGTAACAGGCGTGGCTCATACCGGTGAGCTGGACCTCGTCGTCGGCTCCCCACGCATGGAGGAGCCTCGCCACACGTCTGACGTGGTCGAAGAGGTTGCCGCCGGGGTGGTCGATGTCCTCGGCGCCGCGGTCGCGAAGAACCGTCTCGACCCGGTTGAACCGAGTAGCTGATTCCATCGTTCCTCCAAGGGTCGCCGCCGAAGTCGACGCCACTCCGAAGCTTTCCGTCCCGCGACGCATGAGGTCAAGCGTTTCTCCGGGGCGCCCGCGACACGTGGCGTGCGGCCCGATCGATCCGGCCGGAGCACCGCCATCGAGCAGGACGAAACGAGGCTCGGCTCGGCGGGGTCACGCATCTAGTCAGCGGGGAGGCGCACCTCGAAAACGGGCACGGGCTCGGCAAACCCCTTGAGATCGAACGCGCCCTTGGAATCGAAGCCAAAGCGCTTTCCGACACAGAGCTCCCGCACGGCGGTCGAGACGGCGATACCACCGGGGGTTGCCGCTCCGCACAGACGTGCCGACAGTTGAACCGCGGCCCCGAACAAGTCGCCTCGCTCGGTCACAGGCTCCCCGACGCTGATGCCAATTTGGAGGTGGATGGGGCGCTCGGCACCTTGGTTCCGGTGATGAAGAGCGCGCTGAACGTCGATGCCGGACTCGACGGCGGCCGACACCGAGGTGAACGAGGCCATGATTCCATCACCCGTGTGCTTCACCTCGCGTCCCCCCTGCTTGTGCAGCGCGGCGCGCACGATCTCGTCGTGCTGGCGAAGAAGCAGCATGTATCCATCGTCCCCCAGTTCTTGCGTCTGCTGCGTCGAGTCACACAGATCGGTGAACAGGATTACCCGTACTGGAGACTCGACATACGCCTCTCCGGCCGGGTGTCGGGGGATGGCGCCAAGAAAGGCATTGATGGGCCCGTCGCCCACTTCGATGATGTTGTCAGCCACCAGGCCATGTGCTTCCCGGTGCACGGTTTCCAAGGACTCTCGGTCAGGTCCCTCGGCGAGACAAAAGACCGTCCCTTCCTCGTCATCGAACCAATAGGTGACGTACCGGACCTGGTACTTGTCCTGAACGGCAAGATCGAGTTCGTGCGCGGCGGCGATGTCGGCGGCCGTCGCGCCAGGCGCCTTGTGTCGATCAAGGAACAAGGCCATGGCGGTTAGGTTAGTGACAAGGGCGGGATCGCGCCCTGGGGGGCCCTGGCCTTCCGGCGAATCGTGTCCGGCCCGGCATCACGCAAGTCGGCGGCCGATGTCTTGGCGACGCCAAGGAATCAGATGGCCTGGGCCTCAGGGACGGGCTGCGAACTGCGCGAGCGCTCCGAGCTGTTCGGCCGTGCCCACGCTTATCAAGACGTCACCCGCCTTGATCACGTCTTCGGGCGATGGATTGGTGACGAAGGCCCCGTCAGGGCGGCGGATGGCCAGCACCAAGGCCCCCGTGCGGTCGCGTATCTGGGCTGATCGCAGGGTTCCACCCGACAGCGGCGAGGAGGCGGACACCGCCAGTTCTTCCAGCCGGAACTCGAGCGTGCCGTCGTGCATGACGATGTCGACGAAGTCGACCACATGGGGCTGGGTCACGAACGACGCCATGCGGTCGCCGCCAAGCTGCTGAGGGTTGACCACCCGATCGGCGCCGGCGCGCCGAAGTTTCGGCTCTGACGACTCGTTGCGGGCCCGGGCGATGATCTGGAGGTCGGGGCGCATCGACTTTCCGGCTACCGTCACATAGAGGTTGTCCGAGTCGGTGTCGAGTGCAGCCACCAGCGTGGCGGCCCGTTCGATGCCAGCCTGGTGAAGAGTCTCGTCGTCGGTCACGTCACCGTGCACCGAGGCGTAAGGCACCTCGCTCAACCGCTCAGATACTCGGTCGACCACCACGACCTGCTTGCCCGCGCTCGTCAAGAACTGTGCCACCTCACGCCCGACCCGTCCCCAACCGCAGACGATCACGTGTCCGGACATTCTGGCGATGTCGCGCTCCATCTTGCGCCTCCTCACGAGGTCTCGCATATGGCCCTCGATGAGCACCTCGAGCACGGCCGAAAACGTGTAGAGCGCCGTGCCCACGCCCACCAGGATCAGGATGACGGTGAAGACCTTGGTTCCTACCCCGAGCGGGTGCGGCGAGTTGAACCCCACCGTGGTAACCGTCGTGACGGTCTGGTACACGGCGTCAAGGAGGCCAAATCCGAGCGCAAGATATCCGCTGGTGCCCACCACGACCACGAGCGCCATGGCGCCCAAGCCAATCCTCACCCTCCGGAACGGGTCCCGCATCGGGTTCATCATGCCTGAAGGGGGTTCGAGCCGACCTGAAGGGAAACTGGCATTTACCGGAGGCGGGTCATTGGCGGGGTCGGCGCGCCCCTCCAGCGGTGTGGCAGCGGAGGGAGTGGCGGAGAGCATGGGACTGTATTCAAACCCTCCGGCGAACCTGAAAGACCGGGACCGAGGTGAGCACGAGCTGCGGGGGGTCGGGGGTCGATGGCAGCTCTTTGCCGTGGAAGACCACCTCGCCGACACTGATCGCGGGCACCGGGCCAGGTACGCCTGAAGCGTCCCTTCCCTCTCCGAGCGCCCAGCGGTCAGCGGGCTAGCCCCTCCACCTCTTCTCCACCTTCGGAGATGTAGCGGCCCGAGTCGCGCCACGCCACCGCCTCGTGGAAGTCTGGGTGGGGCGAGCTTCTGGGAACCACCGCCCTCGTGTGAGTTCCTGGTGCTCCCGTCGAACGGACACGCGATACCGCGATCCAGCCTGGGTCTTGAAACCCCGCTGCTAACCGCACGGTCCGTCACGGCCTTGGATCACCAAGGGAGGCGTCGCCTATCCCTGCCGGGTATGCGTGCGTCCTTGAGCGCTCACTGGAGGCCAGTACCCGATCGAATTCCCGGAGCGACCAATTGCCGGGCCGAGCTGACGGCGGAGTTCCTGCCCGCGTGCGACCCCCAGGACGTGGCGGCGCGAACTGAGGGCTTCACGCCTGCCGATCTCGCCCTGGCGGCCCAGCGTGCCGCCCGGCCCGCATTCGAGCGAGTGCTGTCGGAGGGCGACGACGCCGACGTCGGCAGGTCAATGCGGCGGACGGGTTTGCCGCTGGTCGGGACGAAACCGTCGGTTGACGCCGATCCCACGCGGGAATTCAACCTCGAGGAGAGCACCTACCCGCGTCTCTCGTGACGCTGGGATCTGCAATGATGCGCTCAGGGCAAGGGATCGGCATTCGGTCCTGCGGGGCATGGGGGCGCTCAATGCCGGGGATGGGCACCTACCTCCAGACGGGGAACTCGGTGGTGGTGTCAGCATTCCACGCTGCCCTGCTCCACCAACTGTTCCTGATCGGTTTGATCCTGGTCATCTTGTCGTTGGCGTGGAACATCCTGCGGACCACCCAGTACCGGCGTGCTGCTCGGACAGGCTGGGTCGGGACGATGCCGGCGAGGGCCGTCGGGCCGGGTGAGCCCGTCGCTCGTCGCGTTCTTCGGATCGGGTTCGGGCTGCTCTGGATCTTGGACGGGCTGCTGCAGCTCCAGTCGGCCATGCCGCTCGGCCTGCCGGGCAGCGTCTTGCAACCCTCGGCGAGTTCCTCGCCGGGATGGGTCAAACATGTCGTGCATGTCGCTGTGAAGATCTGGACGGATCATCCTGTCCAAGCGGCGGCGTCGGCTGTGTGGATCCAGCTCGGCATAGGAGCGTTGTTGGTCCTGGCTCCCCGGGGCCGATGGTCTCGGCTCGCCGGCATGACGGCGGTCGCATGGGGACTTGTCGTCTGGGTGTTCGGCGAAGGGTTCGGTGGGATCTTCGGCCAGGGCGCCTCCTGGCTCTTGGGCACACCCGGAGCGGTCCTCTTCTATTGCGCGGGAGGAGCCCTGGTGGCGTTGCCCGAGCAATCGTGGTCGAGCCCGAGGCTCGGCCGCCTGATCCTGCGCGTGTCGGGCGTGTTCCTCCTCGGCATGGCGGTTCTCCAAGCGTGGCCCGGGCGGGGCTATTGGCAGGGTTCGGTGCGAGGGTCGAGCCAGGGCACGCTCACCAGCATGGTGCGGCAGATGGCCCAGACCGATCAGCCCGGCGTGTTGTCGGCGACCGTCCGAGGGTTCGAGAGGTTTGACGCTTCGCACGGGTGGGGGGTGAACCTGGTCGTCGTGGTCCTGCTGGCGGTGATCGGGATCGCGTTGTGCACCGCCAAACAACGGGTTGTCCGCTCGGCCTTGGTCATCGCTGTCGTCTTGTGCGCGGGCGTCTGGGTCCTCGTCCAGGACCTGGGGGTCCTGGGGGGCGTGGGGACCGATCCGAACAGCATGGTGCCGATGGTGCTCATCGTGGTCTCGGGATACCTGGCTATCGTGAGAGTGCCGGTGGTGCTGGCTCCGCGGCCCGAGGGTGCTCCCTCCGATGCGTCTGGCGAAGCCGAGAGCAGCTCGATCCCAAGACCCCGAGGTGCTCTCGAGCCGGAACCATGGTGGGACCGGGTGGTGCCCACGTACCTGGCTCGAACGCTGGCCGCGATAGGGGCGATCGCCGTCGTGCTCGTCGGGACGGTGCCAATGGCTGCGGCCTCGATGAACCCCAACGCCGATCCCATCCTGGCCGTTGCGGTCGACGGCACGCCGAACCTCGTCGACACTCCGGCGCCGGCATTCCGCCTCGTCGACCAGGTGGGTCGACCCGTGTCGCTGCGTGACCTCCGGGGCCGGACGGTGGCGCTCACGTTCCTCGATCCTGTGTGCACATCGGATTGTCCGGTGATCGCCCAGGAATTCCGCCGTGCGAACACCCTGCTCGGGACCGCATCGCGCCGGGTGGTGTTCGTCGGCGTCGTGGCCAATCCGATCTACCGGGCTAGGACCTTCACGGACGCGTTCGACCGGCAAGAAGGCCTCGACCACATGCAGAACTGGCTGTACCTGACAGGGTCGATCTCCTCGCTCGATGCGCTTTGGCAGCGCTATGGGATCGTGGCGGATGTCCTGCCGGCGGGTGCGATGGTGGCCCACAGCGATCTCGCCTATCTGATCGACGCCCGCGGCCACACGCGGGAGGTGCTCAGCGTTGAGCCGGGCGAAGGTTCGGCGTCATCGTCGTCGTTCTCGGTGAACCTGGCCAACGCGCTCGAGCGGGTCATCCATTCATGAGGCGGGGAAGGGTCGGCCCCGCACGCTCGACCGGTGCGACCGTTCTCCTGGTTGCGGCCGTGGGCCTGGTCGGATGCACGAGCTCGAGCCCCCGTGTCGACGCGTCTGCTCGCCCTGCGCCGCCGTCGCTCACGGTGCCGCTCGACACCACGCTCGCCACCGGGACAGGCACGGTGGCCGTCGTGCCCATGGGCGAGCTCAGTGACCCGCAGAATACGTTCTGGGAGGTCTTCTTTCGTTCCGACACGACCTCCAAGTGGACGCCCGTGACCCCGCCCGGGGTCGCCGACAACGGTGGGGTGGTGGTGAGCGCAGGTCCCGATCCGAGCCGGGGAACCGTCGCCTCGCTACTCGTGGGCTTCGAGCCGAGCCAGGCGTTGGTCTTCTCACCACTGGCCCTGAGTATGGACGATGGCGGCTCGTGGTCCACGGGCCTTGTCGAGGGAGGTCTTGCCGCCGTGCCCGACGCCCTGTCCGCCAGCAGGAGCTCGGTTTCGGGCTCGGTCGCCCTGGTGCGCAACGGGGGGGGTGAGGTTCTCGAGAGTACCGGGAACTCCTCGATCGGGTGGAAGCTTGCCGGCAGAGACGCGATCGCCTCCTCGTCGGCGGGCCGGTCATGTGGTGTCGGCGCCCTGACGGCGGTCGCCTTCGACGCCATCAAGGGGCCCCTCGTGGGGTCCACATGCTCGTCGTCAGGGATCGTGGGCATCTTCGGGCTGGTCGACCGTGCGTGGCGGTTGGTAGGGCCGCGGTTGTCGGGCCGGACGGAGTCGGCTCCGACGAAGGTGCTACGACTCGTCGACATCAACGGGACGGCGAACGGGCTGGTGGCGGTGGGCGACGAGCCCAAGACGAGCCTGATCGGGGTGGCAAGCTCCGCGGACGGGGCATGGACACGTTCGGTGCCTCTGCTGTTGGGCCCGAACGTCCGCATCGTGTCCACGAGCATCGAACCTGGGGGAGGTTTCGTGGTGCTCAGCACCGGATCGCGTGGGAAGTTGGTGCTTGACACCGAGACGGACCCCGGAGGTCCTTGGCACACGCAGCCAGCCCCTCCTGCTCGGAGCAAGACGGTGGCTGAGGGGGCCGGCGGCGAGGTGGACGCGCTCGCCGTCACATCGACCCTTCTCACAGATTGGCGACTCGACGCGCCGATGGGCACATGGACAAAGATCGCTACCGTGCAGGTGCCGATCCAGTTTGGCTCTTCATCGTGATCGTTCTGACGCGCTGGGTCGTAAACCGCAAGGGCGGATGATGTCGTACCTGACGCGGCACTGGTCGTTCGACCCGTTCCTCATCGTGGTCATCGTGGTCGTGCTCGCCCATGAAGTGGGGCTGGGACGGTTGCGGGCCCGCTCAGATCCCAGGCGGACGACGCGGCGCCGCCTGCGCTCGCTCGCTTTCTACGCTGGTCTGGGGTGCCTTCTGGTGGCGGTCGAGTCCCCTATCGACTACTGGTCGGACGACTACTTCTTCGTCCACATGATTGAGCACATCCTCATCTCGTTCTACGCCCCGATTCTGATCGTGGTCGGGGCCCCGTGGATCCCCCTGTTGTTCGCGCTGCCGGTGGGGACCCGCCGCCGCCTGGGGCGGGCCGTGCTTCTCGGCACCTGGGCGCGGCCGCTCCGTGTCATCGGACGGGCGGTCATGAACCCTTGGACCGCGCTCGATCTCCTTCAACGCCGTGATGGTGCTCTGGCACCTTCCCGTCCTGTTCGACTTCTCCGAGGAGCACCGGCTGGCGCACATCTGGCTCATGCACGGCAGTTTTCTCCTCACCGGCGTCCTGTTCTGGCTCCAGATCATCCCATCGCACCCGATCCGGCCCCGAGCTTCGTTCGTGTTCCAGGGAGGATCGATCATCGCCACGAACATCGTGATGTTCGTGCTGGCCATGTCCCTGAGCATTTTCACCAGCTCGTCGTGGTATTCCGTCTACGCCCACGTCCCGGGGGTCACGCTGCCGCCGTTCGCCGACCAGCAGATCGGGGCGGCCATCTTGTGGGTGTGCGGCGATTTCTGGGCGGTCCCAGCACTGATAGTGGTGATGCGCCGGGCCACGGCGGAGGAAGGCGGGTTGTCGAACGTGCTCGAGCGCGTGGTGCACCGCCTCCCGAGTTCAGGGTTGCCCCCGCCGAAGATCGTTGACGAGGGACGGTACCGGGCCTAACGTCGAGCCGCGAGACGGCATGCTCTTGAGCTGGCAAAGGCATGTGCAATTCGTCGTCGACAGAGAGTGGCTGAGGGGACGCTATGGACGTGGCTGCGGCTGTCGGGGTATTGAGGCGCTGAGCGTGGCACGCGGGGCGCGACTCGCCATTGTCGGCGCGCTTTTTGCAGTTGCCGCGGGGCTCGCGGTTTTCACGGCTATGGCGTTCGTCCGATCGTCACCCCCCACCGTTGACTTTACGGCTGGGCACCAGCCGGGTACACCTGTCAACCTCACCGTGCAGACTGTCGGTTCGATCGGCTTCGGTCCCCATCCCACCTGGGTGTCGTACCTCACTGAGACTCCGAGTGGGCAGTGGGTCCACACCACCTTGTGGGACCTTCCGGCCCACACCAGGATCAATATGACGGTCTACCAATACGACGGCGGTTCCCCCTTGCGCAATCAGCAGATCGGCAAGGTGATCGGCACGATCGGGGACGACGCCAATCTGAATGGGAAGAACTTCCGGGTCATCGACTCCAACTCCGGCAACGGCGTGGGGCACACCTTCTCCATTCCCACCTTGGGGATCAGTGTGCCGCTCTATGCCGACAATGGGAACGCCAACCTTTGCGCAGTGGCGCCATGCACCACAAAGTCGCCTCACAACGTGGTCAAGTTCTCCTTCATGTCCCCGGGCCCGGGCCAGTACCCGTGGCAATGCTTCGTCCCGTGCGGTCTCGGCTACCTCTACGGCAATGGCGGTCCCATGTCGACGATCGGGTACATGGGCGGGTTTCTCAAGGTGGTGGCATGAGCGACGGCGCTGAGACCCACCATTTCCGCCGCATGATCGCCATCTGGGCGGTCCTTTCCGTCGTGCTCGACCTCGTCTTCTACTTCGCCGTCGGCCCTCACGTGCCCCCGGGAGCCATGTCGTCGTCGGCGAGCGGCCAACAGTTCGACTTCACCGTCCTGATCCTGATCGCGCTGCCGGTGATGCTGGCCGTGTGGGTGTACGGGGCGTACGCTCTCATCGTGTGGCGCGTGTCGCGCCATGGTGAGTCAGAGCCCGAGGGCGGGCCGAAGGCCCGCGGTCATCTCGGGATCCAGGTGGGCTGGATCGCCACCACAACTGCGATCGTGCTCGGTGTGTTCGTCTACGGCACGATCGAGCTCATCGTGCCGGCGGGGGCCGGCGGTGGCGAGGGTCCGGCCCCGATCTGGACGCCGGCGTCACACGACGTCCTTCCGGTCCAGGTCATCGGTCAGCAGTGGGAGTGGACCTATCGATACCCGACCTTCGGGGGGTTCGAGACCAGGCAGCTGATGGTGCCGGTGGACACGACCATCGCGTTCCACGTGACGTCGCTCGACGTCATCCATTCCTTCTGGGCGTATCAGCTCGGCGTCAAGGCCGATGCCAACCCGTCCCAGGACAACATCGCGTACACCACGACGAAGCAGCTCGGATCGTTCACCGTCCGCTGCTCGGAGCTCTGTGGCTTGTGGCACGGTGCCATGTACAACTTCGGCAAGGTACTGACCAAAGCCCAGTTCTTCGCCTGGGCCCAGTCCACGGAACACCAGAACGCGAACAACACCAAGTTCCTGCCGCCGTTCTCCTACACCTATGTCCCTGATGCGAACGGTGCCGACGGCGGGTACTACCCCGACAACGTCGATCCATACAGCAAGGTGGAGACCTATGGCGCCACCAGTCCGAGCAAATAGGAAGGACGACTGAGGGCATGGCTACGGACATGCGTGAGTCGATCGGCTCCCATTACGCGGGTGACGCTCCGCCCCCGGCGCCATGGTCGCGCCGTCTCCCCAGGTGGCTCGGCCCGCACCTGGGTCGCGCCCTTGTGGGAGCGGTGGCCGGGTACGCCCTCGGCCACTTTCTCGGCAACAGCATCGCCAGTGGCTACGCGAACGTGGTGGGGAACGGCCAGAACGACATCGCCACCGTCCTCGGCCTTTCGATCGGGGTGGTGGGCTGGCTCGCCGGGGCCGGAATGCTCGACTACCCGGTGGCCAAGATCTTCGGCCGCGAGCCGCTGCCTCCAGCGCAGTCGAAGAGTTGGACCCGCTACTTCGGCCCCGCTCTTGACCACAAGGTTATCGGCTTGCAGTACACGGTCGTGGTGCTCTTGTTCTTCTTCACCGGCGGCCTGTTGGCGATGGCCATCCGGACGGAGCTGTTGAGCCCGACCAACCACCTCCTCGGGCCGGGCATCTACATCTCGGTCGTGAGCGAGCACGGGACGATCATGATGATGATGGCGTCGTCGATCGTCATCGGTCCTCTCGGGAACTGGCTCGTCCCTCTCATGATCGGGTCGAGACGCATGGCATTCCCGCGCGTCGAGGCTTTCTCGTTGTGGATGTTCGGCGCCGGATACCTGGTGATCCTGACGGCGCTGCCCCTGGGCGGCTTCTCGACCGGATGGACCGGATACGCGCCGCTGCAGACACAGGCCACGGCGGGCATGGATGCCTATCTGGTGGGCTTTGCCGTCATCGGGATCGGAATGATCTGCGCAGGGTTCAACCTCGCCGCCACGATCATCAACTACCGGGCCCCGGGCATGAGCTGGGGTCGCGTGCCGATCTTCGTGTGGTCGATCCTGGCGACGGCCGCCCTGTTGACGCTGGCCACGCCGACTCTCGTTGCCGCCGGGTTGTTCGGTGTCCTCGACCGCACGGCCCAGACCGCCTTCTACGTCAACGAGCACGGGGGGAGCTCGTTCCTGTGGGAGAACCTCTTCTGGTTCTTCGGGCATCCCGAGGTCTACATCATGGCGTTGCCCGGATTCGGGATCGTCGCCGAGATCCTGCCCGTGTTCACGAGAAAACCGCTCTTCGGTTATCGCATCGCTGCCGCGGGCATGATCGGGGTGGCGCTGCTGTCGTTCTTTGTGTGGCAACACCACCTCTTCCAGAGCGGGATCAACCCCGACATGCGGCCGCTATTCATGCTCACGACCGAGCTGATCTCGATACCGACGGGTTTCATCTTCCTCGTGGGTCTCGGAACGTTGTGGAAGGCGAAGATCCGCTTCGCGGTCCCGATGCTCTTCGCGCTCGGCATGTTCTTCAATTTCCTTATCGGAGGCATCTCCGGCGTCTTCTTGTCAGACGTCCCCGTGGATGTGACGGTCCACGGGAGCTTCTTCGTCCTCGCCCACTTCCACTACACGATCATGGGTGGGCTCGTTTTCGCGTTCTTCGGCGGTCTCTATTACTGGTTCCCGAAGATGACGGGGAAGACGATGAGCGAGCGGCTCGGCAAGTGGCACTTCTGGACGATGTTCATCTTCTTCAACTTCACGTTCTTCCCGTTGTTCTTCGTAGGACTCCTCGGACAGCCACGGCGCGTGTTCGAATACGCCAAGAACCTCCAGGCTCTGAATGACTTCTCCTCGGTCAGTGCGTTCCTCCTCGGGGCGTCGTTCATCATCTTCGTCGTCAACTTCGTGTGGTCGATGTTCATCGACCCGAAGCCGGCTTCGCCCAACCCGTGGCACTCGCGGGGCCTCGAGTGGCAGACGCCGACGCCGGTTCCCGAGCACAACTTCACCCGGATCCCGGTGGTGATGGCCGACCCGTACCACTACGGCGAGGTCGATGCCCCGGACGTGGCCGACCTCGGGCCGCGAACCCTGGCGTTGACCGGCGTCGTTTCATCGGGTGCGCCGAGCGCGGTCGGATCGCACGAGACCACCGGCGAGGAGGGTTCTGGCGACCCGAGGCCACCGATCGCATGACCACCGAACCCGTGACCCACGACGGCAGGGATTCCAAGGCTCTCCCCTTGATCGAAACGCCCGAAGAGATCGAGTACGAGATGCGGTCGGCCGAGGGCGCCATCTGGACCGGCGGGCGCCTCGTGATCGGCATCGGAGCGTTCCTCTTCGCATCGTTGGCCTTCGCCTACTTCTACCTCCGTTCGACCAACAGCCAGGACCTCTGGCGACCTCACCAGGTCACGGCGCCGACGGGAATCGGCGGCGCTGTCTTTGCCGTCGTCCTCGCGAGCGCGCTATTGAACGGCTATGGGACCATGCGGCTGCGGCGGGGTGACACCTTGGATTGGGAGGTCGCCGGCTGGATCGCCGTGCTCGGGGGATTCGTCGCCATCGGGCTTCAGGTGTGGCAACTGACCCAGCTCCCCTTCTTCCCCGGCTCGAGCGGGTACGCCTCGTGCTTCATCGGATGGGCGGGGATGAACATCGCCCTGCTTCTCTCAGGTGTGTTCTGGCTTGAAACGCTGCTGGCTCGCTGGTTCCGGCTCCGGCGGGCGGTGACCGAGGACGGTGGGATGTCCCACTCGAAGCTGCCGGTCGCCCGCCTCTTTCGGGCCAACCTCGAGGGATGCTCGTACTTCTGGGGATTCATCGCTCTCGTGGACGTGTTCTTCTGGCTCCTGTTTTACGTCATCTGACCAGGACGGATGAGGGACAGGCTGCGCCGTGAGGGTGGCCGCAGGAAGCGGATCTCCATGGTGGACGGATGCATCCGGACCTAAGGTGATGGGTGATGTTCGGGACTAACAGCTTTATCGGCGCCCAGGTGCTCACGTTTGCCATCCCGATCGGGACACTCTTCGCGGTGTGTCTGTGGGGATTCTTCCAGCGTCGTCCGAACCGGTGAACGCCGGGGTCGCGGACGGACGGCCCCCTGCAGCAGCCCACGGCGATCCCGACGGTGACGGGGTTGAGGTCGCCGGGGGGTCACACCGACCTCGTCTGCTCCTGGCGGCGTTGGCGGCAGTTCTCCTCGTCACCGCAGTCCTGCCACCGCTCTCCACACTGGCCAGACGTGTCGAGGTGTTCGAAGCGCTGCAATTCGCACTCATGGCGATCGGGGTCCCAGCCGTCGTGGTGCTGAGCGCCCCGTGGCGGTGGCTCGGCCTGGCTGCGAGGTCAGCGGGCGTAACAGACACCGAGGGTGTCGTCGTCCTCGAGGGGCCAAGAATTGCTGATCGAGTGACCGCCCGACGCAGACGGCACCCCGAGATGGCGCGCAGCCTCGGGTACCTCGCGCTCGACACCGCCGTGGTGGTGGCGTGGCGAGTTCCGGCCAGCGTCGACGCTTTGGCCCGTCACGGCTGGCTGTCGCTGGTCGAGGCGCTCACCCTGGTGGCGAGCGGGATCGGCCTGTGGCTCGAGCTCCTCGATTCACCACCCTTCGTGGCCCGCCTGGCCCGACCGACCCGCATCGCCGTCGCCGCCATCGCGATGTGGACGATCTGGGTGACCGCGTACCTGGTGGGACTTTCGCACGCGTCGGTGTACCGAGCCTACGACCACGTGGCCGGTCACCAACTCAGCCTGTCGGCTGACCAGTCGCTCACGACCGGGATCCTGTGGTTTACGTCGCTGTGCGCGTTTCTCCCCGTGATCTTCTCCAACCTCGCCGTCTGGCTGCGAAGCGACGAGGACCCCGACGACGCATTGCATCGCCTGGTGCGAGACGGGCGACGCAGTGCAGGGAGTGGTCAGCTGGCGAACGCTCGCACGGGCCACCTTCCATCGGAGGACGTGTGCGACCGTAGATCCAGTGACGCCGCAAAAGACCCCCGAGGAGCCCAAGAGGGCCCTTAGGGGCGCGACACCCCTGGGAGCACTTCCGTGGAGACGTCGAGGGCTGGAAGCCTCGTCCCGAGCAACTTGCCGGCGGCGTCAATCTCGCCGGTCGCCTTGTCTCGATCGGTGGCCAGGAGCCGCTCGTCGGCACGGAGCTCGGCCCGGGCTCTTCCGTCGGCCTTGTTGGAGGAGGTCAGGGTCTGCACGGCCTCGATCGCGCTCAGGGCGTCGGAGGTGGCCCACACGGTCACGGTGTTCTCAGCTTGGCCTACCTGTTTGCCGGCCGCAGAACCCGGGATGTCGATGTCGGAGAGGTCGAAGATATTGGCGTCGGTGTACGAGCACGCATCCTGGTCGTCACGAAGCAGGGCCGGGATCTGCGAGCGGTTGGCGGCGCTCAATTTGCCCGTAGAGTCCGAATAGAGCATCAGGGCCTCGCGTAGCGCGAAGACACACGGGGCGAGGTCCGCGTTGATCTCGCTGATGACGGTGGACTCACCTTGGGCGTCCGAGGCACGTGACGTCGGGGTGGGAAGATCGCTGATGACGGCGGCGCCGACGACGATGACGACGCCGATCGTCACGAGAACGGCCCGGCGTCGGTACCAAGGAGAGGGGCTGCTTTGGTCGGGCACCCCGGGGGACATGGGCGCAGAGGTGGTCGGTCCTGAGGTGCCGGTCAATGGGTGCTCGCCAGCAGTTGTTCGGCGTAGGTGGCAATGCCCACACCCCACCGGGCGATGCTGGTGGGGGCCAGGCTGAACGCTCCCGATGAGCTCTCGTTGGCAAACGGGGTGGCTTCGTACCGGAGGCGCTCGGAGGGGTCGATGAAGTACATGATGTCGTTGTGAGCGACGAGTCCCGACGTGGGCGACGCGTTGACCGACACGCCGTAGTCCTGCCAGATCGTATTGAGGGTGCCCAGGCTCGACGTGAGGAAGTGCCACGTCGTCACCGCTCCGAGACCGTCGCGTGCTGCTGCAGCCGTTGCCGGGGCGGCCGAGAGGGCGAGGGGATCGGTGTTGACGGTCAGGAAGACGACACGGGAGGCCTCGGGCCCCAGGTCGGTCGCCGCTTGCACCAGCTCGGCGGACAGGACCGGACAGATGTCCTGGCACGGCGCGTCGAAGAAGGTCAGGACGACGGCATCCCCCCGCTCATCGGTGAGGGACACGGGGCGCCCTGCCTGGTCCACGAGCGACATGGCAGGTGCAGGCTGCTCGGGAAGGGTGGTGATTCCCATGAATTCCCACAGGGGGGAACCGACTTGTGGTGTGGAAGAGGGTGTCCGGGGTGGAGCCACCAGGCGAGTTGGCGACTCCGGTGTCGTTGAGGGGACGGTGGAAGCCGACCCAGGATTGAGGCCGAGGCTGGAGAGGAGACGTTCGCCGAGCGCGCCCCCGAGGGTCAGTACCGCGAGCGCTGCCAAGACGATGACGGCGAACTTCCGCGGCACCTTCGGGTCCGCGGAACGAAACGCGGCGGCGCGCTCGGCCTCCGACAGTGTCGACGGTAAGGATTCCTGCTCGGTCACCCGGGCGGACACCATCGCACCGAGCCGTCTCCGCCGCTGGACTCAGTGGACCCGGATGACCGCATCGACGCCCATGGCAACGAACAACACCGTCAGGTACGTGATCGAAAAGCCGAACAGTTTCATGGCCCGACGAGGGCTCGGGTCCCGTGACAACGCCCAGGCGTACACGAAGAACCCGCCGCCGAGAGCGCACGCGACAACGGCGTAGCCGGCATTCAGATGGGCGACAGGCACGAGGACGAGCGACGACGCCCACAGCGCCACGACGTAGCCCAAGATCCAGCGTGTCACCGTACCGGGATCGGCGATCGACGGGAGCATCGGGACGTGCGCGTTCGAATAGTCGTCGCGATATCGGACGGCGAGTGCCCAGAAATGCGGCGGGGTCCACAGGAAGATGATCCCGAACATCACGAACGGGGCCACGCCGAGGTGTCCGGTCACCGCCGCCCAGCCGACGAGAACTGGGACGGCTCCGGCTGCGCCTCCGATCACGATGTTCTGCGAGGAGGAACGCTTGAGCAGCATCGTGTATACCCCGATGTAGAAGGCAGTGGCTGACACGGCCAGCACTGCCGAGAGCGCATTGACCGTCGACCACAACAAGGCGAAGCCTGCGACCTCGAGCATCACGGCGAAGACCGTGGCCGCGCCCGGGGTGATCGCGCCCGTCACGAGGGGTCGGTTCTTCGTCCGCTCCATGAGGGCATCGATATCGCGGTCGTACACCATGTTCAGGGCGTTTGCGCCTCCTGCGGCCAGCGCTCCCCCCGCGACCGTCAGGGCCATGAGGCGGACCGAGGGCACGTGGCGAGCGGCCACAAACATGGTCGGGACCGTGGTGATGAGCAGGAGCTCGATGATCCGAGGTTTGGTGAGAGCGACGTAGCTGCGGAGTCGCGCCCGCACTCCGAGACGAGGCCGCACAACAGGCAATTCTCCGACCCCCAGCCGGTGCAGCATGCCGTGTACGCTACCGGTCGAGGCCTGTTCGTGCCGGGAATTATGCGCTGCGATCGGGGCCCTGCGCCCGGTCATTGTGGGAGCCCAGCGCCCTGACGTCACGGTTCGAGGACGCCGTCGGAGGCCTCCCAATCAGGTGAGGGCCGCTTCCGAGCCTTATAGGCCTCAGGGTCCTCGTGAATGAGGTGCCACCAGCCGGCGATGGAGAGAATTGCGAAGGCGGGCCACTCTATCGAGTAGACCCAGCTGAGCCCGTTGCCGGAGAGGGCTCTCGTCACCTGCCACCAGCCCGCAGCCAGGCATGCGAAGGCGATAAGCCAGAACTCGCAGTGAAGGAACAGTGCCCTGCGGGAGAACCAGCGCTGCCGCACGCCGACAGCGTACGCCTTGCCGTCGCAATCCGCATCGCCATGTTCAAGGCACTGAGCCGGACCGGGCCCGCGAAGCACCACGAGCTTGCCGAGACCTCAATGTCTCCGAAGCGCGCCCGCCGAGCAGCGATGGGACCGCAGGACGCTGTCGTGGTGACACGGCCGGCCTTAACCGGCCTTCCATGAGGGTGCCGACATCGAAACGTAGGCGGCCAGGTTCGATTGACCTGCGAAGGTGACATGCTCAGCGGCTACCTGAGGGCGATTTCAACCGGTCAGCACAAGCCCTCTCGTGGCCACGCCAGGGCCGGTAGTCGTCCCGGCCGCCACCGGCTTTCACCGACGGGAATCGGGGGACACCGCTCGGGTGAGCTTTCCGGCGACGACGGTCAACGTGTCGCCAAGGCTGACCTCCCGCGATCGGCCAACGTGACCCGGGACCCATTCCTTCACCAGAGGGGACCGTGCCAGACCGAGACGTTCGCGTCCGTTGCCCGCTTCGAACCGACCCGAACGATGCGCCAGATCTCCTGTCGGCAATTGCCCCGAGGCCGGTTGAGATGAAACGCCGAGCAATCAAGAAGTCCCAGGTGGGAGTGGCGGAGGGAGTGGGATTCGAACCCACGAGCCTTTTGGGCCAAGGCTTTTCAAGAGCCTCGCATTCGTCCGCTCTGCCATCCCTCCAAGGCGGTCAGCGTACCGCCGTTCAGATCGCTCGGATCTGTGATCGCAGCGAACGAATCCAGTCATCGGCCGCGCGCCATGCCGTATCGACCCGGGCGCGCACGGCCGGGCCATGGTCGCCCGCGGCCGGGTACGAGCCCAAGAACTTGACGCCGGGGAGCTCGGCATGAAGGACACAGAGGCAATCGGCGACGACCTCGTCGGCGACGTGACCCTCGAAGTCGATCAGAAAACAGTAATCACCGAGGCCCCGCTTGGTGGGCCGCGACTCGATCTTGGTCAGGTTGATGCTGCGAGCCGAGAACTCACTCAGGATCCCGTGCAGGCTGCCGGGGTGGTCCTCGCTCTGGAAGCACACGATGCTCGTCTTGTCATGCCCCGTGGGCGCGGACACCCCGGTCGGGGCCAAGGCCACGAAACGGGTCTGGTCGTTGTCGTGGTCCTCCACACCGCGTGCGACGATCTCGAGGCCGTAGATCTCGGCCGCGAGCTTCGTAGCCAGCGCGGCCGTGCCCGGCTGGGGCGTGGCGCCCACGATGCGCGCTGCCTCGGCGGTCGAGTTCGACGCCACGATCTCCGCGTCGGGGAGCTCCGAGGCGAGGTAACGCCGGCACTGGGCCGACGCCACCGGGATCGACAGCACCCGCGTGATGGGCGCGCCCGCGTTCCCGGGTGCCACCGCGAGGTGGAGGTGGATGTCGAGGACCACCTCTCGTTGGATCAAGAGGTCCACGTCGAAGATGAGTGTGTCGACGGTGGCGTTGACGGCGCCCTCGATGGAGTTCTCGATGGGGACGAACGCGAGCGTGGCCCGACCGCTCGCCACGGCCTCGAGGGCCTCGGTGAGCGAACTGGCAGGGAGGTGCGCGGCGATGGCGTAGTCGGGCTGGGTGAACAGGGCTTCTTCGGTGAAGGTCCCGGCCGGGCCGAGGAAGCTGATCGTCCCTGCGCCCTCGGGGTCGGGGATTTCGGCCGCATCCATGTGCGGCAGGATAGTGGGCACCCATGGACGAGCCCGCCCTGCGCCAGCTACTCACCGACGTCCGGGCCGGGACGATCGGCCCCGACGATGCCGTCTCGCGCCTGCGGCGCCTTCCTTTCGTGGACCTCGGTTTCGCCCGGGTGGATCATCACCGTGCCCTGCGTCAGCGGGCCGGGGAGGCTGTGTACGCGCCGGGCAAGACGCCGCGCCAATGCGCCGAGATAGTCACCGAGCTGCTGGCCGAGCCGGCGTCGACCCCGGTGCTGTTGACCCGTGCGGACGCAGCGCAGGTGAGCGCATGCCAGGAGGCCGCGCCCGAAGGGGAGGTGACGACGGTGGGACCGCTGTCCACGGTGTGCTGGCGGCCCGCCTCCGAGCGGTCGGGGCGAGTCGTGGTCGTGACCGCCGGTACCGCGGATCTCCCCGTCGCCGAGGAATGCCTGGCCGTGTTGCGGGCCTTCGGGTTCTGCCCCGTGCTCGTGGCCGACTGCGGGGTGGCGGGAGTCCACCGACTCCTTGCCTCTCTCCACGACGTGGCCGACGCCGACGCCGTCGTCGTCGTGGCCGGGATGGAGGGTGCGCTCGCCAGCGTCGTGGCCGGTGTCAGCGCCGCGCCGGTCATCGCCGTTCCGGTGTCGACGGGGTACGGCGCAGCCTTGGACGGGATCACCGCCCTCCTCGCCATGCACGCGTCGTGTGCGGCGGGGCTCACCGTGGTCGGGATCGACAACGGCTTCGGGGCCGCTTGTGCGGTGGCGAGGATGCTCCCGTGACCACCGGACGGGGTGGTGACGGTGCCGCGTCCCCGGCTGCGGTCTTCGGACGAGCGACGGGTCCGGACCAGCCGAAGACCGTCGCATGGTTCCACTGCTTCGCGGGGATCGCCGGCGACATGACCCTCGGGAGCCTGCTCGACGCCGGAGCCGACTTCGCCGAGGTGCACGGGCTCCTGCGCCGCCTCCCTCTCGGGGGGTGGACCTTGCGCGCCGAGCCTGTGCTGCGGGGGGGCATCGCCGCCACGCGGGCCATCGTGGAGACCGCCGATGACGTCGTGGTCCGGACCCATGCCCACATCGTGGGTCTCGTCGAAGAGGCGCGGTTGCCCGAACGCGTGGCGGCCCGAGCGCTGGCGACGTTCGCCGCACTGGCGGCCGTGGAGGGAAGGCTCCATCGACGACCTCCGGAGCAGGTCCATTTCCACGAGGTGGGCTCCCACGACGCCGTGATCGACGTGGTGGGGACCGCAGCAGCGCTGGAGGTCCTCGGGATCGATGATGTCGCCGCGTCGCCCGTCGCCACCGGCATGGGCACGGTCCGCAGCGCCCACGGGTTCCTGCCGAATCCCTCTCCGGCCGTGGTCCGGTTGTTGGAGGGGATCCCGACGTGGGGTCGGGACGTGTCGGTCGAGCTCACCACGCCGACGGGTGCGGCCATCCTGGCGGCGATGGCGTCGAGCTTCGGGGTCCTTCCGCCCATGGAGATCGCCGCGTCGGGATTCGGGGCGGGAGCACACGACATCGACGGGCTGCCGAATTGCACGCAGGTCGTCGTGGGCCGCTCGACGGTCCGGGGGCAGCTTCAGGGTCAGCCCGTCATGCTGCTCGAGACCAATCTCGACGACGCCACCGGAGAGGTCCTGGCCCACGCGGTCGACGCCCTTCTCGCCGCCGGAGCCCACGACGCCTGGATCACCCCGGTCGTGATGAAGAAGGGTCGTCCCGGCTACACCGTGGCTGTCCTCGTCGACCCCGTCCTGACCGAGTCGATGCGCGCCGTCTTGGTGACCGAGACCGGGAGCCTGGGGGTGCGCGGCGCCCTCCTCGAGCGGTGGCCGGCCTCTCGGGTGATGGACGAGGTCGACGTCGAGGGCGCGTCGGTGCACGTCAAGGTCAGCCCGGGGCGGGTGAAAGCCGAGCAGCGTGACGCGCAGCGAGAGGCGGCTCGGACGGGCCTTCCGCTTCGGGAGGTGTTGTCACGCGCCGAGTCGGTGTGGCGTCAGGGCCATGACGTGACCGGTCCCGGCGCCGGGTCGCGGACCCCGCCCGAGGACCCCCGTCCGGCGTAGTCGGGGTGGTGCCGGTACCGTGGGACGGTGGACGGACCGGAGCCGAGCGAGCCGGACACAGCGCAGCGCAGCGAACCCGGCGGGCCTCCGGCCGATGCCGAGGCGTGGACCGACGAGCAGTGGATCTCGTGGTTGGAGACCACAGACGACCCCGATGCGCCCGTCGAACACCCAACCGATCGAGCCCGCCGGTGGCGGGCCGGCGCGTCGGGGACCGCCCTCGGCGCGGCGATGCTCGGCCTGCACCAGGCGATCTACGGGCCCCGCGAAGATCAGATCGTCATCGTCGTCGACGCCGGCGGTGATCCCCCCACCGGCGACCTGCCCGAGGTGCACCTCGACCGTGAGCACCCCGAGCGCTCCGAGGTCGTCGTCCGGCGGCATGCGTCGGAGTCTCCGTCGGACTGCACCGATCCCGCCGACACCGACGACCCCGCCGGTCCCGCCGTGTCGTCCTGAGGGCGTGCGCCACTAGGCGTCGTCCGGCAAGGGCCGGCGCGTCGGCGTCGCGGTCAGTGGGGCAGGGCGAGCAGGTCGTCGAGGATGCGTTCGAAGGCGTCGACGAACAGCGACACGTGCCCCTGGTCATCGAGAAGGTGCGAGGCGGCCCCCGGGACGTGCCCGGCGAGCCAGACCCCGTGCGCGAACGGCACCATCAGGTCCTGGCGGCCTTGCCAGATGGCGACGGGACACCCGATGGCGCCTAGGTCGAATCCCCAGTCCGTCAAGAAGGCCACGTCGTCGTCGTGCCAGCCGTCGGGCCCGGCCGACCCCGACGCGGAGAGCGCCCGGGCCATGAAGTCGGCGAGATCGGCGGTCAAGGCGGCCTTGTCGACGTCGGACACGAGACCCCCGAGGGACAGCGCGACATCATCGGCGCTCGCGCCGATGAGCTGCTCGGACTCCCGGCCCAGGAACTCGTCGAACGGTGGCCCGCCTTCGGCCGCCAGCGCGAACTCGTGGACGTTCTCGGGCCCCATGCCGTCGAGCCAGTCGAGGCCGTCGGCCGCGTAGGGGGCCACACCGGCGATGAGCGCCGCCGCGGTGCACCGGCCGGGCAGCAGCGCGGCACAGGCGAGCGCATGGGGTCCACCGCCCGACCAGCCCAAGGTGACGAACCGGTCGTGCCCGAGGATGTCGAGGACCTGCGCCGTGTCGGCGGCGACATCGGCCACCCGGCGGCCGGGCTGGCGCGCGGAACCGGCATACCCGGGGCGCGACCGGTAGACCAAGTGCACGCCGCGGGCGGTGACGGCGTCGGCCGCGAGCCGGTAGGCGACAGCGGCAAAGGGGGTGCCGTGATGGAACACGAGTGGCGTCCCGTCGGGTGGACCGGCGGTGAGCACCTCGAGCGTTCGGCCGTCATCGAGGGTCAGGCTTGCGGCGCTCACGTCCTGGCTCCCTGGGTGGTGTCGGCTCTCGCCGTGCCGTTGCGCAAACGGAGTCCTCCTACGGTGGGCCCGGCGACAGCTCCGTCGGCGGTCAGCCCGCGGTGGCGGCGTGCCCTGCCGTCCATTGCAGCAGCACCTCGCGGGACCAGGTGTTCACGATGCGTTCGGCCGGGACGGCGGCGTCGGCCGCCTTCTCGCATCCGTTCCCCAGCCATTCGAGTTGTCCCGGCGCATGGGCGTCGGTGTCGATGGAGACGACGCACCCGGCGGTGACCGCGGCCCGCAGCAGTGGGTCGGGTGGATCGAGGCGTTCGGGCCGCGCGTTGATCTCGACGGCCGTGCCCGTGCGGGCACAGGCGTCGAACACCTCGACATGGTCGAATCGTGACTCGGGTCGACCCCGGCCGACGAGGATGCGTCCCGTGCAGTGGCCGAGGATGTCGGTGTGGGGGCTCTCGATGGCCGCCACCATGCGGCGGGTCATCTGCGCCGGCTCCATCTTGAGCTTCGAGTGCACGCTCGCCACCACGACGTCGAGCCTATCCAGCAGGGCCGGGTCCTGGTCGAGTGTGCCGTCTTCGAGGATGTCCACTTCGATGCCGGTGAGGATCCGAAATGGCGCCAACTGTTCGTTGAGCGTCTCCACCACCTCGAGCTGGCGCAGGAGCCGTTCGGCGTCAAGGCCGTGCGCGACGGTGAGTCTCGGGCTGTGATCGGTCAGCGCCAGGTACTCGTGTCCGAGCTCGGCCGCCGCCTCGGCCATCTCGGCGATGGGGCTGCCGCCGTCGGACCAGTCCGAATGGCTGTGGCAGTCGCCGCGCAGCAGGCCGCGTAGCTCGGCGGCGCGTCCCGAGAGGGTGTCGGCGCGCTCCTCCTCGAGGTGCACGAGATAGGACGGCGTCTCACCGGCCATCGCTTCGGCGATGACCCGGGCGGTGGTGTCGCCCACGCCGGGGAGGTCAGTGAGCCGGCCCGAGGCGGCGCGTTGGGCCAGCACGGTGGGGTCGATCTCGTCCACGCTCGCCGCGGCGCGCCGGAAGGCGCGGACCTTGTAGGACTCGGCCCGCGCCGCTTCGAGCAGGTAGGCGATGCGACGCAGGGCCACCACGGGATCCACGAAGCCCGAGGCTACCGACCACCGGCGCCGGTCGAGACGCCGCCATCCTCGGGCTGCACGTCGAGGGCGCCGATCCGTGTCAGCATCGACAGATGGCCACGGGGATGCCTGCCGTCGCGCTCGAGGTCGATGGCCATAGCGTGAAGGTCTCGAACCCGGACAAGGTCTTCTTCTCGGCCCGGGGGGAGACCAAGCTCGACCTCGTTCGCTACTACTTCGCGGTGGGATCCGGCGCGCTGCGGGGTGTGCGCGAGCGCCCGACCGTGCTCAAGCGCTACCCCGACGGCGCCGAGGGACCGTTCTTCTACCAAAAGCGCGTGCCGCCGGGCCGTCCGTCGTGGCTCGAGACGGTGACCGTGACGTTCCCGAGCGGGCGCAGCGCGGATGAGCTGTGCCCCGTGGACCTCGCCCACATCCTGTGGGCGGTGAATCTCGGGTGCCTCGACCTGAACCCGTGGCCGGTGCGCCGGAGCGACACCGACCATCCCGACGAGCTGCGCGTCGACCTCGATCCCCAACCCGGCGTCCCCTTCGAGGCCGTGCGGCGCGTCGCGCTGGAGGCCCGTGCCGTGCTCGAGGAGCATGCACTGGTCGGTTTCCCGAAGACCTCGGGGTCGCGCGGCATGCACGTGAACGTGCCCATCGAGCCCCGCTGGAGCTTCACCGAGGTCAGGCGAGGCGCTCTGGCCCTGGCCCGCGAGCTCGAGCGCCGGCTTCCCGACCTGGCGACGTCGGCATGGTGGAAGGAGCAGCGGGGCGAGCGCGTCTTCGTGGACTACAACCAGAACGCCCGTGACCGCACGGTGGCCTCCGCGTACTCGGTACGGGCGAACCCCGAGGCCCGGGTGTCGTGCCCGGTCGAGTGGGACGAGGTGCCCGATGTCGAGCCCGGCGACCTGACCATCGCCACCGTGCCGGGCCGGTTCGCGTCGCGTGGCGACCCGGCGGAGGGGATCGACCACACCTGGGGTGACCTCGGACCGCTGCTCGAGCTCTCCTACCACGACGAAGCCGAAGGTCTGGGCGACGCGCCCTGGCCGCCCAATTTCCCCAAACAGAAAGGCGAGCCCCACCGGGCCGCCCCGAGCCGGACCCGGCAGCGCCCACCCGAGGACCAGGCGTCAGGCCCGGAAGACTGAGTCGAGCTCGGCGGGCACGGCCGTGTCGAGCTGGGCGTAGGTGCACGACGCGGGGCGGCGGTCCGGGCGCCAGCGGCGGAACGTGGTGGCGTGGCGGAACCGGTTTCCCTGCAGGTGGTCGTAGGCGACCTCGCACACGAGCGACACCTCCACCGGCTCCCAGCTCAGGTCCTTGCCCGCGTTCCATCGTGACGTCGCCACCGGCTTGCGCCCGGCGACGGCCTCGTCCTGTTCGTGCTGTGCCCATGCCGCCCACGGATGCCCGTCGAGGCTCGACAGCCGGTAGGGGGCGAGCTCGTCGACGAGCTCCCGGCGCCGGGCCGCGGTGAACGAGGCCGACACCCCGACGTGTTGGAGGACGCCGCCGTCGTCGTAGAGGCCGAGGAGCAACGACCCCACCACCCCCCCGGACTTGTGCCACCGGAAGCCGGCGACCACGCAGTCGGCGGTCCGCTCGTGTTTCACCTTGGCCATGACCCGCTCGCCCTCGCGGTACGGGAGGTCGGGACGCTTGGCCACGACGCCGTCGAGCCCCGCACCCTCGAAGCGTCCGAACCAATCCCCGGCCAGCTCGGGGTCGGTGGTCGAGGGCGTCAGGTGGACGGGGGGCGCCGCGTCGCCGAGCGCCTCCTCGAGCAGGGCGCGTCGGACCGAGAACGGCTCACCGCGCAGGTCGCGCCGGTCCACGGCGAGGAGGTCGAACGCCACGAACGAGGCCGGGGTGGACTCGGCCAACAGCGCGACGCGCGACGCGGCCGGGTGGATGCGTTGGAGCAGCGCGTTGAAGTCGAGCCCGTGCTCCCCGGCGATCACGATCTCCCCGTCGACGACGGCGCGCGGCGGGAACGAGCGGCAGATGGGCTCGATGAGCTCGGGGAAGTACCTGGTGAGCGGGCGTTCGTTACGGCTGCCCAGTTCGACCTCGGAGCCGTCGCGGAAGGCCACGCACCGGAACCCGTCCCATTTCGGCTCGTACAGCATGCCCTCGACGACCGGGAGCTGCCGGGCCAGCTTGGCGAGCATGGGGGCCACGGGCGGCATGACGGGGAGGTCCACGCTCCCACGCTGCCACGTCCGGCCGGCCGATGTCGTCACGTGACGGGGGCGCAGGTGCGATCCTGGGAGCGGAGGGAGGACTATGGCCAATCCCATGTACGAGCTCGACGAGCGCATGGTGGAGCTGGTCTTCGACTACTGCCGCCAGCGACTGGCGTTGGACCCGGTGTCGCTGGACTTCGGCGGGTCGCGAGAGTCCTTCGAGCAGTTGACCGGGTTGATCGGGGAGTCCGGCAACGACCCCGAGGCGGTGCTGAGGCTGTTCGCGGAGCATCTCGCCACGGCCGTCGTCTCGTGCGACAGCCCGCGCTTTCTGGCGTTCATCCCCGCCGCGCCCACGAAGGCGGCGCTGCTCTTCGACATGATCGTGTCGTGCTCCTCGCTCCAGGGCACGTCGTGGTTGGAGGCGGCCGGCGCCGTGGCGGCCGAGAACCAGGTGCTCGAGTTCCTGGGCGCCCTGGCCGGCCTCCCGCCGGGAGCGGGAGGGTGCTTCGTCTCCGGCGGGTCGATCGCCAACCTCTCCGCGCTGGTCGTGGCGCGCGACACGGCTGAGCTCCGTCGCGGGGCGACGCCCCCCCGGGCGCGCATCGCCGTCAGCGAGGAGGCCCATTCGTCGGTGACCCAGTCGTTGCGGATCCTCGGCGTCGACCCGTTCCTGGTCCCGTCCGTCGACCATCACCTGACGGGGGCCGAGCTGCGGGCCGCGCTCGAAGCAGACGACCGTCCCGACGACGTCGTCGGCGTGGTGGCCACGGCGGGGACCACCAACGCCGGGATCGTCGACGACCTGGCCGGCATCGCCGAGGTGGCGAGCGAGCGCGCCCTGTGGTTCCACGTCGACGCCGCCTACGGGGGCCCCGGCCTGTTCACGCCCCTGGTCCGCGACCGCTACGCCGGCATCGAGCGGGCCGACTCGTTCGTCATCGACCCGCACAAGTGGCTCTACGCGCCCTTCGACTGCGCCGCCCTCGTCTATCGCCAGCCGGCCCTGGCCCGGGCGGTGCATTCCCAAAAGGCGTCGTACCTCGACGTGATCCACGACGACGCCCACCCGGTGTGGAACCCCAGTGACTACGCCGTGCACCTGACGCGCCGGGCGCGCGGGCTTCCCCTGTGGTTCTCCCTCGCCGTGCACGGCGCCGGTGCGTACCGCGATGCCGTCGAGACCGTGCTGCACACGGCATGGCGCAGCGCCGAGATGATCACGCGGTCACCGCATCTCGAGCTGGTCCGCGAGCCCGAGTTGTCGATCGTGCTCTTCCGGCGCCGGGGCTGGTGTGCCGCCGACTATTCGACGTGGTCAGCCGACCTGCTCGCCCGGCAGATCGGGTTCGTCACCCCCACCACGTGGGAGGGCGAGACCGTGGCCCGGCTGGCGTTTCTCCACCCCGGCACCACCCTCGGGATGGTCGAGGAGATCGTGGCGACCATGGCGTGACGGCCCGTGCCGCTCAGGGTGCGCCCCGCCCCTCGAGCAGCGGGTCCTCGGCCCGACGGGTGGGGGAGCCCGACGCCGACCGCCGACGCCAGGCCATGCCCGCCAGTGCCTCGAGCACCACGCGGTTGGCCAGATAGGCGGTGACCTCGGCGTGGTCGTAGGGGGGTGACACCTCGACGACGTCGATGCCGGCCACCGGCAGTTCCATCGTGGCCCGCCGCACGGCGTCGAGGAGTTGGCGGCTCGAGAGCCCCCCCGGTTCGGGCGTGCCCGTGCCGGGGGCGAAGCCGGGGTCGACGACGTCGATGTCGACCGACAAGAAGACCGCATCGCAGTCGTCGGTGGCGAGGGTGAAGGCCTCGGTGAGCACGCCGTCAGCCCCCGCGCCTCGATCTCGGTCATCTCGAAGCTGCGCATCCCCTGGTCCGCCATCCACGACAGCGTCGCGGGCTCGGGCCAGTATCCCCGCAGCCCGATCTGCAAGAAGCGGTCACCCCGCGCCGCCCCCGACTCGATGAGCCGTCGCATGGGTGTTCCGTGGCCGTGCATGGAACCGAATTGGGTGTCGCCGGTGTCGGCGTGGGCGTCGAAGTGCACCACCGAGACTCGGCCCCATCCGACGTGCCGGGCCACGCCGGTGACGTCGGGCAGCGCGATGGTGTGGTCTCCGCCCAGGACGACCGGGATCGAACCCGAGCGGGCGACCGTCTCGACGGCGCGCTCGAGCCGTTGCAGCGACACCTCGATCTCGCCCGGGAGCATTTTCACGTCGCCGACGTCGACCACGCCCAGCTCGACCAGAGGGTCCACGCCCAGGGCCAGATGCGGGCGCTCGCCGTCGTGGGGCAGATAGTCGGTCATCCGGATGGCCTGCGGCCCGAACCGGCACCCGGGCCGGTGCGAGGTGCCGCCGTCGAAGGGCGCTCCGAGGATCACGGCCCCCGCTTGCGCGTAGCTCGCCGGGACCTCGAGGTCGGCGGCGGGGACGCCGGCGAAGGTGGCGTCGGGCCCGTACATGTTGGGCGTCCTCATGTCCGCCATTCTTCCCGTCGCCCGCCCGGGACGCGTGGTCCGGGTGGTCCAGCCCTGTCGGGGCGGGCCGGCCCGGCCGCGCCGGTGGTCAGTCGAGGGTCTTGCGGTAGACGTTGGTCTCGCGTCGGACGAACCCGAGCCGGACATAGAGCCGGTTGGCGGCCTCGCGCGACGGGCGCGAGGTCAGGTCGACGGTGCGCGAGCCCGCGGCTCGGGCGCGTGCATTGGCCTCTTCCACCAGTGCGGCCCCGACGCCGCGACCCCGGGTGTGGGTGGCGACGACCACGTCTTCGATCCAGGCGCGCGCGCCGGTGGGGGCGCTGAACACGACGAGGGTGAGCGACCCGAGGATCGTGCCGTCCTCGGCGTCCCGCGCCACCAGGAGCACCGTGGCCGGTGATCGCACGATCTCGTCGAGGGCGTCCTCGGTGAGCAGCGGCGCGGAGGACGACAGCTCAGGCACGAGGGTTCGGAGCGCGTCGAGCACCTCGGTCGTGGTCGCCGTCACCTCGTCGACGATCACCGCGTGTGATGCTGTCGCCGACCCTTGGTCACCCATCGACGAGGGAGTGTATCGAGGCGCACTCCGGCGTCACGGTGCACCACGGGGCTTGCCCGGCGAGGCGTCCCGGTCACCGTCGTGCGACTCAGCGCCGAAGTGATGGGCGATCACCTCGTGGTAGTCGGGCACATCGTGGCCGGCCAGGGCGGTGGGGCTGGTGTGGATCACGGCCTCGGCCAGCCGCGACACCTCGTGCAGGAGACGGTGGTGGGCCTCCTCCGCGATCGTGTGCGCGTCGACCAGGCTCAAGTCGGGGCTCGACGAGATCTGGATCTCGGCCCGGAGCTCGTGGCCCACCCACCGGATGCGGACGTCGTCGACGCCTTCGACGCCGGGCACGGCGCGCAGGACCTTCTCGACCTGGTCGACCAGGGCGGGGTCGACACTGTCCATCAGTCGGCGGTAGATGGTGCGCGTGGCGCCGAGGAGCACCAGTGTCACCGCGGCGGTGATCACCAGCCCGACGATCGGGTCCGCGCGCGACGCCCCGGCCAACACCGCGATCGCCCCCACCACGACGGCCAACGACGTGAACCCGTCGGAGCGGGCATGCATGCCGTCGGCGACCAGCGCGGCCGACCCGATGCGGCGCCCCACGCGGATGCGGTACAGGGCCACGAACTCGTTGCCGACGAACCCGACGCCACCGGCGAAGATCACCCACCCGGCGCCGTGCACGGGATGGGGGTGCATGAGTCGGTTCACGGCTTCGTAGGCGGCCACGACGGTGGAGGCGGCGATGATGGCCACGATCGCCACCCCGGCGAGGTCCTCGGCCCGGCCGAACCCGTAGGTGTAGCGCCGGGTGGGTGGCCGTCGGCCCAACCGGAACGCCAGTGCCAAGGGCACGGCGGTGAGGGCGTCGGCGAAGTTGTGAATGGTGTCGGCCAGCAGCGCCACCGAATGGCTGAGCAGGGCCACCACGAGCTCGACCGCCGCCGTCGTGGCCAGCGCGGCGAGCGACAGGGCCACGGCCCGAATGCCGTCGGAGGTGGATTCGAGCACCCGCTCCCCGCTGTGCGCGGCGTGATCGTGGGGCACGACGATCGACGCCAGCACCCCCCGGAAACCTCGGTGATGGGAATGGGCTTCCCCCGGAGCGCCGCCGTGGTCGTGCCCGTGGTCGGCGCCGGCCACGGGCGCGGGCGCGTGGGTGGTGGCTTCCCCGCTTCCGGGGTGGTGCGGGGTGGGGCGCCCCATGCCACCTCCTTGCCGATCGGGGTCGGGCCCAGCCTAAGGTGCGATCGTGGCCGAGACGCAGCTGACAGACACCGCCGACCCGGTTCGGCGCCCCAACATCCTCCTCGTCGTTTCCGACCAGGAGCGCCAGCGCGCCTGGTTGCCCGAGTCGGTGCACCTGCCCTGGCGCGAGCGCCTCATGGCCGAAGGCATCGAATTCACCAGCTACTTCACGCACTCGTCGCCGTGCTCGCCGAGCCGGGCCAGTCTGCTCACGGGCCGGTACCTTCCCGGCCACGGGGTGATCGACAACGTCATCATGCCGGAGCACAAAGAGCTCGACCCGTCCATGGCGACACTCGGCTCGTTGTTGCGCAGCGGCGGCTACCGGTCGTCGTACATCGGCAAGTGGCACCTGTCGCAGTCCGAACACCCCGACATGGAGGCCTACGGCTTCGCCGACTGGGACGGCAACGATCGGCACTTCATGGGTTGGGCGGGAACCGGGGTCCACTTCGACCCCATCATCGCCTCCAACGCGGCCACCTGGCTCCGGGCCAATGCGGGGCCGCGCCCCGGCGTGGCGTCGGAGCCGTGGTTCTTGACCGTGGCATTGGTGAACCCCCACGACGTCATGTGGTTCCCCATCGACCAGCCCGGTTATGAGGAGCGCCACCCCGACGATGTGGCGTCGGTCCGTCGGGTGCTCGACGCGGCGGCGTGGAAGGACGACGACCCACTGCCGATCTACCGCTCGGACTACGACGAGGTGGTCGAGGCGCTCCCCGCCAATTTCCATGACGACCTGCACACCAAGCCCGAGGCGCACCGGCAGTGGCGTTGGGACCAGCAGCACGGACTGTGGGGCTACATCGACCCGGCCGATACGAGAGCCTGGCTCCGGCACCTCGACTACTACGTGGAGCTCCAGCGCCTCGCCGACGAGAGCCTCGGGACCGTGCTGCGCGCCCTGGACGACAGCGGCGCGTGGGATGACACCGTGGTGATCTTCACCTCTGACCACGGTGACATGTGCGGGTCGCACGGGCTGCGATCCAAGGGACCGTTCGTGTACGACGAGATCATGCGGGTGCCGTTGTACATGCGCGTGCCGGGCGTGACGACACCGGGCTCGACCACGGCGTCGCTGGCGACGCACGTCGATCTGGCTGCCACCATCTGCGCCCTGGCCGGCCTCGATCCGGGCGCGCTAGCCGGAGCCGGGGACGAGCCGGCGCTGCAGGGTGTCGACTTCTCGCCGGTGCTCGCCGACCCCTCGACCTCCGTGCGCGATCACGTGCTGTTCGCGCAGGACTCGGCGCAGACCCGGAACCTGAACCAGGTCCGCTATGCGCTGCGCGGCTTCTTCGACGGGCAGACCAAGTACTCCCGCTACTACGGGGTGGGGGGAGGAAAGCCGTCGAGTGGCCTGTGGGGTCGAGACCCGGGGCAGAAGCTCTTCGACGTCGACTGCGACTTCGACGACCAGGACCACGAGTGGTACGACCACCCCAGCGATCCCCTCGAGCTCGTCAACCTCGCCAACGACCGGGCCCGGCGAGCGGAGCTGCGTGGCCTGTTCGAGCGCCTGCGCGAGTACGAGGCGCTCGAGATGGTGCCCGCCCGCTGAGGCGACGAGGGTCCAGCCCGGTCAGGGCCGGTCGGGCAGGCGCACCGTCGGCACCGCCTGGAAGCGACGTTGGGCCTCCTGGGCCAGGCGCGGCCCGAGGCGGCGCCCCCGGCGCAGGAAGGACAGGGCGAGACGGGGCTTGCTCCCGGCCAGGCTCCAATCGGCCAGGGCGCGCTCGGCGCGGAACCGCACCTCGCCCCCGCCCGGTGCCAGCGGCGACACCGTCCCGACGATCGTGCGGTTCTCCTGGCCGGTGAACTCCTCGGCGTGTGCGTGCATGGTGAGGCACGCCGGCCCCGCCGCCAGCCCGGGGGCGCCCGCACCGAGGGTCAGCCGCATGCCGTCGTCGGTGCGCTCGGTGTGCCCGACAGGGAGGCACAGGGGGAACCCGTTGGTGTCGACGACGGTGAGGTCGTGGGTGGACAGGCGCTGTGCCTCGTGGGCGGCGGCGTGCCACGACGTGGGCGGTGCCAGCCACGCACCCGGTTGCTTGCCGCTGGGAGCGGGGTCCGAGAGCGGGGCGGCGGTTCCCTCGGGCGCGTTCCAGGTGCGGGGCGGTTCGGAGATGTCACGCCCCGACCACCACCGCAGATGGAGCGGCGTCACCTCGATCCAGATGCGCGCGTAGTACCACGCCAGCCGGCGCAGCGCGAACCGGGGTTGCCCCTTCGTGGCCGCGGGCAGCTTCTCCATGCTGAGGTGCACGTAGCGATCGGTGTTCGCCTGGAGGTCCGAGTCGCGCACCGTGGCGAGGCCCTGGACGAGCACGACCGGCGCGTGGTCGAGCCCCGACCCCACCGGGTCGGCGAACAGCAGGCAGACCCTCGGATCGCGCCGCGCCCGTTCCGCTTTGCCGGGGTAGGTGAGGCCCGTCGACACGTCGACGCTCAGCCCACTGGCATTGAGATACGGCGTGGTCGGGACGGTGACGGGCCGACCGGTGCGGGTCAGGGTGGCGTACTCCGCCGTCACGGAGCGCCGGAACACCTCGACCACCTCGTCGGGCCAAACGGTGGGATTCGGGGGTCGCGGCGCTGGGGATGACGGGGCGTCGTCCACCTGACGGACCCTACCCCGGTGTGGTGGCGGGCTCCCGAGGCGCTCAGACCGCGGCGACGAACATCTGCTGGCAGAGCGCGGGGCCGAGGGCCACGGTCGACCCGTCCACCTCGAGCGTCAGGGTGCCGTCCGGCGCGCGGCCCCGGACTCGGGCCGAGCGTCCGGGGATGAGGCCGTGCTCGTCGAGATACTCGAGCGACGCCATGTCCAGCTCGACCTCTTCGGTGATGCGCTCGAGGCGCACCGTGTCCCCGGGCTCGACGTCGGCGAGGCTCAACTGGCTGGCGACGTGCGCCCGGCCACCGGGTGCGCCCGGGATGGGGTTGCCGTGCGGGCACGTGGTGGGATTGCCGAGCAACTCGATGAGCCGCTCCTCGACCTCGTCGGAGATCACGTGCTCCCAACGGCCGGCTTCGAGGTGGGCCTTGTGCCACGGCAGTCCGATCACGTCGACGAGCAGGCGCTCGGCCAGACGGTGCTTGCGGATCACGCTGTCGGCCAGGACCCGGCCCTGTTTGGTCAGGCCGATGGTCCGTCCCGAGCGATGGATGTAGCCGTCGGCGGTGAGGCGGTCGAGCATCTCCGAGACCGACGGGGCCGAGCGGCCCAGGCGCTGGGCGATGCGGGCCTGGATGACCGTCGTGCCCTCCTCGGTGAGGGACTGGATGGTCTCCAGGTACTCCTCGACGGGGGGGTGGAATCCGTCGGTCACGGCTGGATCCTACCGTCTGCGGTGTGGCGCCCACTCGGGGGACGGGGCCCCGTGCCGGCTCGGCGCAGCGGCCGGGCTTCGCCCGGCAGGTCGCAGCGCGGCCTCGCCTATGCGGCGCGCCGTGGCCCCGGGTCGCGCACTCGGGTGAGCTGTCGTTCGAGCTCGACCACCGATTGTGAAGTCTTCTCGACCTCGAGGTGTGCGTTGCGCACCGCACCGGTCCCGCTCAGCTGGCGCGTCTTCTCGATCAGATTCCGCACGACGACGAGCACGGCTGCCTCCCTCTTGCCTGGCGCCGGCCCGGTCGAGCCGGTGCCCGATCAGCGTACGAAACGCGCGTTTCCGCTTCGTCACGGCAACGTGAACGCGCAGCGAAGAAAAGATGATCGCCTGATGTCGGCGCCCGACGGCGTTGACTCGAAACGGTCATCGAGAGTTCGCCGCCACGCCGCCCATTCGTCGCGGCCCGTTCATGACCGGCGCGTACGGTTTCTTCGTGAACGGTTCCAGCGGGCGATAGGCGGCGGCCGGGAAGGGCACCCGCGGCGCGCTCTTGCCTTCTCCCTCCCTCCCCTCAAGGTGCGAGCGTTTCTTCCCGTGCCCGGTCGCCGCCCATCGTCCGCTGGAACCATCGTCTGGGATGTCCCGACGGTGCTGCGACCGGTCGGTGCGGGATGTCCCGGCCGGCACGCCTCGTGCGGCTCCGCCCGGTCGGGGTGTCGCTCAGAAGCCGTCGGGGCGAGGGCCTCCGTTGTTGCTCGACGGACCGAGAACCGACGGTCCGGGTGCGGAGTCGGACTCGTCGTCGAGTGCCGCGCCGGGCTCGCCCGATCGGGCGCTCGGGACGAGACGAGCCGGACCGCCGCGGGAGGCGGCGGGATGGGTGGCGGTGGGGTCGGGGACGACAGAGCCCGGGGCCGCGGCACCGGGGGGCGAGACGGGGGCGACGGGCCCGTTCGACGCCGGCGGTGAGGCCGGCTCGGCGCCGGGCACGGCCCGGGCGCCGAGTGGGACCGAGGGGGTGGCGGTCCCGGGCCAGCGGTAGCGGGCGCCGAGCTCGAGTCGGCGCCGTTCCATCAGAGCGGTCAGCTTCCGCCACTCGGCGCCGCGCAGCTCCCCGAGTAGGCCGGGGACCTTGCGGGCGAGATCTTCCGACTCGTGGCGGTAGCGCTCGGCGATCCCGCCCATCACGAAAACCGTCATTGGTGACAGCGTCGATCCCTCGGCGGTGGCCAGCTCGAGCAGTTTGGCCGAGGCCACCCGGGCGTCTTGCATGAGGCCGAGGGCGTCTTGGAGTTTCACCACGTGCCGCGCGTAGCGGGTCGTGCGCTTGTCGTAGATCTCGGAGACGAACTCGAGCGCATACCGGAGGCGCTTCACACGAATGCGGGTCAGGTGGAAATCGTCGGGGTCGGCACTGCGGTGGGCGCGGCGCGCCGCCTTGCACGCAGAACGGTGCCGGGCCTCGATCAGCCCGGGGACGACGGCGGCGGCCGGAGCACGGGCGGCGGCCGAGCGCCGCGACGGGCCCTGCCGCAGCATGGCCGCGAACCCGGCCACGATGCGCTCGTAACGGGCCGAGTCGAGGCACGCCAGCAGCGCCCGCCGGGCGTCCTCCCGTTGGCGGCCGAGCAGTGTGGCCAGATCCGTGAGGGCGGCGCGGTCGTGGTCGGGGAAGCCCTCGATCCATCCCTCCATCCGCTCGAGCTGGACGTCGAGGTCGCGAACCGCTCCGAGGACACCGGCCAGCCAACCCAGCTCGTTGCGCACGTGGCGCGCCCGGACGGGCAGGGCATCTTGGAACAGCGACAGGGCGGCCCGGGTCCGGCGAGTGGCCACCCGCATGTCGTGCAGGTCCTCGGGGTCCTCTCCGAGTCGCGTGCCGGTCTCGTGGGCGAGCACGGCGTTGAAACTGCGCCGGAGCACGGCGAAGGCCACGTCGCCCACCGACGGGTTGGGGTCGAAGGTCACCGGGCCGAGATCCGGGGGCGGAGGGATGCGCAGGCCCGCCGCCAGCAGCCCGGCTTCGAATTTCGACAGCGCCGCCGGCTGGAGGCCGCATTCGCGTCGCAAGGTCTCGACCAGTGGCGTCAGGCGCTTTACCCACGGGGCGGTCACCTCGACCTCGACCCGCTGGAGGCGTACGGGCTGGTGGTCGTTGCTGACGACGATCGTGGTGTCGTCGAGGGCGACCTCGGCCACGCGCTCGTCTGCCACCTGAAGGTCGTAGGGTCGGCGCCTGGTCCGCACCTCGAGGACGGGCAGCAGCGGCCTCTTGCCGGCCAGGGCGCGCAGCCGCCATCCCACCGGCCCGTGCGGGCCCAGCGTGCCCACCCCGTCCGGGGGCAGGGGCTCGGTCACCTCGAGCCGTCGCCGAAGCCCTTCTTTGGACGCCACCAGGTTCTTGAGCGTGACCTCGCCTCTCCCACCGCGCTGTCGCACGCGCAGCACGAATCCGGACCGGCCGATCCGCCAGTCGGCGGTGTCGAGGTAGGTGTCGACGAGACGCTCGGCAGAGCGCGCGAGTGCCATCACCGTTGGTGAGAGTTGGTCGGGGCGACTCTCGGCGAAGCTGACGTGGGTCGGAAGTCCCGGGAGCCCGGCGAGCCAACGCTCGACGGGACGGAGGTCAAGGGCGTCGAGCTGCCACTCGATTTCGGAGTCCGACGACTCGGTGGCGTTCACAGCCACGATCCTCGCATGCCCGGAGCCGGCGGGCATCCGCGGTTTTGACGCCCTGGTGAAGCGGCCCCGGAGACGGGCCGTCGCCGATGAGACCGGGGATGTTCGTCGTGGTCACAGCGGCAGGAGTCCCGTGGTCAGGGTCGAGGGTGGTGGGGAGCGCGAGGGACGTAGTCCAACGCGACGAACTCGTGTCCGCGTTTGCGGGCGTGGCGGATGATCGAAGAAACCGCGGCGATGGCGCAGGCCACGTCGGGACCCCTGAGGTCGATGTCGATGATCGATCCCGGGGTCAGATCGTCCATGGCCTGCTGGACGATCTGACCGACGGTCGCGTCGAGCGTGCCCGGGGCGGGACGGCTGGTCCAGAGCCACGTGTGGAGTCGCCGGGCATCGAGGGTCGACGCCACTGCCCAGTCGTATGCCCCCCGTGGGGGGCGCACGTCGCGGATGGGTCGACCGGCGAGATCCTCCAGCAGGGCGTTGGTTCTTTCGAGCTCGGCGGCGAGTTCGCTGGCGGACAGGGAGGGGAACGGCTCGCCGCTCCACCCCGAGCTCCCCACGGTGTGCCCGGCGGCGACGATGGCGCGGACGTCGTCGGGCCGGTCCTGTGCCTCTGACCCGGTCACGAAGAACGTGGCGGGCGCCCGGCCCGACCCCAGCGCAGCCAGCACCATTCCCACGCGCGGGGCCGGAGGCAGGCCGTCGAAGGTGAGGCTCGCCACTCGCTCCCCGTCGGTGGTCACCCAGTGACGCACCCCGGAGGGGGTCGGGAGTAGATCACGAGACGTGTCGGTATCACCTCTGTGCGTGTTACGCAGCTGGTCGACGATCCAGCCCAGCTGGTAGGCGATCTGCCCGAGCACCATCGGGGCGGCGAGCGCGAGGAGCTGTCGCCGAGGACCGGTGTGGCCCTCCCGAGCGGCGTCGAAGGTGAAGCGCGCCCGGCGCACCAGGCGGTACAAGGCGCGCAGCACGACGAGGGCGGCGCCGGCGCCGGGGACGAGCTCCCAGCGATGACGGTGTCGCCCGGCGGGGAGTCTGAGCAGCTCAACCCAGGAGTCTCGCTGCGCTCGGACGAATTGGTCGTGCAGCATCTCCGACAGGGTGGCGGGACCGTCGTGCTCGATGCAGATGGCGGGGTCGAACCAGGCCTCGACACCCAGGGTCGCAAGACGCTCGGCCATGGCGGTGTCCTCGTAGGAGCGAAGGCTCTCGTCGAAGGGTCCCGCCATCTCGAAGATGCTCCGGGAAAAGGACAAGCCGTACGCCTGGTAGTCCTTGGCGATGCCGGGAGGGTGGCCGGCCAGCCGCCCCGCGTGAACGAGATAGAGAGCGGCCTTGGCGATCGTCCCATCGGTGGCCATGGCGTCCAACGCCGACGCCACCGCGGCGTGTCCAGCCTTGTGGCACGCGATCCGGGAGCGCACCCACCCGGGCCGGGCGACGCAGTCGGCTTCGAGGAACGTGATGACCTCGCCCTTTGCCAGTCGTGCGCCCAGGTTTCTGACGCCTCCAGGCAGCAGCCGCGTCGGTGACTCCGCTATGGCGACCTCGGGAAACGCGCCATGGACGAGGGATGCGGTTCTGTCTCCCCCCGACGTGGCCACGATCACCTCGAACGGATCGTCGCTCTCCTGGTCGAGCAGAGAGCCCACGGCGCGCAGAATTGTCTCTTCATTGTGGTACCCGAAGACCACAGCGCTGAGTGCTGGTGCCCGGTCGGGTGATCTCGTGCTGTCGACCATCGATCCCTAGTCTGTCAATCCCGGTCATGGCCCAATTCCGTCTGGCGACCCTCCGTGTCGAACTCCTGACGGTTTCAGCATTCTGTGTACGGGAATGATGGTGAGGTCGTTGTATTGCTCCAGATGGGGCAGTACGGTCAACCGCTGTTGTTCGCACTCACCGCTCAAGTGTGACCTGAGGAGTAGCCCCGTGCGCCTTTCCCCCGCCCATTCCGTGCATTCAGCTTCCCGTCGTCGCGCAGGATCGCGGCGGCTCTCGTTGTCGAGAGTCATCGCGTTGTCCTCGTCGGTTGCCCTTGGGGCTGGGATGCTGGCGGTACTTCCGCTGCTCGGCACCCCTGCGGCTAGCGCCGCCACACCCACGATCGCGACGGTCGGTTCAGCTCGCCAGTACCGATGGCGTCGGGAACGACGACCCTTGCGAGTAACGCCAGCAAACGTGGGCGACGTGATGGTGCTTGGAGTCAGACCATTCGACAACACCATCACCGTGTCGTTCGATATCCGGTGGTGGCGCCACTACATGGACGAACCTCTCCCAGGACACGGACTGCCGCCGACTGACATCTCGACGTCGAGCTTTGGATGGGAACGATCACCTCGACGGGGGCGTCGACCATCACGGTGACGTTCTCCGGTCCGTCGCGGCAGACACCGGTTGAACTTGCTGCTCAGGAGTATTCCTCTGGTCTTGGAGCAGCTGACCACCTGGACCGCAACACCCATGGCTCTCAAAACAACGGCTCTTCCACCACTGTCGGATTCCCGACCTCTACTCCAGCCGGTGCAGGCGGAGCTCTACGTCGGATATGGATGGGTCGGGAACGACTGGCGTCGCCGGTTCTAGCGGCGGTACGACTTGGACCGCATCCCGCAACTACGACGGACCTTCTGCTTGACAATCCGAGCGTGTCGAATGCCCACGCACTCTGACCCCAACGGTTCCTCAATCTCCCGCGTCCGATTCAGCCACTGTCGCAGCCACGATCACCGCGAACGTGGCCGCTCCGACCGTCACCTCCGTGAGCCCCACCTCTGGTCCGACAGCGGGAGGAACGTCCGTCACGATCACCGGCACCGGCTCTCACCGGGAGCAACGGCGGTCGACTTCGGAGGCACGGCAGCCACGGGTGTCGTCGTCAACAGCGCCACCTCGATCACCGCCACGTCGCCGGCCGGCTCGGTCGGTGCAGTGGACGTCACAGTCACCACCCCGGGTGGCACCAGCGCCACCGGTGCCGGCTGACCTCTTCACATACGTGGCTCCTGGTTCGCCAACAGTCACGGGAGTCAGTCCGAGTAGCGGTCCGACGACCGGCGGGACATCGGTCACGGTGACCGGTACGAACCTGACCGGCGCCACGGCCGTGAACTTCGGGACGAAGGCCGGCACGACGGTCGTCGTGAGCAGCGCCACGTCCCTCACCGTGACGTCTCCCGCCGGGTCGGCCGGAACCGTCGACGTGACCGTGGTCACGCCGGGGGGTACGAGCGCGACCGGCAGCGCCGATCACTTCGCCTACGTGGCCGTGCCGACATCGGGGTACTGGATGGTCGGCAAGGACGGCGGGGTCTTCGCCTTCGGTAACGCCGGATTCGTCGGCTCGCTGCCTGGCATCGGGGTGCACGTCAGCAACATCGTGGGTGTCGTCCCCACGTCGAACGGCCAGGGCTACTGGATGGTCGGTTCCGACGGCGGGGTCTTCGCCTTCGGTAACGCCGGCTTCGTCGGCTCGCTGCCTGGCATCGGGGTGCACGTCAACGACATCGTGGGCGTCGTCCCCACCTCCACGGGCAACGGCTACTGGATGGTCGGATCCGACGGCGGCGTCTTCGCCTTCGGTGACGCCGGCTTCGTCGGCTCGCTGCCCGGTATCGGGGTCCACGTCTCCGACATCGTGGGCGTGATCCCCACCCACACCGGCAAGGGCTACTGGATGGTCGGCAAGGACGGCGGGGTCTTCGCCTTCGGTGACGCCGGCTTCGTCGGCTCGCTGCCCGGTGACGGGGTCCACGTGTCGAACATCGTGGGCGTCGTCTCCACCTCGACCGGCAAGGGCTACTGGATGGTCGGATCCGACGGCGGGGTCTTCGCCTTCGGTGACGCCGGCTTCGTCGGCTCGCTCCCCGGAGACGATGTCCACGTGTCCGACGTGGTCGGCGTGGTTGCGACCGCCACGGGCAAGGGCTACTGGATGGTCGGATCCGACGGCGGGGTCTTCGCCTTCGGTGACGCCGGCTTCGTCGGCTCGCTGCCCGGTATCGGGGTGCACGTCAACGACATCGTGGCGGTAGTGCCCACAGCAGTCACGTAGGGACCCGGAGGGCTCGATCGGAACGGTCTCGGGGGTCCGCACCAAAGGTGCGGGCCCTTGAGACTGAAACGACGATGAGCTCGAAGCCTGCAGGCCAGCTAGGCGCCAATCGAACTATGAATGGCGCCCACAACATGGACAGTGGACGTTGACTGCGCAGATGAACGAGGTCGAGTCGACGTGCCGCCCTGGCGGCGCCCGGCGGCGGGTGGTGATGGGCGCGGTGGCGCTGCTCATCGCCCTGCCCGCCCTCAACGTCCTGACCGAGTCGCTGGCCGCGGCGGCGCCCGGTCCTTCGTGCAGTCGGCGTCGGGAACGGGATCCAACGGCTCCGTCCGGGAGCACCGTCAGCCTCAGTGCCACGCTCGGGTCGCCGTGCACCGCCGGCGACACCCTCATCGCCATGATCACGATCGGCCAGCAGGACGCGGCGGGCGGCATGGTGAGCGTCACGCCGCCGGGCTGGCAGCGCCTGTTCGAGCACTCGCCCGTGGACACCTCGCCCTATCAGGGCTGGTTCGCCCTCTCCGAACTGCGGCGGGGTCAGCAACGCCACGTTCTCGGTCACCGCCCCGGGTGATTCGTCGGGGACCTCGGGCAGCATCATCCTCGACGAGTTCTCCGGCGTGCCCAACCCCGTGATCGAGGACGTGTCGATCAACGACGGGTCCTCCTCGTCGGTGGGGAGCGACACCCTGACCGCCCCCACCCCCTCGGCGTCAGGCGAGCTCACCCTCACCGCCCTGTCGTTCTACGGGAGCTCGCCGATGTCGACCACTCCCCCCTCGGGGGGATGGGACACAGCCGGGCAGGAGACCTCCACCCTCCCCACCTTCAACTACTACAAGGTGGGCAACTCCTCGGCCCCGTCGGCCAACTTCAGCTGGTCACCGTCGGCGTCGTTCGAGGTCAGCATGCTGGCGCTCAAGGCCGGCCCGGCCAGCGCCGCGCCCAACGTCGTGCAGGAGAACCAGGGCAGCTTCTCGGGCCAGACGTCGTGGGGCGTGAACCTGCCGAGCGGCGTGAGCGCCGGTGACGCCCTGGTGGCGATGATCGGGACCGACGTCTCGGCCTCGACCGGTGCGGGCTTCGAGGCCAACTCGGTGTCGGGCGGGGGCGTGAGCTGGCAACAGGTCACCGGCTTCACCCAGTCATCCAACGGCAGCGCCGAGATCTGGGTGGGCTTCGGGTCGACGGGGACCTCGGGGTCCACCCCTGTCACCGCGTCGATGGCCGGCTCGCTCACCGGCGTGATGGTGGTGTCCGAGGTCACCGCCATCACCGGCGTCGACGCCAGCACCGCCGCCCACGGCACCTCCAGCACCGACACCGCCTCGTCGATCACGCCCCATGCCGGGGACCTCCTCGTGGGCGTGCTCACGGCCAACCCCACCCTGCTCGTGACCCACCCCATGCCCAACTGGTCGACCTTCTCCCTGGCCGCCGCCAGCTACGGCGCCGAGTGGCTCACGAACGCTCCGCATTCCTCCTCCGCCCCGCAGTGGTCCACGACCTCGTCGGGGAACTACATCGCCCTCCAGGCCGCCTTCATCGTGGCCGGGTCCGTGCTGGGAGTCACCTCGGTGAGCCCGACGTCGGGCACCGTCGCGGGGGGCACGGCGGTCACCATCACCGGCACGGCCTTCACTGGCGCCAGTGCCGTCGACTTCGGGAACACCGCCGCCACCAGCTTCAACGTCAACTCGGCCACCTCCATCAGCGCCGTCGCCCCGGCCGGTTCCCCGGGCACCGTCGACGTCACCGTGACGGTGTCGGGATCGACCTCCCCCGCGGTTAACGGCGACCATTACACCTACGTCACGGTGCCGGTGCCCGTGGTCACCGGTGTGAGCCCGAGCTTCGGGTCCGGGAAGGGTGGCTCGGTCGTCACCGTGACCGGGACGGGCCTCCTCAATGCCACGGGCGTGTTCTTCGGCTCGGCTGCCGGGGCCATTCAATCCGTGAACCCGGGAGGCACCTCTCTGGTGGCCACGACCGCACCCGGGACGGGAACGGTGGACGTCACGGTGACGACCCCCGGGGGCACGAGCGCGACGAGCTCCGCCGATCGGTACACCTACCAGGGCTACTGGATGGTCGGCAAGGACGGCGGGGTCTTCGCCTTCGGCGACGCCGGCTTCGTGGGCTCGCTGCCCGGCATCGGCGTCCATGTCAACGACATCGTCGGAGTCGTGCCCACCACGGACAGCAAGGGCTACTGGATGGTCGGCAAGGACGGCGGGGTCTTCGCCTTCGGCGACGCCGGCTTCGTGGGCTCGCTGCCCGGTATCGGCGTCCACGTCAACGACGTGGTGGCGGTCGTTCCCACCTCGACCGGCAAGGGCTACTGGATGGTCGGCAAGGACGGCGGGGTCTTCGCCTTCGGCGACGCCGGGTTCCTGGGCTCGCTCCCCGGAGACGGCGTCCACGTCAACGACATCGTCGGGGTGGTGCCCACCTCCACCGGCAAGGGCTACTGGATGGTGGGAGCCGACGGCGGGGTCTTCGCTTTCGGCGACGCCGGCTTCGTCGGCTCGCTGCCCGGAGACGGGGTCCATGTCTCAGACGTCGTCGGCGTCGTCGCCACCTCCACCGGCAAGGGCTACTGGATGGTGGGATCGGATGGGGGCGTTTTCGCCTTCGGCGACGCCGGCTTCGTCGGCTCGCTGCCCGGTATCGGTGTCCGCGTCACCGACGTCGTCGGGGTCGTGCCCACCAAGGACAGCAGGGGCTACTGGATGGTCGGCTCTGACGGCGGGGTCTTCGCCTTCGGCGACGCCGGATTCGTGGGATCGCTCCCCGGCATCGGCGTCCGCGTCACCGACATCGTGGCCGTGGTCCCGACCTAGGCGACCCGCATCGACCGGGACCTGGGCCCCCGGGCCTCGGGTCGCCCCCCGGGGGGTCGGACCGACGGGCTCTGATCGGGCCCGACCTGGCGAATTTGGGCACTACCTGGGCTGAGGTACGCCGCCCTGGGTGAATAAGGTGGTGTGATTATGTTCGTCGGCAGCCGCACCGGCCTGGATGCCGCCGAGTTCGAGCTCTCCCAGGGCCCGACGTGACGGATTCCGGTCCATCTGGCGGTTCCGTCGCGCCCACCGTGACGCAGCCGAACCCGTCTCGACACAGTCGAGACCACACGTCCAGCGCCCTGCCCCACCGATTCGGGCGCAACGTCGCCATGAACTACGCGGCCCAGGGCACGTCGGCCGTGGCGGCGATCGTGCTCACGCCGCTGCTCCTGCACCATCTGGGCAAAACGGCCTTCGGTGCCTGGGTGCTCGCCAGCAGCGTGGTGATCTACCTGGAGCTCTTCGAGCTGGGGTTCGGCGGTGCCACCACCAAGCTCATCGCCGAGAACGCGAACGTCCGGCCCGAGCGGGCCCTGCGCACCCTGAACACGACGTTCTTCGCGTTGGTCCCTCTGGGGCTGGCCGCCATGGCGGCCGGAGTCGGCATCGCCTTCGCCTTCCCGAGCCTCATGCACGTGACCCCCGAGCTCCACGGCCAGGTCATCCTGGTGGTGCTGATCCTTGCCTTCGGGCTGGCGGTCTCGATCCCGGGGGACACGTTCGGCGGTGCGCTGATGGGCCACCAGCGCTACGACCTCCTGGGACTGTCCAATTCGCTGTTGGTGGCGTCGAACTTCGTGGCGACCATCGTCATCGTCGAGCTCGGGGGCGGCCTCGTGGCGTTGGCGACCGCCATGACAGCGGAAGGGATCGCATTCCACTTCGTCCGGTTCTGGATGGTCCGGCGGGTCGCCCCCGGAACCAGGATCTCGTTCCATCTCGCCGAACGCTCCCAGTTGCGCAGCGTCATGCACCTGTCGGGATGGTTCCTGCTCAACGCCGTGCTGCAGGCGATCTACAACGCCTGCGACGTCGTGACGGTGGGCATCGTCCTGGGCCTCCGGGCCGCCGCGGTCTACGGGGTGGCGTCCAAGCTCGCCGGCGCGGCCACGCAGGGGCTCGACTCGCTCGCCGCGGTCTTCTTCCCCTACGCGTCGTCGGTCGACCGCAACAAGGACAAGAGTGCGCTCACCGAGATCACGGTGGACGGGACCCGGGCCGCGATGTTCGTGGGCATCCTGATCTCGTTGTTGTACGTGATCTTGGCGGCGCCCGGGATCCGGGCGTGGGTCGGCGTGGGCTACGGGACCTCGGCTCGGGTGCTCGTGGTCCTGGCCATCGCCATCGCGCTGTGTTCGCCCATCCGGGTGATCTTCATGGTGCTGGCCGGGACGGCCCGTCTCCCGCTCGTCTGCGGCATCCGCGCCGTCGAGACCGTGATCAACCTCGTCCTCTCCATCACCCTGGCCATGGCCATCGGGCCGGTGGGCGTGGCGTTCGGGACGCTGGGCGGCATCCTGCTGGTCCGACTGCCGGGCTTCTTGATCATCGGGGGCAGGGACATCGGCGTCTCGCCCGCCACGCTGATCCGACGCGCCGTCGTGCCGCATCTCGCCCCGACGGTCGTCACCTCGGCCGTGCTCGTCGCCCTCTACGGCCTGGCCTCTCACTCGATCCCCGAGCTCGCCGTGGTGGGGGCGGTCGGGATCGCGACCTACATCGTGGTGTACTTCGCCGTGGGCTCACCCAAAGGGGAGCGGGATCGTGCGCTGATAGCGGTCAACCGCCTCGTTCCCCCCCGTTGGCGTCCGGACCCGGATGGGTCGCGCCGCGACCTCCAGATGCACTCCGAGAGCTGACGGGGGCGGGCCGTGGCAGACGCAATCTCCTCACCAGACGACCGCCGTCCCGGCGTGCTGGCGTCGGTCACCGGGCGCCTCTACGCCTACCTGAAGGGCCACCGTCGGCTCGACGCCGTGGCCGTGTGGATCAGCCGCAAGGTGCGCGACGCCCCTCCGTCGTCGGGCCTCAATTTCGTGCTCGGGCCGCTGCGTGCCCGTTTCCGCGGCGAGATGACGGGGAAGGCCATGCTCGAGGTCGTCGACGCCCTCGAAGCCCGGGGTGTGCGCTTCTGGATCGCCGGGGGGTGGGGGATCGACCTCCTGGGGGGCTCACTGACCCGGCGCCACGACGATCTCGACGTCGTGCTCGCCGACTACGAGCTCGACGAGCCTCGGGTGTGCGACGTCTTGGCCGCGATGGGATATCGCCGGGTCGAGGTGCTCGACGGCCTGTGGATGAACCCCCGGAGCCTCTTGGACGACGGCGCCGGCCACCAGATCGAGGTCCTCGGGTTCGACCGGGCCCGTCTCGACGATGCCCTCGGATCCCCCGATGCGGGCCGAGGGTCGTCGACCCCGATACACGACCGGTACCCCGACCTCTTCACCACGGGCACCTTCGACGGTCGTTCGGTGCCCTGTCTTTCGGTGCAGCTCCAGCTCCTCTTCCACACCGGGTTCGACCTCAGAGGGGTCGACGGCCCCGACATCGAGCGACTGCGGGCCATGGCGGTGGAGCGGTAGGCCTGGCGAGCTCGTCACCTTGGGCGACCACCAGGAGCTCTCGTGGTTGTGGTTCAGCTCGAGGCCGTGAGGAGCACGGCGATCCCACCCGACACGTTGGCGGGGCTCTGCCGGGCGGTGGGCTGGACCGTCGAGGACACAGACGGGTCGTAGGCGACGATGTCGCCGTCAGGGGTGACGGCGTAGGTGAACCCCGGCGTCGACCCCGCCGAAGCGTTGGCGTTGGAGACGGAGTTGAAGCCGATGTACAGCTCCCCGGTCCCCGCCGGGGTCAGCGCCGCGAACGTCGTGGTCGATCCCGAGGCGTTGGAGATCCCGCCGCCGTTGTCGACCCCCCACACCGTCGAGGTGCCGAGCGCGGACGAGAACTCCTGGCCCTCGAGCCCCACTTCGATGCCGCTCACGCTGGCCGAGAAGCCCACGGTGACGGTGGCCGCTCCCGTGGAGGTGACCACGCCGGTCCATATCGAGAACTGGTGGTTGGCGTAACCGGCGTAGGTGGTGGCGAGGGACCACGAGGCCACGCCGCCGCCGGAGACCGACGTCGCCTTGGCGCTGCCCGAATCGACCTTCACGAGCACGACGAGCAGGTCGCCGAGCGCCTTCGGGGACACCGCCAGCGTCGAGATCCCCTTGGCCGCGGCCCCCGACGTCGTGCCCACCGAGGTGATCGCCGCCCCGCTCGATGTGTAGGTGAAGTGATCCGCGCTCGATGTGGCGCTCGTCCCGCTCGGGGTGGTGACGGTCACGTCGACGGTCCCGGTCCCCGCCGGGGCGGTGACGGTGATCGAGGTGGCCGAGTCGGCGGTGACGGTCCCCGCTGTGGTGCCGAACTTCACGGCGGTGGCCCCGGACAGGTTGGTGCCGGTGATGACCACCGAGGTGGTCCCCGAAGTCGGGCCCGAGGTGGGGCTCAGCCCGGTGACCGTGGGGAGGCTCGGAGCCACGTAGGTGAACTGGTCGGCGGGGCTCGTGGCGCTCGTCCCGCTCGGGGTGGTGACGGTCACGTCGACGGTCCCGGTCCCCGCCGGGGCGGTGACGGTGATCGAGGTGGCCGAGTCGGCGGTGACGGTCCCGGCCGTGGTGCCGAACTTCACGGCGGTGGCCCCCGACAGGTTGGTGCCGGTGATGACCACCGAGGTGGTCCCCGAAGTCGGGCCCGAGGTGGGGCTCAGCCCGGTGACCGTCGGGAGGCTCGGAGCCACGTAGGTGAACTGGTCGGCGGGGCTCGTGGCGCTCGTCCCGCTCGGGGTGGTGACGGTCACGTCGACGGTCCCGGTCCCCGCCGGGGCGGTGACGGTGATCGAGGTGGCCGAGTCGGCGGTGATGGTCCCGGCCGTGGTGCCGAACTTCACGGCGGTGGCCCCGACAGGTTGGTGCCGGTGATGATCACCGAGGTGGTCCCCGAAGTCGGGCCCGAGGTGGGGCTCAGCCCGGTGACGGTGGGCGGCGGGGCGGCGTTGGTCGCGCTCAACAGCACGGCGATCGACGAGGAGGTCGACGCCGATGATTGGGCACCGGTGGGCGACACCGCGCCGGTGACGTTGGTGTCGAAGGTCACCAGGTTCTTCTCCGCCGTCACGTCATAGGTGAAGCCCGGCGTGCTCCCCGCGGTGGCCACGTTGATGGGAACCGTGTAGCCGAAGTAGAGCTCCCCCGGTCCGCTCGGTGTGAGGCTCGGGAAAGGAACCGTCTTGGACGAAGCGCCGTTGATGGTGCCGCTCTTGTCGAGGGCCCACGCCGTGTTCGCCCCCAGCCCGGCGGTGAACTCCTGGACGCCGTATTCCTCGTAGAAGCCGCTGACCGTTCCCGACCACGTGAAGGTGATGGTGGAAGAGCCGGTCGAGGTGACCGTGCCGGTCCAGATCTCCTCGTCGGCTGCCACCGTTCCGGCGAACTGCACGCCCTTGGTCCAGGTGGTTACTCCCCCTCCCGACACCGACGTAAGCGTGCCGGTCGTCGACCGCTCGGCGAAGACCGCCAGCACGTCCCCGGCGTTCTGAGGCGACACCGCCAGGGTGCTCAGACCGGTCCCCACTTTCGACGAGAAGCTGCCCACCGAGGTGATCGCCGCCCCGCTCGATGTGTAGGTGAAGTGATCCGCGCTCGATGTGGCGCTCGTCCCGCTCGGGGTGGTGACGGTCACGTCGACGGTCCCGGTCCCCGCCGGGGCGGTGACGGTGATCGAGGTGGCCGAGTCGGCGGTGACGGTCCCCGCCGTGGTGCCGAACTTCACGGCGGTGGCCCCGGACAGGTTGGTGCCGGTGATGACCACCGAGGTGGTCCCCGAAGTCGGGCCCGAGGTGGGGCTCAGCCCGGTGACCGTCGGGAGGCTCGGAGCCACGTAGGTGAACTGGTCGGCGGGGCTCGTGGCGCTCGTCCCGCTCGGGGTGGTGACGGTCACGTCGACGGTCCCGGTCCCCGCCGGGGCGGTGACGGTGATCGAGGTGGCCGAGTCGGCGGTGACGGTCCCGGCCGTGGTGCCGAACTTCACGGCGGTGGCCCCGGACAGGTTGGTGCCGGTGATGATCACCGAGGTGGTCCCCGAAGTCGGGCCCGAGGTGGGGCTCAGCCCGGTGACCGTCGGGAGGCTCGGAGCCACGTAGGTGAACTGGTCGGCGGGGCTCGTGGCGCTCGTCCCGCTCGGGGTGGTGACGGTCACGTCGACGGTCCCGGTCCCCGCCGGGGCGGTGACGGTGATCGAGGTGGCCGAGTCGGCGGTGACGGTCCCGGCCGTGGTGCCGAACTTCACGGCGGTGGCCCCCGCACAGGTTGGTGCCGGTGATGATCACCGAGGTGGTCCCCGAAGTCGGGCCCGAGGTGGGGCTCAGCCCGGTGACCGTGGGCTGGCCGGGGCTCGCCGAGCTCGAGGCCGTGAGGAGCACGGCGATCCCACCCGACACGTTGGCGGGGCTCTGCCGGGCGGTGGGCTGGACCGTCGAGGACACAGACGGGTCGTAGGCGACGATGTCGCCGTCAGGGGTGACGGCGTAGGTGAACCCCGGCGTCGACCCCGCCGAAGCGTTGGCGTTGGAGACGGAGTTGAAGCCGATGTACAGCTCCCCGGTCCCCGCCGGGGTCAGCGCCGCGAACGTCGTGGTCGATCCCGAGGGGTTGGAGATCCCTCCGCCGTTGTCGACCCCCCACACCGTGGAAGCTCCCGAGCGCGGACGAGAACTCCTGGCCCTCGAGCCCCACCTCGATGCCGCTGACGCTGGCCGAGAAGCCCACGGTGATCGTGGCCGCTCCCGTCGAGGTGACCACGCCGGTCCATATCGAGAACTGGTGGTTGGCGTAACCGGCGTAGGTGGTGGCGAGGGACCACGAGCCCACGCCGCCGCCGGAGACCGACGTCGCCTTGGCGGTGCCCGAATCGACCTTCACGAGCACGACGAGCAGGTCGCCGAGCGCCTTCGGGGACACCGCCAGCGTGGAGATCCCCTTGGCCGCGGCCCCCGACGTGGTGCCCACCGAGGTGATGGTGGAAGAGGGGCCTGACGTCTTGACGGTGAACGCAGCCTGGAGGGCGATGTAGTTCCCCGACGAGCTGGTCGACCACTGCGGCGCACTTGCCACCGCGGATGCGTTCGTGAGCCACTCGGCGCCGTAGCTGGCGGCGGCCAGGGAGAAGGTCGACCAGTTGGGCATGGGGTGGGTCACGAGCAGGGTGGGGTTGGCCGTGAGCACGCCCACGAGGAGGTCCCCGGCATGGGGCGTGATCGACGAGGCGGTGTCGGTGCTGGAGGTGCCGTGGGCGGCGGTGCTGGCGTCGACGCCGGTGATGGCGGTGACCTCGGACACCACCATCACGCCGGTGAGCGAGCCGGCCATCGACGCGGTGACAGGGGTGGACCCCGAGGTCCCCGTCGACCCGAAGCCCACCCAGATCTCGGCGCTGCCGTTGGATGACTGGGTGAAGCCGGTGACCTGTTGCCAGCTCACGCCCCCGCCCGACACCGAGTTGGCCTCGAAGCCCGCACCGGTCGAGGCCGAGACGTCGGTCCCGATCATCGCCACCAGGGCGTCACCGGCGCTCACGCCGCTCGGCAGGTTCACGCCCCACGACGTCTGGCCCGAGAAGTTGCCCTGGTTCTCCTGCACGACGTTGGGCGCGGCGCTGGCCGGGCCGGCCTTGAGCGCCAGCATGCTGACCTCGAACGACGCCGACGGTGACCAGCTGAAGTTGGCCGACGGGGCCGAGGAGTTGCCCACCTTGTAGTAGTTGAAGGTGGGGAGGGTGGAGGTCTCCTGCCCGGCTGTGTTCCATCCCCCCGAGGGGGGGTGGTCGACATCGGCGAGCTCCCGTAGAACGACAGGGCGGTGAGGGTGAGCTCGCCTGACGCCGAGGGGGTGGGGGCGGTCAGGGTGTCGCTCCCCACCGACGAGGAGGACCCGTCGTTGATCGACACGTCCTCGATCACGGGGTTGGGCACGCCGGAGAACTCGTCGAGGATGATGCTGCCCGAGGTCCCCGACGAATCACCCGGGGCGGTGACCGAGAACGTGGCGTTGCTGACCCCGCCGCAGTTGGAGAGGGCGAACCAGCCCTGATAGGGCGAGGTGTCCACGGGCGAGTGCTCGAACAGGCGCTGCCAGCCCGGCGGCGTGACGCTCACCATGCCGCCCGCCGCGTCCTGCTGGCCGATCGTGATCATGGCGATGAGGGTGTCGCCGGCGGTGCACGGCGACCCGAGCGTGGCACTGAGGCTGACGGTGCTCCCGACCGAGCCGTTGGATCCCGTTCCCGACGCCGACTGCACGAGGACCGGCGCCGCCGCGGCCAGCGACTCGGTCAGGACGTTGAGGGCGGGCAGGGCGATGAGCAGCGCCACCGCGCCCATCACCACCCGCCGCCGGGCGCCGCCAGGGCGGCCCGTCGGCTCGACTTCGTTCATCTGCGCAGTCGTCCTCATCCGTCCCATTGCCCCGCCTGCCACGTCTGTAACATGACCCGATCGCGAACGGTGACGTCGTCCCGCAGAGCATCCTGCTCGTGCCGATGATCCCCGCCGGTGGGGTCATCGACAGGTACAGACGACGGCTCGATCCGTCGCACCGCTACGCGATGCCCGCGCATGTCACCGTTCTGTACCCGTTCATGGCGCCCGCACTGATCACCAGCGACGTGCTCGGTCAGCTCGGCGCGATTTTCGGGCGGTTCGACGGTTTCGACTTCAGTCTGTCCGAGGTTCGGTGGTTTGACCAACGCGTCGTGTACCTCGCACCTTCTCCGATCACCGCGTTCCGGGAGTTGGCCGCCACGGTGATCGCCGAATTCCCGCAATACCCGCCCTACGAAGGGGCCTTCGACGACGTCGTCCCCCACGTGACCATCGGCGAAGATGCGCCCCGCGTCTTGCTCCGTGCCGCCGGCGCCATGGTCAAGAGACGACTGCCGATCACCGGACGCGTGAGCGAGGTGTGGCTCATGACGATCGGTGATCCCGGTTCGTCGTACCGGGTGAGACAAGCTTTTCCGCTTCGCTGACCCAAGCAATCGGCCCCCCGACCTGACCACAGACGAGCGGACGGGCGCTCGGTGTCCACGCCGACCCCTTGGAGCTCGAGGCACAAGGCGCGGGTGTGGGTGAAGGCTCCGTCGCTCGTCGCTGGCGGCAGTCTCGTCCGCGGATCTCAGGGTCCACCCAACGAACCAACAACAGGCAGCCAACGAATCCTGAGACGGCACTGTGTGGCAGGCGGGTAGCACGGCCGGGTGGCGCCACAAAGTCGGTCATGACCCGGCCCCAAGGTCCGGCCGGCACCGCGGCCGGGGAGGGTCCCCAAATAGCCTCGGACACGTGGGTAGCGTCGTAACTATGGGTCGGGCTGTGGCGCGGGTCCTGTGGCCGCGGAAGGTACGGGACGACGTGATCCGTGGCGCCGGTGGGATCCTCCTGCGACAGGCGACGGCGGCTGCCTACGAGGTGGCCCTGGTCCACCGCCCGGCGCGAGGCGACTGGTCGTTGCCGAAGGGGAAGCTCGATGCCGGGGAGTCCTACGAGACTTGTGCCCTGCGCGAGGTGCTCGAGGAGACCGGGTACCGCTGCCGCCTGGTGAGCTTCGTCGGGTTCACCGAGTACCGCGACCGCCGGGGCCGGCCCAAGGTCGTGGGGTACTGGGTCATGGAGGTGCTCGACGGCGAGTTCGTCGTGTCGCACGAGGTCGACGAGCTCCAGTGGCTCGACCTCGAGGTGGCGTCGAGGATCCTCACCTACGAGCGGGACCGGGAGCTGCTCGCCGCCATCGAGACCTTCGACCTCGCCGCATCGGGCTGACCCCGTCGCCCCCGAGGGGCGCGGCTCAATCGGCCAGGTGGCGGCCGAAGAACTCCCAGATCCTGCCCCATCCTTGGCCGGCGACCTCGGGCCGGTAGTTGGGCCGGTTGGTGGCGAAGAAGGCGTGCCCGGCCCCTTCGAAGGTGTGGAACTCGAAGGTCTTGTGCGCTTTGGTCAAGATCGCTTCGAGCTCGGCGGTCTCCGCCGGTGACGGGTTCTGGTCCTCTGCCCCGAACAGGCCGAGCAGCGGGCACGACAGGTTCCCGGCCAGATGGGCGACGGGCCGGGCCTTGAGCGGTATCCCTTCGGGCGGCTCCACGACGACAAAGGCGCCGTAGCAGTCGACCGCCGCGTCGAGCGACAGACTGCAGGCGGCCAGGAACGACTGGCGGCCCCCCGAGCAGTACCCGATCGTCGCCACCTTGCCGTTGGACCGCTCCATGGCCTTGAGGGTGCGTGCCGCACCGTCGACGTCACCCACCAGTTGCTCGTCGGGAATGCCGCCCTGGGCCCGGACGGTGGCGGCGGCGTCCTCGGGGGTGGCGCCCGGCGCCTGGCGGCTGTAGAGGTTGGGGCACAGCGCCAGGTAGCCGTGGTCCGCGAACTTGCGGGTGATCTCCTTGGTCTCCTCGTCGTAGCCGGGGAAGTGGTGGATCACCACCACGGCGCCGAAGTTCCCGTCGGCCAAGGGTTGGGCCAGGTAGGCCTCGATCTCGTCGCCGTCGTGACCGGCGATTCGGACCGTCTCTGCTCGGATGGCGTCTGTCATGGGGATTACCTTCCCCGCTCGAGCGGGTCGACCACCATTCTTCACGGAATCGCAACCCGTCCTGAAGCTTTTTCCCAGGATGAGCAGGCACGATGGAGAGGTGGATGCGTTCGTACTCGAATCGTGCAACAGCACCTGGCTCTTCGACACCGAGCGGATGCGGTTTCGCCGCATCCTGAAGGGCGCGGACATGGGACGCCGGCCGACCACGACGGAGTGGCGGCCCTACTTCGGGCTCGACCTCAGCCCCCGGTCGGAGTCCTTCGTCGTCATGCTCAACCCCGAGGGGACCCGCCTCCTGCGATCCTGGCGCCACACCGAGCGGTGCTCGCAGTGTGCCGGGCGCACGACGGAGCTGGGGATCGACGAGGTACGCGCCGCAGGCTGAGGTCCCGACCGGTCCGTGCCGACGTGCCCCGGAGGACGTGGCTAGACCACGGTGTCGAGGGCGCGCCGCAGGTCGTTGCGGATGTCGTCGACGGCTTCGAGCCCGACGCTGAGGCGGACGAGATCGCCGGGGACCTCGTTGCTGGATCCCGCCGTGGCGGCATGGGTCATCCGACCGGGGTGCTCGATCAGGCTCTCGACGCCCCCCAGGCTCTCGGCCAGGGTGAACAGACGCGTGCGGGTGCAGAGGTCGAGCGCGGCCTGCTCACCTCCTCGGAGGGTGAAGCTGACCATCCCCCCGAACGCCCGCATCTGCCGGCGCGCCACGTCATGGCCCGGGTGGCTGGCCAGTGAGGGGTGCAGGACGCGCTCGACGGCGCGGTGGGCCCCGAGCAGGTCGACGACGGTGAGCGCGTTGGCGCAGTGGCGCTCCATGCGGATCGGCAGGGTCATGACGCCGCGCTGGACCAGGTAGCAGTCGAGGGGGCCGGGCACCGCCCCCGCCGCGTTCTGCACGAACCCGAGCCGCCGGGCGAGGTCGGGGTCGTTGGTGGCCACGAAACCCCCGATGACGTCGGAGTGGCCCCCCAGGTACTTCGTCGTCGAGTGCACGACGATGTCGGCTCCGAGGGCCAGGGGCAGCTGGATCCACGGCGTGGCGAAGGTGTTGTCCACGACGACGAGTGCGCCGTGGCGGTGGGCGACGTCGGCCACGGCGGCGATGTCGACGATGGTCAGCAGCGGGTTCGTGGGCGTCTCGACCCAGACCATGCGGGTCCGGGGCCGCAGGACGTCGCGCAGCGTCGAGAGGTCGGCGGCGTCGACCTCGAGCCCGGCCCGCCGGTGGATCTCGGTCGCCAGGCGGTAGGTCCCGCCGTAGCTGTCGGTGGGCATCACCAGATGGTCACCGGGGTCGAGCAGGCGCAGGATGGCGTCCTCCGCCGCCATCCCGCTGGCGAAGGCGAACCCGAACTCGGCCCCCTCCAGCAGGGCCAGGTGGGATTCGAGGCTGGCGCGGCTCGGGTTTCCGGAACGGGCGTACTCGAAGCCCCGGTCGATGCCCACGCCGTCCTGCTGGAACGTCGAAGAGAGATAGACGGGGGTGTTGACGGCGCCGGTGGTGGGGTCGGGCCCACCCCCGCCGTGCACGGCGCGTGTCTCGAACCCGAGCCCGGCGAGGTCGGAGCGGTCGCTCACGGCCTCAACGGGGCCCCGCCGCCAAGGTGGCCAGCACGTCCGAGCGCGTGATGACCCCCACGGGATGGCCGCGGTCGAGCACGACCAGGGCGGGCGCGCCTTCGAGGCGCCCCACGGCGACGTTCACGTGCTCACCGGCGCCGATGGTGGGCAGCGGCGCCCCCATGACCTCGCCCACGGGACGCTCGAGCATGGTGGCGTCGCCGAAGACGCTGTCCATGAGGTCGCGCTCGCTCACGCCCCCCACGACCTCGGCCAGGACCACGGGCGGTTCGTGTTTGACCACCGGCATCTGGCTCACCCCGTATTCGCGGCAGGATGGCGATGGCCTGGCGCACGGTCTCGTCGGGGTGGGTGTGGACCAGCGACGGCAACGACGGGTCGCGTGCGGCCAGGAGGTCGCCCACGGTGGTCCCCGCCTCCTGGAGGAACCCGTAGTCGGCCATCCAGGCATCGTTGTAGATCTTGGAGAGATAGCCACGTCCCGAGTCGGGAATGTGCACCACGATCACGGCGTCGGGCGGGAGGTCGCGCCCGACGACGAGGGCGGCCGCGACGGCCGTCCCGCCCGAGCCGCCCAGGAGCAGTCCTTCGAGGCGGGTCACGCGCCGGGCCATGGCGAAGCTCTGGGCGTCGGACACCGCCACCACCCGGTCCACGACGGAGGGGTCGTAGGTCGACGGCCAGAAGTCCTCGCCGATGCCCTCGACCAGATAGGGGCGCCCCGACCCCCCCGAGTACACCGACCCGTCGGGGTCGGCCCCGATCACCTGCACGGCGGGGTTGCGCTCTTTGAGATAGCGGCCGATCCCCGTGACCGTCCCGCCCGTCCCGATGCCGGCGACGAAGTGCGTCACCCGCCCCCGGGTCTGCTCCCAGATCTCGGCGCCGGTCGTCTGGTACTGCGCCTTGGGGTTGTTGGGGTTGTGGTACTGATCCGGCTTCCAGGCCAGCGGCACCTCGCGCGCCAGGCGGTCCGACACCGAGTAGTACGACTCGGGGTGCTCGGGCGCCACCGAGGTCGGGCACACCACCACCTCGGCCCCGTAGGCGCGCAGGAGGGCGATCTTCTCCGGGCCCACCTTGTCGGGGCACACGAAGATGCAGCTGTAGCCGCGGCGTATCGCCACGATGGCCAGGCCGACGCCGGTGTTGCCGCTGGTCGGTTCCACGATGGTCCCGCCCGGGCGCAGCTGCCCGTCCTTCTCGGCGGCGAGGATCATCGACAGCGCGATGCGGTCCTTCGACGAGCCTCCCGGGTTGAAGATCTCGAGCTTGGCCACGAGCGTGCACTCGAGGTCCCGCGCCGTGCGGTCCAACCGGACCATGGGGGTGTTGCCGATGAGGTCGACGACCGAGTCGGCCACGTCCATCGGCTCTCCGGCGTCGGTGACCCGCCGCACCTCGACGCCGGCGAGGGTCGCCGCGCTCTGGCGCGGCACGGGCTCGTCGGTGAACAGCTCGGTCGGCAGCCCGGCTCGGCGCAACCCCGCGGCCACCTCGACGGCTTCGGCGACCGGGCCGAACACCCCGACGCGGCGGGGGATGCGGGCCCGGAGGGCGCCGATGAGGGTAGGGAGCGTCTCGTCGGGACCGAGGCGGTGGACGTGCATGGCCCTGTCCTCGAGTCGGGCTGGGGCCGGTTCGGTGCCGACCACGACGAGCACGTCCATAGGGCGCTCTACTCTTACCAGGCTGTCGAGGCTCCGAGTCCGAGACGCCCCTCCCCGGTGGTCACGCGTGCGGCGAGGCCCCGGCCGCCAGCGCGAAGACCTCGACCAGCGGCGCGGCGTCGTTGAGCGGGGACCGGCCCGATCCGAACAGCCCGGTGCGCGGGTCCCGACGGGCCCACATCTCGTCGGCATAGGCCCGGGCCAACTCCCGGTAGCGGGGCTCGGGGACCACCGCATCGAGCAGGAGCAGGTTCCGGAAGAAGACGGCGTTGAAGGCGGCGTCCTGGGCGGTGAGCGCCTCGACGCCGAACCGATCGAGCGAGGCGGCCGCGGTAGTGGCGACGTGATCGAGGTAGGCCCGGTCGCCGGTGACGCGGTGCAGGAGGACGCCGGCCCCGATCATCGTGCCTTGGTTGTAGGACCAGATGGTCCGGTCCTCGGTCCCGTCGGGCGCGACCCGGTCGACGTAGAGGTCGTGCGAGTCGAGCAACGTGGCCCGCACCCAGTCGTAGATCCGGATGGCCCACGCACGGGCCTCGCAGTCCCCGGTGTGCACGTGCAGAAGGGCGGCCACCTCGGCCACCGGGCCGTTGGAACAGGTGTTGCGCGACATGTTCGACGCCACCTCCTTCCATCGGATACCCCCGGGGTGATGCCACGACGCGTCCGAGGACCATCCCGAGCACACGAATGCGAACAGGCGCCGCGCCCATGCCAGGGCCCGCTCGTCGCCGCACAGTTCGTGGTGACGGACGAGCGCCAGGGCGATCCAGGCGTTGTCGTCGAAGAACACGTCGCCGCCGCGCCCGAGGGGCGTCACGACCGAGGACTCGAAACCGACCGGGCCCGCGCCACCGAGCGCGGCCGCGTGCGACCGGCTGTACGCGGCCAGCCCGCCGAAGAACGTCGGCAGCGCCGACGACGCCACCCCGTCGAGGTCCAGAGAGGACCGCTCCCGCGACGACTGCTCCCGTGACGACAGGGTGCAGGTCGCGGACCCCGCGTCGGCGAACGGCCACAGGTCCTCGTAGTGGCGCCACACGAGCCAGCGGCGCCGTCCGAAGAGCTGTCTTCTCCGGCTGTAGAGGCGCGGTGCCGTGATGGCCCGGAACGTGGCCTCGGCGCGGCCGGCGTTGTCAAGGTCCGGCGGGGTCAAGGGCCGTCTGTTGTGTGCCGGTTGATCGGAGGACGAATAGGCCGAATGGTACGGCAGTCCTCCACCGGCCTGATTCCCGCCTGGCCGGGGTCGCGGCTCGGCGACCGGGTCGGAGATGGGTACAGGTGCCGTAAGGTTCGACCTCGGAACGGCCGATAGAACTCCTCATGGGACTGACGCTGACGACCCTCGACCCAACTGTGCTGCCTCGATCGATCGCCGCGGTCACCTCGAGCTCGGATCTCGACGTCGAGGCGTGGAACGACCTCGTCATCGGCCACAGCGGGCATCTCCCCGCCCACAACCTCTACACCGCGACACCGTGGTTGCGTCGCCTCGAATTGGTCGGCGACTGGGATCAGCAGTACCTCGTGGCCACCCAGGACGGCGTCCTCGTCGGGGGCCTGTCCACGCATCGTCTGGCGGCGGGGAACGAGGACCCACTCATCAGCGTCGAGCGGGTCTTCTCCGACGCGGGGCTCGCCCCCGACCTCATCGCGGCCATCCTCCCCTGCCGTCTCGCCGGAGGGATCATCGACGCTCGGACGGGGGCCCTGGCGCGACCCGGGGCTCGATTGCGCGAACGAGCGGGGATCATCGACGAACTTTTCGCCGAGGCCGAGCACATCGCGGCCGAGCATGGTGAGCGATCCATGCTGTGCCGCTGCGTGGACGCCGGCGACGTGTTGCTCCGCGCCATCCTCCGGCGACGGGGATACGCCGAGCTCCCGGGCCCGGCGCATCTCGTCCTGACCGTCCCCGACGGAGGCCTCGACGGGTACATCGCGTCGTTCCGGCACGGGTACCGCAACATGGTGCGCCGCGAGATCCGCAAGCTCCGTGAAGCGGACGTGACGGTCACCGTGGAGGACATCACCCCTGAGCTCATCACGTCGTTGCTCCCGCTGATCGGAAATCTGAACAGCAGATACGGCCTCGACGCGAACGAGAGCATCGCCCGTGCCGGTCTCTCCATTCTCCGCAAGTTCTTCCGAGACGACGCTCGCGCCGTGGTGGCACGATGCGGAGACCGACCGGTCGGTTTCGTCGAGCTCGTCATGCACCGGGGCAACGCCTGGGCTCATCAGGCCGGCTTCGACTACGAGTTCCAGGGCACCCTGCCGCTGTACTTCGGCACGATCTTCTACGGGCTCATGGATTTCGCCAGCGCCAACCACATCACGCGTATCGATTACAGCTTCGGGACCGAGAAAGCCAAGATCTCGCGCGGCTGCGCCCCACTGCCGACGGTTCGGGCGGTCCTGGCCCTCGATCCCGCCGTGCAAGCCCGCCTGCAGGCCCATCGGCCGCCGGTCGAAGACGTCCCGGGCGAACCTTCCCCCGATCGCGCCGACTGACCGACGGCACGTCGGCGCTCGTCGTTCTGGGCACCGCCGGGACGCAGGCCCGTGGGAGATGTGCGAGCGCGGCCGAGTGCTACTCACCGGTAACACGTGATGCACGACGTTGTGCCTGGTAGCAAACCTGGAGTCGCCCCCAATAGCCTCAGATTGCCGCTCGATTGAAGGACAGATCGAGGACGGAATCCGACTCTTTCTTCTGGCTCGTCGTGGGGGTAATCTCTGACAGGAGTGTCAGTCTCGCTGCGCCGGACAAACCGGGGAGCGGAGAAGGGGGAAACATATGCATCGGTTCCGTAAGGCAGGAATGTCCGTTGCTGCCGTCGCGCTCGCCGCCTCGGGGGTCGCGGTGCTCTTCGCCGGTCCCGCGTCGGCCAGCAGTGGCCCGCACGGAAAGACCACGTGCACCACGATGAGCGGGTCGACTGGCAGCGAACAGATCAAGCTCAGCGGGTGCACCGGTACCGCCGTCACCGGTGGAAGTTCGAAGGAGCTCTCGATCTTGGTGTTGGCAAGTGGCGGGAACGTGACGTGGACCAACAACGACGTCACAGACTTCGGCACGCCGACATTGGTCTCGAAGAAGGCCACGAAGTGCCCGGGCTACGTCAAGTCGAGCAAGAAGCACCCCTACAGTGGATCCGAGCCGTCGCTCGAGCAGTTCTCTGGGGTGGTGAAGTCCGACAACTCCGGGCTCAAGGTACCCGGCAAGTACAAGGGCTACGTGTGCATCAGCGCCTCGGGGAGCTTCAGCGCAGAGAAGCCTCTGAAGATCAGCTGATCTCGGAGACGTTCACGGTCTGACCAACGGACCGGTTTCGATGAAAGAGAGGGGGCTCCGGCCCCCTCTCTTTCGCGCCCCGGGGCAGTTCCATCCGAACGGGCCAGGCCGACGCTCTTTGGCGGTCCCCGCTCGTGATCCGTTCGTGCAAACCGCCTGAAGGTGCCCACCGTCGTCAGGACGTCCCGGCCCGAACTTCCACGGGACACCGCTGACCGACCGGGGGCGCGTCCGGCGCTGGTAGTTTTGGACCTTCGCCGGGACGCAGGTCCCCGTTGGAGAGGTGCGAGAGCGGCCGAATCGGACTCACTGCTAATGAGTTGACCTGGGAAACTGGGTCCGAGGGTTCAAATCCCTCCCTCTCCGCTCGTTGATGTGGCCGGTAGATTGTCGTAGTGGCCGAGCGATACTGGTTGGAAACCCTGGGTTGTCCGAAGAACCAGGTCGACTCGGACAAGCTGATGGGCACGCTGCAACGCGGCGGCTACGAACCCGCCACCTCGCCCGACGACGCCGATCTCGTGGTGGTCAACACGTGCGCCTTCATCGAGGCGGCGCGTCAGGAGTCGATCGACACCATTCTCGAGCTGGCCGCGGCGCGCCGGGACGGGGCGCGATTGGTGGTGACGGGATGTTTGGCCGAGCGCCACGGGGACCAGCTGGCCGCCGCGTTGCCCGAGGTCGACCTGGTGGCGGGTTTCGGCGTTCCGGTCACCCTCGGCCGGCGAGGCGGCACCGACGTGGGCACCGTCACCGACGGGCGTCCAAACGGCGAGGTCCTCCCCTCCTTCGACCTGTTGAACCTCCCCCGTCCCGCGGCGCAGGCGCCGTGGGCGTACGTGAAGGTGGCCGAAGGCTGTGACCGGCGCTGCGGCTTCTGCGCCATACCGTCTTTCCGCGGCGCGCAGCGGTCGCGTCCCGAGGACGTCGTGCTGGCCGAGGTGGCCGAGCTCGGCGCCGATGTGCGCGAGGTCGTCCTCGTGGCCCAGGACCTGGCGTCGTGGGGGCTCGACCGCGCCACCCCCGGGCGGCTCTCCCCCCGGGCCGGGACCGAGCGGCCCATCGTCGGCCTGGTGCGGGCCCTAGCCCGCCGGGTCGAGCGCGTCCGGCTCCTCTATCTGTATCCGTCCTCGCTCGACGACGCGCTCATCGACGCCATCGTGTCGAGCGGCGTGCCCTACTTCGACCTGTCGCTCCAGCACGTGTCGCGCCCCCTGGTGAAGCGCATGCGGCGCTGGGGCGACGGGTCCCGGTTCCTCGAGCGCATCGAGACCATCCGGGGTGCCGCGCCCGACGCCGCGCTGCGGTCGTCGTTCATCCTCGGCTACCCGGGTGAGACCGAGGACGACCACGACCAATTGCTGGCCTTCCTGGCCGAGGCCCGGCTCGACTGGGCCGGCTTCTTCACGTTCTCCGAGGAGCCCGGCACCTACGCCGAGTCCCTCGCCGATGCGGTGCCGGCCGAGCTCGCCCTGGAGCGCCTGCGCGAGTGCGCGGAGCTCCAGGACGCCATCACCGCCGAGCGGCGGGCCGAGCTCGTGGGCGAGCGGATCGAGGTGCTCGTGGACGAGCCGGGCGCGGCCCGGAGCCATCGCGAGGCCCCCGACATCGACGGCATCGTCCACGTGGCGGAGTCGCTGCGCATCGGCGAGTTCCACAAGGTGGTGGTGACCGGCGCGGCGGGGCCGGACCTGTGGGCCGAGCCGTGACCGAGCCCCTGCGCCAGCGCATCCGGGTCTACAGCCCCTCGGCGCTCAACACGCCGGCCAACGCCATCACCGTGGCCCGGCTGCTCGCCACCCCCGTCCTCGTGGCCATGATCATCGTGCACGGGCCGGGGTGGGCGCCGTTCTCCGTGGCCCTCGCCATCGGGCTCACCGACGGCGTCGACGGTTGGCTGGCGCGCCGGCAGGGAACGACGCGCTCGGGTGCGTTCCTCGACCCGCTGGCCGACAAGGCCGCCGTGGTGGGCGCGCTGTGCGCGGTGGCGGTGAAAGGAGAGGTGTCGTGGCTCCCCGTCGCCATCATCGCGGCGCGCGAGCTGTGGATGAGCCTCTACCGCATCGCCGTCGGCCGGCGCGGGATCTCGATCCCGGCCCGGGTCAGCGCCAAGGCGAAGACCCTCGTCCAGGGCATCGCCATCCTGCTGTGCCTGGCCCCGTCGGTGGCCCCGCATCACGACGTCCTGGTGGTGGCGGTGTGGGCGGCGGTCGCCTTCACCGTCGCCACCGGCGCGCAGTACTTCTTCGACGCCCGGCGCGCCGCCCAGGAGCTGCCCCGGTGAGGATCGAGGTGCTGGCCGTGGGCACCGAGCTGCTCCTGGGTCAGATCGTCGACACCAACTCGGCGTGGATGGGCGAGCAGCTGGCCCTGGCGGGCATCGACTCCCACTTCCACCAGGCCGTGGGGGACAACCAGGCCCGCATCGTGCTGGCGCTTCGCACCGCCCTCGCCCGCAGCGACGGGGTGGTGGTGTGCGGTGGCCTCGGACCCACCCACGACGACATCACCCGTGACGCCGTGGCCGAGGTCATGAACGTCCCCCTCGTGCGCGACCCGGCCATCGTCGAGCGCATCGCCGAGATGTTCAGCTCGCGCGGACGCGACATGCCCGAGAGCAACGGGCGCCAGGCCGACGTTCCCGTCGGGGCCACCACCATCCCCCAACAGCTCGGCACCGCTCCCGGGCTCATCTGCCCGGTGGGTCACAAGGTCGTCTACGCCCTCCCCGGCGTGCCCTACGAGCTCGTCGAGATGTTCAACCGGGCCGTCCTCCCCGACCTCCGCGCCCGGGCCGAGGCGGGGGGTGAGTCCGCGGCGATGATCATGAGCCGTGTCGTGCGCACGTGGGGGATGAGCGAGTCGGGCCTCGGCGAGGTGCTCGCCCCGCGTATCGCCGCGCTCGACGCCTCCCCGGGCCGCCCCACCATCGCCTTCCTGGCGAGCGGCATCGAGGGGATCAAGGTCCGCATCACGGCCAAGGCGCCGGACGCCGATGCCGCCACCGCGCTCCTCGACGCCGAGGAGGCCGAGGTGCGCGCATTGGTGGGCGAGGCCGTGTTCGGCGTGGACGACACCACCATGGAGGCGGCCGTGGCCGCCGCGCTCGCCCGACGCTCGCTCTCGCTCGGCCTGGCCGAATCGTTGACGGGGGGTCTGGTGGCGTCGCGGCTCGTCAGCGTGCCCGGCTCGAGCGAGTGGTTCCGGGGCTCGATCGTGAGCTACGCGTCGGAGGTCAAGTACTCCGTGCTGGGCGTGCCCCGGGGGCCGGTGGTGACCGAGGCCGCGGCGCGCGCCATGGCCTCGGGCGCCCGGCGAGTCCTCGGCGCGGACGTCGGTCTCGCCCTCACCGGCGTGGCCGGCCCCGACGACCAGGAGGGCGTGGCCCCCGGGACGGTCATCGTCGGCCTGGAGCTCCCCGGTGACGAGGCCGAGTCGCTCGTGTTCCATCTGCCCGGAGATCGCGAGCGGGTCCGCCAGTATGCGGCGATCTCCGCCCTCGACCTGTTGCGACGCCGACTGCACGCTGACGGTCCCGAGTGAGTGTCGTGTCCCGCCGCGCCCGGCGGGTTCAGGACCACCACGGGCAAGGCTAGGATCGCCACATCGGTCACCGTCCTCACCAGGGGACCGCACGACCGCCTCGTGACGACCGGTGCATGCAGAGTCGGTCGTCACATCCACGCTCATGTCCGGAGCGTCCACCGAGCGAGCACACGGGCCGGAGAGGTCGCGTCATGCCTGATTACGACAGAGAGCACCACTGGTCGAACGTGGGAAAGCAGGTCCGGTCGCGAGCTGACGACAACCTGTTGGCCGGCGACGACGCGCCCTATTACAAGTACAAAGCCGACCTGTTCTCCACCCAGTTCCTGCCGCAGGTCCCGATCGAGGGTCAGGCCGTGCTCGAGGTGGGTTGCGGCGCGGGTCGCAACCTGACCGGCATCTCGGCGCTGCACCCCAAGCGGCTCGTGGGCTGCGACGTGGCCACCGAGATGGTGACGTTGGCCAAACAGCGCATGGGGGACGCGGCCGAGGTGGTCCTCACCGACGGCGCCCATCTACCCTTCGCGGACGGCGAGTTCGACGTCGTGACCACCGTGACGGTCCTCCAGCACAACCCCGACGCGGCGCGCGCCACGCTGATCGAGGAGATCTGTCGCGTCAGCGGCAAGGAGGTCTTCCTGTTCGAGGACACGTCGAACGCGCTGGCCAAGACGGCGCAGAGCGGGACCGCCGAGGGCGAGTACCAGAACTTCTTCGGTCGACCCGTGACCTGGTACGCCGACGCGTGCGCCCGCAGCGGGTTCTCGCTCGTGGACACGCAGGTCCAGCGGACCTTCGTCAGCCACGCCACGTTCGTGTTGTTGTCGCGGCTCCTGGACCGAGGTCGTGAGCCGGCCGAAGGTGTGCCGTTCTCGAAGCTCCACATGGCCATCGAGTCACTGACCCTGCCGATCACCAAGCACATCGACCCGCTCGTGAAGGTCCACAAGAGCGAGCTGACGCTGATGCACTTCGAGCGCAACGCGGCGTGACGAGGGCGCGAGGTGGCTGACGAATCCGCGGCTCAGCCGGCGAGAAGCGCGGCGTAGATCTCGTCGGTGGTGGTGTCGAAGGCCACCAGCCTGATCACGGCGACGTCGGTGTCGCAGGTGCGCAGCGCCGCCAGCGCCACTCGGGCCGCCTCGTCGGGCGGATAGCCGTAGACACCGGTGGAGATGGCGGGGAACGCCACCGAGCGCGCCCCGAGCTCGTCGGCGACCTCGAGCGACCGTCGGTAGCACGAGGCCAGGACCTCCGGTTCCCCCTGCCCGCCCCCGGCCCACACCGGGCCCACGGTGTGGATGATCCACCGTGCCCGCAGCGCGAACCCCGCCGTCGCCTTGGCGTCTCCGGGCTCGCACCCTCCCAGCGCGGCACACGCCGCGTGGAGCTGGCGGGCCCCGGCGGCGCGATGGATGGCACCGTCCACGCCGCCACCCCCGGCCAGCCGCGCGTTGGCGGCGTTCACGACGGCGTCGGTGTCCTGGGCGGAGATGTCACCCCGCAGCGCCTCGATGCGGGGAGCACCCATCACCGAATCCTTACCCATCGACGACACTGGAGGGCGTGCGCCTGTTCGTCGCGGTGTGGCCCCCCGAGAGCGTGGTCGAGATGCTGCTCGGCTTCGAGCGCCCCGACGTGGCGAACGTGCGGTGGACCACGGAGCTCCAATGGCACGTGACCCTGCGCTTCCTGGGCGAGGTCGAGGACCCGGGCCCGGTGGTCGAGGCCCTGAGCCGCGTCCCGGCGGCCCTGCGCGCCGAGGGGGTGGGGGAGGTGCGCGCCGCGCTGGGGCCGACCACGGCGTGGTTCCCCGGCCGCCAGGTGCTGCAGGTCCCCGTGGCCGGCCTCGACGCCCTCGCCGCCGCGGTGCTCGATGTCAGCGCGCCCTGGGGTGACCCCGTCGACGACCCCCGCTTCTCCGGCCACGTGACCCTGGCCCGGGCCAGGGGCCGGGCCCGGGGGCCGGCCAGCCTGGCCGGGGCCTCGCTCTCGGCCACCTGGCACGTGCGGGCCTTCGAGCTCGTGTCCTCGGCTCTCGGGCGGGGAGGGTCGCGCTACGACACGCTGACCACGGTCTCCCTGTCGACCGGGGGGTGAGGGACGGCGCCCACCGCCCCCGTCGGGGAGGTGTAACTTGACAAACCCACCCAGCCTAGGACGATGGGGATATGGCCAAGGCGACGATCCTCAAGCAGGTCAGGGACCTCAAGACCGAGACCGACGCCTACCTGTTCCTGGAGGACCAGCGCTGGCACGGCACGCCCGCCTGCCCCCACTGCGGGAGCGACCGGGTCTTCTACCTGAACCCCCAGGGCGAGGGGCGCAAGACCCGCACCGGGAAGGTCTCGGAGCGCCGTGTGTGGAAGTGCGGGGCGTGCCGGAAGCAGTTCTCCGCCATGACCGGGACCCTCTTCCACGGGTCCAAGGTCGAGCTGCGGATCTGGCTCATGGTCTTCGTGGAGATGTGCGCCAACAAGAACGGCATGGCGGCTCGGGAGATCGAGCGCAAGTACGGCGTGGCCCCCATGACGGCCTGGCACATGGCCCACCGGATCCGCGAGGCCATGCAGAACCGTTCCCCGCGGAGCATCGTCGGGACCATCGTGGCCGACGAGACATCCATCGGGGGCGCGGCCAGCGGGTAGCGCGCTTGTTCGGTCAAGTGGAAGGGCGCAGACTGAGCGACAAGCGGACCAAGGGCGGAAGCCGATGTCAACCGATTGGGGCACCCCGGGGACGTTCCCACCGAAGCAGGCTCGCGGGGCGTCGCTCGTTGGTTGGAACCCGTACCGGATTGTCCTCTTCGTGACCGCGATGGCCGTCCTGGGGTTCGGTGTCTTCGACGTGGTGGCATTGGCCCACGCCAAATCAAGCGCCTTCGTCGGTGGTGTGATCGGCGCTCTCGGTGCGTGGACGGCCTATCGGGTCCTGTGCCGAGTGCGAGGTCGGCCAGCCAGCCGGAAGTGGGAAGAACGACGGCCCGGGCCTTTGGGGTGAATGCCGCGTCGTAGACTGGCGGCATGGTACCCCGCGACGCCTTCCCGGGAGACTCAGAGCCGTGACGTTTGGTTTCCCGATGGAGCCATCGCCCCGACCTGCCAGTGACTCCTTGGATCGAGTAAACGAGATGAAGAACTCCTCGTTCTTCCATCGGGAGCCCCGCAACCGTGACGGTCTTGGCCCGCCGAGAAGGCCTTTTCGTTGGCTTGCCCGGAGACTCCTCGGAAAGAAGTAAGCCGTGACACCTCGCGACGCCTTCCCCGGATACGACGAACCGGTGAACATCGACATGGGGCCGGAAGAGGCGCTGGCGGTGCTGCTCGATGGGGAAGACGAAGAAGGTGCAACGGAAGAGGGCGCCGAGCCGTCGTAGGTTCCGGGAACCTGATTCTGCGTTCTCGGTCTGTTCCCACCTCGAGTAGCACCAGCGTCAGTGCCGCGAGCGATGGTCGAAACGGCTCCCTGGTCTCATCGAGTTGGAAATGAAAATCCATCGAGGCGTGGGTATGTCCCTCTCCGTCGACAAGCAAGCGGGCGCGACAGACGATCCCGCCCCAGCAGGCCCTGGGTTTGTCATGTTACACTTTCCAAAATCCCACGGGGTTTAGCCGGATCATGTACCCAAAACGCATAAGCCCAGGTCAAAGGCGAATCGGGACATTCTCGGATATCGGGTTATCCGGGACGCATAACCGGGACCAGGCGAATCGTCTATCTGGCACCGCAAGTGTATTAATCGGAACGAGCAGGGTTTTTACCGGGGTAACAGTAAAGTGTCGCGACAGGAGCGTTCTGTGAGCCGCTCCGGAGGGCGAATCTGATGACTAGGCGCCGACCGACAGCGGTTGCCAAAGGGCGTGGCTCTAAAGACGAGCGCGTCAGTCTGAAGCCGTTGACCTACGAGGAAGCCGTCCGCGGCCTGTTTTCGGTCAAACCCGCCCAGGAGGATGAGGAGTCGGAGGCCAGTGATGGCGACTGAGACTCCCCAGATTGACGACGCTGAGGCCGCCAACATGGCCGACCGGATCAATGTCCTGTTGGAAAAGATGGGCTATCCCGCTGGGCAGGGGACCATTTGGTGGCTTCACGTCACCCATGAGGAGCTGGGTGGCCTGACAGCCATGCAGGCGTGGCAACGCGGACGCCAAAAGCAAGTTCTGGGGCTGGTGGAAACCCATGTTTCTAAGAAGTTCGCGCACGCTCTTTCCGCAAATCCGTCAGTGGTTAATCGTCTCCTGAAACCGGCTGCCTCCTAGCATCTCGGGGTGCCCAATTCCGTCGATGACGACGGCTGGCTAGCCCGCTGGCAGCAAGATGACAAACCGATAGCCGCTCAAACCCAGGAAATGCGCGCCTGGCTGAAGGGTTTGGAGGTCGATTCCGACCAGGACCCGTCCAACGAGGTCTCGGTGGATCACTCTCACCCTGGGCCGAGCCGTATCCGTTCCGCATACGTCCTCACAGCGATGGCCTTGGTGATCTATACGGTTGACAAAGGGTCAATCCGCGTCATTTATCTCGGGGCGGAGCCGCCCGAACATATGCGGCTCGGATACGGCTCCGAATGACATATCTGTAGTCCTAAATCCCTGGTCGGAGCCGGTTTCAGTGTTACAGCCGGTTGCCACAATGCGGTATGGAGCAAGCCCTTCTCGGTACTCGTCGGGACCATCTTTGAGAACACGAAGGTCCCGCTCTCGAAGTGGCTACTTGCGATCTACATGATGGTGTCGGCCAAAAACGGCGTCGCAGCCTTCGAGCTTCACCGGAAGCTCGGGGTCACGAACACGACCGCTTGGCACATGTTCCACCGGATTCGCAAGGCGATGGAACAGTCGCCGGTGGCCGACATGCTCCGTGGCACCATCGTGGCCGACGAAACCTTCATCGGCGGCAATCCGAAACGGATGAACAAGAAGGCGCGGGCAATCAACTACAAGCTGCGCGTCACGCCGAGGGCGGATTTCGAGCGGGGAACGGCCAAGACGCCTGTGCTCTCGCTCATCGAGAAGGAAACCGGAGAGGTGCGTTCCCGTGTCGTCGCCCGCGTGGACGGCCACACATTGCGTAAAGCTATGGCCGAACAGGTCGACATGGCGGGCAGCACGCTGTGGACTGACGACGGCTCCTGGTACAACCAGATCGGCCAAGAGTTCCAGGCGCATGAAACGGTCAATCACTCCCAGGAGGAGTACGTCGACTGGATCAGCGGTGCCAGCACCAACCGAGCCGAGGGATACTTCTCACAGCTAAACTAAGAGGCCGCGCGGATTGGTGACGAGCCTCTGAACAGGAAGTTCACCCGCTGAGAGTGGTGACCATCCACCGGTCGTTGGTATGGCCCCGAGACAATCGGGGTGCTGCCCAAAAGACCAAACGACCGAGTGGAGGTCCCCACATATCATGCGCGCCCTCGTTCCCGAAGTGGTTGATGTCGTCTGGGCTGGAATTGCACCGCTCATCCCCGAACCTGTGGATCACCATCCGCTCGGTTGCCATCGACCCCGCGCCGACGATAGGGACTGCTTCGAGGTGATGCTCGTCCGCCTGGTAACGGGGTGCTCCTGGGAGGACGCCGAGCGGCTCTGTCAGAACAGGGTTTCCGACACCACCGTGCGCGAGCGACGCGACGAGTGGATCGCGGCCGGCGTGTTCAGCGCCATCGTCAAGGAGGCAATCGCGGGATACGACAAGATCATCGGACTCGACCTCTCCGACACCGCTGTCGACGGATCCCTGCACAAAAGCCCAGCAGGAGGTGAGGGAACGGGCAAGAACCCGACGGACCGAGCCAAGCTCGGATGGAAGTGGTCGGTCTTCACCGACAGAAACGGCATCCCCATCGGCTGGGCCATCGACGGTGCCAATCGCCACGACTCGGTCATGCTCATACCGACGTTACGGGCCACCCTCGACATCGGCTTGCTCACCGACATCGAGACACTGTGGCTCGACCGCGGCTACGACTCCGACGTGACGCGGACGCGTCTTTCGGCACTCGGTATCGACGACGCGGTGATCGCCAAAACACGCAAACGCGGAGCGAGCGCGGCCACGAAGAACCAACCGATGGGATTGCGTTGGCCCGTCGAACGCACCAACTCATGGCTCAGCAACTTTGGTCAGCTCCGGCGAAACACCGATCGCAAGACCATCCACCGTCTCGCTCAGTTCGCTCTGGCGGTTGCTCTGCTGCTCATTGCCAAGCTCATCGACTGGCGTAATCGCTGGTCACGCACCCCGTCACCTATCCGCTGAACCTCTAAAGCGGAGCCTGGACGGAACGCATCACCACATCTCCAAAGAGCACCTTCACCGCTACCTCTCGGAGCACGATTTCATACAGCACCTGCAAGATGAGCGATTCGGCACGGATGGAGAAGCTGATGAGCCAGACGAGCGGGCGTCGGCTGCCCTACCGAGCGCTGGTGAACCGCTAGCGGCGAATTACGGCTCAGGGGGTCGAGCAGAGCCATGCGTGAAGATCCGCACGAACATCCGTAGCCACTCGCGACCGCCAGTGACCATGCCGAGGGTTATCCCGCCAACTGTCATCGCTGCTCCGACCAGGATCACCCCGGCAATCCCCCATCCAACGCTTTGTTGAGACCGGCCGAGTCCCAGGGCCAGCCCCAATCGCAGCTAGAGACCCGCCCGCCGCGACTCCGCCCAGGAGGCGTCGAGCCTTTCGTCGGCGTTTCTCCTGTTCAGGGTCCACGGCCACAATCAAACCCTTGGGTACGTCATCCGGCTAATCCCCAATCCCACACCGAACACGTGTTCGTAACTACACTGCTGACGTTCGTGAGGGACAATCGAGGAATGTCACACCCCGTTCGTAGGGTCGCTCGGGTCAGCCGTCGGGCCGGAGCGACGTAGCCGTGCAACCAAGCGAAGAAAGGCATCGGACAAATGGAACGTGACAAGGCGCTCGACATGGCGCTGAGCCAGATCGAAAAGCAATTCGGCAAGGGCTCGGTCATGCGGATGGGGGAGAACCTCAACTTGGGGATCGAGTCGATCTCCACCGGGGCGTTGGCGCTCGACCTGGCCCTCGGGATCGGTGGGCTCCCGCGGGGGCGCATCGTCGAGATCTACGGCCCGGAGTCGTCGGGCAAGTCGACGCTCGCCATGCACGTGGTGGCCGAGGCCCAGCGCAACGGCGGGATCTGCGCCTATGTCGACGCCGAGCACGCCATGGACCCGGTCTACGCCGGCGCCATCGGCGTGAACGTCGACGACCTGCTCATCTCCCAACCCGACACCGGGGAGCAAGCCCTCGAGATCGCCGACATGCTCATCCGTTCGGGCGCGCTCGACGTTCTCGTCATCGACTCGGTGGCCGCCCTCACGCCGCGCGCCGAGATCGAAGGGGAGATGGGTGACAGCCACCCCGGGCTGCAGGCCCGCTTGATGTCCCAGGCGCTGCGCAAGCTCACCGGCACCCTGTCGAAGACCAACACCATCGCGATCTTCATCAACCAGCTCCGCGAGAAGATCGGCGTCATGTACGGATCACCCGAGGTCACCTCGGGAGGTCGGGCGCTCAAGTTCTACTCCTCGGTCCGCCTCGACATCCGCCGTATCGAGCAGATCAAGGACGGTGCGGAGGTCGTCGGCAGCCGTACCCGGGTGAAGGTCGTCAAGAACAAGGTCAGCTCGCCGTTCAAGCAGGCGGAGTTCGACATCATGTACGGCCGGGGCATCAGCCGGGAGGGCTCTCTGCTCGACGTGGGGGTAGAGCTCGGCCTCATCAAGAAGTCCGGGGCGTGGTTCACCTACGAGGGTGAGCAACTCGGACAGGGTCGTGAGAACGCCAAGCAGTTCCTGGTGGAGACGCCCGAATTGATGATCGAGATCAACGAGCGCATCCGCTCGCAGCTGGCGGGCACGGTCCTGCCCGCAGGGGCCACGGTCGGCGCCATCGAAGAGGAGGACAAGGCTTCGGCGGCGGCGGCCACAGACTGATCCCCCCGCCAGGGGGCAGAGTCGCGGGCCGGGTTGCCGTCGGGCGACCCGGCCCGTTGCACGTCCGGCCGGCGCTGCGGTCGCGCTCAGCCCGTCGTGGACGAGGACGGCGCGCCCGTCGTCGTGACCTTCACCGTGGACGGCACGATCTCTACCCAGGTCTGGCCGGGCGCCAAGGCGATGGTCGACCCGTCCGACGCGATGAGGCTGGTGGGGTCGTCGAGCGCGGCACGCTTCCACGTGCCGGTGATCGCCACCCCGTTGCGCAGGACCACGAGCGGCCCGCTGCCGGTCATCTGCGACTGCACTTCGAGGCCGCCCTCGCTGTTCTCGAGCCACGGCCCGTACGTGACGTGCACGGTCTGCACGACAACGTTGGTCGTGGCGATCTGACCGGCGTTGGCGACCGTGGCGGGCGTGCCGCTGTAGGAGAGCAGCCAGTGCCCGCTCGGCGCGTTCCAGCTCCACAAGGCGTTGTTCGTCCCGGCGAAGGGGATGTGGATCGACGTGGTCGGCGTGCCCGCGGGCGCGACGGCGGAGTAGGTGAACAACGGGGACGGTGGCGTGGTGTCGTGGGGATCGAGCCCCCATCCCGCGGCCGCAGAGATATAGGTGTCGTACGGCGCCTCGCGCCCGGGCACGGTCTGCACGATGGACCCGTGGGTGCGGAGGTCGAAGTCGCTCAGGTTCCCGGCGCGCAGCATGGCCAGGACCGGGTCGATGCCGCCGACGTGCACCAGGATGGGCTTGCTCAACTGGCCGAGGATCTGCAGGTCCACGGCGCGCGCCGAACGAATGGGCCCGATCAGCGGGGGGCTCTGGCACTGGAAGGTCGCGGCGAAGCGCGTGATTCCGCCCTCGACGGGCTCGTCGAAGACGATGTCGGCCTGGTTGAGCCCGGTCTGGGGCCGCGCCGCGGGGTAGTCGTCGATCTTCACCACGAGCGCGGGTCGCTGCGGAACCCCCCCGGCCGGGGCCGGCAGCCCTGTCAGCGGGCACACCGGTCCTTGCGCGGTCGTGGTGCTCGGTCCCGGGATGTTGGGAGCGCCGCCGTGGCCGCCGGCCTTTTTGGGGCCTCCACCTGAGGTCGCGGCCAGGGCGATGCCGGCCGCCACGACCAGGACGGCCGCGACGATCAGGGCGATGAGCCAGGGCCGCTGGGAGGAGCTGCGCCCGCGCCCGGCAGCGGCGTCGTTCCGGGCGCCGACGGCGATGTCGTCGGCGCCACCGCTCGCCGGGGCCGCGCCGGTGATCCCCGCCATCGATCGCGTGGTGTCGACGGGGATCGCCTGGGTGAGGTCGCCGGGGGGAGAGGCCGGTGTGGACTCGGTCGGCGCCCCGGCCGGCGTGGCGGCCGGACTGGCCTGGGTGGCGGCGTCCCAGGACGCCGGGGCCTCGTTGTCGTTCCCTGCCTCGCCACTCGGGGCGTCGCCGGTCTCGTCTGCGGGGGTGTCGTCGGGCACTGCGTTCCTCCTGCGACGTTTCGAAAGTCGGGGTCGCCATCTCGACCGTGGCCGACGGTTTCGCTCCGCGCCGGTCTCGGGCTGCGGCCGAGACCCGGATCGGGATCGGGATCGGGGCCGAGGCTAGCCCCCGGTCCCGAGGAGCCGACGTGACCCCGCAGCGCCGCCACCGTCCGCGACGCCTGGGGGCCGTGTTGGTCGGGCCTCCCGGCGAGGACTATGACGGGCGGTGTGGCGGTGGACGGCATCCACGATATGGCGACGGCGTTCTCCGGGGCGGCGTCGGTGTACGAGCAGTCCCGCCCGGGCTATCCCCCCGAGGTGCTGGCCTGGCTGGGCGAACACCTCGGGATCGGTCGGGATCGGCGCGTCCTCGACCTAGCCGCGGGCACGGGCAAGCTCACCCGCGGACTCCTGGCGGGGGGGGCGAGTGTGATCGCCATGGAACCCATCGAAGGCATGCGTCGGACCCTGGCGTCGGCCTTGCCCGGGACCGCCGTGGTGGCAGGCGTGGCCCGGGCCATCCCCCTCGGCGCCGGGACCGTCGACGCCCTCACGGTGGCCCAGGCGATGCACTGGTTCGCCACGCCGGAGGCCTTCGTGGAGATGCACCGCGTCATGCGCCGGGGGTCCCGTCTCGCCGTGGTGTGGAACCGTCGCGATCTCTCGGACCCCCTGCAGGCCGCGTTGCACCGCCTGATGGCGCCGTTGCGCGGTGACACCCCGTCGGGCACCTCGGGCGAGTGGCGCCGCGCCCTGGAGCACACCGAACCCGGCGCCTCGCTGTTCTCCCTCGAAGCAGAGCTGCGCGCACCGTGGGGCCAGGCCATCGACGTCGAGGGTGTGGTCGGGCGCGTGGCGTCGGTGAGCTTCGTCGCCGCACTGCCCGGCGCGGCACGCCGGCGCCTGCTCGACGAAGTGCGGGCCGAGGCCCGGCGCTATCTCGCGCCCCTCGTCCTGCCCTACACCGCCGAGGCCTTCTGCTACCGGCGCGTCGACTGAGGGCACTGGTCGGCGGGCCGGTTGGTCGGCCGACGGAAACGGGTGGGGCGTCGGCGGTCACCGTCGAGGGTCATCGTCGATGGGTGGGTCGACGGCGGGTCGATGGGGCGGTGCCGGCGGGCAAGGGGTACGTTCAGCGCGTGCCGTCGTCCCGCCAGGTGCCCCCGTGGGCCCGCCGTCTGGCATCGGCCACCATCGACGTCGGATGGCGGTGGATCTGTGATCTCGGGGCGATCGGGGAGGACCACCCGCTGGCCCGGCGCTTCGGCGCGTTCGGAAAAGGCAGCCTCATCGCCTTCCCTCCCGGGGCCATCTTCAACGAACAGTGGATCCGCATCGGGAGCCGCACCATGATCGGGCCGTACGTGTCGCTGTCGGCGGGCATGGCACCGGGTCAGGAGATGGTGAGCGACCCCGTGGTGTCGATCGGCGATCGGACGCTCATCGGCCGCGGCAGCCACATCGTCGGCCACTTCTGCATCGAGATCGGCGACGACATCCAGACCGGCCCGTACGTCTACATCACCGACCAGAACCACGTGTACCGCGACCCCGACGTCCCCATCGGGGCCCAGTGGCCGGTGGAGTCGAGCGTCTCCATCGGGTCGGGCAGTTGGCTCGGCACCGGGGTCGTGGTGCTGCCCGGGAGTCGCATCGGCCGCAACGTGGCCGTGGGCGCCGGCTCTGTCGTCACCGGCGATCTCCCCGACCACTGCGTGGCCGTCGGGTCGCCGGCCCAGGTCGTGAAGCGCTACACGCCCGAAGACGGATGGCGCGCCACCGACGGGGCCGAAGGCGAGACGTTCCACGCACCCGAGGTGGCCCCGTCGGCCGGCAACGCTGCGGCGCGACGGGGCAAGGTCGCGGCCCGCGCCGCCCGCGCTGCTCGCCCGGCTCAGAAGCTGGCGGGGAGCAACGGGCTCACGGCGCCGAAAAAGAAGAACAGCGCCACGAGCGACGCCGCACCACCCACGGCGTAGACCAGCCAGCGCTGTGTCCGTCGGCGTCGGCGGCGGGCCACGACGAACATGACGGTGATCACGACGGCGCTCAGCAGCCCGAGCGCGATGACGGGGGTGAGGTCGTCCTGGCTCCCGCCGGCGAGGTCGTTGGCCGAGGCCGACGCCCCGGTGCCGGGGTGGGTGCGCGAGCGCGGCGGGGCTTTGGGCGGGAGGGCGGTCGGTGCGGGAGCCGTGGTCAACCGGGCGTGGACCACCAGACGCGTCGACGCGCTGAAGCGCGGGTTGCACGTCGTGAGCGTGAGCTGCGGGGTGGAGGTGTTGTCCACCACGGCGGTGTCCGACGGGCTCACCACCTGTGTGGTCGTGACCTTGTAGGTGAAGAGCCCTTGCACGGTCCGGATCTGGATCAGGTCGCCGGGCGCCAGCTCGTCGAGGTTGTAGAACGGCGCCCCGTAGGTGGTGCGGTGGCCGGCGATCGCGGCGTTGCCCTGTTCGCCGGGCAGCGGGGTCCCGGGGTAGTGCCCCGGGCCTTGGCGCAGGTCGTCGGTCGAGGTCCCTTGCACGATGACCTTGCTGAGGCCGATCTTGGCGATGCTCAGGAGCCCCACCGGACTGCCGTCGTTCGGTGCGGTGATCGTCGGCCCCACCGTCGGCGATCCTTCCGAGGGTGTCGTCGTCGTGCTCGTCGACGTCGTTGCGGTCGTCGAGGTCGTCGATGGTGTCGTCGTGCTCGTCGACGACGACGGAGTGGTCGTCGTCGTGGAGGCGGGATGCTCGCCGGTGCGGTGCAGCTCGTTGTCCAGTTGTTGTCGCAACACGGACTGGCTGTGGGATTCGGCGATGCCCGTGCCCCACAGCTGGTAGGCCACGAAGAGGAAGATCAGCACGCCGGCGCCGAGGAGGATCCGTCCCAATACGCCGGTGATGAGCCCCCGTCGCACGTTCCGACACTAGCCATGGTTGTCCCGTTTGCCAGGTATGGCTTGGATACACTCAGCTGGTGCAGGTTCTCTTCGTGTGCACGGCCAATTTGTGCAGATCGCCCATGGCGGCGGCACTTTTCGGTCGCCTCGCCCTCGTAGGCGGGGACGACGCGTCCGAGGAGGTGTCGGTGAGGTCCGCCGGGTTGATGGAAGGTGGATTCGCATCGCCGCCCGAGGTCGTGACCACGATGGCCGAGCTCGACATCGACCTCTCGGGCCACTGCAGCACGCAGGTATCACCGGCGCTGGTGTCGACGTCGGACGTGGTGCTGGCCATGGCCCGCCGTCATGCCCGGGAGGTGGTGCTCCTCGACCCCGGGGCGTGGGGCCGCACCTTCACGGTGAAGGAATTCGTGCGACGGGGCGACGCCGTAGGGCGCCGGCGACCGGACGAAGAGCTCGGCTCCTTTCTCGCCCGTCTCCATCACGGGCGCAAGCGCACCGACCTGGTGGGCCGTTCCGCCGATGACGACGTGCCCGACCCCATCGGCCGACCGTTGGACGCGTTCCGCGACACGGCGCGCCAGCTCGGCATTCTGGTCGAGCAGGCCGCGTCGTTGCTGTTGGTTCCCCGCGGGATCCGAACGCGGCCAGGGTGAGCGATCTCGAGCCGCCGCGTGAGTCCTCGGGCCAGGCGGACGCCGACGATCCCGGGGGCTCTGGTCGACCGGCGAGCGCCGCCCACCGGGACTCGGGCACCGGGGCGGCTCCGGCCGGCCCCCGACCCAAGCGCAAGCGGCGGCGACGCCTCGTGTGGGGGGTCATCGCCGTGGTGGCCCTGTGGGTGGTGGCGGCCGCCGTCGTGATCGCCGTCGGTGTCGTGCACGCCAGTCACGGCATGGCCGACGTCGACCAAGCCAAGTCGCATCTCTCCGCCTCGGACGTGGTGGGCCGTTCGGCCGCCGACCCGCTCGAGGCGGCCGTGACGCAGTTCAACGCCGCCGACGGTTTCCTGCACTCGCCCCTCCTGGCCCCCCTCGACATCGTCCCGGTGGTCGGCCGCCAGCTCCGGTCCGTCCAGGACCTCTCGGCTGCCTCGGGCCAGGTGGCCCGGATCGGCGCCAAGGCGATCGGCCAGGCCCACTCGGTGCTGGAGTCGTCGCAGACGAGCGGGGCGGACCGTGTCGTCGAGCTGCGCCGGCTGGCCCGGCTGGCGTCGGACACCGACGCCGCCCTCGGGCGCATCGACACCGGCCCCGCCGACGCCCTCGTGTCCCCCCTGGCCTCCAAGCACGACACCTTCGTGTCGGACCTCACCGAGGTCCGCACCCGTCTGCACCATGCGGCGGGGGTGGCGGGCACGATGGCCGGCATCCTGCAGGGTCCCCAGTCGTATCTCCTCCTGATGGCCAACAACGCCGAGATGCGGGCCGGCTCGGGCAACTTCCTCGAGGTCGGGGTGCTCACCACCCAGGACGGCCACCTGCACCTCGCCAATCTCAACCAGACGGTCAACATCCCGGTGGCGGCGGGAAAGGTGACGGCCACGGGCGATCTCGAGGCCCGGTGGGGCTGGCTCGATCCCGGGCAGGACTGGCGCAACCTCGGCTACACCCCGCAGTTCGACGTCAACGCCCCGCTGGCGGCGCAGATGTGGGAGGCCGAGACGGGCCAGCACGTCGACGGGGTCATCGCCGTCGACCTCGAGGCGCTGCACCAGATCCTCGAGGTCACGGGGCCGGTGACGCTGGACGACGGCACCTCGGTCGGGGCCGACAACGTCATCCAGGTCCTCGCCCACGACCAGTACGAGGGACTGGTCGACAACCCGACGGACCAGCAGGCCCGGGCCGAGGCGGGGCGCGAGGACCAGTTGGGGTCGCTGGCCCAGGGTGCCCTCTACGCCCTGGAGAACGAGTCCCTCGACCTCAAGTCGTTGTCGAATGCGATGACCTCGGCCACCCAAGGCCGGCACCTCCTCATGTGGTCGCGCCAGCCCCAGGCCGAGGCGGATTGGGTCCAGGCCGGGGTGGCCGGGGAGCTCTCGCCGGAGTCGATGATGGCGGCGGTGATCAACCGGGGCGGGAACAAGCTCGACCAGTACCTGGCGGTGCGCACCGACCTGGCCATGACCACCCAGGGCAAGCACACCACGGGCACCCTGACGGTGACCATGCACAACAACACCCCGACCGGGCAGTCCCAGTTCATCGCCGGGCCGTACCCCGGGATCGGGACCGTGTACGGCGAGTATCTCGGGATCCTGGCGGTCAACCTGCCGGGCTACTCCGCCGAGCCCCACGTCGTCGGCGACCCCAAGTTGGACGCTCTGGGTGGTGAAGGCCCCACCTGGCTCATCGCGACGCCGGTCGACATCAAGGAAGGCCAGTCGCAAAAGGTGGTCGTGCGCTTCACGTTGCCCCAGTCAACGGGAGTGGTCAGCGTGATCCCCACCGCCCGTTTAACCCCTGTGACCTGGTATTACCGGGGCTCGACCCACTCCGACGCCACGCCATTTTCCCTGTCGTTCTGACCCGAGAAACCGCCCGACGGGGCTGATAAGAGTGGCTACGGAGGGTGTGGCTCGCCCTGAGACACGTTCTCCTTCGCGACCCCACGACCTGGGGATTAGGGCCGGAGCGGCGGTTTCCAGTTGAGCGAATGTTGACTTTCCATAGGGTCTGTGTCGATCCGGATCCGTGACAATCCGTTGTAAGTCGCTCACGGAGTGGTGTGGGCGGATGCGCCCTCGGGAAGTGCTCGGAGGTCGGGCAGGACACCCGTAGGGCAAGGTGCAAGGGCAGGTCGGCGGGGGCGGGAAGTTCCGCCGATGCTGAAGAAGGGGCGAGTAGATTTCGGTCACGGAGTGTGGCGGGAATCTTGACCGGGCAATCAAGGATGCGGCGGCAGAGCCGCTGCGGGGCGAAGGGTTGAAAAGGATGAAGAGCAAGCTTCTCGGACTGGGACTGGGCCTGACACTCTCGACGCTGGGAGTGGCGGCTGTCCCTGCAACGGCGGCGATGGCCGACACCGCACCACAGTGCTACACGGGGTGCACCACGGTCATCACGAGCCCGCCTCCCACGGTTCCCACGCCGGTCGTCACCGTGCCGGCTCCGGAGCCCAAGCTGGCCGTGTCGGCCGGTAGCGCGTCCCTCCCGTTCACGGGTGCGGACATCTCGGAGATGGCAGGCGTCGGCGCCGGTGCCCTGCTGGTCGGCGGCCTTCTGGTGCGTCGCAGCCGCCGGGTGCGTCGGGCCGCGGCCTGACCCACTGACTCACACTCGATCAACCACGACCACAACTCCTAGAGGGCCATGTCTGTCGGACTGAACTACCAGTCCTGGGTCAATGCAAGGCCGGCCGAGCGTCACGCCCGGGCCGTCCCTCTGCAGGCGCGGGCAACTGCGGGCGCCGCCATGCGCACCGTGGCCCTGTCGGACGCTGTCCTCCTTCTCGTCGCAGTGGCAGCCCTCGGGCTGCCACTTGCGATGTGGTGGACATGGACGGCGATGGCGATGGTGGTGGGTGCACTGGCGCTCACCGGGCACTACCACCCGCGCATCACCTTGAGCGTGGCCCGCGAGGCCGGGTCGATCGCGGCCTGCGCGTGGGCGCCGTTCCTGGGCTTCGCGCTGGCCAAGGTGCCCGGTGCCTCCACGGACCGGTTGATCGTGACAGGTGGCATCGTGGCGGCCGGGATCGTCATGACCCGGTGCGCGCAGTACTGGCTCGTGCGCCTCATGCGGACGCGGGGCTGGTTCGCCGAGCGGACCCTGTTCGTCGGAGCCGGCGACGTCAGCGCCAAGATGGCGGCGACGCTCGACGAGCATCCCGAGTACGGGCTGAAGCCCGTGGGGTTCCTCGACGAGGTCGACAGCGCCGGCCTCCCTCTGCCGTTGTTCGGAGGCGTGGGCATGCTCCGCATGGTGCTCTCAGAAGAGAGGATCGACCGCGTCGTCGTGGCCTTCGGCGTGACACGCGAGGCGGACATGGTCGACGTCTTCCGGGCCTGTGAGGACGCGTCGGTCGAGATCCACGTGCTGCCGCGCTTCTTCGAACTGGCCACGGCCATGAACAGCCGGAACACCGACGACGTGTGGGGATACCCGCTGCTGCGCCTGCGCCGCTCGGTCCTGCGCCGCAACTCCCGGATCGTCAAGCGGGTCTTCGACGCCACCGTGGCGGCATTCGCCCTGCTCGTGGTGTCTCCCCTCTACGCCGCCATCGCGGCGGTGGTGAAACTGTCGAGCCCCGGCCCGGTCCACTTCCGCCAGCAGCGTGTGGGCCAGCGCGGCGTCATCGTCGACGTGCTCAAGTTCCGGTCCATGCGGGTGAACTCGCGTTCCGACGTCGAATGGAACCCGGCCAACGACGCCGTGACCAAGATCGGTCACATCCTCAGGGTCACCGGTTTCGACGAGCTCCCGCAGCTGTGGAACATCTTGAAGGGCGACATGTCGCTGGTCGGGCCACGGCCCGAGCGCCCCTTCTTCGTCGAGCAGTTCAAGGTGGACGTGCCCCGCTACGACGACCGCCACCGCGTGCCCGTCGGGCTCACGGGTCTGGCCCAGGTCCACGGTCTACGCGGCGACACGTCGATCGACGAGCGCGCCCGCCTCGACAACCAGTACATCGAGAACTGGTCGCTGTGGCGGGACATCGTGATCCTCTTCCAGACCTTCACGGCCGTCATCCGCAACACGTTCGAGCCGAACGGGGAGACCGGGCGGTCCGAGGTTGCCGCACCGGTCTTGCGCATCCACCGGGCCGAGCAGTCGGTGATCGACGACGCCAAGTCGATCGATCCGGAGTCGATTGCCGTGACGCCGGGCGCGAAAGAGGCCTCATCGATCGGGTGACCGCACGCTCGTCTCCCGCCTGAACGCGGATAGTGACGCCGGGTCGCCGTTGGCGGCCCGGCGACGATCTTTTCAACGATCATTCTTCGTAACTGTTCAGGTCTGCGCGTAGGCCCTGGTTGAGAGGCATGTCGCCAGTCGGACTGACCGGTGAGGAGACGACTTTCCAAAAACGCGCGTGACCAGCGCGTTCATGGCGGCAAGGTGCTCGCGATTTGGTCGCGCACTTGGTGAACTGGTGTACGTGGCGGTCGGTGACGATGAGAACGGGCAGCGACTCGGGCGAGACGATGCAGACGTCCGCGCTGAGAGCGCCGCGCTGCGAGCTGAGAATGAGAACCTGCGCAAGACGGTCGCCGCGCTCGAGGCACGGATCGCTGATTTAGAGGGCGCGGCTGAAGCGCAACCCGCGCAACTCTTCGATGCCTCCCTCGGCCGAAGGACTCACCAAGCCTGCGGCACCGAACCGGGCCGAGAGGCGCAAGGCCAAGCGTCGTCCGGGCAAGCAACCCGGATCGGAAGGACACCACCTGGCCCGAGTCGAGAGTCCCGACGAGGTGGTGGTGCATGCCCCGAGCGTCTGCGGGGAGTGCGGCGAGAACCTTCACGGTGCCGAGATCGTCGATGTCGAGGCCCGCCAGGTCTTCGAGTTGCCACGGGTGCAGGCACACGTCACCGAGCACCAGATGGTGAGGGTCCGCTGCCGCTGCGGGTGCGTGACCAAGGCGCCCTCACCGCCCGAGGCGACCGCCCCCGCCTGCTACGGGCCGAGCATCCGGGCCCTGGCCGTCTACCTCTCGGTCTACCAGCACCTTCCCTATGACCGCCTGGGGGAGATCTTCGCCGACGTGCTCGGTGTCCCGGTCTCGGTGGGGGCGATCACCTCCATGGTGGCCGAGGCCGGGGGCGCTCTGGGACTCTTCCTCTGCGTCGTCACCGACCTTTTGCGCGATGCGCCGGCGGTGCACTTCGACGAGACCGGGGCACGTGTCGAGGGGTCATTGCACTGGATCCACGTGGCCTCGAGCGCCCTCTACACCCTGCTCTGTTGTCACAAGCGCCGCGGCAGCGCGGCCATGGACGACATCGGGGTGATCGCCAAGATGGCCGGCACCGCGGTCCACGACGGCTGGAAGCCCTACCGCTCCTATGACGTCGTCCACGCCCTGTGCAATGCCCATCATCTCCGAGAGCTCGAAGGTGTCTCCGAGCGTTTCGGCCAGGACTGGGCGGACAAGATGATCACGCTCCTCCTCGACGCCAAAGAGTGCGTGGAGGAGGCGATCGCCAAGGGCCACATGCGGCTTGATCACAAGGTCCTCCACTCCGTCCGGGTGCGCTACGGCAAGCTCATATCGGCGGGATGGAGCGCCAACGAGGAGGCGACGGCCGCCACGGCAGGAAAGTGGTACCAAAACAACGCCGTCAACCTGCTGGAGCGCCTCGATGCCTACCGAGACGACGTGCTCAGGTTCACCGTCGACTTCAACGTTCCCTTCGACAACAACCAGGGCGAGCGAGACATCCGCATGGTCAAGCTCCAGCAGAAGATCTCAGGGTCCTGGCGCACCAAGACCGGTGCCGATCACTTCTGCGCCATCCGCAGCTACGTCTCGACCATGAAGAAACATCGCCATGACGTCCTCGACGGCCTACGCCAGCTGTTCGAAGGACAGGTCTGGCTGCCTGGAGGGACCTGAACAGTTACCATTCTTCAAGGGCCTCACCGATCATTCAGGGTTCTTCCCAAGCGGCCGTTCACAGAACCATGGCACGTCGATCAACCGTCTGGACCACTCATCCATGACCGCTCACCCGTCACCCGACGACGACACGGTTCTCCCCGCGACGACCCCGTCGCTCGGTGGAGCCGACCCGGCTGTGCGGGTCCTGCTCGTCGACGCATCGGATCGTGGTGGGATCGCCCGCTACACCCACTGTCTGCGCGACGCGTTGCAGGCCGAGCACACCGACGTGGCCCTGGCGGCCCCCGCCGGCGTCGGGGACGTGGGTCTCGAGCTGCGGGGCCCGCGGTGGGGTTCCGACGTGGCCCGGATGTCGAAGGCGCGGCTCTACGCCCTGCGACTGAGCGAGCTCGGCCCGTCGGTGCGGGCCTATCTGGGGGCCGTGCGCCGGGCCCGGCCCTCGATCGTCCACGCCCAGACCGAAGTGGTCCCCGGCCTCGACCCGGTCGTGCTGGGCCGGATCGCCCGGCGCGTCCCCGTCGTCCTCACCGTCCACGACCCGGTGCCACTCGAAGGCGGGGCACGCGCCGCGGCCGACCAGGCTCGGCGGTGGCGGGCCGCCGACGCGCTCGTGATCCACGGCGAGGAGCCGCGCGGCTTCGTGGAGGCCAGCGCGCCGGGGGTGCCGGTCCATGTCGTGCCCGTCGACCTGCCGCTGGGCGGTCCGGCGCCGAGCCGCGCCGACGCCCGGGCCCGGCTCGGCCTCGACGACCGCCCCACCGCGCTGCTGCTCGGTCAGGTCCGGTCGTACAAGGGCATCGGGCTGCTCGCCCAGACCTGGCCCAAGGTCGCCGCCGCCGCGCCCGAGGCTCGGCTCCTCGTGGTGGGGGAGGCCTACGAGTCGGCCGACCTCGCCCTTCTGGAGGCGTGCTCCGGGGTGGAGGTCCGGCGCGGCTTCGTGCCCGAGGAGGACCTCGACGCGTGGGCGGCGGCCGCCGACCTCCTCGTCCTGCCCTACGCCTTCGGGTCCCACTCGGGCGTGCTCCACCGGGGGCTCTCGGCCGGGACCCCGGTCCTGGCGTCCCCGCCGCTGGCCGAGGAGGTCCACCGCACCGGGGCCGGCGCCGTCGTCCCCCTGGACCCCGAGGCGTGGGCACAAGCCCTGGTCACAGCCCTGATCGAGACGCCGCTTCCTCGTCCCCTCGCCCCCACGGGCCGGGGGACGGCCCGGGGCACGCTGGAGGTGTACCGGGAGGTCCTGGCGCGCCGGGCGCGGGGTGCGGCATGAGAACGGCCACGCACGGTGTGAACAGGGCGTTGAGAGGCACGTCGTGTCCCGGCCCGATCGACGTCGTGGCTACAGGGCGGCCCCGAAGAGGACGAAACTACGAGGCATGGTGCGACGCTCGCGGCTGAAAGTGGGCGCCCTGGTGGCGGCCGCCTCCACGGGCCACGTGCTGTACCCCGCCTGGCTGGCCTTCGCCGCCCGGGGCCGCCGTGCCCCCGAGGTGCGCGACCCGGCCCCGTGGCCGCCCGTCACGGTGCTCGTCGCCGCCTACGGCGAGGCGCAGTGCATCGGCCCCAAGGTGCACGACATCGTGGCCAACGGGTACCCGGGGCCGCTCGACGTGATGGTGGTGGCCGACGCCGACGTCGAGACCGCGGCGCGCGCCGAGCACGCCGGGGCCACGGTCGTGACCGCGGATGATCGCCTCGGCAAGGCGCAGGCGCTCAACCTCGGCTTCTCCAAGGTCACCGCGCCCATCGTCGTCATCTCGGATGCCAACAACACGTTCGCACCGGGCGCCATCGCGGCCATGGTCCGGTACTTCGGCGATCCGCGCGTCGGCGCCGTGGCCGGCGAGAAGGTGGAGGCCGACGGGGGCGGCGAGGATCTGTACTGGCGCTTCGAGTCCTGGCTCAAGAAGCGGGAGTGGCGTCTCGGCACGACCATCGGCCTCGTGGGCGAGCTCGCCGCCATCCGCACCGACGCGTGGCGGCCCATCCCCACCGACATCTCCACCGACGACCTGTGGATCGCGCTCGACCTCTCCGGGCGCGGCTACACCATCGCGTACGAGCCCAGGGCGCAGGCCATCGAGCCGCCCGTGCACACGTTGCACCAGCAGTGGGAGCGCCGCACCCGCAGCGTCGCCGGCGCGCTGCACGTGTTCAACCGGCGCCGGTCCCAGTGCGGGCCCTCCGGTGGGTTGGTGGCGGCGGAGATCTGGGGGCACCGCCTGGCGCGCTACACCGTGTCGCCCCTCGCCCACGTCGCACTGCTCCTGATCGCGCTGCGCCGGGCTCGCTCCAGCTCGGTGGCGAAGCTCTTCCTCCTCGGCCACGGCATCGGCGCGCTGAGCCTGGCCCGTCGGATGGCCTCGGAAACGGCTCCGGCACCGGTCCACGCGTCGGGCGACGACACCACGCCTTCGCCGGCGCACGCCACCTCGTCCGGTGCTGCGCCCTCGGGCGGCGGGGCCTCGTCGGGTGCGGCGCTGGCCGGGCGCGTGGCGCAGGCGTTGGGACAGGGCGTCTTCTTGCAGGGCGTCGCCCTCGGCGGGATCCGCCGGTACCTGCGTGGTGACCGGCCCACGCGGTGGACGACCGTCCGGCGCTGAGAGGGGCGTCGGTGAGCGAGAAGGACCCGACGCGACTGCGCGTCCTCGAGGTGAGCTACTCCCGCCAGGTGTGGGGGGCCGAGCTCGCCACCATGGCCCTGGCCGGCCCCTTCGCCCGGCGCGGCATCGACCTGACCCTGGCCGCGCCTGCGGGGGGCGACCTCGAGGAGCACTGGCGTCGTCTCGGCCTGCCGTTCGTCGCGCTCGACTTCCCCGAGCACCGGGGCCTGCGCGGGGCCGACGCCGAGAGCCGGCCCACGGCGCGCCAGTTCGCGGGCGAGCTCGCCTCGACGGCGCGGTCGGTGCGGATGATCGCCCGGGTCGCCCGGGACTTCGACCTCGTGCACTCCAACAGCCTGTGGGCGCATCTCGACTGCGCGCTGGCGGGCCGCGTCGCCCGCCGCCCGTCGGTCATCGAGCTCTACGACCTTGTCCGGCCCGGGCTCGGCCGCACGGTGCTCACCGCCGCCGCGGCGCTGTCGACGACGGCCGTGGCCATCAGCCAAGCCGTGGCCGACTGCATCGGCCCCCGGGGCGCGTCGCACGTCCGCATCGTGCCCCTGTCGGTGGACCTCGACCGGTTCGGGCCCGGACCGGCGCCCGACCGGCTCCGCAGCCACCTCACCTCGGACGAGACGGCCCCGCTCGTCGGGATCGTGGGTCGCATCGACCCGGGAAAGGGCGTCGACGTGCTCGTCAGCGCCATGGGCCTGCTGCGCGGCGCGGCGGCCCGTGCGCACCTGGCCGTGGTGGGCAGCGGCGGGCTCGCCCCCGACGGGTATCCCGAGCGGGTGCGGGCCGAGGCGGAGCGGACCCTCGGCGAGCGCGTCCGTTTCGTGGGGCGGACCAGCGACGTGCCCGGCACGCTGCGCGCACTCGACATCCTCGTCAACGCGTCGGTGGCCGAGCCCTTCGGGCTCAGCGTCCTCGAGGCCCAGGCCTCGGAGGTGGCGGTCATCGGGACCCGCGCCGGTGGCATCCCCGACTTCGTCTTCGACGGCGACAACGGCCTGCTCGTGCCCCCCCGGGACCCCGACGCGTTGGCCAAGGCCCTCGACCGCCTCATCACCGACGACGATCTGCGCGCCCGGCTGGCCCGGCGCGGACGCGCCAGTGCCCAGGGCCGGGGTATCGAGGCCCGCGCCGATGTCGCCGCGGCGATGTACCGCCACGCGGCGGGCCGGGGTGCCGCGCCGGCCCCACTGCCCGAGGGCGCGTCATGAGGGTCCTCATGGTCACCAAGTTCGTGCCCCTGCCCGACAACGACGGGGGGAAGCAGCGCGCCCTGGCCGTCGCCGTCCGCCTGGCCCACGTCGCCGATGTCGTGCTGTGCGCCTACGACGACGGTGACGGCGACGTGGCCGGGCTCAAACGACTCGGCATCGACGTCCGCAGCGTCCCGTGGCGACCGACGCCCGTGCGGGCCGGGCTCGGGGTGCTGCGGACCCGGAGCGTGTCGGCGGGGCGGTTCTACAGCGCCGAGCTCGTCGACGAGGTACGGCGCGCCGCGCAGGAGAGCCCCGTCGACGTGCTGCAGGTGGAGTACCTGCAGATGGTGCCGGTGGCGCGCCAGGTGGCCGCCACGCGCAAGGTGCTCGACCTCCACAACGTCGAGTCGGCGCTGGTGCGCAGCTACGCGCACATCGGGCGCGGCCCCAAGGGCCTGGTCGCCCACGCCGAGGCCGCCGCGCTCGGGGCCATGGAGCGCTCGCTCATGCCGTCGTTCGACACCGTGGTGGTGGTGAGCGAACGGGAGCGGCGGCGCCTTCCCGCCGGGCTCGGCGACGTGCTCGTCTGCCCCAACGGCAAGGACCCCGACCCGTCGGGCCCGCTCCCCCCGCGCCCACCCCCACGGCTGCCTTCGTCGCCACCATGGGCTGGGCCCCCAACGTCGACGCCGCGCTGTGGTTCGGGGAGGAGGTGTGGCCGGAGGTGCACCGCCGCACCCCCGGGGCCCGCCTCCTGCTCGTCGGGCGCGACCCGGCCCCCCCGGTCCGGGCCCTTGCATCCTCATCGGTGGAGGTTTCCGGTACCGTTTCAGACGTCCGCCCGTACCTTGCCGAGGCGCGAGTGGCGGTAGCTCCGCTGCGGTCCGGAGGGGGTACCCGCCTGAAGATCCTTGAAGCTCTGGACGCGGGTCGCCCCGTCGTAGCCACCTCGGTCGCCGTCGACGGGCTCGAGGACCTGATCGGGGAGGGCGTTGTGGTGGCGGACGACCCGGCGTCGATGATCGATGCGGTCAGCGGGCTGCTCAACGACCCGGACCGGGCCACCGCACTGGGTCGCGCCGGGCACGACGCCGTCGCGGCCCGCCACACCTGGGACGTGGCGCTCGCCCCTCTGCTGCAGAGCGTCGGCTCGTGATCTCCAAGCTGATCCTCCTCGCCGGCGCGGGCGTGGCGTCGGGGATGCTCCTGTACCTCTTCCTGCGCTGGGAGCGCTCGGGACGCGAGCACTGGGTGGTCTTCTTGCTCCTGGGCTCGCTCGTGTTCGAGTCGACGTTGTGGGACAACCAGTCCACCATCCCTCAGGGCATCTTCCACCCCGGCACGGGCTCGCTCGAATTCCGGCTGCCCGAGGTCATCATCACCGTGGCGCTCGTGGCCCGCATCCTGATCAAAGGGACGCCCAAGCGCATCGGGCTCCCGGCCCTGCTCTGGCTGGTGGTGGCGGGTTGGTGGTTCCTCGAAGCGGCCGAGGGTGTCCTGCGCCACAACAGCACCGTGAAGCTTCCCTTCGAGGCGAAGGCGATCATCTACGTGATGGCCGCCTACGCCCTGGCCGCGGGCGTGCCGATCCGGCGGTATCTCGACGGCCGGGGCTTCGAACGGCTCCTGCAGTGGTCGGCCCTCTCCGCCACGGTGCTGCTGCTCCTGAGCGCGGCGCACAGGACGTACGCGTTCAACGTCCCGCTGATGCACATCCTCGACTTCGGGTCGATGGGGACCGACGTGGCGACGATCTTCGTCTGTGTCGGCGTGATCGGGTTCCTCCTCGAGCTCAACAAGGAATCGCGCAGCCGGTTCAACCTCCTGTGCACCGTCCCGTTGGCGTTGAGCCCGTTCTTCGCCTACCAGCGGGCCGTGCTGCTCGCGCTCGGCGCCGTCGTCACCGTGGTCGTCGTGGTGGGCATGGGGTCCATGGCCCGCGCCCGGCTCCGGATCCGGTCGGGTGAGGTCGCCGTGGCCGCGCTGGCCGTGGTCGGGGTCGTCCTCGCCGTGTCGGTCATCCCCGCCATCACCTCGCAGAAATCGGTCACGGGCCCGCTCTCCTCCACCTACAACAGCACCCTGGGGGCGACGCTGAATTCGGAAGCGAAGCAGGAGTCCGCACAAGACCGGCTCAACAAATGGGACGTGGCGCTGGCCGACGCCAAGCAGCACTGGTTCCTGGGTCAGGGACTGGGCTTCGAGTACAGTTATTTCCAAGCCGGGCCGAATCAATACATCACGACCGACTTGACCGAGAACATCGGGCTCGACCTCTGGCTGCGGACCGGCCTCATCGGATTGGGGCTGTTTCTCCTGGCCCTCGTGACCTCGCTCGTGAACGGGTTCGCCACGTGGCGGATGCATCCGGACCCGACCGTGGCCGTCTTCGCCCTGGCGCTCTTCGCCGTGGTGATGGGGATGGTGGCCAAGGGCCAGGTCGAGTCGATCTTCGAGAACTACCGGCTGGCGACGGTGTTCGGGTTGTCGCTCGGCATGCTTCGCAGCGCTGTGACCTCAGGAGGGGGCGGCTCCACCGCCATGCGTACCTATCAGGCAACTCGCCATTACGAGGTGATTTGAGACCATGGAGATTCGCCAACTGATCAGAGACGTCAGGCGGAACCTCGTCGTCGCCATCGCGGCCTTCCTGTTGTGCGTGCTGGCCGGCGCGGCGGCGGCGATCCTGCCGGCGAAGCACTACACCGCCAGCACCCTCGTGGCCGTGCAGCCCGCCCCGGGGTCGGCCGTCGACGGTCAGAACCCGTCCGAGGTGATCGCCATCGTGGCTCCCCAGCTGCCGGCCGAGGCCACCGCCGCGACCAACCTGGCACGCGCCCGCGCCAATGTGCCCCAGCCCTACCGGTCCATCGGCGCCTCGGTGGCGGCCACGGTCGACCCCGGCACGTCCATCGTCACCATCACGGCCACGAGCTCGAACAAGGTGGCGGCCTCCAAGTTCGCCAACGCCGTGGCCAACCGGCTCATCGCCTACCAGCCCAAGCCGGCGGTGTCGTCGTACCAGCTCAACCAGCTGTCGCCGGCGGTGCCGCCGACGGCCCCGTCGAACCCCCGCACGCCCATCCTGCTGGGCGCGGGTGCCTTCGGGGTCATCCTCGGGCTCTTCGCGGCCATGTGGGCGGCGGGCATCCGCCGCCGTCTCAGCCGGGTGACCGAGGTCAAAGAGCGCATCGGCGCCACCGTCCTCGGTGAGATCCCCCGGGTGGCCATGGCCGGCCTGCGGCCCACCGACCTGTTCGTGAAGCACAGCGAGCCGATGGCCATGGAGGCGTTCCAGGAGCTGCGCAGCAACCTCCTCATCAGTCTGCCCGGGCACTCGTCGGCCATGATCGCCGTGACGTCGTGCGACCCCGGCGAGGGAAAGACATCGGTGTCGACCAACATCGCCTGGGCCCTCGCCGCGCAGGACCGTCACGTCACGGCCATCGACTGCGACCTGCGCAAGCCGGCGCTGCACACCCAGATGGGGGTGCCCTTCGGGCCCGGGGTGACGAGCCGTCGCACCGAGGACGCCCTGGCGCACGCGTCGCGCACCCCCAACCCCTATCTCGACGTGATCCCGGCCGGCATCATCGACCGCCACCCGTCGGACATCGTCTCGGCCCATCTGCCGCTGCTCATCGAGCAACTGCGCGAGCGCCACGAGACCGGCGTCATCGACTGCCCGCCGCTCATCGGGGTGGCCGAGACCGTCCTCATCGCCACCATGGTCGACCTCGTCATCGTCGTGGTGGACGCACGGCGGTTCAATCCCGAGCGGCTCCAGCAGTGCCTGCTGCGGCTCGACACCGCCAACACCAACGTGGCCATCGTGCTCAACCGGGTGCGCTTCAACCGCAAGCGCCGTGACGGCACCTACGGGTACGGCCACTTCCGGCGCGCCGATGCCCCGCCGGCCGCGGTGGCCCCGGTGCCGCCGTCGAACCCGGCGCCCCGGGTGGCCCGGCCGACGTCCAACGGGCGCGGGGCCGGCGTGGAACGCTCGGAGCCGGTCCGCATGACCGAGCCCACCGTGCTCCGGTCGTCGGCCGACGTGCCCCCCGGGCCCAACCCCGTCCCCCGTCCGGTGGAGAACCCCGGTCAGACCGGCTACTGGCAGCGCTGAGCCGGGAGAGCCCGGGCCCCGTCGCATGCTGGTCGCACTCACCGTCGACGTCGAGGACCCCGATCAGCGCGGCCACGCCGACCCCGACGAGGTCAAGACGATCGTCGCCGCCATGGACGGCGCCGGCGTGCGCGCCACGTTCTTCGTCCAGGGCCGGTGGCTGGCCGCCAACCCCGATGCGGCCACGGCCATCGCCACCTCGGGGCACCTCGTCGGCAACCACTCCTATGCGCACGTCGACACGCGACTCCTGACGCCCAGAGGCGTGCGTGAGGACGTGACCCGGGCGCACAAGCAGATCGAGGAGACCCTCGGCGTCGACGCCCGACCGTGGTACCGGTTCCCCTACGGCTTCGGGGCGCAGAGCCCGCGCCTCAAGCGGCAGCTGCAGTCCCTCGGGTACCGCCATGTGGGGTGGGACGTCGACGTCGACGACTACGCCATGACCGACAGCGGCGCGCTGGTCCCGGCGCTCGACCAGGCGCTCACTGAGCGCGAGCGGGCCGGCGCCACCCACGCCATCGTGCTCCTGCACTCATGGCCGGCGGCCACCGCCGCGGCCATGGGCGAGCTGTGCCGAATGCTGCGCGATCGCGGCGACGGCACCGTGACCGTGGACCAGGTCCCGGGACACGGTGCCATGCCCACCGTCTCTCCCGTGGTGGGCAAGGCGCGCCACTTGGTGAGCCAGACCCGCGCCGCCCTTTCGCACCAGGCCTGATCACCGTCGGCCGGGCCGCGGTGATCCCGGTCGGCTGTCACCCGGACACGGCGGGGGCCAGCGGCCTACACTCACGGCCGCGTCGGCCTCAGGGGACGGGGCTCGGCGGGGAGCGTGGGCGATGACGAGATGTAGCGATGGGGGTCAGGCGCGCGGGGACGGGCGCACAGCGGCGGCCGGTCGTGGGCCGGCACCGCGCCGGGCGGGAGCCGGCCTCTCGGTGCTGGGCGCGCTGGTGCTGAGCGCGCTCGCCCTGGCGGCGTGCTCGTCGGGGTCGAGCACCCCCACGACCGGCGTGTCGTCGACGACGGCCCCCGGCGCGTCGGCGACGACGCCCCCGGGCAACAGCGTCCCGCTCGTGGCCGGCGGCAACACCGACAAGGCCAGCTACATCGTCTACTGGGACCAGAACGAGGAAGAGGACTTCGTGTCCATGCCCTCGGGCACCCAGGGCCAGCTTCTGCCGGCGTGGGACCCCAACGGCCAGATGTGCCTGCTCCCCGACGGCCGTTTCGTGGTGGGCTACGACCCCACATTGCCGGCCCAGGACAACCTCGGCAGCGCCAAGCCGTACAAGCAGCCCGCCGACGGTGAAGAGCTCGACGAGCCCAACGGCTCGTTCAGCGGGCAGACCCTGTACGTGCCCGGCCCCTACAAGCTGCCGGGTCAGAGCATCGGCAGCGACTCACCGCCGACCGCCAACGGCGTGTTCAACAACAACCAGACCTACACGGGGTGCGCCGTCGACAAGGCCGGCAACGTCTTCGGGAACGACATCGCCACCGCACAAGGCGACTACCCCCCGCCGAGCAGCGGACGGCTGGTGGAATGGTTCGCCCCCAACTACACGACGTACTGCATCGTGTACGGCCCGACAACGGGAGGCACGGGGCCGCACCACACCGACGGGTCGGGGGGTCTGGCCCAGCCCGGGATGATGGCCCTGGCCGACAACGGCGACGTGCTCGTGCCCAACGTCGGCACCTCGAACGTGCTGCGCTTCGCGGCGTCGTCCCTGCCGGCGAGTGCCGCCGACTGCCCGGGCGGGATCTACCCCCGCAAGAAGGTGCACATCTCGACCTTCGTGAAGGCCGCCTTCGCCTCCGGCGTCGCCAAGGACCCGACCTGTGACTGCCTGGCCGTGAGCAGCTACATCGGGAGCCCGTCTCTGCGGTGGGTGACCCAGGAAGGGAAGCCCGAGCCCGGACGGGGGACGCTGCCGGGAACGTCGATCGCCGACCTCGGCAAGAGCCCGAACCAGTTCAACCCCTTCGGCATGGCCGTGGCGCCGGACGGGACGCTGTATTTCGTCGACATCCACGTGGTGTGCAAGGGACTGCTGACCGGGTGCGGCCCCGGCAGCTACCTGGGCCGGGTCATGAAGGTGACCGTCACCAACGGCCAACCCTCGGCGCCGGTGGCCATCAGCAGCGGGTTCGACTTTCCCACCAGCGTGACGATGTGCGTCCCGGCCACCATGGTGTGCCCGTACCCGACCGGTGCCATCGCCAAGCCGCTGTCGGGCCCGGCGGAGAACCCCGCACCCGACAAGGGCCCGCCCACGAACGCGCCCGGCACCGCAGGCTTCGGCTGAGCCGTTCTCCGCACCGTCCCCGGCCCGTGACGAGTTCGACGTGACGACACCGGCGAAGCGCGCCGGGCGCGTCGTGGCGCTCGCGCTGGCCGCGACCCTCGCGGCCTGCGGAGCCTCGACACCGGCGCGCCGGGCCGACAGCTCCTCGTCGACGGCCACGACGCCGATCGCCACCGCCCCAGCCGTCCCGACCACGCCGGGGCCGTGGGACTGGCCCACCTACGGCCACGACGCCCAGCACACCTTCGAGGGGCGCACCACCTTGACGTCGTCCACGGTCAAGACCCTGCGCAAGGCGTGGGAGTACCCCACCGCGGACTCGGTGACGGCCACCCCCACGGTGGTCGACGGGGTCGTCTACGTGGGGTCGTGGGACGACACCTTCTACGCCGTCGATCTCGAGACGGGGAAGCTGCGCTGGAAGACCAGGGTCAAGTCCCAGAACGGGGTGAAGCCCTATCCGGGCGAGGTGCACCGCGACCTCACCTCCGACGGCGGGCTGATCACGTCGTCGGCGTGGTTCGAGCCGGCAGCCGGGGCGCGCCCCGCCCTCGTCATCTTCGGCGGGGGCTACACGCTGTACGCGCTCAACGCCACCACCGGGGCGGTGTACTGGGAGCACGACTACACCGGTCGACCTGACAGCCCCCCCGACCCCGACGCCGATGGCACCCGCATCTTCTCGTCCCCGGTGGTCGACGACGGCATCGTGCTCTTCGGCGTCGACGTGGACGGCGCCGGGGGCTACGGCGGGTACGTCGTGGGCGCCAGCCTGGCGACCGGGAACCCGGTGTGGGAGTACCAGACCGACGTGAACGCCCAGGGGAGGGTGCTCGACGACGGGTGCGGCAGCGTGTGGTCGTCGGGGACCGTGCTCCCCGCCCTCGGGCTCGTCGTCTACGGCACCTCCGACTGCGACTTCGCCAACGGCGAGCCGCTGGCCGAGTCGGTCCTCGCCCTGCGGGTGCGCACCGGCACGCTGGCCTGGCAGTACCGTCCGCCGCTGCCGGACATCCAGTGCGACTGGGACTTCGGGGCCACCGCCAACGCCGGGGTCGACGTCGCCGGCGACGCCTCGTTCCTGGGGGTGGGCTCGAAGGACGGCACCTACTACGCGCTCGACCCGAGCACGGGCGCCCTGCGCTGGATGACCAACGTGGTGTTCGGCGGGTTCTCGGGCGGGTTCATCGCCACCACCGCCTACGACGGCCGGCGCGTCTACGGCGCCACGGCCATCGGCGACTTCGGCCGGTTCGAGAGCAACGGGACCAAGCAGACCCGCTGCGACCCCTCCGACAAGCGCGACACGCTGTCGCAGGAGCCCACGGACCACGCCTTCGACGCCCGCACCGGCGCCGTGGCGTGGCAGGAGAACCAGGCGGCCTCGTTCTCACCCACGACGGTGGCGGGCGGGATGACCTTCGACGGCCTGGCCCTGGCCGCCGCGGCGGTGCAGGTGCGCTCGGCCCGGACGGGCCGGCTCATCACGCAGGTCAAGCTGCCCCAGGCCAACTGGTCGGGGATCGCCACGGTCGGCGACGCCATCGTGCTCGGGCTGGGGTCGACCTACAGCCCCAAGGCGGCGGGGATCGAGGTCCTCACGCCGGGCGGCGCGCCCCCGGTGGTGCCGGCCCGACCCTGACCGCGGTTCGGCTGACCGCGGCTCGGCTGACTGGGGGTCAGCTGGCGGCGCGGGTGGCCGAGGGCCGCTGGCGCCAGAAGGCGGGGATGTCGCGCGGGCGGCGGGGCTCGGCCAGCAGGTAGCCCTGGTAGAGGTCGCAGCCCAGCTGGCGCGCCACGTGACGCTGCTGGCGGTTCTCGACGCCCTCGGCGATGACCCGGAGCCCGAGGCCGTGGCCGAGCTCGGTGATGGCCGCCACGATGCGCTCGTCCTCGGCGTCGGATCCGAGCCCACTCACGAAGGAACGGTCGACCTTGATGTAGCTCACGGGCAGGCGCTTCAGGTGGCTCAGCGACGAGTACCCCGTGCCGAAGTCGTCGATGGCGAGGCGGACCCCGAATTCCCGCAGCTCTTCGAGCATCCCGTTGAGGTGCCCGTCCTCGGACACGAAGCCCGACTCGGTGATCTCGAGCATGAGCGCGCCGGCGGGGAGCCCGCTCTCGTCCAGGGCCTTGCGCAGGGCGGGGAGCAGCTGCTGGGTGTCGAGCTGGCGGGGCGAGACGTTCACGGCCAGGAACGAGTCGGCGGCCTCGGGGTACATGGCGCGCCAGCGCGCCATCTGGGCGCAGCCCGCCTCGAGGACCCACTGGCCGAGCGCCACGATGAGCTCGGACTCCTCGGCCAGGGCCACGAACCGGGCCGGGAGGAGCAGTCCCCGGCGGGGGTGCTCCCAACGCACCAGGGCCTCGAGGCCGATGACGCGGCCGTTGGCCAGAGACGCCAGGGGCTGGTACTCCAGGCGCAGCTCGCCGTTGTCCACCGCGGTGCGCAGGTCGTGCTCGAGCTCGAGGCGGTTCCCGACCTCTTCGCGCAGGCCGGCGTCGAAGATGGCCACGCGGCCGCGACCCCTGGTCTTGGCCTGGAGCATGGCCATGTCCGCGTCCTGGAGGACGTCGGAGGCGTCGCGGTTGACGTCGGCCAGGCGCACGAGGCCGATGCTCGGCGTCACCGACAACATCCGGCCCGTGCTGAGCTGAACGGGGCGGGACAGCACGGTGCGCAGCTCCTCGGCGCGCGACATGGCGGCCTCGGTGTCGGGCACGTTGGGCTCGAGGGCGGCGAACTCGTCGCCGTGGAGACGGCTCAGGGTGATGACGTCGGGCATGGTGGCGTGCAGGCGCTCGGCCACGGCCAGCAGCACCTCGTCCCCCACGGCGTGGCCCAGGGAATCGTTGACCAGCTTGAACCGGTCCAGGTCGAAGAAGAACATGACGAGCGACTCCAGCGTCTCGGGGTCGCTGTGCTCGATGGCGTGCTGCACGGCGGTGAGGAACCCGCTGCGGTTGGCAAGACCCGTGAGCGGGTCGTTGCGCGCCTCCCAGGCGAGGCGGTCGTGCAGCTGCTTGCGGTCGGTGATGTCGGACACCGAGCACACCACCGCGGCGTTGTCGGCGCCCTCGGAGTCGCCGAGCGGGCGCGAGCTGACCGACAGCCACTGGTCCTGCCCGTGCTCGTCGCGCACCCCGATGACCACGTTGGTGGTGGCCTCGTGCTCGGCCAGGGCCACGGCGAGGGGGAGGGCCTGGTGGGGGAAGGGGGTGCCGTCCTCGCGCACGGCCCGACGCCCGCCGGTGAAGACCTCGTCCCCGCGCCCGGACTGGAGCCGGGCGCCGAGGATCCTCGTGGCCGAGTCGTTGGTGGCCGCCACCGCACCCTCGCGGTCGATGACCACGACACCTTCTTCGAGGGCGGCCACCGCCGCCGCGTAGCGCCGCTCGATGGCGGCGCGTGCCGCCGCGGCCTCCTCGGCCAGCTTGCGCTCCGACACGTCGCGCAGGATGACCTGGAAGGCGGGCTTGCCCCCCCAGCTCGTGCGGGCGCTCGCCACCTCGACGGGAAGCTCGGTGCCGTCGTCGCGCACCATCATGGCCTCGAAGCCCTTCACGACGTCACCGGGGTCCTTCAACTGAGCCAGCCGGGCGATCGTGCTCGTGAGGTCGTCGGGGCTGATGAACGACGTGATGGGCCGGCCGATGGCGTCGTCGAGCGACTTGAGCGCGCCCATGCGGATGCCGGCGGGGTTGGTGTAGACGACGAGCCCGTCCTGGTGGACGATGATGGCGTCGGGGGAGTGCTCGACGAGGAGGGTGAGGCGCTCCCCGACATCGGCGGTGATCCAGGGGACCTCGCCGGGATCGGACACGTCCGCCACGATGCCGAGGAACCGCGCCGGGACGGAGTCGGGAACGGCCACGGCGCGCACGAGCATCCGGTGCACCTCGCCGTCGGGGGCTTCGAACTCCTGGACGAGCTCGTAGTTCTCCCACGTCACCCCGGCCCGCACCGTCTGGACCAGGGGGGCGAGCACGGCTTCGCCGAGCTCGGTGGCGTACAGGCGCTTGCCGTCCTCGCCCGGCGGCGCCACGTAGGTCCCATGCGGGTCCTGGCCGGCGAGGAGGCGCTCGAACGGGGCGTGCCAGATGAGCCCGGCGTCGGGGGCGACGAGCTCCCACACCACCACGTTGGTCAGGTCCGAGATGGCGGTGAGCTGACTCGAGGCGTCGGGCATGGTCTCGTACCCGCTCGTCGGGGCGAGCGGGGGCGCGGTACGCAACACACCGAGACGAGCGTCGGCCATACCGTGGCTATCGGCGCCTGCAGGGCCAATCTTGACCCTGCTCACCCGGTGGGAGGACGGCGCGGTGATTCCCACGGACGGTGCCCGCCGCGGGGGCTTTCCGGACAACAAAACAACAACTTTGTGATTCAGTTCAAGGTCGGAAAATCGAGAAATTTGCTGTCCGCCGTATCGGCAGGTCAGGCCGCCTCGCCGCCCCGGAAACCACTTTCGCCTCTTTACGAACATCTGTCCCAGACCTACTCTGTGGCCGCTTCCCCGATCGAGCAGAGGAGTTGGGCGGTGTCCGTGACGTCTCGGCAGGACCGCAGCGCGTATTCAGCACTCGTGTCGGACCCCGTGTCGCTGTGCGGCGTCGGGGCCGTGTCGGGCTACGGGTGGGGGCACAAGCTCCTCATCGAGGGCCTGCTCTCGGGCGAGTCCGCCGTCCGCCCCATGTCGGGGTTCGCCCCCTACTTCGAGGACGACGTGGTGTGGGGGGCCCCGATCGAGGACAAGGGCAACCCCTCGGACGGCTCGAGCGTCTTCTCCCAAGCCGTGCGCGCCGCGGCGCGCGAGGCGGTCCACAACGCGTACGACCGCGGCTGGCGGCCTGGGGGCGTGGTCGGTGTCATCCACGGACTGGTCCTCGGTGACGTCGCGGCGTGGCGGGCGTTTCACCACCGCAAGGGCTTTCACACCTCCAAGCGCCAGATCCTGCAGCTCATGCCGTCCACCGTGCTCACCGCCATCAACCGCGAGTTCGACTTCCACGGCCCGACCATGTCGGTGACGGCCATGTGCGCGTCGGGCGTGGCCGGAATCCTCACGGCCAAGATGTGGATCGACGCCGGCATCGTCGACGACGTGCTCGTGCTCACCTCGGACATGTCGATCACCCCCGACGGCGCGGCGGCGTTCGCGCAGGTCGGCGTCATGATCATGGACGGGCCGTCGCTCGATGTGTGCCGGCCCTTCCAAGAGGGCAGCCGCGGCTTCACCGCCGGAGAGGCCTCGGTCGGCTTCGTCATGTCGCGCCGCCCCGTCGGTGCCTACGCCAACGTCCTCGGCGGCGCCATGACCCACGACGGCTACCACGCCATCTCGATCGCGCCTGGGCACCACGAGGTGCGACGCGCCTTCACCGACGGCTTGCGCAACGCCGGGGTGGCGCCCGAGGAGATCGCGTACATGAACGCGCACGGCCCGGGCACCAAGCAGTGCGACACCACCGAGGCGGAGGTGTTCGACGACCTGTTCCCCCAGGCCGAGGGGATCTTCTCGGTGAAGCCGCTGGCGGGCCACTGCCAGGCCGCGGCGGGATCGGTCGAGCTGCTGGCCTCGCTGTACGGGTTCGAGCGCGGGGTGATCCCCGCCCCGCCGCGCGTGGCCAAGGGCCACCCCCGGCTGCTCGACGGTCCCACCGCGTGTGTCGAGGGCCCCGTGGTGAAGTCGTCGCTCGGCATGGGCGGCCACAACGGCGTGCTCGTGCTCGAAGGCGCATCGGCCTGACCGGCTGCGCCGACACCGCCGTGGGCGCCCGGCGCCGCCGCGGCCGGGCTCGGCGCCCCGGCCTAGGATCCGAGCCCGTGAGCAGCACCGGTCCGCGCGTCGCCGTCGTGCCCGACTGGCCGCTGGCGGCCGAGGCCGTGGTGAGCGGAGGCGGCGAGGTCGTCGAGCTGTCCGACGCCGAAGGGATCGTGTGGGTGGACTGGTCGGGCCCGGGCCGGCTCGGCTCGGTCCTCGACGAGCACCCCGGTATCCGTTGGGTGCATCTCCCCGGGGCGGGGATCGAGAGCTTCATCGACGCCGGGCTCATGGCCGACGGGCGCGTCTTCACCTGCAGCAAGGGCGCGCACTCCTCGCTCATCGCCGAGCACGCCCTCGCCCTGGCCCTGGCCGGACTGCACTCGCTGCCCACCTCGGCCCGGGCGACGACGTGGCTGGGCACGAGGGTGACGGCCCTGGCCGGGCAGCCCGTGACCATCCTCGGCGGCGGGGGCATCGCCACGTCGCTCGTGCGCCTCCTGGCCCCGTTCGACGCGCCCGTCACCGTGGTGCGCCGCCGACCCGAGCCGGTCCCCGGCGCGGCCCGGACCCTCACCATCGAGGCACTGCCCGAGGCGCTGCCCGAGGCGCGTGTCGTGATCCTGGCCCTGGCCCTCACGCCCGAGACCAGACACGTCATCGCCGCGCCCCAGCTCGACGCCATGCACGAGCGGGCCTGGCTCGTGAACGTGTCGCGCGGCGGGCACGTCGATACCGACGCGCTCGTCGACGCCCTCGAAGGCGGGGCGATCGCCGGTGCCGCGCTCGACGTCACCGACCCCGAGCCGCTCCCCGAAGGCCATCGCCTGTGGAGCCTGGCCAACTGCATCATCACGCCGCACAACGCCGGCAGCTCGGGTGCGGTCATGGCCCTGCTCGCGGCGCGGGTGCGCAACAACGTGGCCCGTCTCAAGGCGGGCACCGGTCTCCTCGGCGTGGTCGACCTCGTCGCCGGCTACTGAGCGCGGCCGCCTCGTCCAAGGGTTCGCACAGCCCGCCTCAACCCCGACCCCGACCCCGTGCCTGTAGCGGGCCGGTGGTGCCCCGCGACCAGGCGCGCCGGGTAATGGACCGGTAGCGTCACGGCTCATGAACACCGGCGATGTGGTGGCGGACTTCGAACTTCCCGACGAGACGGGGACCAAGCGGCGCCTGAGCGAATTCCTGGCCAAGGGCCCCGTGGTCCTGTTCTTCTACCCGGCGGCCATGACCATGGGCTGCACGCGCGAGAGCTGTCACTTCCGGGACCTGAAGGCCGAGTTCGAGGCGGTCGGCGCCCAGCGCCTCGGGATCAGTGCCGACACCGTGGAGAAGCAGAAGCAGTTCTCCGACACCCACTCCTTCGACTACCCCCTGCTGTCGGACACCGACCGGACCGTGGCCAAGCAGTTCGGGGTGAAGCGGGGACTGTCCGTCCTCCCCAACAAGCGTGCCACCTTCGTCATCGGCACCGACAGCAAGGTTATGGCCGTCATCACCAGCGAAGTGAACATGGCCAAGCACGCCGACAGCGCGCTCGAGGTGCTGCGGGCCAGGACACCGTGACCCGAGGCTGACCCCGGGCCGCGCTCCGGTGTCAGCCGATGTGGTCGGCGGCGATGGTGCCGAGCTTGCCGTGTTGGAAGTCGTCGAGGGCCTGGGCGATCTCGGCCCTGGTGTTCATGACGAAGGGCCCGTAGGTGACGACAGGCTCGCGGATGGGGCGGCCGCCCAGCACGAGCACGTCGAACTCCGGCGCGCGCGACTCCTGGCGGTCGCGGGCGGAGACCACGATGGTGTCCCCGGCACCGAACACGACCAGCTGGCCGCTGTGCACGGGACGTCCCTCGGTCCCGACCGAGCCCTCGCCCGACAGGACGTAGAGCAGCGCGTTGTGCTGGCGCTCCCAGGGCAGGGTTACCCGGGCCCCGGGACTGACGGTCAGATGCGCCATGGCCATCGGGGTGTGGGTCACCCCCGGCCCGGCGTGGCCGCCGACGTCCCCGGCGATGACCCGGACGAGCGCCCCGCCGTCGGGCGATGACACGAGCGCGACCTGACCGGCCCGGATGTCCTGGTAGCGGGGATCGGCCCACTTGTCCCGGGACGGCAGGTTCACCCACAGCTGGATGCCGTGGAAGAGGCCTCCCGAGGTGACGAGGGCCTCGGGCGGGCGCTCGATGTGGAGGATGCCGGCTCCGGCGGTCATCCACTGGGTGTCGCCGTTGGTGATGATTCCGCCCCCGCCGGCCGAGTCCTGGTGCTGGAAGGTGCCGTCGATCATGTAGGTCACGGTCTCGAAGCCCCGGTGGGGGTGCCACGAGGTGCCCCGGGGCTCGCCCGGCCCGTAGTCGACCTCACCCATCTGGTCCATGTGCACGAACGGGTCGAGCTGGGCCAGGTCGACGCCGGCGAAGGCCCGCCGCACCGGGAACCCCTCACCCTCGTATCCCGACGGCGCGTCGGTGACCGAGACCACGGGTCGCTCCTCGGCGCCCGGGCCCGGGATGTCGAGCTTGGGCAGGGACAAGATGTCGGAAACGGTCACGGCCGGCATGGCGCCACTCCTTGGTTCGTCTTCATCGTCGCGGTGCTGACGGTCCATGCAACACTATTTGCGGACGCAACATTCCGGGCAGGCTCTCACCCGGGCGGGCCGGGGGGCGGCAGCGGGACCTCGTCGCCGGCGACGAAACGGGTGCGGGGTGCGGCGTCGAGGACCCACACCACCCCCGCCCCCTGGACCTGCCAGCGCTGGCCCGACCACAGCAAGGCGGTGTCCTCCTCGATCCCGACCAGGGTCGTCCCCGGGGGCTGCCACGACGCGAACCACTCCAGAGCCCCGGGCCGCAGGCGCTCCATCTGGTCGTAGTGGGGGACGACGGCCAGGGACCCGATCAGGCCCAACCCGTTGGCGAGCCGGGGATGCGGCGGTGCGGGCCGAGGTGCGGCCCCGGGCGGGACGAGGACCTCGGGGGCCCCCGACGTGAGCGCCATGGCTCCGGCCGAGCATCCGGCCAGGGCCGTCCCGCTGCGCCACGCCGCCACGACGGCGTGCCACAGCGCGCTGTCGCGGAGCGTCGCGGCGAGATGGTGTGGGTCGCCGCCCGACAGGTAGACGAGCCCGGCGCCGTCGACGCCGGCCACCGTGGCCGGGTCGTCGGCCTCGGCCCGGGTGCGCACGTCGAGCAACACGGGCTCGACCCCCATCGCCGCGAAGTGAGCGCGGCCGAGCTCGAGCCAGTACGCCATGCGGGCATCGCCCTCGCGGGCCGCGGCGGTGGGCAGCACCACGGCGCGCCGGGGGCGTCCGGCGAGGAGCACGGCGTCGACCGGTGCCATCACGGCGAGGAACTCGCCGCTCCCGACCAGGGCCACGGGGCCCGCTCCGGCTTCCATGTCGCCCCTCCCGCCGCCCGGTCCGACGCCGGGCACCGCCGTCTCACGGTACCGGGCGGGTCCCGGTGTCCGGGGCGGTGGATCAGGCGGTGGCGGGCTCGGCCTCGAGGGCCGGTGCGGGGGAGAGCGGGGCCAGAGCGCCGCTGAAGCGGACGGTCAGGCCCGCGCCCCGCATGACGCGCACGAACCACAGCGTGGAGAGGACGATCCCTCCCACGGTCAGCACGGCCGAGACGAGCGAGCGCTCGACGACGAAGGTGCGCACCGACGACGCCAGTAGCAGCCACATGACGAAGGCGGCCTGAGTGCTCAGGACCACGAACCACAGCATCGACAGGCGCAAGAAGAAACGTCGCACGAACGGCCGGGCGAACATCTCGGGGTCGAGGGGGCAGAAGTCGCGCGCCAGGCGTTCGATGATGGGACGACGCGCCACCGCGCTCCCGAGGAAGAGCACGGCCACGAGGAACGTGCTGGCGGTGGGTTGGACGAAGTACAAGAAGGCGCTGCCGGTGACGTAGGCCACCACGGTGCGGGCGCTCACGAGCACCACGCTCAGCACGAGCACGGCCGGCACCTTGTGGCCCCGGACCAGCCGCCGCCCGAGGGCCGCCAGCGACCACGCCAACGCCGCGAGCAACGCGCCGTGGAACCCGTCGAGCAGCAGGACGAGATAGAAGAGCGCGCCGGGCACGATCGTGCTCTCGAGCAGCGCCGGCAGCGCGTGGCGCACCACGGCGCGCAGCGACGGCAACCGGAGGATGGCGTCCCCCCCGCCGTGTCCTACGCCGCCGCCGGGCTCGAGGTCCGGGCGCGCACCGGAAGCAGCTTCCGTCGTGATCTCAACAACGTACCAACACGTGTTCGCGCGCGGACGGCGACAGGGCCGATACTTTTGGTCATTTTTAGTGATTGGGCGACATGCGCACACCGTGGGAACGGGCGCCTGGCCAGGGAGTCGCACACTGCGTGGCCGTTGTGGGCATCCGAGTCACGGAATGTGGTTGCCAAGACCACAGGTTGCCCTGCCTGACCCGGGTCGCGGGACCTACGTCTGGACGCCATTCACCACGTTCCGTGGGCGTTCCGTTGTGGGAGCCGAGTGCTCAAGGTGGTCAAAGTGAGCGCCGATAGTGGTTATCGGGCCACGAGTGACGTGGCTTGTTCTATTTCACCACTGGGAGTCGCATGCGGCTGGGGGGACTGGGGCGCGTCGCAGTGTTGCCGAGGGAGGTCGTGATCGCCATGCTCGGCGTGGCCACGATGGCCACCTTCGCCGTCGACCTGTCGGTTTCGCCCCAGCCCGTCGACGCCCAGACCATCGCCTTCAGCCGGCCAGGGACGACCGTCACCACGGCGACGCCCCCGACCTCCACGCTCGCGCCCACCACGACCACCGCGGCCCCCACCACGGTCCCCGAGCCGACGCCCACGCCCACCGCGCCGGTCGCCACCCACCCGGCCGTGACGGTGGCGCCGGTGGCGAAGCCCAAGCCGAAGCCCAAGCCCAAGCCCGTGGCGGCGATCGCCGGGCCGCGCACGTCGCAGACGATCCCCTTCGGCGTGTTCGTCGGCTCCGGAGACCCGTCGGGGGTGGCGACGTTCGCGGCGGCCACGGGCACCCACCCCGTGTACGCGTCGGACTACCTCCCCCGCAACGAGGGGTGGGGGGGAGTGTCCGACGACAGCACCGTGTCGTGGCTGACGAGCCAGTGGCGCGGGCACGGGTACACGCTGATCCTCGGGGTCCCCATCATCCCCACCGACGCCAACGGCAACCCGCAGGGCACGCTGGCCGCGGGCGCGGCGGGTCAGTACAACTCGTACTTCGTGACGCTGGCCCACTCGCTCGTGTCGGGCGGTGCGCCCAACGCCGTGCTCCGTCTCGGATGGGAGTTCACCGGCAACTGGTACCCGTGGCAGGTCACCAACGCCACCGACGCCGCGAACTTCGCGGCGTACTTCAGAAACATCGTCACGGCCATGCGCTCGGTGCCGGGCCAGTCGTTCCAGTTCGTGTGGAACCCCAACGCCGGGAACTCCTTCGGTGACGCGTACAGCGCGGCGCAGGCCTATCCCGGGAGCGTGTACGTCGACTACATCGGCATCGACGTCTACGACGAAGGCTGGGCCTCGCCGGCGACGCCGCAGAATGCGTGGGCCAACCAGCTGACCCAGTCGTGGGGGCTCGATTGGATGGCGGGATTCGCCGCCGCCGAAGGCCGTCCCATGGTGTTCCCGGAATGGGGCACCGATATCACGAGCGACGGCCATGGCATGGGCGACGACCCGTACTTCATCGATCAGTTCGCAACGTGGATCGTGCAGCACAACGTGGCGTGGACGAGCTACTTCGACTACGACGCGTCAGACGGCTCGCACGACTTGCTCGACGGGCAGTTCACGCAATCGTTGGCGGCGTTCCACGCCGCCTTCGGATGATCCTCATGGATCGTTGCGTCGGTCTTGTCGAAGTTCGGAGCATGACGCGTCGATAACACAGATGCGGAGTCGCACAGCATGACCGTGTGACCGACAGGAGCACCAGACACACCAACGCGGGAAGAGCAACCAACCAGGGAAAGTGCGCACCCTCCACGCGGAGGGGGCGCAGATCGACCGGGTTGTCGAATCGGCGGACGGACAAAGACCATCGAGGCCTTCGTCTGGCGCGCTCGTTCGCACCGGTCTCGGGGGGGAAGACCGTGCACAAGCCACACACGTCAGGAACGTTTCGTTGGGGCACCGTCGGCGGGGCTGTCGTCGAGCGCATGGCCGGGTTGCCCCGGGCCGTGACGGGGGGTGTGCTGTGCCTGGCCCTCGTCCTCGCCTCGGTGGGCGGCCTCGTCTGGGCCAAGACCGCCCTGGCCAGCTCGGGAGCGTCGTCGGTCCCGCTCGGTGACTACGCCGGATGGGTGGACGCATCGGGCATCGCCGCGTTCGGGGCCAAGACCGACACCCACCCCACCATGGCCAGCGACTACCTCGACCGCACCGACGGCTGGGCCGCCATGGACAACGGCGGGGGCGAGGGGGGCTGGGACGGCAGCGGGCTCCGGCTCGTGCTCGGCGTGCCCATCCTGCCCGGCGTGGGCACCCTGGCCCAGGGTGCGACCGGCGCCTATAACCAGTACTTCACCACGCTGGCGAAGAACCTCGTGTCCGAGGGCCAGAGCAACGCCATCTTGCGCCTGGGCTGGGAGTTCAACGGCGACTGGTACCCGTGGAGCGTGGCCAACACCACCGACGCGCAGAACTTCGCCGCCTTCTGGCGCCAGATCGTGACCACCATGCGGGCCGTGCCCGGAGCGCAGTTCCAGTATCTGTGGAACCCCGACCAGGGCGGTCCCACCAGTTGGGACCTGACCACGGCCTACCCCGGCAACGCCTATGTCGACTACGTCGGGTCCGACACCTACGACGAGTACTGGGGCACGCCCCAGACCCCGCAGAACTCGTGGGCCAACCTCCTGAGCGAGAGCTGGGGGCTGAACTGGCTGACGAGCTTCGCCGCATCGGAGGGCAAGCCCATCGCCATCCCGGAGTGGTCGGTGTGCTTCCGCAGTGACGGCCACGGCCTCGGGGACGACCCGTACTTCATCAACGAGTTCGCCAACTGGATCGCGACCAACAACGTGGCGTTCACCGACATCTTCTCGTACAACGACACCGCGGGCGGACAGGACAACGACATCACCAACGGCCAGTTCCCCAATGCGCTGGCCGCGTTCAAGGCCGACTTCGGCGGGGGCAGCGGCGCCAGCGTGGGCTCGCCGACGACAACGGCGGCGGCAGCGACGACCACCACCACATCGAAGTCGACGACGACCACGTCGAAGCCGACGACGACGACCCAGGCGCCCACGACCACCACCACGGGGGCACGGGCGCCGGGGGCCACCACCACGACGATCACGAGGCCGCCCACGACCACCCAGACCGGGCCCTCGGGCGTCCCCGCTGTCCCCACGGGCGTCACCGCCTCGGTGACGGGGAGCACGGTGACCATCTCGTGGGTGAACGGGTCGGGCACCTTCGGAGGTGACGACGTGTTCCGCGACGGCCACGAGATCGCCTGGCCCGGGTGGCCGAGCCCGGTGGTAACGACCTACGTCGACACCGGCGTGTCGCCGGGCTCGCACACCTATTCGGTGGCCGGGTACAACTCGTCGGGGGTCGGCCCGCACAGCACGGCGGTGACGGTGACCGTGCCGGGCGCCGGCGGCACCCCGGGCGCCTCGGGCACCACCACCACCACGGCCACCTCCCACCCGAGGGGCCACGGAGGCCGCCGCGGTCGCGACTGACGCGCCGCTCCCGCCGTCTGGCACCGGTGGCCGTCACCTCGATGGGGGGTGGCGGCCATCGGCGTCTTCGGAGTCGGGCCCGGGCCGATCTCGGACCCCGGGGGTAGGCTTGTGTCCTAGTGAGTAGGCCCAAGTCACGGAGCGTGGGGCGCCTGGCCAGCTTGCTCGCTCGGCGTGAGCAGGACGAGGGCGCCCCCAATTGGGACTCGACCGAGGCCGACCCCACGGCCATCGTCCCCCACGACCACGGGCCCGAGGCCGACCGCCTCCTGCACCAGGCCCTCGGCCGCCACACCTTCCTGGGCGAGGCCGCCCTGGTCGTCGCCTGGGCCCTGTTCTCGGTCGTCATCTTCCACTTCCTCACCGTCAACCGCACCCTGGCGTGGCTGTTCGTCTTCGCCAGTGCGGTCATGGTGGCGGTCATCCTGGTGTTCCGGCGCGTGGCCGAGCGCCGCATCCGCCTCGGCCTGCACGACGCCGGGGTGGCGCTGCGCTCCATCCAGTCGGTCACGGACCCGGGCCTGTCCTTCTTGCCCCTGGACGCCCTGCTCGACGAGCTGCTGGCCCGGACCGGCCGCGTCGTCGGGGGGGACGTGGCCACGATCTTCCTCGTGACCGCGGACGGCGCCAGCCTCACGGTACGGGCGTCGTACGGCCTCGACGCCCGGGTCACCGAGGGCCTCGAGGTCCTGGTGGGCGAGGGGGTCGTGGGCGAGGTGGCGTCGCGGGCCCAAGCCGTGATCCTCAACGACGTGGCCGAGGCGACCGAGACCGCACCGCTCCTGCGCCAGCGGGTGGCGTCGCTCGTGGCCGCCCCGCTGCTGGTGGGCGGCCAGGTCATCGGCGTGGTGCAGGTCGGTACCCGGGTCCGGCACCGTTTCCAAGAACGCGACCTGCAGCTCCTGCAACTGGTGGCCGACCGCTCGGCCGCCTCGATCGAGCGGGCCCGCCTCGACGAGGCCGAGCGCCGGAGCCGCCTCGGCGCCGAGCACGCCCGCCAGCACGTGGCCATCCTGGCGCGCGCCGGGGACGTGCTCGCCACCGCGCTCGAGTCCTACGACGAGGCCATGGTGCGGCTCGTCGACGTGGTGGTCCCCTCGTTCGCGGACTGGTTCGCCGTCGACGTCGTGGACGAACAGGGCACGCTGCGGCGCGTCGCCGACGGCGCCGACGGGCGGTGGGCCAACGCGCACACCCGCCATCCGCATCCCGAGGGCGAGGTGCTCGTCCGGCGGGTCCTGGCCAGTGGCCGCCCCGAGGTCGTCATCCGCACCCGGCGCTTCGGCCCGCCGCACGGCGGCGAGCCGGCCGAGCCCGGGGGCTACACCGAGATGGACCCGGAGTCGGACATCGAGTCCATGGTGGTCGTACCCGTCCACCTGCGCGGCCTGTCGTTCGGCGCCCTCAGCTTCGTCACCGGGATCGGCCGGCGCGGCTACCGCCTCTCAGACGTCGAGACCGCGGCGGGACTGGCCGAACGGGTGGCCATCGCCGTCGAGCGCGTCCTGCTGTGGGACGAGAGCAGGCAGGCCGAACAGGCCGCCACCCGGCACGCGGCCCAGTTGCGCCGTCTGATGGAGGCGGCGCTGGCCGTCAACGCGCCGCTGGCCGAGCCCCAGGTCCTCCGGGTGCTGTCGGAGCACGGGCGGCGCGTCCTCGACGCCGAGCAGGCCGTGGTCCTCGTGCTCGCCCCCGGCGAGCTCCTGGCCAACAGCGGCGGTCTCGTCGACGGCGTGGAGGTCAGCGCCCCGGCCGGGGTGCCGGATTCGCTCGCCCCCGTCATCCAGGCGGCGTCGAGGCTCGTGGCCGGTGCGAACCGGCCGCTGCGCAGCACCGGCGGCGCCGACGATCCTGCGATGTCGGTCGAGATGGCGACGGCGGGGTCCCGGGCCGTGCCGTGGATGGCCGTTCCCCTCGTCGACTCCACCGGGACGCGCAACCGCGCCATCGTCGTCCTCGGCCGCGAGCGGCCGTTCAACGCCGAGGATGAGTCGGTCCTCGTGCTGCTGGCGCAGATGGCGACGGTGGCCCTCGACAACGCCCGCCTCTATCAGGCCGTGCAGGGCAACGAGCAACGCCTCCAGGCCGTGGTGGAGTCCTCGCCGCTGGCCATCGCCGAGCTCGACCTGTCCGGCGCGGCACGGTGGTGGAACGGCGCGGCGGGCTCGTTGCTCGGGTGGGGGGCGCCCTCGAACGACGCCGTGTCCGATCGCACCCTGCGCATCCCCGCCGCCGACGAGGCGGCCGCATCGGCGCTGGCCCGTCTGTGGGACCGGACCCAGCACGGCGAGGCGACCGTGGGCGTGCAGCTCGGAGCGCTGCGCGACGACGAGCTTCTGCAGCTGTCGGTGTCGACGGCGCCGCTGCTGGACCACAACGGATCGGTGACGGGGATCCTGGCCGTGGCCGAGGACGTGACCGAACGCCAACGGATGCTCGAGCAGTTCCAGCAGGCCGAGCGGCTGAGCGCCATGGCCCGCCTGGCCGGGGGTGTGGCGCATGACTTCAACAACCTGCTCACGGTCATCCTGGGCTGCAGCGAGATCCTCCTGCGCCAGATCGACGGCGGCGACCCGCTCGTGACCGAGGTGGAGGCCATCCAGCGCGCCGGGCACCGCGCCGCCGCGCTCACGAGCCAACTGCTCGCCATCGGCCACCGCCAGGTGGGCCAGCCCGGGGTCGTCGATCCCGACGGGGTCGTGCGGGCGATGGAGCCGATGCTCGTCCGCGTCATCGGCGAGGACGTGCAGCTGGAGCTGGTCCCCCCCGAGCCCGGTGGCCGCATCCTCGTCGATCCGGCCGAGATCGAGCGGGCCGTGCTGAACCTCGCCATCAACGCCCGCGACGCCATGCCCAAGGGCGGGCGGCTCGTGATCCGCACCCGCGTGGTGGGGGCCGACCTGCCCACCCCGCAACGCATCGTCGCCCTGGCGGTGTCCGACACCGGCACGGGCATGGACGAAGAGACCGCCGAGCACTGCTTCGAGCCCTTCTACACGACCAAGGGGCTGGCCAAGGGCACGGGGCTCGGCCTCGCCGCCGTCCACGCCATGGTCACCCAGGCCGGCGGCCAGGTGAGCCTGGACACGGCCCCGGGTCGGGGGACGACGATCACGATGTGGTTCCCCGCGGTGGAAGAAGACGAGGAGACCGACGTCGGCGGCGTGCTCGAGCAGGACTCGAGCGGTGGCGACGAGCTCGTGCTCGTGGTCGAGGACGAAGACGAGCTCCGGCGCCTGGCGGTGCGGGAGCTCGAGGAGCGGGGCTATCTCGTGTTGGCGGCGGCCAACGGCGTCGAGGCCATGGCCGTGGCCCACTCGTTGCAGCGCCCCGTCGACCTTCTCGTCACCGACGTCGTCATGCCCGAGATGAACGGCGTCGAGCTGGCCGAGCTCCTCGTCGAGCTGTGGCCGAGCCTGGCCGTGCTCTTCATGTCGGGGCATCTCGACGAAGGGGCCATGGCCCGCCATCCCCTCGATCCCGAGGCCGACCTGTTGCCCAAGCCCTTCACGCCCGACCAGTTGGGACGCCGGGCGCGCCACGCCCTCGACCGCGCTGCGCTCAACCGCAAGACCCGGGGCCCCAAGCCCATGCGGGCCGAGGCGAGCGGCGCCTGACTCAGGGCTCGAAGCGGTATCCCACGCCCCGCACGGTGCGAACCCACCGGGGGCTGTCGGGGTCGAGCTCGATCTTGCGCCGGATCCGGCGGATGTGCTCGGTCACCGTCCCGGCGTCCTGCCACTCCGACGACGAGTCCCACACCTGCGACAGCAACTGCTCGCGGGTGAAGACCTGCCGGGGAGAGCCGGCCAGGAAGGCGAGCAGGGCGAACTCCTTGGCCGTCGTCTCGACCAGGCGGTCCGACACCCGGATCTCGCGGGCCATGGTGTCGATGGCGAGGTCGCCGAACTCGAGCGTCCCGTTGGTCTCGGCCGGGCCCCGGCCCTTGGCGCTGCGGCGCAGGACCGTGCCCACCCGGGCGGCCAGCTCGGCCGGGGAGAACGGCTTCACGACGTAGTCGTCGGCGCCGAGCTTGAGGCCGAGGACGCGGTCGGTCTCGTGGCCCTTGGCCGTGACCAGGATGACGGGCACGTCGCTCGTCCGACGGATGGCCGCCAGGACGTCGAACCCGTCCTCGGAGGTGAGCATGACGTCGAGGATCACGAGGTCGGGCTGGGTGCTGGCCAGGCTGCCGATCGCCTCGGCACCGGTCATCGCCTCGGTGACCTTGTAGCCCTCCACCTCGAGGAGCCGGCTGAGCATGCCGCGGACCTCGGGGTCGTCGTCGACGACGAGGAGCTTGCCGCACGAGCGGGGCGGGACTGCCGTGGAGCGGACAGCGTCCGCAGATCCGAGTTTCGTCACCACCGTCTTGTCCTCTCCCACCACTGCCACCACCGGTCTAGCCACTTAGCGTAGTGGCAAGGTCCCTTCTAAGTGAAGGGCTCGAAGCCACTTTCCGCACCCTAGTGCGGGCCTGTTCGGCCGGCTTGACCACCAAGTTGGGAGGGGGTTGATCGGCTGTAGGCCGGGTAGTGGTCTGGGCGTTGCACACTCGGGGCGTGGCTGCTGCGTTGCGATCGAGGGGGGCCCGGTTGGCGCCTGTACCAGGGGGAACGGGGCTGGACGACCCCCGGACGGCGCCTCCCGCCGTGCTCGTGGTGGGCACCGACGACTGGGCCATCGAGCAGTCGGCCACCGAGCTCGAGGCGAGCGGGAGCCGGGTCCTGCGCTGCCACGAGCCGGGCGAGCCCGCTTTTCCGTGCAACGCCCTGGTGGAGGGGAGGGTCTGCCCCCTCGACGTCGGGTTCGACGTGGTGGTGACGGTCCGGGCCCGTCCCCTGAGCGAGCCCTGCCAGGCCGAGCTCGGCGTGATCTGCGCGCTGCACCAGGGAACGCCCCTGGTCGTGGCCGGGGTCGCCCCCGAGCGTCCTTTCGGCCCGTGGGCGTCGGTGGCGGTGGAACAGGGTGGTGACGTCGTTACCGCGTGTGAAAAGGTTATGGGCGCGACGCCTGTCGTCATCGCCCCGGGCGCTCGGGCGCATCGTCCCGAGGAGGACGTCTGCCATGCCTAGCTCCATCACCTCGTAACCGCAGCACCGGCTCATGCCCACCGGCCGCAGTACCGCGGAGATCGACGCCTGGCTCGAAGAGCTGTGGAACCTGCGCGGCACCGACCTGCTCCTGACGGCGGGGGCCCCGCCGCTCATCCGGGTCGACGGCGAGATGCGGCCCGTGACCGGGGGGCAGATGATGAGCCCCATCTCGGTGGAGCGGGTCATCAAGGGTGTGGTCGGTCCCGACCTCGTCGGCGCGTACGAGGCCGAGCGCGAGATCGACTTCGCCTTCAGCTGGCAGCAACGAGCCAGGCTGCGCTGTAACGCCTTCCACCAGCGCGACTCGTGCTCCCTGGCGCTGCGCATCATCCCCTTCGAGATCCCCGGCTTCGCGCAGCTCGGTCTCCCTCCGGTCGTCGAGACGCTCGTCGAGCTGCCCATGGGCCTCGTGATCGTGACCGGCCCGACGGGATCGGGGAAGTCGACCACTCTGGCCGCCATGATCGACTACATCAACCGGTATCGACGGTGCCACATCGTCACCATCGAGGACCCCATCGAGTACGTGCACGCCAACCACCGCTCGGCCGTTAGCCAGCGCGAGGTGGGGACCGACACCGATTCCTTCTCCCGGGCGTTGCGTTCGGTGCTGCGCGAGGACCCCGACGTCCTCCTCGTGGGAGAGATGCGCGACCAGGAGAGCATCGCCACCACGCTGACCATCGCCGAGACCGGCCACCTGGTGTTCGCCACGCTCCACACCAACGACACGGCGCAGGCCATCGACCGCATCGTCGACATCTTCCCCTCCGACCGTCGGGAGCAGATCCAGGTCCAGCTGTCGTCGACGCTCGAAGGCGTGGTGTACCAGCGCCTCGTGCCCCGGCTCGACGGTGGGCTGGTGGCCGCCTACGAGGTGTTGATCGCGAACCATGCCGTGCGCAACCTCATACGTGAGGGCAAGACCCGCCAGCTGCGCAACATCGTGGCCACCCACCAGCAGGAGGGGATGCAGACCCTGGAGATGGGCCTCAACAACCTCATGGCCGAGGATCTCATCGACTACGAGACGGCGCTGCGCGTCAGCCTGTACCCGAAGGAGCTCGAGAAGCCCACCCAGTACGCCGGGGTGCGGCAGATGGTGGACGGGTCCTCGGCGCTGTCGGAGGCCCCTCCCCGGGTGACGTCGTTCTGAGGCCCCGTGCCCGACCCGCACGTCGCCCGGCCCCCGCACACATGAACCCGCCCCGCCCCGAAGCGGACGCGGCGACGGGCGAGGAGGGCTTCACCCTCATCGAGCTCGTGATCGTCCTGATCATCATGCCGCTCGTCATCGGCGCCGTGGCGATGGTCTTGATCACCACCCTGAAGGCCACCTCCCCCGGGGACCCGCACGGCACCGCGGCGCGCCTGGCCGAGTCCCACGACGCGGAGATCACGTCGATCTACTTCGGTCGCGACGTGCAGAATTCGACCCAGATCACGACGGCGGGTCTCCGATTGTGCGGGTCGGTAGGCACACAGGTCCTTGCCCTCGTGGGCGACGGCGGGACCTCGGCGATCTCCTACGTCACGGCCACCGTCGGGGGCGTGCCGGTCCTCCTGCGCGACTACTGCGCCTCGGGTCCGTCGACGACACCATCGGACATCTCCACGATGTCGCACACCCTGCAGTCGCTGACGTCGGTCGGCCCCCCGGTGCTGGCGTGCAACGCCACCTACGACAGCGATTGCAGCTCAGACGCGTCGGCCGGCCTGATCTCGTCCTTGGACGTCGATACGGTCACCATGGCGGTGACCGAGGCGAGCGGTTGGTCCTTCACTTTGGTGGGCTCGCCGCGCCAATCGCTCGGTCCGACCCTCGGGCTCGTGGCTACGACGCCGCCCCTACTCATGACGGGTACCGGTGGCGCGCAATGCGGCACCGGGAACGAGGGTCTGACGGTGAACGGCGTGCTCGCTGTGGACTCCCCCAACGGGAGTTCGGTCAAGGTGGGGCGCTCCGGCCTGACCGCGCAACAGGTCTACTCCGAGCCCATCAACGACGGGGGCAGCCCGGTCTCCCCGTCGCGGCGCTACACCCAGCAGGGGGCGCCGGCGGGGACACCGCCGTACGCGACCGGCCCAGCCCTGCCCGACCCGTACGCGGCACTTCCGACGCCCAACCCGTCGGCGGCCAACACGTTCGTCTACACCCAGCCGCTCACCGGCGGGAACGATCCCGCCACGGGCGACACCACGCTCAAGAGTGGCGTCTACATCCTCAAGAACGGGATCGACGCCGCGTCGCTGACGAGTGACCCCGGAGGCGTGTTCCTCTACGTAACCGGGGGCACGGTCATCTTGGGCGGGAACTCGGGGTTGGCGCTGTCGGCCCTGACCACCGGCCCATATGCGGGAGTCCTGCTCTATCAAGTGCCGTCGGACACCGGTGCCGTCCAGCTGCAGGGGACACCGGCGGTCAACTCCCTCGAAGGCGTCGTCGACGCGTCGGGAGCCCCGGTGAACCTGCAGGGCGGGAACACGATCTCGGTGCTCGGCCTGGTGTCGTCGAGCGTGACGTGCCAGGCCGGCACGTCAGCGTTCTTCGGGCCGCAAGCCACGGTGACCAAAGTGACCTCGTCGCAGAACCCGTCTGTTTCGGGACAGGGCGTGACGTTCACCGCCACCGTCACGGCGTCGGGCCTCCCGGTGACAGTCGGCTCGGTGACCTTCAGCGTGAGCGCCACAGGCGGTGGCACGGTCATGTGCACGGGGGGGAACGTACAACAGCTCGGTACAACTGGCCCGACTATTGGCAAGGCCACCTGCACCACGAACACCCCGTTGACCAACGCGGGATCTCCTTACACCGTCACCGCCACCTACCCAGGCTCGCTCGGTCTCGACGGATCGAGCGCGGCGCCCTTGAGCCAACAGGTCCAGGTGGCAAGCTCGGTCGCCGTGTCGTCGTCATTGTCTCCGTCGACATCGGGTCAAGCCGTGCAGTTCAAGGCCACCGTGACCGGCGCCGCGCCTGGGGGGACGGTGAATTTCGCCGTGTTGGACAAGAACAACGTTTCGTATAGGTGCACCGGTGGGAACAATGTCCTGCACCTGACGGGTGGCACCGCCACCTGCATGATGGACCCGGGCGAGCTGCTCGCCACCAACTCGCCGTTCTCCGTGACCGTGGCCTACCAGGGTGACCCCAACAACATGCCCTCGACCGGGTCGCTGGCAGGTGGGCAGGTCGTCGGACAGGCGACGACGGCAACGGGGGTCAGCTCGTCGTTCAACCCGTCGTTCCCGAATGCCCCGGTGACTTTCACCGCCACGGTCTCGGCCACCGGAGGCGGTTCGGGCACCCCTACCGGGGTCGTGACGTTCACGATCACGAGCGCCCAGGGCAACACCGTCAACTGTCAGGGCTTGGGGGGAAACGCCAACGTCAAGACCCTGATCTTCGGCCGCGCATCGTGCTCGGTTCCGGGACTGTCCCAGGCAGGGTCCCCCTACACCGTCAGCGCCGTGTACGGGGGCGACCCGAACTACCTCACGTCCACGGGCCCGTTCACACAGCGGGTCAGCTGAGTGACCACCACCGTGGGCACGACATCGACCTTGAGAGCGATGGCGCGACGACTGAAGCGGGCCTCGTCCGCCGGCGGACCGGTCCGGTCGGAGTCGGGTGACACCCTCATCGAGCTGCTGATGGCCCTCGTGATCATCTCGCTGACGGTCGCCGGGCTCTTGGGCGCGCTGATCACGTCCATCGCCACCTCGGGAGAGCATCGCAGCCTGACCGTGGACGACACGGTGCTGCGGAGTTACGCCGAGTCATACGAGAACCAGATCGAATTCGGCAGCGCACCGATGTTTCAGGAGGGGTGTGCGCCAGACCCGTATTCCACACTGACGCCCCCACCGAAGCCGTCGGGATACACGGTCAACCTCCAGGTGCAGTACCTGAATAAGAGCGGGGCCGCCTTCGATCAGTCGTGCACCGCCAACGACAACCCCAACGTCCAGCTCATCACGTTGACGGTGTCGGGGTCAGGCGCCGTTCAGACCCTCTCCTTCGTCGTCCGGAATCCCGACTGATGTCCCGACCGGATAGATCTACGCGGGGAGAGGAGGGTGCGACCCTCATCCTGGCGCTGGTCTTCGTGCTACTCATGTCCGGGATCATGCTCGCCATCCTGACGTTGTCGGGCACGAACATCCTGGACTCCACCACGCTGCAGAACGAGCGAACGCTCGAGTACTCCGCTGAGGGCGGTGCACAGATCGCGCTCCAGGCGGTGCGCTATCTCACCCCTTCGCAGACGACCGCCTACTGCCCGAATGGCCGCCCCGCTTCCAGCCCCCCGGCTCCGATCAACGGCACCTCCGTCTACTGCCAGGTCGGCACCCTTCTCTACTCGCGGGTCGTGACTTTCGAGGTGTGCCCGTCGACCGCTACCGCGTCGAACTGTTCGGGCAACGTGGGCGACGTTGACGTCATCAGGGCCTCGGTGCAGTTCAGCGACGTGGCGGCAGGCTGTTCGGGTCCGTTGGGCTCGGGCTGTTACAACCCCGTCGGAGCGGCGACCGGGTCCACCTCGGGCACGTCGGTCACCATCGAGAGTTGGATCGAGGCGCGCGCCAACGGCTGATATGCCGATCCCGTCGCCGAGGTGGGGCCGCTACGATCCGGGCGTTCGGGCCCCTGGGACCTCCGAGGTGAAAGATCGCGTGCTGTCGTGTCTATGAGCAGCCCCCACCGTGGCTCACGCCTTCCCTACCGGACGTTGGCGGGCGTGGTTCCTTGTCCGACCGGATGGCTGGTGGCATCGGCGAAGCTCCAGGGCATCACGCTGGCCCCTGAGGATCCGCAGGTCTTCGCGTCGTTTCTCGAGGTGCTCGACTACAAGCCCGCCTTTCAGGTCGTCGCCCTGTTCTGTCCGGTGGGCTTGTTCGACGACCCCGCCGCCCGGGGCAGAAGCTGTGACCAGGCCGCCCGGCGGCTGTTGGGCTGGCCCCGAGCGGGAGCGGTCCTGTCGGCTCCGGCACGCGACGCCTTGGAGAGCGCGACTTACAAGGACGCGGCCGTCGCCAACGGCGGGAAGCTGAGCGTGGTCGGGTGGTCGGTCATGAAGAAGATCGCCGAGGTCAACGCGGCCATCGCTCCCTACTGGCAGCGGACCGTGTTCGAGGTCCACCCCGAGTTGAGCTTCTATCAGCTCAACGAGGATCGCCCGCTGCGGTTCTCCAAGCACCGGGCGGCCGGCAAAGCGGAGCGTCGGGCCCTCCTCGAAGGGCGCCTGCCCGGGGTGAACCGGATCCTCGACGCCCACGTCGCCCGAGCATCGCCGGCCCATCTCCTCGACGCCACGGCGTGTCTGTGGACGGCCCGCCGCATCGCCTCGCGCGCCATCAACCGCGTTCCCGAGGATCCCGAATGGGACAGTCGCGGGTTGCGGATGGAGATCGTCCGCTGACGACGACGCGCGTTTGGGGCGCGGACGGGCTGGGTCAGCGAGTGGCAGCTGCGACGGCGACGGGGGCGCGTTCGGGGCCGTGGTCGGGTGAGGCGTTCGTTGCGATGTCGGGCGTGCCCGGCTCTTCGGGCGATGGTGCGCCAACCGGGGTCCAGGCCAGCGCCAGGAGCGCGGCGATGATGGCGGTCATCATCGACCAGTAGGTCCACTCGCCGTGATGGCTGAAGGCCATGACGGTCAGCCCCGCGCCGGCCATGGCGGTGAGCGCGAAGCGGAGGGGCCGCGCCCCGGAGCCGGCCATGAGCCCGAGCGCCACCACGGGCATGACGTAGTACGGAGTCATGACGGGGTCGAAGACGCACCGGGCGCCGAGCGCGACGGCTGCGAGCCACACCAGGCGAGCCGGGGAGCGGGCGGCGAACCGGGCCGCGACACTCGCCGCCAGCGCGACCACCAAACCGATCGTCCGGGTGGGCCCACCCGCCACGTTGCCGTGGGCGAGCTTGGGTGACAGGGCCACCCACGGCGTGGCGTGGTTCACGGCGGGGGGAGTGGGTTGCTGGAGCAGGGTCCGGACCGAGTCGCGGAAGTCGGGCACGGCGACGGCGACGAAGAGGAACCCGGGGAGGATCGCCGCCCGGGCCAACAGGGACACGCCCTTGCGCAGGCCGACGACGGCCACCACCACCGGCACGACGAAGACGGAGAAGAGTTGCATGGAGACCGCACCACCGAGGAGCCAGCCCGCGGCCGTGTCCCGGCCGTCGAGCACCTTGACAAGGGTGAAGGTGCACAGGCCGATGGCGAGCACATCTTCGGGATGACCCCAAAACACCGCGGCAGGCCACAGGGCGCCGGCCTCGAGCACGAGCAGCACCTTGCGCCGCCCCGGGCTCAGCGCCATGCGGCGAGCCAGCGAGTCGAACGCCCACAGGGCCAGCGCCGCGCACGCCATCGAGACGGGACCGATCACCAACCACGCGTGGGGGTGGGGGTTCGGTAGAAGCCCCGGGGCGTTCTCGGACAGTCCGAGTGCCGATGACAGCACCACGAAGGGGGTCAACAGCACCTCGAACCCCGGGAGGGTGATCAGCTCGGAACGGCTGTTGCTGTACACGAACGAGAGCGACCCCCAACCGATCCAGTGCGCCGTCCGTACCGAGTACCAGATGTCGCCGGGAGTGAGCCAGTACGACTGATGGCGGACGACCGGAGCCCACCACAGGCTGTAGGCCATCCCGGTCGCCACGAAGGCCACCGAGACACCCACCACCCACCACGGCAGGCGGGGGCCGGTGTCGGCTCGCATTTGCCGCCGAGAGCCCGTCTGCAGCTGGACCTCAGAGGCCGGCATCCCCCCCTCGAGGACCGTCGTGCCACGCGAGCCGTCTCGGAGCTCCGCGGGCACGATCCGGTCCATTCGAGAGCAAGCAGAACCGTCGCTACGAGGCCTGCGCCACGTTGCAGGCGACGTTCGGGTTCATGTCCACGTCTTCGGTCGAGGCGTAACTGGTATCGACCCCCGTTCCCGGGGCCGCGACCCAGACTTGACCCGAGGTGTTGAACTCGATCTGGTAGTCCTTCGTGGAGGGCTCCCCCTTCAGCCACGGCCCGCCCTGGGGGTCACCGGTGGTGGTCAATTCGGTCCAATCTCCCCCCGCCGGGTAGCCATGGAGGCCGTCAGCGGTCTGGGTCCCAGGGTGCTGCGCCTTGTACGCCTCGATGGCAGTTTCCACCGATTTGGCGTCCGACTTGCACGAGGCGATCGCCGCACTGGTGCTGGTGTTGCCCACGGCGAACACGACGATGGCGGCCAGGATCGCCAGGATGATGATGACGATCAGGAGCTCGATGAGGGTGAACCCTCCTTCATTTCTCTTCTGCTTCATTCTCTCCAGCATCTGCGCTCGTTTCTTTTCGGGTTTCCTGCCGCTGGAAGCGGCGTGGATCGGTTCTCTGTGACTCGGAACGTGGGGAAGTTGCGGTCTGTTATGTCGGTACCCCCTCACCGGCTGACCAGGGGTGGGTCGTTGTGGACCTCGGGGGCGCCGGCATCAGATGTGCACCTGGCGGTAGATCCCGTACATGGCCGAGATGAGGGCGATGGCGACGAACCCGACGATGAGACCGACGAACACGATCACGATCGGTTCGAACAACGCGGTGAACTGCTTCAGTTTGTAGTCGAGCTCACGGTCGAAGTAGGTGGCGGCCGACTCGAGCTGGTCGTCCATCGTCCCCGTGCTCTCGCCGACGAGGAACATGTGGCGTGCGGCGGCGGGAAAGAGGCCGGTCGACGCGAGGGGGGTCGCCAGCCCCTCGCCTCGCATCATGGCCCCACGGGCCACGAAGAGCCCCCGCTTGTACACCGAATTGGTGGTGGCGTCCCCGGTCACCTGTAGGGCCTCGGGCAGCGGGACCCCGGCGGTCACCATGGCGTGCAGGATCCGGCAGAAGCGCTCGAGGATCGAGGTCTTGATCAGATCGCCCACCACCGGCAGGCGGAGCAGGAGCCGGTCCCGCACGGCTCGGCCCCTGGACGTCGCCACGCCGAGGAGGACGAGGGCGAGGACGGCGCCGACCCCCGCGACAAGGAAGAACCAGTCGTTCTCGATGAAGTTGGCGACGCTGAGGAGCATTCTGGTCGGCAGCGGCAGCTTGGCGTGCAACGTCGTGAAGAAGGTCTTGAAGCGCGGCAGGACGTAGGCCGTGATGATGACGACGGCCAGGATGGCGAAGACGAAGACGATCGTGGGGTACATGAGGGCCGAGCTGATCCTCCGGCGTGCTTCGAGGTCCCGGTCGATGTACTCCGATAACTGGTCCAAGACGGTGTCCAGGTTGCCGGTGAGCTCGGCCGAGCCGAGGATCCCGAGGTAGTAGCGGGGGAAGGCCTCGGGGTGCTGGCTGGCCGCCCCGGCGAAGGTCTCGCCCGAGCGCAACGAGTCCGCCATCTCCGCCATGACCCGTTGCAGGACCTTGTTCCCGGTCTCCTCGGTCATGATCTCGAGCGCTTCGAGCACCGGGATCCCGGCCTTCATGAAGACCGCCATCTGGCGGGAGAAGTACATGAGCTCCTTGCGGGGGACCTTCTCCCGCGTGATCTCGTACTTCAGGATGCTCTTCTTCTCGATCACCTCGAGCGGTGCGAGGTCGCGGCTGATGATCGCCCGTCGGGCCAGGTTGGCCGTCAGCGCGTCCTCGACGCCCGAGACGGTGGCGCCTTCTGGGGTGATGGCCCGGAACTTGTATTTCCCCATGATCGTGTGTGGTCGTCCGCTTACGCCGTGTAGATGGATCTGATGACTTCGGAAATGGTCGTCACGTCGTCGGCGATGAGCCGGATCGCTTCGTCCCGGAGCGTGCGCATCCCCTGGGACACGGCCATGCGTTGCAGCTCCTCCTGCGTGGCCCATCCCACGATCAGCCGCTTGAGCTCGGGCGTGATCCGCATGAGCTCGTACACGCCGATCCGGTCGCGATAGCCGGTGCCGGCGCAGAAGTTGCACCCTTCGCCCCGGAAGAACTGCGCCTTGGGGAGCCCGCCGCTCTCCTGGTAGAAGGCGAGCTCCTCGTCCTTGGGCTCGTACCCGGTCTTGCACGTCTGGCAGATGCGCCGGACGAGCCGTTGGCTCACCACCGCCAGCACCGACGACGCCACCAGGAACGATTCGATGCCCATGTCGAGGAAGCGGTGCAGGGCGGCGGCGGAGTCGGTGGCGTGCAGCGACGACAACACGAAGTGACCGGTCAAGGCGGACTGCACCGCGATCCGAGCCGTCTCCACGTCACGGATCTCTCCCACCAGGATCACGTCGGGGTCCTGGCGCAGGATCGACCGCAAGCCGTTGGCGAAGGTGATGCCGGCCTGGTCGTTGGTCTGGATCTGGTTGATGGTGGGGAACACGTACTCGACCGGGTCCTCGACCGTCATGATGTTCCGGCTGGGGTCGTCGATCTCGGTCAACGCCGCGTACAGCGTGGTCGTCTTCCCGCTCCCCGTCGGGCCGGCACACAAGACCATGCCGAAGGGCGTCCCGATGAGGCGGGTGAAGATCTCGTGTGTGTTCAGCGGCATGCCGAGGTCGCCCATGCGGAAGAGCGACCGGCTCTTGTCGAGGACCCGCAGCACGCAGTTCTCGCCCCAGATGGTGGCCACCGTCGACACCCGGATGTCGATCTCGCGGTTGTCGACGACCATGGTGATCTGCCCGTCCTGGGGTCGACGGCGCTCCACGATGTTCATGCTGGCCATGATCTTCAAGCGGCTCACGAGGGCAGGGGCCATCGACAGCGGCAGGACCACGGCGTCGTGCAGGGCCCCGTCGATGCGGTACCGGATCCGCAGGTCGTTCCCCTGCGGCTCGATGTGGATGTCAGACGCCCGGTCGCGCATCGCCTGGGTGATCAGGAGGTTGACGACCTGCACGACCGGTGCGTCGTCGGCCATGGCCAGCTGCACGCCGGTGTCCGCGGTCGCCCGGCGTGGGCTCTCGGCGGTCTCCTCGAAGGCGCGGACGTGCTCCTGGATGTTGCCGAGCGCCCGGTAGGCGGTGTCGATGGCACGCTGGATGTCCGACCGCGGCGCAATGACCAGCCGGACGACCTGGCCGCAGGCGTTGGCCAGGATCTTGGCCAGCTCGGGATTCGGGTCCGACACCGCCACCGTGAGCCCGTTGGCGTCGCCCACCAGGGGCACGGCCAGATGGCTGCGGCTCACGCTCTCGGGCATGAGCTCGATCGCTTCGGGCGTGGGCGTCTGTTGCGACAGGTCGACGAGGGGGACGTGGAGTTGTGTGGAGAGGGCCTTGGCCAGGTCGCGCTCGTCGATGGCGCCGAGCTCGACGAGGAGCGTGCCGATCCGCTGGCCCGAGGTGACCTGTTGCAGCAGCGCCTGGGCCAGCTGGTCGTGCGTCACGAGCTTGGCGCTCACGAGGAGCTCGCCGAGCTGAGTCCGGCCTCCCCCGAGATCGCGCCGGACCGCCACGGGGGGAGTTCCCTCCGGGTTGATGTCGTCGCCAGGCGAATCCTTACGCAACTTCATACCCACTCCCATCAAGTGGACTCCAGCTCATCGGGAGCCATCAAGGCCGCGTCTTATGGGAAGGACATTCGGTCCTGAACCCCCCCTGAACAGTAGTGGGTGTCTATAGTGCCTCTGAGCAGGGATTTTCCACCAGTCACCGTCCAATCTGGAACACCGCGGTCCCGCGGCGGAAGGTCCGTGCCCGTTCACACCTGTGGATTGTGTCAATGCCGGGTCACCTGGCCCCCTATGGGGCCACAACAAACACACAACTGCCCTGGTGAGAGGCGTCACACGCTCCGTCGTCCCAGCGTTCTCCTACGTCACAATCTTGCTAAGAGTGCTCACAATCGCACTTGGAGTGCTGATACGTGGGACGCATGGGCCAGGAGGGGACATCGGGAGACAGGAGGGAGAAGAGACGCCTAACTGCTGGTGTCTTGAGGGGTCGGCTCGGCCTCCGAGCCGATGGCGTCGGCCCGAGCCATCCGGGCCTTGCGCTTGGCCCGAAGGCGCACGAGGAGGCGCTGTGGATCTCCGTGACGCAGAGGATCGACGCTGTGCGACGGCGCGCCGCCGCTGCCCTCTCCGTGGGCATCAGACGGCAAAGTCGATGGCAATACCCAGACCCGCCGTGCCATGCGAGCCCTCCTTGCTTCGTGCCTGACGATGTTGGCCGACTTTCGCTCGGAGCGGAGATCGGGCCGTCGCCGTCGTACAAGGCTGCCCTGACGGTGGCGGTCTGTCAACGGCTCGAGAGGTGAATCCGAGGTCGAAAAATCCCGCTGCCCGTTGGAAAAGTCGAATCCGGCCTCAGGCCAGGTAGGGCGACTCCTGGCGCCACGTGAAGTCGACGGGGACGGTGCCCGAGGCCTCGACCAGCAACTCGGTCATGCTCGGGTCACTGCTGTACCCGGCCGGGTCCCAACCGGTGCCCATGACGCACTCGGTGCAGGACAACCGGAGCAGGATGTTCTCGCGGTGGCCCCAGCACCCGGTCTCGTTCGAGGGGGTGCAGTCGATGTTGGCGGTGTTGGAGCCGTCGTCGTACATCCACAGGTAGACGGCCTCCAGAGGGTTGCCGACGGCTCCGGCCCAGTTCGATCCCCATTCCGAGTACGGGAATCCCGGCGGCGGGGGTGGGTCGACGTCCTGGGCCGCGCCTCGGCTCGCCGCGGCGTCGAGGGCCGTGGCCATGGCGGTCAGCGGCGGCAGGCCCCTGGCGGTGCGCTCGAGGTTCGTGGCCACGAAGAGCTGCTGGTCGGGTGAGAGCTGGCCCCAGTTCGAGGGCAGCACCATCGGGGGGAGTCCCTCGTGGCTCCGGCCGTTGGCGATGGCCTGCAGCGTGGCGTCGACGCACCCGGAGGAATCGTCGTACTGGGCCCCCGAGCAGCTGAGGAGGAAGTTGGGATCGGGGGCGATGTTGGCGGCCAGGGTGCCTCGTGCCGTCGACGCCTGGGCCGCCGGTTTCGGGGGCGTCGTCGGGGCCGGGTCCCGCACCGGGGGCAGCGTGGTCGGGGACTCCGGGGCCGGTGGGATCGTCGTCGACGGGGGCGGAAGGGTCGTGACCGGTGCGTCCGGCGCCGGGGTGTAACCGTGCGGGACGAACCGGGTGCCGCCTACCGGGAGGGCCTGGCGGTCGAGGGCGGACCGGGTACCGACGGCGGTGCCGGGGTGGAGGACGACCAGCACCAGCACGATGACCTCACCCATGGCGAGAAGGCATCCGAAGGGCAGCCAGCCCGGACGGGGGGCGGCTGCACGCGGGGTCCGTGGCGCTGCGCCTCCCGGGGTCATCCCCTGGGTATCGGCACCGCGCGGGGATCCCCTGAGTCATCGGCGCCGGGGTCATCGGCGCTTCTCCGTCTCGCCCTGTCCGCTCTCCGCCCTGGTCAAGTGGCCATTTCCAGGCGCCGGGGACGGTCACCGCCCGGGTCGGTGCTCCGACCCTGGCACCAGATCGGCGAGCTCGGGATGCCTGTCGATGTAGCTGGCGATGAACGGGCACAGCGGCTCGACCTTCAGGTTCCGCTCCCGGATCTGGCCGAGCACGGCCGCCGCCAGCTGGCTCCCGACCCCGTGGCCCTCGAAGGCGGTGTCGATCTCGGTGTGGACGAGGACGACGATTCCCGGTCGCGTCCGGTAGGTGACGAATCCGGCCAACCGGTCCCCCACGAAGGCCTCGAACCGCTTGTGGGCGGGGTTGTCCACCACGTTCAGACGGGCATCAGGCTCTGGCATCGGGATCTCCCATCGGCGCTCGGCGGCTTCGTTCTACCGGGACCACAACGAGGTGGTGACGCGGCGCGGACTGAGGCACAATCACGGCACGTGCAATGGGGACTCGACCTCGATCGATGACCCAACCGCGAGGAGTCCGTGTGCTCGACGAGACGGCGCAGCAGAGCCTCATCGCTGCCATCGACGTGGCGATCAGCCGGTGTGTCGACGCCTTCAACATCTCCTCGGAGGGAGGCGAGCACGAGCTGGCCGAACGAGCCCGCGCCAGCGTGGACGAGCTGAAGGCGTTCCGGGAGGCGGCGCGTGCCCACCCCACGCGGCGCGCCCGCTGGCAGTTCGGACGCTCCCCGCGCGGCGACGCCCGCTCGCGCTGAGTCCTCAAGACTCGTCACGACATGGACAAGGTCGTTGTCATCACCGGAGCGTCCGCCGGTATCGGTCGGGCCTGTGCCGACCGGTTGCACGGCGCGGGATGGGTGGTCGTGGGGGCCAGCCGACGAGGCACGTCATCGGGATCGTGGGAAGGCGTCGTCATGGACGTCGACCGCGACGAGTCGGTGCGAGAAGGGATCGCGGATGTGCTCGCCCGGCACCATCGCATCGATGCCGTCGTGGCCTCGGCAGGATGGGGAGTGGCCGGCGCCGTCGAGCACACCACGATCGACGAGGCCAAGGCACAGGTGGAGACCAACCTGTGGGGCGCGACGCGCGTCGTCCAGCAGGTACTGCCGGCCATGCGCGCCCAGGGGGGTGGCCGCATCGTGCTCATCAGCTCCATCGGAGGCATCGTCGCCATCCCCTTCCAGGCGTACTACAGCGTCAGCAAGTTCGCCCTCGAGGGATTCGGGGAGGCCCTGGCCTACGAGGTGGCGCCGTTCGGGATCGACGTCACTCTCGTGGAGCCGGGCAACGTCCGGACCGATTTCACCGCCAACCGGAAGATGGCCGCATCGTCGAGCGGGGACGAGGTCTACCGGCGGGCACTCGACACGGCGGTGAGCACGATGGAGCGTGACGAGGCGAACGGCGTGGCGCCCGACGCGGTGGCGGCTGTCATCCAAAGAGTCCTCGACTCCCGCCGCCCGCCGCGACGGGTTTCGGTCGGCAAGGCCGGGGAGAGAGTCGGCATCGCCGCCAAACGGCTGCTTCCCCATCGCGTCTTCGAGGCCGCGGCCAAGAGCAGCCTGGGCGTGAAGTAACGCTCTGTCTCCCCGGCGCCCATCCCGCATGCTCCTGGGCGCGGGTGCGGGCGGTCACCGATCGAGCAGGGCGTCGATGTTCCCGTTGGCGGGGTTGGCCGCGGTGGCGAGGTGCCGCAATCCGAAGCGGTCCTCGATCGATCGCAGGATGCCGGCGGTATCCACCGGTGTGGCGTCGTGGAGGGGGCTCGCCTTCAGGGCATCGGACACCACGATCGTCGGAACGTGCCCGCCCTGGCCACCGTTGATTCCGGAGGTATCGCTGTCGAGCGCCTCGTCCCATTCGATGATGATCTGCCCGTCGGCCTTGTACCAGGACGTCGCCTGCACCGCCGGGATGAACGTCGAGAGGAACGCCTCGGTGTCGGCCAACTCGTGGGCCAGGGTGTCGGTGGGCACGCCGGTGTGGCCGTCGTCGGTGAGGTTCGGGGTGTACCACACAAAGTCGGGCGGGTTCCTGGCATCGAGATCCGCCGTCATGGCCGAGGCGCTGGCCACGGTGATCTTGGCGTGCGGAAAGTACTCCCACGGGTTGTGTCGCACCGCGTAGAGCCCGGCGTCCTCGGTGGGGTGCGCGGGCAGGCTCTCGGCGTACGCCATCTCGCTGAACCCGGCTGACGCGAGCTGATCGGCGAGGGTGGGCACGTTCGGGAAGTCGGCCACAGAAGGCGGCTGGTCGGTCGTGACCCCTTGGTTCGATCCCGACACGATCGTCAGGTAGTTCGGGAGGCTGGGGTGGCTCAACGCGTACGACCGGGTGGCCGACCCGTCGTCAGCGGCCAGGCTGGTGACGTAGGGCAGCGCCGGGTTGCCGATGATGTTGGATGCGCCTTCGTTCTCCATCATCACCACCATCACGTGCGGAGGAGGTCCTTTGGCGGCGTGCCCGGGGGTCGAGCTGCTCGTCGTGCTCGTGGAGGCGGGAGGGGATGGGGTACTCGTCCGAGGGGGTGCGGATGGGCGCGCCGTCCCCGAACACGCCGCCAGCACCAAGCCGGCACCGAGCAGGAGGGCGATCGGGACGCGTTCTGCTGTCGTGCGAAGAGCCCGAGACCTCGGTTTCGCCGTCGAGCCCCGTTTCGTGCGGTGCACCATGCCTCCCCGGATCCGTCCAGTGAGGGTATCGAACGACCCCGGGGCGCCCGATACCGTGACCGTGACCGTGACCCTGGCCTGCGAACTTCAGCAGGGACTCCGTCCCCGTTGACCGAGCATTGACATCGCTTTGGGCGCGATTTGGGTCGCAGCCTCTAGTGTCTGTGGGGCTGAGCACGGTTTTCGCGCCGGCGCGTCGAGAGCTCGACGCCGGGCGTGGACGTCATCTGGCGCGTGTGCGGGCATATCTCGATGGGGGGCATCGAGTGGCGAAGAAGCGGTCGTTGGCGACGGTGGGGGCGGTCTGTGTGCTCGGCGTGGCCGTGGGTCTCGGGACGAGCGCGTGTCATCTGCTCGTCCCGCCCAAGATCATGGTCGTCATGATGGAGAACGAGGGCGCCACGAACATCATCGGCAACCCGGCGCTGCCGTACGTGACGGGCCTGGCCAACGACTATGGCTCAGCCACCCAGTCCTACGCCCTGGCCCATCCGAGCCTCCCCAACTACCTCGACATCATCTCCGGCTCGGACCAGGGTGTCACCGACGACAACCCGCCCTCGGACCACAGCTTCCCGGCCGTTCCGACGCTCGCCGACCAGCTCGTGGCGGCGGGGGACAGCATCGACGCGTATGCCGAGAGCCTCCCGGCTGACCCCACCAACGACTCGGGCCTCTACGTCGTGCACCACAACCCGTGGGAGTACTTCCCGAGCGCCCCGATCACGGTCAAGAGCTCCTCGTCGCTCATCCCCGACCTGAACAGCGCCTCGCCGCCGGACTTCGTGTGGTACACCCCGAACCTGACCAACGACGGCCACACCGGAGTCCCGACCGACACTGCTGCCAACGAGCTGAAGGACACGGAGAACTTCTTGTCGAGCTTCATTCCGTCGGTGCAGGCGACGTCGTGGTACAAAGACGGCGGGCAGATCATCATCGAGTGGGACGAGGCGCTCGACAGCGACACGTCCGGCGTCAACGGCGGCGACGGCGGGCACGTCCCCACCATCGTGGTGTCGCAGTCCCTGGCCGCGAATCCGGTTCAATACTCGGGCAAGGTGTCGACGGCGGGAATCCTCCACTCGATCGAGATGCTGTACCAGGTGCCCTACCTCGGCCAGGCATCGGTCACCGCCAACGGAAACATCAACCCCCTGCTCAGCTGGTAGGCCCGTCCGCAGCTGGAGGCGTCGCGTCTCAGGCCGATTCGTGTCGCAGGATCAGCCGAAGTCCCTCTTGAACATGGCGAGGGACTTGGGGAACGTCCCGTCCAAGAGGTTGTTCCGGTACGTCGCCGAGGAGTCGTAAGACCAGACGTTGGCGAAGGCCACGTCGTTGCCCACGAACCAGTCAGCCATGTTGTCGACGAACGTCGGGTCGTCGCCGAGGCCGTGGCCGTCGGTGCGGTATTCGTCTGACCACTCCGGGATGGAGATGGGTTTGTTGTGCTCGGCGGCGAAAGCCGCCAGCCAGTCGAGTCCCCACTGCTGGGACAGCTGATGGTCCCACGCCACGGGTGGGGTGAACGGCGTGCCCCAAAAGTTGTCGTAGACGTCGGTCCCGACGTAGTCGACGTACGCGTTGCCGGGATAGGCCTGGTTGGGCGAGTACGTCGTCGGGCTGGGGGCATTGGGGTTCCACATGAACTTGAATTTCTGGCCGGGCACGGCGCGCATGGTGGTGACGATCTGGCGCCAGAAAGCCACGAAGTTGGCGGCGTCGGTCGTGCTTCCGACTGACCAGGTGAACCAGTTGCCGTTGAACTCCCAACCCAGGCGCAAGATGGCATTGGCCTCGTTGTCGGCGACGAGGTTCTTGCCCAGGATGGTGAAGTACTGGTTGTAGGCGCCGGTCGCCCCCTGGGCCAAGGTCCCCACCCCGGGGAGGATGGGCACGCCGATGGCCAGACGGTACGGCGACGTGCTCCATGCCTTGATGTTCGACGCACCGTCCATCGAGGCCCAGCCGTCGGTCTTGTCGAGGTAGTCGGTGGCGTAGATCGGATGGGTGCCGGTGGCGGCGGCGAAGGCGGCGACTCCGCCAGGATCGCCCTCCCCGGCGTAGACGCCCAGGGGGATGCCATGGGCGATCCCGTTGGACTGCGATGCCGTCACGTCGCTGTGATGGCGAACGGTCGTCGACGTCGTCGTGCGTCTTACCGTCGTGGTCGTCGACGGCGCCGACGTCGTCGTCCTCGGTGGATCGATCGTCGTCCTCTGCAGCGTCGAGACCGCCGGGGCTTCAGACGTCATGATGAAGGTGATCGATCCCACGATCACGGCGACCGAGCCCAGGACGGCCCAGGACCACCACACCCTGCGCAGGAGACGACGATCGCTCCGCAGCGGCGGTGGTGACCACTGGTTCGCAATCTGCGCCGGCGGGGCCATGTGCGCCGGCTGGCGCCGGCCGGGGCTGGCGTAGGCCCAGCGCGGCAGGACGAGCTTCCTGGCCAGAAAGCCCGGACGCCGATGACGACCTCGCCTCGGGGAACTCATTGGCAAGCCCTGTCCCACGAGCCGCACGACAACCCCGACATGATGTTCGCCCTTCTCAGTGCTGCTCGCGATCCGTACTGGGTACCCAGCGACGTTGCCGCCCGACAGCTTGGAGCGGTTCAAGAGAGCCTCCACTTTAGGGGCGCATCGGCGCTACCGGCAATGGGCCGAGGTCCGACGGCGCGCCGGATACGCCGACCCTCAGGCTCTGTGCCGCTTCGCCGCGCCTGACCAGACGGGCGTATCCGAGATGCTGGCAGGAAGGCGATGGGCGCGGCGCGTCCCGAGCCGATGGCGTCACGTCGTATCCGAGCCCGACGTCCGGGCGTTGTCGACGGTGATGGCGACGGACGAATGACGAATCGAGCCGCTATAACGTCTCGGTCGTGTTCGACCGTCACCGTGCCATCGAGCTGTTCGGTCCGCGCCGATGACAGACGTCGTCGTCCACTGTGGTTGGTTTTACCGGTGAGCCGCCCGAGCTTGCGACGACAGTGGAAAGCCTCGAGGTTGACCGTTGCGCTCGTCTCCGGCATCGGCCTCGCTGCCGGTCTGACGTCGTGCGGAGGGTCGGGCACGTCCGGCTCGCATGCGTCGGTTTCACGAACTGCGCCCGAGTACGAGGTCTCGACGGGCGAGGTGAAGGGCCTCGGGACCGTCCTCGTCGACGGCGAGGGCTACACCCTGTACCTCTTTCTCCCCGACGACCATTCATCGCGTTCACGTTGCTCGGGGATCTGCTCGGCTGAGTGGCCTCCCCTTCTCCTTCCCAAGGGGACAACTGCGCCGGTAGCGGGCTCCGGCGCGCATCGGGACCTTCTCGGGACCACCGTGCGCGCCGACGGCGGGGTGCAGGTGACCTATGCCGGCTGGCCGCTGTACCTGTGGCCCGATGACGTGAGCCCCGGGCAGGCGACGGGGCAGGGGCTCAACAACGTCGGAGGTTTGTGGTACGTCGTGAGTCCCGCCGGGAGCCCGATCCGGTCATGACCGGTGAGCCGCGAGCGAGGCACGCTCGACACGCGAGATCGACTTTCGAGGCTCGTTGTCGACGCCCCGGCGACCTGGTCGATGGCACCGTCGTGGTCTATCGTCGGCGCAGCGAGGCCACTGACGTCGACGCCAGGAGCACACGGTGAATCTGAACCGACGACAATTTCTCGGCGGCGGATTGGCTGGTGCGTCGGTCCTGCTCGGCGCGTGTGGAGGGACGTCTTCGGGCTCGGCCGGGTCGAGCACCACGTCGGCCCGTCAATCGTTGCGAGAGCCCGGTTCGCTCCCTCGCCCCGACCGTCCCGCCGGCAGCGACCAGGTGCCGAAGATCAAGCAATTCGTGGTCGTGATGATGGAGAACCACTCGTTCGACAACATCCTCGGGCTGATCGGTCGAGGCGACGGGTTCACGCTGGGGCCCGACCACAAGCCGACGGCCAAGAACCCCGACGGCCACGGGAATTTCGTGCATGCCTTCCACATGCCCACCGAGTGTCAGACCCGCGGTGTGGGCAACGACTGGAAGGTCACCCACGAGGCGTACGACAACGGGACGTGCCAGGGTTTCGTGACCAGCACCACAGCCGAGGCCATGGGCTACTTCACGAGCGACGATCTCCCCTTCACGTGTGGGATGGCGAAGACTTTCCCGATCGCCGACCGCTATTTCTGTTCGGCCATGGCCCAGACCGACCCGAACCGGCGCTATCTCTTGGCGGGAACCTCGCTCGGGCTCATCGACGACACCTTCCCACTCGCGCTGCCGCCCAACGGCATCATCTTCGAGCAGTTCAATCGCCACGGGATCACGTGGAAGGACTACTACTCGACGCTTCCGACCCTCGGCGTGTTCCTCCCGCTGCTGGAGACGCCCGCGCTGTCCGCGCGGCTCGCGCACATCGACGAGTTCTACGCCGATGCTGCAGCCGGGACGCTCCCGTCGTTCAGTCTCGTCGAGCCCGACTATGGCAACTCCTCGGAGGAAGATCCTCAGGACGTGCAATTCGGCGACCAATTCATGGGGAAGGTCGTCAATGCCGTGATGTCGGGCCCGCAATGGTCGTCGACCATGTTGATCTGGACCTACGACGAGCACGGCGGTTACTACGACCACGTGCCGCCACCGGTGGCGATACCGCCCGACGACGTCCCCCCGGCGCTGGTGGCCGGCGACCCACCGGGCGGGTTCGACCGTTACGGGTTTCGAGTCCCGGCCGGCGTTGTGAGCCCGTACGCCAAGAAGGACTTCGTGTCGCACACCGTCTACGACCACACATCGATCCTCAAGACCGTCGAGGAGAAATGGAACCTTCCCGCGCTGACGCGGCGCGATGCCAACGCCACCAGCCTGTTCGGGATGCTCGACCTCGTCAACAAACCGGCATTCCTGAGACCGCCGAAGCTCCCCGCCGCCGCGAACCCCATAGCGAAGGCGGGGTGCCTGAGCTCGGGTGCCGGGACCATTCCACCACCGTCGGCCGTCACCAGGGCGTAGGACGGACAGCCGCTCTTCGGTGACGGGGCTGGACGTGCCGTCATTCGGATCGGCGCGGCTACGACAAGCTCTGGATGGGCTTGCCCCCCCGGTGGGGGTAGTTCTTCGTGCTTCCCGGGTGCACGGCCGTCGGACTACCTGAGCGGCCGCTGGTCGACGCGACGTCGACCGGAGCCGTAGGAACCCGGTCTTTCCTGGGTTTTTGCTGAAAAGAAGGTCCAATCACCCGCCGTTGGGCCCGTGGTTTCCTCTCGTACCGTGGCGCTCCGACCCGTCGCCGTGAGGACACGTGGAATCACCTAGGCGTCACAGGTGAGAGCACCGAAGACCACGGGTAAGGGGAGTGCGACAAATGCAAGCAACACACGCCGAGCTCGAAATTTTTTGACCACACAGATGACGGACAGGACGGGCTGCGAGGACCGGGGTCCGGCGTCATCGAGCCACACACGGCACTCCCGGAGCGAGCAATGGTCATCCGCCGACAGATAGCGCGAATCGCCGTGGTGGCGACGTCACGGCGCTCCTGTGCGGGGGCGTCGCCGCCGCCACGACGGTCCGTGTGCAGACGCACCACAAGACGTCGGGGACGGTCACCTCGGTGAACGGCTCGTCCGCGCCGGGCAGTTGCGGGACGTCGGGGATGGCCGGGGACTTCACCGTGTCGTCGAACGGCAGCACGTTCACCATCGACGTCGGGACGACCTCGACGAGCTTCTCCGAGAAGGGAATGAGCTCGCCGTCGTTCGCCATCGTCTGTGCCGGTGACGTGGTGCGGGCCACCGGAACCCTCTCGGCCAACAACCTCCTGACGGCCACGTCGGTGGTCGTGATCCCGCCCCCGACCGGACACGTCACCGGGACCGTGGCCTCGGTGAACGGATCTTCCTCGTCCGGCAGTTGCGGGACGTCGGGGATGGCCGGGGACTTCACCGTGACGTCGAACGGCACCACGTTCACGATCAACGTCGGGGCGTCCTCGACGAGCTTCTCCGAGAAGGGCGTGAGCTCGCCGTCCTTTGCCATCGTCTGCGTCGGTGACATGGTGCGTGCCCTCGGCCCCATCTCGGCCGCCGACGTCGTGGTCGCCAAGTCGGTGACGGTGATCCCTCCCCCTCCGGCCCGGGCGTCGGGCACGGTCACCTCGGTCAACGGTTCGTCCGCGCCGGGGACGTGCGGGACCTCGGGGGCGGCCGGCGACTTCGTGGCGGCCTCGAGGACCACCAGCTCGACCGTGGACGTCGGGGCGACGTCGACAACCTTCAAGAACAAGGGCGTCAGCGCGCCGACCTTCGCGGCGCTGTGCGTCGGTGACAAGGTGCGGGCGGTGGGCACCACGCTGGCGAGCGACCTCTTGTCGGCCACGACCGTGACGATCATCCCTCCTCGTCCCCATCGGGTGGCGGGCCCCGTGACCTCGGTCAACGGCACGAGCACGCCGGGGACGTGCGGGTCGGCGGGCGCCCCCGGGGACTTCACCGTGACGTCGCATCACGGCACCGGCACGGTCGAGGTCAGCGCGCCGACCACGTTCAAGGAGAAGGGCGTGAGCGCGCCGACCTTCGCGGCGGTCTGCGTCGGTGACAAGGTACGGGCCGTCGGGCTCCTCTCGGCCACCGGCCTCCTGTCCGCCTCCCGGGTGACCGTGGTGCCTCCCCGCCCCAAGCGGGTGTCGGGCACGGTGCTGGCCGTGAACGGCATGAGCACGTGCGGCACCGCCGGTGCCGCCGGGACGTTCACCCTGAGCTCGGGGGGCACGGGGTACACCGTGAACGTGAAGCCGACCGGCACCATATTCAAGGAGCACGGCGTGAGCGCTCCCTCGTTCGCGCTCGTCTGTGCCGGTGACAAGGTGAAGACCGTCGACGCCGTGGCCCCGAACGGCACCCTGACGGCCGACGATGTGGTGATCCTGCCCCACACCTAGACGCCCGAGGACCCGGGCGCACCACATGTGGCGCCGCCACGACGCCGACCCGGCGACTGTGGGCCCGACCCACGGCGGTCTAGGGTTTCGCCATGCGTGCTGCTGTCACCATGCACATCGACGCCCCGCCGGACAAGGTCTGGGGGCTGGTCAGCGACATCACCAGGATGGGCGAGTACAGCCCGGAGGTGGTCGAGGCCGAGTGGATCGGGGGCGCCACCGGGCCGTCGGTCGGCGCCCGCTACCGCGGCCACGTGCGGCGCAACGAGAACTGGCCCGTTCTCTACTGGACGACGTGCGAGATCACCGAGTGCGAGCCCGGCAAGGTCTTCGAGTTCGCCGTCGTGATGCGCGACCGGCCGGTCAACACGTGGCGTTACGAATTCCAGGCCACGGACAACGGGGGCACCGACGTCACCGAGTCGTTCGATCTCGGTGACAACATCTTCACCAAGATCTGGCGACCCATCGGTGGGGTCCTGCGGGAGCGCCGCAACGAACGTGACATGCGCACGACCCTCGAACGGGTGAAGGCCGTCGCCGAAGGTTCGTAGCGCCAGCGGCCGCATCGCCGACACAGCTCCTACTCTTGGGCGATGCCTGTGACGATCCGCTCCGCCCACGCCGGCGACGGACCTGCGGCGCTCGCCCTGTGGCGTGACGCCGAGGTCGAGCCCTCGCACACAGACGACAGCGGGAGCCTCGCCCAGCTCATCGCCCACGACGCCGGGGCGCTCATCGTGGCCGAGTCCGATGCGCGCATCGTGGGATCGGTCGTCGCCGGCTGGGACGGCTGGCGAGGATCGATCTACCGACTCGCCGTGGCCCCGAGCCACCGTCGTCTCGGTCTCGGCCGGCGACTCGTCACCGAAGCCGAGCGGCGCCTGGCCGAGGCCGGGGCGGTTCGGTTGCAAGCCATCGTGGTGGACTCCGATGCCCGAGCCACCGCGTTCTGGCGTTCCACCGGGTGGGAGCGGCAGGTCGACCGCAGTCGGTTCGTGAAGGGATAACGCCTCGGCCCGCTCGCTCGGGCCAGGGCGGTGGGGTCTGGGTGGTTCCCCGCGTCATGGATGCGGGGTCGTCCGGTGGGCCGCATCGGATCTGACGATGGGCTATGAGATCAGCGACCTCTGCTGCTCGGCTTCGATCCAGAGGGCGGAACGGGATAGGCGGCCGCGAAGAGATTCATCAGCCGCGGGAACATGGAAGTGAACCGACCCTGTCCCCATTCGAGCTCGGGTTCGTTCGCCATGGCTTGGCTGAGCACCCCGACGATGAGGGTCGAGACGAGGTACACGGCCTCGTCAGAGTCGGCTCCGGGGCCGAGCTGTCCGGCGGCGACAGCGTCAGCCATGGCGGCGCGCTGGAGGGCGACCATTTCGACGCTCGGGGCGAACGCCCCGGCGGAGGGCTCGAAGCTCGGGACGGGGCGCCAGAACATGAGCTGTGCCTTGGCCCGATGAGCGAGCGCCCAGCGCCCACTCGCCTCCAGCCCGGCGGTCAGGGCGGCCAGTCCGGGTTCCGCATCGGTCATCGCTTCTCGCATGACCTCGAGGTGCTCGAGTTGGCCGCGGAGAAAGATCGCGTCATAGACGGCCATCAGGGAAGGGAAGTACTTGTAGAGCGAGGGAGGCTGCACCCCGAGCCGGCGGGCCACCTCGGCCAGACTGAGGCCGTTGACCCCCTCCTCGCCCATCACGTCCTCGGCGATGTCGAGGATCTCTTCGATCGTCTCCTGGCGACGTCGAGCCCGCCGATCGAGCGGTCGTGGCGCCTGGCTCTCTGCCGTGACTTCCGTCATCGTCTTGATCTTATCAAATCCTAGGCTTGACAGCTAGAGCTAATATCAGTAGCTTATCCGTCGGACGACGACGAGGAGGTACTGATGGCACCGAAGAAGAACCAACGCTGGTGGCTGACCGACGACAGCGAGCAGATCGTCATCCATGCCACCCCTGAGCGCCTCTATGAGATGGTCGCCGACTTGCGCCGCATGGGGGAGTGGAGCCCCGAGTGCCAGGCCGTCGAGTGGGCGGACGGCGCGACCGGGCCAGCCGAAGGCGCCCGGTTCGTCGGCCACAACCGCGGCGGTCCGCGGGGCCTCATGCGCTGGTCTCGTGGCGGCCGCGTGCTCAGCGCCGAGGCCGGACGCGAGTTCGCCTTCGTCACCGAGGAGGGCGGCCACGAGTCCACCGTCTGGCGCTACCGCTTCGAGCGCGTCGCCGGCGGTACGCAGGTCACCGAGTCCTACGAGGTCAAGCGGATTCCCGTCTGGGCTCGGATACTCGACGTCCCGACCAATCGGCACCGCGAACTTCTCGACGGCATGCGCCACACGCTCCAGCAACTGAAGACCGCCGCCGAGGCCATGAGCCCTGCCAACGGCCAGCCATGACCCTGAACGTCGCGCTCGGCGGTTATCTGCTCGATGCCGGATCGGGAGAGGCGCTCTGGTTCTCCGGAGGTCTGCTCACGTACAAGACGACCGGTGACCAGACGTTCGGGAACCTGGCGGTGGCCGAGGTGCGTGCACCGAAGGGCTCGGGCTCGCCGAGCCACCGACACCATCACGAAGACGAAGCGTGGTTCATTCTCGACGGCGATCTCACCTTCTGGCTTGGAGACGAGCAGCGCAGCGCGTCCGCCGGCACCTTCGTGTTCGGTCCCCGCATGGTCGAGCACCGCTTCCGCGTCGAGTCGGCGGAGGCCCGCTTCCTCCTGTTGCTCACCCCGGCCGGATTCGAGGATTTCACCCGAACGTGTGGATCGCCGGCGAGTGCGTTGACCTTGCCTCCCCCGGATCTTCCCCCACGAGACGCCGGGCTCCTCGCCGCCGCAGCACGAACTCACGGACTCGACATTCTCGAACTCTGAAGAAACCACCAATCGCCAAGGAGAGGACCATGGTCACCAGCTACAAAGCCGCACCCGACATCGACGTCCTGACATCGAGCTTCCCGGTCCCGGGCTTGGGACTCATCCCCATCAACGCCTTCGTCCTCCACGGTTCTGAGCCGCTACTGGTCGATACCGGAGCAGTGGTTGAGAGCGACGAGTTCATGACGGCCCTCCAGTCGGTCATCGACCCGGCTGACCTCGAGTGGATCTGGCTCACGCACACGGACTTCGATCACATCGGGACGCTGCACCGACTACTCACCGAGAATCCGAGGCTTCGTGTGATCACCACCTTCCTGGGCTTGGGCATCATGACGACATGCGCCCCGTTGCCGATGGACAGGGTGCACCTGTTGAACCCCGGACAAGCGATCACCGTGGGCGACCGCACCCTCACTGCCGTCAAGCCACCGGTGTTCGACAATCCATCGACGACCGGCTTCCTCGACGAGAGGTCGGGCGCATTCTTCAGCTCAGACTGCTTTGGGGCGCTGCTCCAAGCCGTTCCTGAGCGGGCCGACGACCTGTCCGACGACGAGCTGCGCCAGGGTCAAGTCCTCTGGGCCACGATCGACTCGCCCTGGGTCCACAAGACCGACCCGGCCGCATTCGCGAAGGAGCTGGACCTGGTCCGCCAGATGGACCCCACTCTGGTGCTGAGCAGCCATCTGCCGGCCGCCTCGGGTGCTCTGACCGAACGACTGCTCCGCTCCCTCGAAGCGACACCGAGTGCGCAACCGTTCATCGGTCCAGACCAGGCTGCGCTGGAACACCTGTTGGCCCAGATGACCGCAGGCACGCCTCAGTAGCTCTGGTACCCGCATCCGCAACGCGGGTGGTGCTGGGCAGGGTCCTGCCCTCACGCCAATCGTCTTCTGGCGCCCATGAGCGTGGATCTCGGATCGCGAGATCGTGTCCCGCGTTGGGATCGATACAAGGCAGTGCGTATATTTGCCTTGTATACTCCCGGCATGGCAAGCACCGGTGACGTTCGGGTCTCCCAGAGAGGCCAAATGAGTCTTCCCGCCTCAGCCCGGCACCGCTGGGGTCTCGACGAAGGCGGGGAGGTCGGTTACCTCGACATCGGCGACGCGGTAGTTCTGGTCCCGGGCGGGGTTCATCGCCTCCGTCGCCAGCTCCTCGATGCGGTGTCCCAGGAGGATTGGGACACCGCCCGGGGCGGCTTCGGGGACCCTGACCTCGCCAGCGAGTGATCCAGGTCATCGACGACCAGCTGCTCGGGGCCGTCCTCAGAGGAAGCAAGCCGCCTCGCCGGCGGGCCGACGTATGCACGACCGGCTGTTGGTACGTCCGTCTCTGCCAAGCGGTCCTCGCATCGACCACCAGAACGGGGGTTCTCTCCGCGCCCCTTGCCAGGCTCCCCGCTCCAACTCGCGATAGAGCGCTGCACGCTCTGCTGGAGCTGCCAGATGAGATCGGCCTGGTGAGCTTGCGCGAACTGGCCCCCATCATCGGGCAGTTGCGAAACCGCCATGATCTCAACATTCTCGGAATGGAAGTGTTGGCGACAGCGATCTTTCTTGATGCCGACATCTATCTCTCCGCTCCTTCGCCGCGTCTGCAGGAGGCCCTGATTCGCGAATCTCGCCGTGTGGAAGTTGTGGAATGAGGAACGCCGATCTGAACTGTTGAACGCCAAGAGGGCGTTCAACTTTGCTGAGCTCAATGAGCACTCGGCCACGTCCCTCGACTCGCAGCGCAAGCCGGGATCAGTGGGGGCGAGGTGTCAACGATCAGCCGAGACTGTGTCAACGATCAGCCGAGACTGGTGAAATCATCAGCCGAGACTGATCTGGAAAAGATCAGCCCAGCCAATACAGGCCTGGTGGGGACGACGAGGAGCGGGCCGGTGAAGTGGGCCGGTGGAGTGGGCCTGTGGAGTGGGCCGCCCGGGGCTCGAACCCGGCACCTTGGGATTAAAAGATTGATTTGATCGTTCCTGTCATTGATCAGTGTTCGCCGATATTCGCTCTGAGCTGCACATACTTTCCCGACTATCATCGACGTTCGCGGGACTTCATCGGGAGTTGTAGTCACGTTGTAGTCGCGGATCCGGGCCACAGCGACTCGTCTCGTGGACAGCACAGGAAGAGACCAGTGAAGGCCGGGCTGCAGGCCCTTCGCAGAGGACAACTTGACGGCGCCGTCACCGTGGTTGGGAGTATGTCTGCCGTCAAGAGCAACCTGCAAAGGGGTGGCCGACGTCAGCCCAACTGGGTTAGCGAGTCGTTGCTGAGCGTCTAGGATCTGGCTCGGAGAGCCGGGAAGCCTGGTCGGCGCATTATCCGTTCGCGGAAGGAGCCGACGTGGGGAGCGAGGCCGGTCGTCATCAGTACGCCCCTCGCGCTTTGTGGGGGCACCTGCGGGTCTGTGGCGGGGGGTCCTGAGTCCGGTGGGGATTGGCCTCGCTGTTGTCGCATTCGTAGTTGGCGCTGTAATCAGCCTCGGGACAAGCTGGGTCCTTGTAACAAGGCTGGAGAGGGTCGGCGAGCGATTCGGGCTCTCAGAGGCGCTCCTTGGCATGCTGGCCGCCCTGGCGGCTGATACGCCCGAGATCACCGCCGCAGTCACGGCCCTCGTCCACCATCAGCGTGCGGTCGGTGCTGGAGTCGTAATCGGGTCGAACGTTTTCAACCTGGCCGCCCTTCTCGGTTTGGGAGCCGTGGTTGCTGGGCGCATTGACCTGCACCGCAAGGTCATTCTCCTGGGAGGGGCTGTCGGCATGTGGATGGCGACGGTGTGCCTGGTATCGGTCGGGGGAGTCGTCGATCCCGCCGTCGGGCTAGGCCTGGTACTGGCAGTGCTGGTCGGTTATGGATTCGTCCTGGCGGCACACGGCTCGACTCTTCGCCGACTGCCATTACCACGGCGGTGGGTGACATGGCTGGGTTCTGCGGTCGATGAGGAAGAACTAGAGCTTGTTGTGGCAATACGCCCCAAAAGGGGGAACCTTCGGGACGCCATAGCAGCTGCATTGGCCCTCGTGGTCGTTGTGGTGGCCGCCGTCAGTATGGAGCGAGGCGCCTCGACGCTTGGACATCATTATGCGGTACCAGACGTCATTGTCGGTGGGCTTGTCCTTGCGGCAGTGACCAGCTTGCCGAACGCCGTGGCGGCGGTCTACCTCGCTGCCAAGGGAAGAGGCGCAGCAGCGTTGAGCACGGCTCTGAACAGCAATACGTTGAACGTGGTAGCTGGGCTGCTCCTCCCGGCGACGTTCATCGGACTTGCAGGACCGTCAGGACAAACGATGCTTATCGCCGGTGCATACCTTGGACTCACGGCGCTGACGCTTGGGCTCGCTTACGCTCAGCGAGGGCTTAGACGCTGGGCAGGTTGGATTATCATGGCCGTCTACGCCGCCTTTGTTGGTGCACTCCTGGCAGTCTCGTGAAGGACCGGCGTTGACGTATTCGTTCGCAGCGCCGTCCGGATGGGAGAGGTATATCCTCTGACTCGATAAGGCCAGTCGCCTTCAAATGGCCGGAGTCAATAGGAACAACAACGGCCGTGCACCCCGGTATTGAGATGGGGTTGCGTCACGACAGGGGTTTCTTGGAGCGAACGTGGAAGAGTATGACCTTCTGAGCATCGTGTGGCACGAAGAGAGCCACGTCATCGACCTGGCTTATGCCCTTGCTGAACCCCAAAGCGTCCCAGGAACGCGGGATATGGCTGAGGAAATGGCGGCGGAAGTGGGGCTAGAACTCGTGAGCTCCTCGGATAGCACGGTCTTATGGGCACGGAAAGTAGAAACAACGGCGACGAGATCATGTGGCGAGCACATGACGGGGCCCACGCCGGGTGAGGTTGTGGGGCGTTACACGCAGGACGGTAAGGGGGCCAACCCCTGGGGTTGGCCAGCGAATAGCGCCTGGATCCTTGGTCTGGTCCTTTGTGGTCTGGTTGCAGCTGCTGATGCGGTCCTTGGGCGTCATGTCATCCTGATAGGACTGCTCATCGTGGGGCCGTGTTGTGCGGTGTTCACTGGGCGATGGTCCCGGGTTGCGTTCGCCGGAGCCTGGGCGGTCGGGTTGGCCGTGGTTCTTGGTGTCCCCGACGGCATCTGGGCTAGCGGGACCCAGTTCGTGTTCCTTGGCGTCGTGGTCGCCGTAACGGTTATCAGTACCGCCGCTACTGCCATCGTTGGAGGCATGGCGACCAGACGGTGATCTGTTGGCCCGACGTGGGTCAGTGTGCCTGAAGCTCGGCGTGGACAGATGGCCCGACGTAGAATCTTGGTCTTGGATCAGTGGGTGGCTGGACCAGATTGCCGCAGGTGAGGCCCATGGCAACGAGTTGGAACGACTTGGCATCGAAAGTGGCGGACGCTGTCGCAGCCTGGAAGGGGCCGCTAGAAAACACTTGCGGGGCCGTCGCTCCACTTGCGCTGGCTGCCGCCCTGGTTCCAGCTCGTCAGTCGTTCGTTGGAACGGCCGCTGCTCTCGCTTTGGTCGCTGTTGTCGCAGCAATCGGAATCCTCGGAAGCCGTTTTGCCGGTTTGCTCGCCTCCGTCTCGGCTGCTCTTTGTCCTTCGACTTCTTCCTAACCCGGCCATACGAGCGCTTTGCGATCAGCCATCGATCTGACTTGGAGACAACGATCAGCCTCTTCGTCGTCGGCCTCATCGTCACAGAGCTTGCCGCCCGAGTACGCCATCACCGGCGGGTCGCTGCAGAGGAGGCCGACCACCTGGCCCTACTCCATGACTTGGGGGAAATGGTTGCGCAAGGGGCGCCAGCTGCGGACGTCATCGAGCGGGCCTCCAACGAACTTATCCACGTCCTTCATCTGCGTCGTTGCTCGTATTTCCCAGGAGTACCCGAGCCCAAGCGAACAACGGTCCAGTCGCACGGTGAGGTCGTCCTGGGCGGCTTGCGTTGGGGCATCTCCACCATGGGTCTGCCGGGTCCCGAGCTGAACCTACCCATTTACCATGGTGGCCGAGCACTTGGGCGGTTCGTATCGTGCCGACGCCAGGATGGCCGGTATCGCATGAGCGGATGATCGTGGCCGTGGCCATTGCCGGTCAGGTCGGTGCTGCTCTGACAACCCGCGTCCGCATAGCATGACTCTTTCGGACCTGAGCCGAAAGCTGGCGGGTGTGGACCCTGTATCACAGCCCCTGCTGACGGCATGGGGCCACGCATCTAAACAGTCCTGGACACCCTGAACTCGGCGTCCGGGCTTTAGGGTGCATCGAGTTGATCCCTGTCTTGTCTCGCCTCGGGAACCACGCCGGAGCGGCAAAGCCGACTTCTGAAATATGAAAGGCGGGCAGGGCGGGCCAGCTCGGTGGGCGTGACGACCCTGTTTCAGGAATTCGGGACTGGCCTGCCAGATCCCTCTTAGTGATGTTCGGGACACGCGCCTCACCGACCGGTCTCGGATCGACAGCCAACGAACCGAGGAGGAGTCGATGAGCACATTGGGGATCGATCTGGCCGTGCGGGCTGCGCACGTCGCCACCTTGACCAATGACCAGGGCGAGGTGATCTGGTCGCGTCGGCGGTTTCGGAGCCACCCCCCGGACCTGGCCGCACTGAGTGCGGCGGCTGGACCGGCGTCGGAGCTGACCGTGGTGATCGAGCCCACCCGCAGCGCGTGGGTGGTGGTCGCCGCGCACTTTCGGGCCACCGGGGCCAAGGTGGTGATGGTGGCACCGGAACGGTCTGCGGACCTGCGGAGCTACTACAGAAAGCACACCAAGAACGACCACCTGGACTCCTTCGTCCTCTCCCGGGTGCCGCTTCTGCATCCCGAAGGGCTGATCGAGGTGAGCGGTCTCGGTCCGGCCGATCCTCTCAAGAGGGCGGTGCGCCGTCGCGTCCGCCTCGTGGGTGAGCGCCATGGGTGTCACCAGCGCGTCGACGCCATGTTGGACCTGCTGGGGCCGGCTTACAACGAAGCGCTCGGGACCCGGGACACGAAGACCGTGGCCGTCATCCTCGAGCGATACGGGAGCCCGAAATCTCTGCGCCGATTGGGTCTTTCCCGACTCACCGACCTGGTCCGACGGACGAGCGGTGGGCACTTCGGCGCCGAGTACGCACGCCGGCTCATGCATGCGGCGAACGAGGCCATCGAGCTGTGGAAGAGCGGCGGCCTCGACTTCGACGAGCTGGCCTGGGACCTCGCCCAGGAGATCCGGATCATCGGACAACTCGAGGTCGAGATCGGCCGCCTCGATGCCCGCATCGCCGAACTCTATGTCGCTGTTGATCCCAAAGGCATCGTCCGCTCGGCACCCGGGGTTGGCCCCGTCCTTGGCGCGGGCATCGTCGGTCGCCTAGGCGACGTGAACCGCTTCGCCAATCTGGCCGGGGTCAGGTCGTTCACCGGCATCGTCCCGGGCGTGAACCAGTCCGGGCTCACTGAGACTCGACCTGGGATCACCAAGCAGGGAGATCCGGGGCTACGGCGAGACCTCTTCTTCGCCGCTGATATGGCCCGCCACCACGATCCGCAGCTCGCCGCCAAGTACCACCGCCTGATCGTCGAGCGCCGCCTCCATCACTACGCGGCGGTCTGTCACGTGGCCACGACCCTCGTCACCCTGATCGCCGCCTGCTGGCGATCAGGACAGCACTACATCGTCCGGGACGTCGACGGAAGACCGGTGACGCCGGCCGAAGCCCGCGCCATCATCGCCGAACGCTACGCCATCCCACCCGAAGCGCGCCGACGTGCACGTGTCCCGGACGCAGTGAGCGAGCCAACGAGATAGGGGTCACCAGAGGCGCCCCGCGTTGGCCCGCTCGGGCACCAGGCTACGTCCACTTGACGCGGTTAGGAATTTCATATTCGGGGCGGGGTTATGGACCCTCTGTGTTTTCGATTGCGTCGGGCGGGCTAGACGGGATTCAAGTGGTCCGGCCAACGAGCGACGCGCTCGGGATCGGTGCCGCCGAGCAATGCAGGGCGGCCCTCACCACCAACCGACGGGCCTCAAAGTAGCGCATCACCGGAAATTCCGAGCGGTCCACCGACTCCCGCAGCTGGCGTCGGCGTCCTCGCAGCAGGCAGCGGCCGCCGCTTGGCGATGACCCGCTCGCTCAGGCGTCGAGCAATTGGAGTGCACCTGTGGCGCGACGCTCCCCGTGCCCGTGGGTCACGGCGACGATGCGCCTTTGGTCAGAAGGTCCTGGGCCTTCTCCGTGTCGCCTGAAGCTCGGTGCTCGGCGAGCATCTTTGGGCCCACCAGAGGTTCGCCCGGGCAGCGTAGAACTTCGCGTTCGCTCTGGCGCAAGACTCGGCGGACCGGGTGTAGTAGGCGTCTACCTCGAAGTAGCGACCCACGACCGTGGCGAGGCCGCCGAGGTGTGAGAAGCGGGCGGCTCGGGGTGCCTCAGCCACAAGCGTGGTCTTGCCCAACGGGTGGTGTCGTCGTCAGGAGACTCGGGTTGGCGCCCACGCTCCCACCAGTTGACCACAAACAGTGCCGCCGCCCCCAGCGTGAAACCAAAGGCGAACGTGATGAGAACGGCGATCACGCTATGCAAGATCCACCTCTCGCGCTTGATCTCGCCGGGGCCACACAAGGTCGTTCCCCATGACCCCTATCTCGTCGTCAGTGCACTCGAACCCAGCGATCGCACTCAACAGACTGCGGCGGAGCGAGCGAGCCCGGTGCGCCTGCAGCGCAGGCCACCAACGCTGAAACGGGGTCGCCGACGGGTCGCCGAGCACGAGTCGGGCGCGGGCCAGGCGGGTCGCCGCCTTGGCCGCCTCGTCGCACTGAAAATCCCATGCGTGGGGCGGGCAGAAGACACCGTGAGACGGTCGGCGCTGGCACCAGGCGCCGGTTTCGGCGTCTCGCGCCAGACAGCGAGTCCATGTGCGCGCGTGCATACCGTCATTGAACGACTGCCGGCCGTTGGTGTATAGACAATTCACACCTTATTTACGGTCCGAGTCACCGTATTTATGCCGTGTTCACACCCGGCCGCCCCACGCGGTCGTAGTGCCGCGTGGGGCGGGCCCGGCGATCCCAATCTTTGACCGGACTTGGGGGTGCTGAGTGGTCTTTCAACCACGTAGGACGATGGTGCGCCTTCGGGAGCCTCCATCTTCACCGTTCGCAGATCCGCCCGGGTCCGCAGACTGGGGAGCCGGATTGACGGCCCTCACGCTCTCCGGGGCTTCGTTCACGGCACGCCTATGTCGACCTGACGCCAGGAAGCTGTACGGCGACCGCCAAGAAGGGCGTGTTCGGCCTCGTTTACCAGCTCGTGGCACCCCTCACGGATCGTCAGGGGGCCACGCACGGCCTCGCAGGTGCCCAAGTGCAGGGACGCCCGTTTACATCTTTTTTATGCTCCCAGCCGGTCTGTTCACGGCATGTTTATGTCGCCGTCGCGGATACTCCTTTGCATGGGTGATTTCATGGCAGTGCTCGGCATCATCGCCTTCGCGCTTGTGATGCTCGGGCTCATCTGGGGACTCGAGCACGTATGACCGCCGTCCAGGGCATCCTCCTCGCCGTCGCCATCATCATGTTCATCTACCTGGGGGTGGCTCTCTTCAAGCCTGAGTGGTTCTGATGGGCTTCTTCTGGACCATCGTCGTCCTGGTCATCGCCTTGGGCATTACCTGGCGCTACCTGGGCTCCTATATGGCGGCCGTCTTCGACGGCCGGGTGCACTTCCTGGAATGGGCCGAGCGGCCCTTCTACCGGCTGCTCGGCACCGGCACCGGGCCCGACCACGAGCAAACCTGGAAGCGTTACGCCGGCTCGACGGTGATCTTCTCCGCCGTGTTCATCGGCATCGGGTTCCTGCTGTTGAGGATTCAAGGGTCGCTGCCGCTCAATCCCCAGCACTTCGGGGCCGTGCCGCCGGCGCTGAGCTGGAACACGATCGTGTCGTTCACGACGAACACGAACTGGCAGAACTACGGCGGCGAGACCTCCATGTCGTACTTCTCCCAGATCGGCGTGCTCACGGTGCAGCAGTTTGTGAGCGCGGCCGTTGGGATCGCCGTGGCGATCGCTGTGGTGAGGGGATTTGCTCGTAAGAACTCTCCCACGATCGGCAACTTCTGGGTCGATATCACCCGTTGCCTGCTCTACATCCTCCTCCCGATCGCGTTCCTCGCCGGCATCGTGACTGTCGCTTCGGGCGCTGTGCAGACCCTGGCTGGGCCGGTCAGCATCCACGACTCGCTGAATGGCGTCACGCAGACCGTCGCCCGTGGCCCCGCTGGGTTTATGGGTCCCATCATGCAGCTCGGGACCAACGGCGGTGGGTTCTTCAACGTCGACCTGGCGCATCCCTTTGAGAACCCGACGGCATTCACCAACCTGCTCTACGTCTGGCTCACCCTCTCCATCCCCTTTGCCTTGACCTACACATTCGGCAAGATGGTGGGGAGTATCCGTCACGGCGCCGCCCTCCTGGCCGCCATGGTGCTGATCTTCGGTGTCTGGGTCGGTTTCACCAGCTATTCCGAGCACACCAACAACCCCGCCGTGGTCGCCGCCGGTGTGCATTCCACGGTCGGCAACACCGAAGGCAAGGAGGTGCGCTTCGGCGACACCACCAGTGCCCTGTTCAACGTGTCGATGACTCAGACTTCCGACGGGGCCGTCGACAGCCAGACCGACTCGTACAACCCCATGGGCGGCTTCGGCCCGCTCAGCGGCATGATGCTCGGGGAGGTGACGCCCGGCGGGGTCGGCAGTGGCCTCTACACGATCCTCATTTACGCCATTATCGCCGTGTTCATCGGCGGCTTGATGATCGGGCGAACACCGGAGTACCTGGGCAAGAAGATCCAGGCCAAGGAGGTGAAGCTGGCCGGCCTCGCCGCGCTGATCATGCCCATCATCGTGCTCGTCACCACCGCGATCGCTGTGTCGCTGCATGCCGGGCGGGCGGGCCCGCTCAACTCCGGCCCCCACGGGTTCTCCGAGATCCTCTATTCCCTCACCTCGCAATCGAACAACAACGGCTCGGCCATGGCGGGCCTCACGGGCAACACCACCTTCTACAACGTCCTCGGCTCCATCGACATGCTGCTCGGTCGCTTCGCCATCATCATCCCGGCCTTGGCGCTGGCGGGGACGCTGGCGGTCAAGAAAGCGGTCCCGGCGTCGCTCGGAACCTTCCGGACCGACAACGGCATGTTCGTCGGCCTGGTCATCGGCGTGATCGTGATCATCGGTGGCCTCACCTTCTTCCCCGCCATCGCTCTCGGCCCCATCGTCGAGCAGCTCAGCCACGGAAAGTTCTTCTGATGACGACCTTGACCACACAACCGCAACCTCAACAACAGCCCGGCAGCGGGCCGCGTGGCGTGGCCGAAGCTCGCAGCCTCTTCGACCGCGAGATCCTTGGCCGGGCGCTGATCGACGCGTTCAAGAAGCTCGATCCCAGGGTGCAGATCAAGAACCCCGTCATGTTCGTCGTGCTGGTGGGAACCGTCGTCACTTTCATCGAGGCGATCGCCCATCCGGGCATCTTCACCTGGTCCATCACGATCTGGCTCTTCTTGACGGTCATCTTCGCCAACTTCGCCGAAGCCATGGCCGAGGGACGGGGCAAGGCACAGGCCGACACCCTGCGCAAGATGCGATCCGAGACCGAAGCCCGTCGCCTCCGTCCCGACGGCACCGAAGAGCGAGTGGCGGCCTCGGCGTTGTCCAAGGAAGACCTCGTAGTCTGCGAAGCTGGCGACCTCATCCCCTCTGACGGCGAGATCGTCGAAGGCATCGCCTCGGTCGACGAATCGGCTATCACCGGGGAGTCCGCCCCGGTGATCCGCGAGTCGGGGGGTGACCGCTCGGCCGTCACGGGCGGGACCAAGGTCCTCTCCGACCGCATCGTGGTTCGGATCACTGCCGAGCGCGGCCACACGTTCCTCGATCGCATGATCACCCTGGTGGAAGGGGCCAATCGGCAGAAGACCCCCAACGAGATCGCCCTCACCATCCTCCTGGCCGTGCTCACGATCGTGTTCCTGCCGGTGGTGGTGGCCCTACAGCCTTTCGGTCACTTCGCAGGGGCGACGGTGTCGGTGGTCGTCCTGGTGTCGCTGCTGGTGTGCCTGATCCCGACCACCATCGGGGCCCTCCTATCGGCCATCGGCATCGCCGGCATGGACCGTCTCGTGCAGCGCAATGTGCTGGCCATGAGCGGCCGGGCCGTGGAGGCGGCCGGGGACGTGCAGACACTGCTGCTCGACAAGACGGGCACCATCACGTTGGGGAACCGCATGGCCTCTGCGTTCTTCCCCGCCGGCGGCAACAGCGAGGAGGAGCTCGCCGACGCTGCCCAGTTGGCGTCGCTAGCCGACGAGACTCCTGAAGGACGCTCCATCGTAGTGCTCGCCAAGGAGCGCTTCGCCATCCGGGAGCGTGAGCTCGGCGAGGAGCACAGCTTCGTGCCCTTCTCGGCCACGACCCGCATGTCGGGCCTCGACATGGACGGCCGCCACATCCGCAAGGGTGCCGCCGACTCGGTCCGGAAGTGGGTCGAGGAGCAGGGTGGCACGAGCCCTCAGGGACTGAACGAGATTGTCGAGCGCCTCTCCCGGGCGGGATCGACGCCCCTGGTGGTGGCCGACGGCACGCGCATCCTCGGCGTCATCGAGCTCAAGGACGTCGTGAAGCAGGGCATCCGGGAGAAGTTCGACGAGATGCGCCAGATGGGCATCCGCACCGTGATGATCACCGGTGACAATCCGCTGACGGCTGCGGCGATCGCCCAGGAGGCCGGTGTCGACGACTACCTGGCCGAGGCCACCCCCGAGGCCAAGATGGCGCTCATCCGGTCCGAGCAGGAGGGCGGGAAGCTCGTCGCCATGACCGGCGACGGCACCAATGACGCCCCCGCCCTCGCCCAAGCCGATGTCGGGGTGGCCATGAACACCGGGACCACGGCGGCCAAAGAGGCCGGGAACATGGTCGACCTCGACTCCAACCCGACCAAGCTCATCGACGTCGTCGAGATCGGTAAGCAATTGCTCATCACCCGGGGCTCGCTCACCACCTTCTCTATCGCCAACGACATCGCCAAGTACTTCGCCATCATCCCGGCGTTGTTCGTCGCCACGTATCCGCAGCTCAACACGCTCAACGTCATGAAGCTGCACAGCCCGCAGAGCGCGGTGCTCTCGGCGGTGATCTTCAACGCCCTGGTGATCGTGGCGCTCATCCCCCTGGCACTGCGCGGGGTGAGGTTCCGTGCCGCGGGATCGGCGGCCATCCTTCGTCGAAACGTGTTCATCTACGGGGTGGGCGGGATCATCGTTCCCTTCATCTTCATCAAGCTCATCGACCTGATCCTGGTCGCTCTCCACGCCTACTGATCGCGAGCCCCACATGATCGCCCATCTCCGCCGTTCCATCATCTCGATCGTCGTCATCACGGTCTTCTTCGGGTTCGTCTATGCCTTCGCCGGCACCGGCGTCGCCCAGGTGTTCTTCCGGCACCAGGCCGACGGCTCGATCACGGCCAACGGGTCGACCCTGATCGGACAGAACTGGTCAGCCACGAAGTGCCCGGGAAACCCACCAGGCAGCTGTGTCTTCCAAGGTCGGCCCGACGATCTCGGTCCATACGCGGCGAACCCCAAGGCCAAGGTGGCCGGAGGGGACAACCCCCTGGTGGCCAATGGCAACAGTGGCGAATCGGGGGCGACCAACCTGGGTCCGAGGTCGAAGGTCCTGCTGGAGAATACGCAAGAGCTGGTGGCGTACTGGCACAAGCGCGGCGTGAACCCCACCCCGGACCTCGTGACCACCTCGGGCAGTGGCCTCGACCCCGACATTGCTCCCCAGGACGCCATCGTCCAGATCCCGATGGTCTCCAAGGCCACCGGCATCGCCCCGTCGGCGCTGCGAAAGCTCATCGACAAGGAGACCAACGGTGCGCAACTGGGCTTCATGGGGAGCAGCTACATCGACGTCCTGCAGCTGAACGAAGCCCTCGCCCGGCTGCGGTGAACGGCTGGGAGCCCACCTCCGGCGACAGCTGGGGCGGACGCGCCGTCGCCCGTCGGGTCACCGATGCCAGGGCGCGTCGAGCGCGTGGTGGTCACCGGAAAGGTTGTCGATACCGAGCGCTGTATCTGGCGGGGGGCGAAGGCTCAGGTATTCACGATCGATGACGGTACAGGCCAGCTGGCCGTCGTGTTCCGTGGCGTGCGGTCCGTTCCCGGAATGGTCGAAGGGGTGCACTGCACGGTCGAGGGCACGGCCCTTGCCGACGAGCGGGGGATCGTGCTGTGGAACCCCTTCTACCGCTTCGAGCCCTAAGATGTTCGGTGACGCCACCCAGGGGCATGGAGCGCTGCCAGGTGTACCTCGGACCTCCGCCGGGGGTGGGCAAGGGCTACGCCATGTTCGAAGAGGGTGCCGCCTTACAACCTGTGGGTGCCGAAAACCTCATCCGTAGACCTCAGAGCGTCAGCCCGATCTACGGATGCTGAGGCCAAGCTCAAGCCATCCAGGATGTGTAGATATGCCGTGTACGCGCACCCATCGCTGTGGCGCCCCCGCCCGCTAATCGCGGCCGGAGTGATTTTCGGAGAGCTCTAGTCTTCGTGAGACCAGTGGCGCGACCCGACGGTGGCTAGGGCAACGGGCCCCGGAGAGAGGCCGTGAAGATGGACGAGCAGAGGCATGTCACCGGCGGCTCCGAGGGGACTGACGAAGGGGTGAGCGAGGCCGCGGCGGTGGAGACCGACGCCACCGACGTCGTCGAGGCGGCCGGCCATTTCCGTATCTACCTGGGTTCCGCCGCAGGGGTCGGCAAGACCTACGCCATGCTCAGCGAGGGCCAACGGCGGCGGGGGCGGGGCAGCGACGTCGTCGTCGGGTTCGTCGAGTGCCATGGGCGGCATCTGACCGAGGAGCTTATCGACGGGCTCGAGGTCGTCCCCAGGAAAGCGGTCGATTACCGGGGGACCCGGTTCGAGGAGATGGACCTCGACGCCGTGGTCCAAAGACGGCCCAAGGTTGCCCTCATCGACGAACTCGCCCACACGAACGTGCCGGGATCGGGGCGGCACGAGAAGCGCTGGAGGGACGTCTCGGAGATCCTTGACGCCGGGATCGACGTGATCACCACTGTCAACATCCAGCACCTCGAGAGCATCGCCGATGCCGTCGAGCAGATGACCGGGGCACAGGTTCGTGAACGGGTGCCCGACTGGGTCGTGCGAAAGGCCGACCAGATCGAGCTCGTCGACTCCTCACCCGAGCAGCTCCGTCGTCGGATGCTCCACGGCAACATCTACCCGAAGGAGAAGGTTCCGCAGGCACTCACCCACTTCTTTCACACCGACAACCTCATCGCGCTGAGAGAGCTGGCATTGCGGTTCCTGGCCGACGAGACCGAGGAGGAGCTCCTCGAGCACCTCCGGCGCCACGAGGTCCAGAACCTCTGGGAGACGACCGAGCGCATCATGGTGGCCGTCACGGCGGCTCCGGGGACCGACATCCTCCTGCGCCGGGCCGCCCGCATCGCATCTCGGGTCAAAGGAGAGCTCGACGTGGTCCACGTCCTCGCCGGCGACGCCAGCGGTCGAGGAGACCGCCAAGTGATCGCCAAACTACGAGGTTTGTCTGCGGACCTCGGCGCCCGTTGGCACGAGATACAGGACGACGACCCGGCGCAGGCCCTGACTCGTTTCGCCCGAGACCACCAGATCACCCAGATCGTCATCGGTTCGAGCCAACGCAGTAGATGGCAGGAGCTCATCGGTGGCGGTTCAATCGTACGGCGGGTCATTCGCGAGGCGGGTGCGGTGGGCATCGACGTGCACACCATCGCCAGACGCGAACTACCACCGGCCGAGGCCTCGGAGGCGAGCACAAGCGAGGACTCATAACGATCGAAAAGGGCTGCTCCCGATCGCCAGATGCATTCGCGTGGCCCGGGCGGTATGTGTAGCTTGCGCGCTGTGCTTGGACCCTCTCCTGGGGTCGCCAACCGCCCGAAGCTCCTATGGTTGTCAAGAGGTTCTTGGGCTCGGTGGCATGGACAGCGGGCGGACCAATCAGGAGCCACTCGTCGGACGAGGGCAAGCTCTTACCAAGCCATGCGTCGATGCTCTCCGAGCAGGGTTCCGAGTGACGGGCCGGCAAATCGGACGAAGGCCAGTCCGAAGACGGCAGGTAACGTTGGAGCCAGACCCGCCGCTCGGAGATCTAGGCGCGAGGAAGGTGCTTGAAGACCTCGCGGGCGACATAGCGCTTGAGGACTCGGATCACCTCCCGCTTGGAGCGGCCCTCTTTCGTCCGGCGCTCGAGATAGGCGCGGGTGCGAGGGTCCTTCGCGATCCGCGTCATGACGATGCGCCACAGGGCGGCGTTGGCGCTGCGGTCGCCACCTCGGTTGAGACGGTGTCGGGTGACCTTCCCTGAGGATGCCTCAATGGGCGCCACGCCGCAGAGATGCGCCCAGGCGGCTTCGGAGCGCAGGCGCTCGGGGTTGTCGCCGGCGGCGACGAGCAAGACGGCGGCGGTGTCGATCCCCACGCCGAAGAGCTCGAGCAGGTTCGGCGCCGTCGCCTCCACGAGCTCGGCGAGTCGCTCGTCGAGGTGCGCGGCCTCCTCTTCGAGGGCGTGGACCCGGCGCCCCAAGCTGGCGAGGGCCATCTTCGTGGCCGAGACCACCGGGTCGCCCCCGACCCGGACCCGCAAGGCGGCGGCCTCGGCGACGAAGTCGCTCGTCGCCAGGCCTTTGAGGCGGCATCGAAGCTGGTCGGGGGCCGTGTAACTCAGCTGGCGCATCTGGTGGACGGCGCGGAGGCGACCCTCTCGAGCCGAACGCTTGGCGACGACCAGCGCCCGGATGGCCTCGACGTTGCCGTCCCTGGACTTCGGGGCCCCGGTGCAGCGGCCGCTCAGCACAGCCCGGGCCGCCTCGACAGCATCGGCGGGATCGGATTTGCCTTTGGCCCGGCGCACCTGGCGGTTGGGCCGGTCGACCTCGACCACCTCGATGCCGGCGCGAGCGAGGAACCGTCCGAGCCCGGCTCCATAGGCGCCGGTGCCCTCCACGCCCACCTTGGAGATCGTCCCGAAAGCGCTCATCCACTCGAGCATGGCCGTGTAGCCCTTGGGCGTGGTCACGAACGACTCCACTCCGAGCACGCCGCCGATGGCGTCCAAGGCCGCGGCCACATGGACATCGAGGTGGGTGTCGACACCACCGACAATGGTGCGGCCAGCTTCTACGATGGTCACTGCCATCCCTGTTCTCCTTTAGTCAAGGGGTGGCGCGGCCGTCCCGTGAAGGAGGTGACGGTGATCTCCGCCCTGCACGAACAGGGCGGTCCATCACCCCTCTGGAACGGGGCGCGCCGTTCATGGTCCGAGATGTCGGCCGACAGGACAACGTGATCCCGCTATCAGAAAGTCAGGCCAAGATCTCGGTGCCCTCGCACGGTAATGAGGTTCAACCGCTCAGCGGTGGATCTCCATCAGAGAGAGGGCTCTTTTATTCTGATTGGTAACGCCGGCGCCGGCCCTCGGAGGGCGCTCACCCAATATCAGGGCGTTCGTCGAGGCGAACGCAGAACGCCACATTCTATGAAGCCTCCAGCGGGAGCCCCACGCCCCGCATTGACTCATCAAAAACCTCCGCGTAGCCCTATACGTTGCCTCACCAGAGAATCTCCGCTTCGAAGCGGTGATCCCCGGCCTGGCGACGGCCCCGGGTTACGCCTTCGTGATGGAGCTTTCGATGAGCCAACGCCAGGCCGTGACCAAGAAGAAGGCGGCCCTCTACAAGGCCGCCGCCAGGGCCGACAAGACCCGGATCCTCGACGAGCTGGTCGAGCTCACGGGGTGGCACCGCGACTACGCCCGGGCTGCGTTACGAAGGGCCGGGAACTTCAAGATCGTGAAGCCCCGCCGGCCCCGGGAGCCGAGGTTCTCTCCGCAGGTGATTGCCTCTCTGGCCACGTGCTGGATGCTCACCCGGGCTCCGGCGGGCAAGCGCCTGGGGCCGATGCTGTCCACCGTGGTGCCGCTGCTGCGCCGTGACGGCGACATCGTCCTGGGCGACGACGAGGCGGCTCTGCTCGTGTCCATGAGCCCGGCGTCGATCGACCGGCACCTGGCACCCCATCGCGACAGGCTCGTGTCCCGGGGACGCTCGCACACCAAGCCCGGCACGTTGCTCAAGTCCCAGATCCCTATACGTACGTGGGCTGAGTGGACCGAGGACATGCCTGGCTTCGTGGAGATCGACCTCGTGGGCCACGAGGGAGGCAACTCGAGCGGCGAGTTCTGTTTCACGCTCACGGTCACCGATATCGCCACGGGCTGGACGATCAACCGGTCAGTCAGGAACAAGGCGGCCATCTGGGTGTTCGAAGCCATCAGCCACGTCATCGCCCAGTTCCCGTTTCCCATTCTCGGGATCGACTCCGACAACGGCTCGGAGTTCATAAACGCCCACCTGCTTGGCTATTGCGTCGAACACAAGATCACCTTCACCCGCTCCCGGCCGGGCAACAAGAACGACGGGGCCCATGTCGAGCAGAAGAACTGGACGCATGTGCGCGAGCTGGTCGGCTACCTGCGCTTCGACACCGAAGCCGAGCTCGGTGTGTTGAACCGCATCTGGGAGCTTGACCGGGTCTACACCAACTACCTCCTGGCCCAGCAGAAGCTCGTCTCCAAGCAGCGCCACGGGGCCAAAGTCACCAAGAAATACGACCGGGCCACCACCCCCTTCGGCCGCACCAGTGCTCGTGACCGCGCTCACGTAGAACTCACCAGACCTGCTCATTGAAATCCACCACCCCGAACCCTCGGTGAACTGACAATCCACCACCGAGGGTGGCCCCCTCCCGAGGCTTTTGGTGTCAAAGCCAGAGCCTCGGGAAGGGGACCTCTCTCATGTTCACAGGGAATGAGGACGTGGAAGCAACCGCACTACGCGAACAGGGCTGGTCGATCTCGGCCATCGCCCGTCATCTGAACCGGGACCGGGCAACGATCCGCAACCATCTGAACGGCACACGGATCGCCGGCAAGCGCAAACGGAGCGAGCCCGACCCGTTCGAGGAGTTCGTGCCCTACCTCGGTGAGCGTCTGCGCGAGGACCCGCATGTGTGGGCCACGGCCCTCTATGACGAGGTCTGCGCCCTCGGGTTCGAGCTCTCGTATCCGAGCTTCACCCGTGGGCTTCGCGGCCGGGAGCTGCGCCCGCACTGCGAGGCATGTGCGGGGGTGAAAGGACGCGCCACCATCGAGATCGAGCACCCGCCCGGTGAGGAGATCCAGTGGGACTGGGACGAGCTGCCCGAAGCTCCCTGGGACGACGACACCCATCTGTTGCTCGGCTCTCTTCCGTGCTCGGGGAAGTTCCGTGGTGTCTTCGCCGAGTCCGAGGACCAGCCCCATCTCATCGAGGCCATGGACGGCGTGCTGCGCCGGATCGGTGGCAATGCCAGACGGTGGCGGGTGGACCGCATGGCGACGGTGGTTAACCCGAAGACGCGGGGTGGTCCAGCCGAGCTTCGTCCCCGTGGCCAAGCACTACGGCGCCTCGGTGGTGGCCTGTCCGCCCCGACGGGGGAATCGAAAGGGTTCGGTGGAGAAGTCCATCCACTTCGCCACCCAGCGCTTCTGGCGCACCATGACGGCGCAGACCATGGCCCAGGGCCAAGAGCAGCTGGACCGGTTCTGCGAACGCATCGCCGATCGCCGACCCCGGCCGCTTGCCAAGCTAGAGAACATCGTGGGCAAAGACGCCGCCTGTGCGTTTATGGCTGCCCGGCGTCGCCGGCGCCCGACGGTGGGCGACCTGGCCGAGCTCGAGAGGCTGCGGCCCCTTCCCGCGGCGTGTTACCCGGCCACCATCGAGGTCACCAATTTCGGTCGGGCCCTCGGCCCTCGTTCCCTTCGAGGGCAACGCCTACTCGGTCCCGCCCGGGCTGATCGGTGCGGACGTGAGGGTGCGCCACCGGCTGGGAACAGGTGGCATCGAGATCATCTCCGGCGCAGGGGTCCTGCTCGCCAGTCACTACCGCGAGACGTCGGGCGGCGGCTACGTGGTGCGCGATCCGGCGCACCGAGTCGCCTTGGAACACGAGGTGCTGGCCGCTTTCACGAGCGATCCGCCGTGTCGGAGAAAGGCCAACCGACCTCCGGGCGAGGCGGCCCGGGCCGAGGCGGCCAAGCTGCTCTCGAGCTTCGAGGACGACGAGGTCGTCGTCTCCCTGGCCGCCTACCAGGCGCTCGTCGACGACATGGCGAAGCGCTCGGACGAGGTCTTGTCATGAGCGAGGACTCGATCTACCAGACCCTGCGGGGACACCTCGGCGTCCTGCGCCTGGCTGCGGCGGCAGAGGCGCTTCCCGGTGAGCTCGACTACGCCACGAAGAACAAGCTCGGACACTCGGCGTTCCTCAACCGACTGCTCGAGGTGGAGGTCATCGCCACCGAATCCCGTCGGCGCGACAGCCTCGAGCGTTTTGCCCGCCTGCCCGCCCCCTGGCGCATCGGCGACTTCGACTTCGACGCCCAGCCGTCGCTCGACAAGAAAATGGTCCACGAGCTGGCCACCCTGCGTTTCTTGGAGGACGCCACCAACGTCTTGTTCATCGGTCCGCCCGGTGTGGGAAAGACGATGTTGGCCGTCGCCCTGGCGCGCGCCTCGATCGACGCCGGCTACCGCACCTACTACACGACGGCTGCCGACCTCGTGGCGAAATGTCACCGGGCTGCGCTCGAAGGACGGTGGGCGACGACCATGCGGTTCTTCGCCGGACCGAGGCTGCTCATCGTCGACGAGGTCGGGTATCTGCCCTTGGCGTCGGAGGCGGCCGCTGCGCTGTTCCAGGTCATCACCCAGAGATATCTGAAGGGCAGCATCTGCATGACCACGAATCTGGGCGTGGGGTCATGGGGCAAGATCTTCGACGACCCCATGGTGGCCGCGGCGATGCTCGACCGGCTGCTGCATCGTTCCGTCGTGTTCAACATCGACGGCGACAGCTACCGGATGCGCACACACCGGGCTCGATCAGAGCGCCTCCGGCCGCGACCCAAGCCCGAGGACGACAAATGACGCCTCGACGGTCCGGTCGCGCCCGCTCAGCTTCCCCAGGAGGCCCGCAAACCGATCTGCCGGGACCTACCACCCTGCGCTTTGAGCCATCGCCCGCCCACGTGACAGAAGGAGGTCCCACCACGTAGCGTCACGACGAGAGACATCTGACGCCGAGGGCTCAGCTGGTGAATTTCGGTGAGCGACTCTGGTGAATTTCAGTGAGCGCCATCACTCGGGCTGACATCACCACGCAATGTCGGATGCACCTGGAGAAGACCATGGCCGGCGTCCGCCCGGGGGAGCTCTACCGACAGATCCAGGACCTCACCGCACAGCTCGAGCACCTGGCGCTGAGCAAGGCTCCCGCCCCGGTCAAACCCAAGGTGAACAGGGCCTTCAACTGGTCGGCGTAGGCGGAGGTTTTTCGTGAGGCAACGAATCGGCCTTGCCGGAGGTTTTGACGTGAGGCAACAGGGCCCGAGTCGGCGTTCTGTTCTTGTCACGATCTTTGATCGTGCCCGGTCACCGATCCTCTAACGGTCCATCATTCAGGCTCTTGGGAGTGTCCCCAAATGGCCGGCGACCAGGACTCCACAAGATTGATCTAATCGTTCCTGCCACTGATCAGTGTTAGCCGATATTCGCTCTGAGCTGCACATACTTTCCGGACCATCATCGATATTCGCGGGACTTCATCGGGAGTTGTAGTCACGTTGTAGTCGCGGATCCGGGCCACAGCGACTCGTCTCGTGGACAGCACAGGAAGAGACCAGTGAAGGCCGGGCGGCAGGCCGTCGGCAGAGGACAACTTGACGGCGTCGGTCGCTGTGGTTGGGACTGGGTGTCGGCTTTTCTGCTTCTGCGGAGTGTTCCCGATCGAGCGTCGTTGGGCACCGTCGTCGGCAAGCGGCTCAACCGCGGTGGCGACCGTCATGCCAACGAGGTCCTGCGGAGCATCGTGATGGTCCGGGTGGTCTCTGACCCCGCCACCCGTCACTACGCAGAACACCGCACCAAGGAGGGCTATCCACGCTGAGAGCCATGCGCTGCCTCAAGCCGTATGTGGCTCGGGAGCACGATCTCTTAGTCGCGGCAAGCGTTCTTGACACCCAAAGGAACATCATTCTCGCGCCCGGCCTGGTAGTCCTCGTGGACTTCAGCCGCTACTGCTGGACAAGGTCAACAATCGGCATGATGGCGGGCGGCTGCGCCAGCTCGATGCCCAGCTCCTCCATGACCGGCCCGAGGTATTTCAGGAACTCATCGAACGTCTCTTGGCTTTGCCAGACATCGAAGACCTGAAGCTGGCCGTCTTCACCAAAGCATGAATGGAGCTTCATAGCGCTTTCAGGTGCCCCGGCCTCACGGAGACGTTCGCGCCCCTTGGTGTGCTGCTCACGAGTCATATTCTTGGTGACGATGTATATGGCAATCACGAGAAGTGAACTCCTTGTTGGTTGGCTACGCACACCATTCGTCGGTGGGCGTTCGGCTGGATCATTTTAGGCCAACCGAAGCAACCCGACTCGTCCAGGAGGAGCACCTGCGGACTTCCCTGGAGGTGCACCCGGGACATGCTGGTGTGAGCGGCCAGATCCGGGAGCGGCTCGCTCGGTAGCCAACGCTGGAGCGACACGCATGGGTCCGGTTACTGGTCTCATCCGACATCCCCGACTATCAGGAGCGCACCTACTCGGAGCGCCAACGCCGATAGAGATCGGTGAGGTCTGCTCTTGCCTCGGGGGTCAGGTCCTCTGCTTCGACCTGGCCCGCCAACTGAATGGTCGTCCTGATCTGCTCCAGGTAGGCAGCACAGTTTGGACACGCCTTGAGGTGGGCCTCGAATCGGCGCCGATCTCGACGCGACAGAGCCCCCTCCAGATAGTCGGTGACGAGTTCGACCGCTTGCTGACACACGATGTCTCTCCGGCGCAGCGATAACACGGTCAGCTCTTCTCCATCTCGGCATCGAGGATCTCTCGCAGGCGTGATCGTCCCCGGTGCAGCAAGATCCGCTGGTTGCCAATACTGATTCCGAGCACGGCGCACGCTTCGTCGCTGGCAAAACCTTCGACATCTCGCAACATGACGACCTGGCGCTGACGGGGAGGCAGTTCATCGAGCGCAGCCTTGAGTATCGGCACCCAGGTGGCAGCGTCGAGACGGTCTTCGCTTTCTTCTGCCCAGCGGTCGAGGGGATCGGCCCACTGGCCCTGAGCATCGAAACGGGTCGGGTCGACAGCTCGCAGTGTGTCGATCGAGGGATCAGAGGGCTCGTGGGCACCGGCCGAGCGGGCGCGGTTGACGAGGATCCGAAAGAGCCAGGTCTTGAACGAAGAACGTCCCTCGAACTGCTCGATGCCACGAACCACGCCCAGCCACGTGTCCTGGACGGCCTCTTCGGCCACGGCCTGATTGGAGACTATGGAACAGGCCAGTCGAAGCATGGGCTGCTGGTAGCGGGCCACCAGCATCACGAACGCCTCCTCGTCACCGGTGCGGACCCGGCTGAGCAACTCGCCATCCATCTCCACGGCGCGAAGCGTAGGACCCCACGACCGGACGCGGGCCGCGCCCAACAGCTACGCCCATCGTGTCTCGGACGTCGGTCGTTCCCTTGGCACCTTGGGCATCGCCCTTCAGTCCTCAGTCCCCTCAGAGGCGTTACATCGGGTGGGTTGCGACGGGGGGCCCAGGCGCCAACGTAACGCGTGGCCCCCATCTCGGGACTGTATGTCGACACCTTGAGTCGCCGACGAAGGAGATGCACATGAGGAGATTCACTCGTCTCGCCCTGGGCGCCGGGGCGGCCCTGGGTCTTTCACTATGGGTGGCCCCCGTTGCCGGAGCCGAAGTGCGTCCCGCTGGTCCCCATTTGGGAGGTGGCGGCGATCACGCCGTCTTCGTCCAGACCGACAACATCGCCGGCAACCAGATCGTCGCCTATCACCGGGATCACGACGGCACTTTGGATCTGGCCAACACCTACGCCACGGGGGGTCTCGGCGGGGTGCTGAACGGCTCGGCCGTCGACCACCTGGGTTCGCAAGGCTCGCTAGCCTCCGATCCCGTACACGGCCTGCTCTACGCCGTGAATGCCGGCAGCAATACCGTGTCGGTCTTCTCCGTCTCCGGAGACCAACTCAGCCTGCGCCAGGTGGTGGACTCGGGCGGCACCTTCCCGGTCAGCATCGCCGTCCAGGGAAGCCTTGTCTACGTGCTCAACGCCGAAGACGGCGGAAGCGTATCGGGCTACTGGGTCTCAGGGGGCAGGCTGCACCCGATCCGGGGGTCAACGCGGTCGTTGGGCCTCACCATTCCCACCGATACGACACAGTTCACCCACACGCCGGGACAGGTGGCCTTCTCGCCTGACGGAACGCAGCTGATCGTGACCACCAAGGCCAACGCCGTCGGCAACGACATCGATGTCTTCGGCGTCGGGTGGGACGGTCGCCTCTCGCACTCCCCGGTGGTGAACTCCGAGCCTGGCACGGTCCCCTTCGCCATCACCTTCGACCAGGCAGGTCACCTGGTCATCGGTGAGGCCGGTCCCAGCGCGGTGGTGACATTCAGACTCCACCGAGACGGCACCGTGACCCAGCTCGACTCTGTCGCCAACGGACAGCCCGGCCTGTGCTGGGTCACTCCCGCCGGGAGCTTCTTCTTCACGGGCAACACCGCCAGCAACTCCACGAGCGGCTACCAATCGGGCTTCAACGGCCAGCTCACCCTGCTCGGATTCACTCCCACCGACGCAGGAACGGTCGACAGCTCGGCCACCGCCAATGGGCACTTCCTCTACGTCCAGACTGGCGGAAAGGGAATCGTCGACGAGTTTCAGGTCAACGGAAACGGAAGCCTGACCGAGGTCGGATCTGTGACCGTGGCAGGCGCGGTGGGTGGCGAGGGCATCGTCGCCTTCTAAGAAGACCCGAACCAGCGGCGGCGCCCACCGGCATAACGGGGCGCCGCCGCTGGCGTTGGGGATGCGCTGTGGAGTTGCTCGCAGTGTGCCGATGCCGTCGACAGGTTGTTGTCGACTGGAGCACCCGGCATTGGCGAACCGCGGAGAGGCTTCGTAACGTCCTCGAACCTGGAGAGACTGAGCTCATAACTCGTATCGGGAGGACTCCATGACCCTCAACGCCATGCAAGAAGAACTGTGCCGGCAAAGCCATTGGGACTTCTCGGACCTGAGGGCGATGTTCATCAACTGCACCCTGAAGCGATCACCGGAAATCTCCAATACGGAGGGCCTCGCCTCGATCTCGATGGAGATCATGCGACGCCAGGGGGTGACCGTCGACGCTGTCCGAGCGATCGACCACGAGATCGCCACCGGAGTCTGGCCGGATATGACCGAGCATGGATGGGAGCGTGACGAATGGCCGACCATTTCGGCCCAGGTCATGGAGGCCGACATCCTGGTGCTCTGCACGCCGATCTGGCTCGGCGAGAAGTCTTCGGTGTGCACCAAGATCGTCGAACGGCTCTATGGCAACTCCCACCTCCTTAACGAACGCGGCCAGTACGCCTACTACGGCCGCGTGGGCGGATGCCTGGTCACCGGAAACGAGGACGGCGTCAAGCACTGTGCCATGAACATCCTCTATTCCCTGCAACATCTCGGCTACGTGATCCCGCCCCAGGCCGACGCGGGGTGGATCGGTGACGTCGGACCGGGTCCCTCGTATCTCGACCCTGGATCAGGAGGCCCAGAGAACGACTTCACGAACCGCAATACCACCTTCATGACGTGGAACCTTCTTCACCTGGCCCGGATGCTCAAAGATTCGGGCGGCGTCCCCGCCCACGGCAACCAGCGTTCGGCGTGGGACGCTGGATGCCGTTTCGACTTTGCCAACCCGGACTATCGCTGAGCAGCGAGAGAGCTTGACGGTGTTCTCGCTCGCAAAGTGTTGGAGTCGTGCACCGCCGCCCAAAGCTGACCCGAGCCTTATCCGCGGCTGGGAACGATCCCGGATCCGGCCAGTGGAACTCAGCCTGGGGGACGTACCACCTGCGGCATTCCCGTACGCCTGAACACCCTCCCCACCCATAACGACATGGGTGATCCCGACCGAGTCTGTGTGACCACGCCTGTTCGCAGTATACCAAACGTAGCCGATTGGATCAGAGCCCAGGAGGTGCTCCACGCCGCGGCGACCACCGGTGCACCCTGCCACAGTCGTGGTATGCCGGTGGATGTGACAACGACCATCGAGATCGATCGGTCCCGGACTGATGTCGCTGGGTACGCGACCGATCCTACGAACGCCACGGCCTGGTATAGGAACATCAAATCGGTTGAGTGGAAGACGCAGAAGCCGCTCGCTCTTGGATCGGGTCTGCCCACGTCCGTGGACGCAACGGACGGTTTGCAGCGCTCATTGAAGTTGCATAGCCCGGCACGGAGATTAGGCCTGTTCAACTCAAGTACATCCAACTAACAAAGGATGGCTAGGCCCTGTCGGATGGGACTTTGGGCCATGTAGCGGACACGCAACTAGGATTCGTTTGGTGTCGAGCGCTTCACCAAGGGATGCTTCCTTGTCGGCCCAGCCGCATGGGCCACGCCGGTCACTCGGACTTGCGAGCACGGTGGCGATCGGCATCGGCGGAATGGTCGGCGGCGGAATCTTCGCCGTTCTCGGTTTGTCCATTGAACTTGCACGTGGCGCGGCCCCCATCGCGTTTCTCATCGCCGGCGGTGTGGCATTCCTCACGGCTACTTCCTATGCTCGGCTTTCTGTCGCCTACCCAAGCCGTGGCGGGACCGTCGCGTTCCTAAACGAGACCTTCGGGTCAGGCGTGTTCGTTGGCGGTCTCAACGTCCTGTTGTGGCTCAGCTACGTCGTCATGATCTCGCTGTACGCCGCGGCCTTTGCCGGTTATGCGGACAGCCTTCTCCCGGGGCGCCCGTCAGGAGCGGTCGACCATCTCCTCCTGAGCGGAATCATTATCATCATCGCCATCCTCAACATCGCCCGTGCCTCGATCGTCGGTCGCGCCGAGGAGTGGACCGTGGCCGCCAAGCTGGCCATTCTGGTCTTGGTTGTGGCCACTGCCTTCCACGGTGCTGACTGGTCCCACCTCTCGCCGAGCAAGTGGGAAGATCCGCTCGCCATCATTGGTGGCGGCATGGTGATCTTCGTCGCCTACGAGGGGTTCGAACTCATCTCCAACGCCGCTGAGGACGTACGCAATCCCCGGCGGACCCTCCCGCGTGCCCTCTATCTCTCGGTTGGAATCGTGATCGCGTTGTACGTGCTGGTCGCAATAGTGACCGTTGGGTCCCTTACCATCGATCAGGTCCGCAGCGCGAGCTCCTACGTCCTCGCCGAGGCCGCACGTCCGGGCCTTGGACAGCGCCGGCTTCGTGCTGGTGGCCGTGGCGGCCTTGCTCTCCACTACGTCTGCCATCAATGCCACGCTGTATGGCACTGCTCGGCTCTCGTGGACAATCGCACGATCGGGTGAGCTTCCGGAGGCCCTCGACAAGAAGGTCTGGGACCGGCCCATTGAAGGCCTGCTGGTCACCACAGGACTCACCCTCGTTGTCGCCAATGCCTTTGACCTCAGCAGCATCGCTCTTACCGGTAGCGCGGCGTTCCTAATCATTTTCGCCGCGGTCAACGCCGCGGCAGCTCGCTTGGCCAAACGCACGACACAACGCATGATTGCCGTGACAGCGTCCGTGGCATGTATCGCCTCGCTCGCAGCCTTGGTAGTGGAAGAAAGGAGCCGCAACCCCTGGGGTGTGGTCATCGTTGGGGGACTGGTGGTCGGGTCATTCGCAACGGAAGCCGCATACCGGAAATTCACCAGGCGCGTGATCCCCTCCCACCTGGCTTCCCTGTCAAGCGCGTTCGATGATCCCTCCTCGCCCGGAGCCGCGGGGGCGGACGGTGAGTAATGCCACTTTGTCAGACCAGGAGCCGAGACGACGACGGAGCTTGAGTTCCACACTCTCTGCCACCGCTGTGGGAGCTGCTCAATGGCTCGCGTTGACGATCGGCGGTGTCACACCGGACGATGGCTCGGTCTTGACCGGATCGAGGATCCGATACGCCAGCAGTTTCACGCGATCGGTCGCTAGGAACCATGCCAGTGCGTAGCCCCACACGAGGGTTGCGTATCCCCAGCCGAGTGGTGTCATGAATATGCCATAGACGGCGACGATGGTCGCCAGCGCTTGCGTTCCAAGCACTGCCAGCAACAGAACCCGAGCGGGGCGTATCGACCAGAACGGGCCACGCGTGCGAGCGAGAAAGATCGTCAGATGTCCAGCAACGGACAGTGTCAGGTACATCAGCGTCTGAAGATGCGCGTGGTTGAGGTGAAACACCTTGTCGCCTAGGGAGAAGAGCCCAAAGGCCGCAATGGGGCCGACGATGCCGAGCACCGTCGCTATACCGAGCACGAGGCGCATATTCCAAGCCTCGGGCTGGTTCTTGTACCGAACGTTGTCGTAGGCGATCGACAAGATCGCGCCGTCGTTGAGCAATGCCAGCATCACGATCTGTATCGCTGTCACGGGAAAGAAGTTGAAGATCAAGATCACGGCAGTGACGAAGACCAGCACCCGGAGCGTCTCTGCGATGCGATAGACGGCGTAGCTGTTCATCCGCTGGAAGATCTTCCGGCTCTCCTTGATGGCGTCGATGATCACCGACAGTCCGGGGGTGGTCAGCACGATGGAGGCCGCGGCGCGCGCTGCATCGGTGGCGTCGGAGACGGCGATGCCGCAGTCGGCCTTTTTGAGCGCCGGGGCATCGTTGACGCCGTCACCGGTCATGCCGACGATGTGATGCCGCTTCTGCAGGACGTCCACGATGTGGAATTTGTGTTCGGGGAAGACCTGGGCAAATCCGTCGGCGCTCTCGATGGACTCTGCCATCGCAGGGGTCTCTTCACGCTTGACATCGCCGAGGCCAGAGGCATCGAGTATGTCCGTGCCCATCCCCAGGGCCTTGGCCGTCTCCTGGGCGATAGCCAGCGCATCGCCGGTGACCATCTTTACGTCCACGCCCATCTGGCGTGCGGTGGCGATGGTTGCCTTCGCATCTTGCCGTGGTGGGTCGAACAGGGGCAACACGCCAAGAAACTGCCATGGCCCTTCTCCCTCGGCCCGGGCCACGCCCAACGAACGGAAACCCCGAGTGGCGAATTCGTTGACCGCCTGGTCGACGTCCCCCTTGACCTGTGTTGCGTTGGCGGACAGCTCCAGAATCACCTGGGGGGCGCCCTTGGTCACTTTGAACGAGGTTCCGTCCGCCGCCGTCACAGCCGCCTCGGTGCATTTGCGTACCGCGTCGAACGGCTGGAAGTGGACCACCTGATATCCCTGGAGCGCCCCATCGCTCTTGAGGCCGCCCAGTACGGCCAGATCGATGGCGTCGGCGTCGTCGGCGCGCGATGCGAGGGCGGCATTGAGGATGACTTGCTCGGCAGGCCCATCGTTGACGGCGAACGGATCGCCCAGGGTCAGCTTGTTCTGGGTCAGGGTGCCGGTCTTGTCCGTGCACAACACATCCACCCCGGCGAGCTCCTCGATGGCCACCAACCGGCTCACGATGGCCTTCTTCTTGGCAAGCAGGCGCGCCCCCACGGCCATCGTGACCGACAACACCGTCGGCATGGCCACGGGAATGGCGGCCACCGTCAGGACCAGGGCGAACTGCAGCGTCGTGAGGAACGGGTTGCCGCGGATGACCGAGACGACGATGATCACGGCCACGAGGGTCACGGCGAAGATGATCAGGAAGGTGCCGATCTTCAGCACGGCCCGCTGGAAGTGGCTGACCGTTTGGGCCTCCTGCACCAGCTCCGCCGTCTTGCCGAAGTACGTGTTCGCACCGGTGGCGTAGACCAGGGCGCCGATCTCGCCCTGTCTGATGATCGAGCCCGAGAACACCGCCTCACCAGATGAGCGCGTGGCGGGCAACGACTCACCGGTCAGCGCAGACTGGTCCACCTCGACCGGGTCGCCCGCCAGCAGGCGCGCATCGGCCGGCACGATGTCGCCCAGGCGGAGGCGGATGACATCGCCCGGTACCAGCTCACTCGATGGCGGGGTGGCCCACTTCCCGTCGCGTATCACCCTGGCCTTGACCGCCAGCTGGGCCTTTAGGGCGTCGATGGCCTTGCCCGCCTGGTGTTCCTCCCAGAACCCGACCCCAGCGTTGGCCAGAAGAAGAACAAGGATGATGAAGAAGTCGGGCCAGTGTTTGAGCACCGCCGACAGGATCACCGCCGCTTCGATCATCCACGGGATCGGGCCCCAGAAGTAGGTGAGCAGCTTCAGGAGCGGATTGGCCTTCTTCTCCTCGATCTCGTTCGGCCCGTATTGGGTCAGCCGCTTCTGCGCCTCGACCTGTGTGAGGCCATTCGGCGAGAACCCCAACCGCTCCTCCACCTCCGGCAGGGGCAGAGATTTCAGATTGTCATTCGCATCAGGCTTCGGTCCTGACTTCGCGTCAGGGGCCTCAGGGGGCGCGCTGTCGGATGCCATTGTGATCATTCTCCAACCTCTTGCAGGCCTGCGCTCGGTACCCAGCAGGTTCCACCGGATTGCCCCAGTGATCCGAGCGCATCCTTGCGTCGAAAAACGCGCTGTCGAGTTGGAAGGGAGGAAGAGATGGGGTCGGATCGAGAGGCTATCGAGGACTTCATGGGAGGGCGCCGTCGCTGACCTTCGTGGACGATCAGCAGAAGCGATGGGCGAGCACCCAGCCCAGCTTCCATCGGTAGAGGTAGACCGGAAGCCGGAACAGGGGAGCGAAGGACAGGTCCAGGTCGATTCAGCATGAGCTCATTGGTCGTGGGTGGGAGTATCGGATTCCTGCGGTGTCGTCGTGTCATCGCTCGTGGGGGCCAGCAAGATCACGCGTTCGCCGACGCACAGCTCGCTGTCGCTTCGAGGAGCAATGATTTCGCTCCCTTCGGTGACGGCGACCACCACGGATCCCAGTGGCCAGGGGACATCAGCAAAGCGGCGCCCCAGTTGAGGGGACCGGGGACCTATGGTGATCTCGATGACCTCGTAGCCTTCCAAGGGGTTGGGGGCTTCGTGGACATGCGACTCCGGGTCGTCGATGGCGAACTCTGCGGCCAGTGTCCCCTTCTCTGCTTCACTTGCTGACGCGCTGAGGTTCTGCGCAATGGCGCGAATGACATCTCGGCGCGTCATCCAGCCAGTGAGATGATGACGGTCGGGCGATAGGACCGGGAGCCCCACCAGCCCGTAGAGATCGAGCTGTCGGAGCGCTTGCTCCAGGGTCTCGTCGGACATCAGGGTCTGCGGTCGACGGGTCACGGTCACCGGACCCACCAGCGCCTCCCACTGCATACCGTCTGTCACACCGGGTTGTGTTTGAGTGTGCGCATGGGGCGCGAGCTCGGTGCGCACCCCCTGGGGGAGCGGCTGCATGACGTCGGCCACGGTGAGCGACTGCAGCACGCCGGTGGCCTTGGGTCGCTCGATATCGATGCCGCGTCGCAGCAGCTTCGTTGTGTAGATGCTGCCGTAAGAGAACCTCTTCGAGACCGCGGCGGCGATACCAGCAGCCAACATGACGGGCAACACCAGCGTGAAGTTGCCGGTCATCTCCACCACGCTGGCGATGGCCGTGAGTGGGGCTTGGGCGGCGGCGGCGAACACGCCGCCCATGGCCACCACGGCGTAGATGGCCGGCGGTCCGACGACCGACCCGAACAGGTGGTGAGCAGTCACTCCGAAGGCCATGCCTCCGGCCGCCCCCGTGAACAGCGACGGCGCGAATACCCCGCCCGAGCCTCCAATGGAGAGGGTGAGGCTGGAGGCCACGATCTTGCCCACCATGAGAATGACAACAAGCCACAGGACATCGTGACCGGCGATGATCTCGCTCATCACCGGATAGCCCACCCCGTACATCTGGGGTAGGGCGAGGAGAAGCGCACCGAGCGCCACACCGCCCACCGCCGGCTTGGCCCATTCTGGTCGACCCTTCCAGAGCCTGTCGGCGACATCCTCGAGTCCGTACAGGAATGTCTTGAACCCGACTCCGATGAGCCCGGCCAGGAGCCCGAGGAGGCCTATGAGCAGATAGCTGGAATCGTGGGCGATCGAGAGGTTGTGCGGTATCTGCGCGAAGAAGGGTGCGGAACCGAAGAAGGCGCGACTGACGAGATCAGCGGTGACAGCGGAGAGGATTGTGGCGAACAGAGCGTCGAGTGAAAACTCGCGCAGAATTATCTCGAACCCGAAGAAGATGCCAGTGAGCGGCGCATTGAAGGTGGCGGCGATCCCGCCGGCCGCTCCACAGGCCACGATGATGCGCAGTCGGGACTCGGACATCTTGACGAGCTGTCCCAGCGACGAGGCAAAGGCCGACCCGATCTGGACGATCGGACCCTCGCGGCCGACTGATCCGCCGGTGCCGATGCACACCGCCGAGGCCAGGGCCTTCACGACGCTCACCTGGGGACGGATCCGCCCGCCGTTCTCAGCCACGGCCAGCATCACTTCGGGCACACCGTGTCCCCGGGCCTCGCGAGCGAAACGCTGAATCAGCGGTCCGTAGAGGAGGCCGCCGATGACCGGTATCAGAAGAAAGAATCCGATTCCCAACCAGGGCAGATGCATGCTGGCGACACGACCCTGCTGTCCGAACTGCTCATCTCCGGTGGCCAGCCACGTGAACGCAAAGATCAGCCATCGAAACCCGACGGCACCGACGCCGGCACCGGCCCCGACGACCAGGGCCATCACAACGAGCCCGAGTCGTGAACCCCGCAGCCACGTCGACATCACCCTGACCGCTGAGTGCTTCGTTTCGTGATTGGGCCACAGGAGCCAGGAGGAGGACGTGGTCACAACTCCCAGCTGCGTTGCCAGCCGTTCTCGGGGACCTCACCGGCGGCAACGCCGAAGGTGGTGAAGGCGCGCACCAGAGCGTCGTGCTCGGCCGGATCCACCGCCTTGAGGATGCGCCCGATCTCGTGGCGCCGCTGGCGGGTGACTCGGTCGACCAGGCGCCGGCCCGAGGTGCTCAAATCCAGCAGCACCACCCGGCGATCGACGACGTCGCGCCGGCGAGTGATCAGGCGTTTGCGCACGAGACGGTCACACATGCGAGTGGCGGTCGAAGGATCGACTGCGAGAGCCTGGGCCAGATCGACCGGTCTCTGCGAACCCCGGGACCCGAGGACCACGAGGGCCCGGTATTGGGGCAAAGAGACCTCCGTCTCGTGCTCAGCCAGGGACCGGGCGGCCACGGCCACGAGGACCCGGCTCGCGGTGAGGACGGCGTCGGCCAGCTGGTCGAACTGAGCTTTCGATCGGTCTCCGGGGCGGGTAGCGGTAGCCATACAGTCATTGTAGCTATGCAATGTCTGTGATGTCGGGAATACCAGTTCTGTGCGCCCGGAGGGGGGCCAGCCTGACCAACCTCAGGCCGATCAAGATCACCCGTCTTGCTGCGGGTCGGAATGGCGTCAGATCGTCCGGACTGCTTGATACCGAGATCGTTCCGGTGATCCCTGACTGTGTGCGGGGCATCCGGTATCGACAGTAGGTGGGCGCAACAACCAGAAGTCGGTTCCGTCGACTCGACCAACCCGAATCAAACTCACACCCCTGCATCTGTTGATGCTGCCTCGCCCACCCTGTCCGTGTTCGACAGGGTGACGATCCGCCTTCAACGCCAGAACCATCCCTCAGTCGAAACTGGAATACCGCCGCAGCCTGCGAGGGTGATGTCCAGGGTGACATCGATCCGGATCATGGCGGCCCATGGACCGTTCGTCGTGTGTCTGGGGTCATCGAAGACGATGGCAGTGCTGTCGATAGGTCGCCTGGGTGTGGTGACCGGGGCCGACTATTACCTGGCCAATGTCGCCAACTCGGTCGACGACTATTACCTGGGCCGCGGAGAAGCCCCGGGACAGTGGATCGGTGCCACGTCGGCCGCCCTCGACCTGACTGGCGTCGTGGATTCCGAAGCGCTGCGGAACCTGCTCGACGGCCGGGGGGGTGGAGGCGAGGATCTGGGGATCATGCGCCGGAGCGGCCGCCGGCCCGGGTTCGATCTGACGTTCTCCGCTCCGAAGGGCGTGTCGCTCCTGTGGGCGTTCGGGTCACCCGAGGTCCGGGACGTCGTGTCATCAGCGCATGACCGGGCCATCGCCGGTGTGATCGATCACCTGTCCGCCGAGGCGGCCTACGTCCGTCGTGGGAAAGACGGGAAGGAGCTGGTGAGGGCCAGGGGGTTCATCGCCGCCGGCTTCCGGCACCGCACGAGCCGCGACGGCGACCCGCAGCTGCACACCCACGTCCTCATCCCCAACGTCGTGCGTGGGACAGACGGGCGGTGGTCAGCCCCCGACGCCCGTCAGCTGTATCTATGGCAGAAGGCGGCTACCGCCATGTACCAGTCTGCGCTACGGGCCGAGTTGGCCCCTCTCGGTGTGTCGTGGTCTGTCAGGCGCAACGGACTGGGGGAGTTGTCCGACATCCCGAGAACCGTCCTGCGGGCGTTCTCGAAGCGTCGGGTCGAGATCGAAGCCGCCCTCGAGAAGACCGGATTCGAGTCCCAGCGAGCGGCCGAAGTCGCCGCCCTCGCCACCCGCCCGCACAAGCCCGGCCACCTCGAGCACAGCGACGTGCTTCGCCACAGGTGGGCGACCGAGCTCGCCGCGGTCACCGTCACCGACGAGACCGGAGGGCCGAGACCAGGCGCGAGCAGCGATATCACCGGGGCCCTGGGTGTCAGCCATGGCGTCTCTGTGTCCGATGCGTGTGTGTCCGAAACCGAGCGCGAGGAGATCCTGGCCGTCCTGGCCGGAGAGCGGTCGGTGGACCTGGCCGACTACGACCTCTCTGATCCGACGGCAGCTCGCGTTGCACCCCTCACGCTGTTCGCCTCGACCTTCACCCATCGGGACGCCCTGGCCGCGGTAGCCCGAGCCTTCGATGCCAGTCCTCGCCAGGTGGCGCGGCTGACCAGGCAGCTCCTGGGTCGTGACGATGTGCTGTGGATGATCGGCGACGACGACCGGCAACCCGATGTCTCGGGA
>CAWESO010000007.1:0-145307 GCA_963811775.1 uncultured Acidimicrobiales bacterium | reverse complement strand
AGGCCCTCAATGTCGCGGTTGTCTACGAAATAGGAGGCGACAAATTGTCGGAAGCCGCGGGCCACGGCCGCCTCTCCCAACATCCTGAGCAACCTGGACCCGAGGCCGACTCCCCGCCAGTCGGGGTCGACGGCAACAGCGATCTCCGCGACACCCTCGTCTGGTCCGCCCTCATAGCGGGCAACCCCAACTCCATTGCCGGCCAAGTCGAGCGCGACCAGAGCGAGCCGTCGCTGATAGTCGACCTCGACGAGATACCGCAACGTTGCGTCATCGAGCACCGGCCGCCACCCGAGAAAGCGAAGCCGGAGGGTCTCGGCGTCAGCGCCGGCGATCGCCGCAGCCAGCGTTGGCGCGTCAGAAGGCAGGATCGGGCGGATATGGATCTGGCGGCGGTCCGCGACGCGGACGTCTACCTCCAGCTCTGCCGGGTAGCCTTTCGGCCGTCCTGCAGAACCATGGGGCTCTTCGCCTGGCGCGGGTTGCTCGCGTCCGGCTGTCACCGCGGGCACACTGGACCGGCAACTCCGGCGGGCGCGGCCACTCTCTGGGTTACCGGTTAGATCGACGCGGACCAATTCGACACGACGGCGCCGGAGCGTCTCGCGGGAATCTGGCCAAGAACATCTGGGCATCATGCACGATACGGGCTGCGGAAGCGAGTTACTGATCGGATGGCAAGCGCTTAGAGTCGCTAACCGCTCCAACATGCCGGTGATGCGCTATTTACCATCGGACAGTCGAGTGATCGGGCCGCGCGGTATTGTTCGACGGTGGTGATCCCGGGTGGGTAGCCCCTTGGTCGGGCTGCTCGACTCAGGTCCAACCTGTCAGAGCGAGAGGAATACATCAATGAGCAAGTCAAGACACTAGGTTCTAGCTGCCTGCTTCGAAGGGACCACCCAGAGCGGAGCCTCCTGGGTGAGGTGGGTGCACAGGAAGATGTCGAGCTGGGCGGGCGACAGCGGGCGGCCGTAGAGGAAGCCCTGGCCGGTGTCGCACTGCTCGGCGAGAAGCGGGTCGATCTGCCCCTCCTCCTCGATTCCCTCGGCGATGGTCTCGAGGCCCAGGGTCTTGCCGAACTGGACGAGGGTGTGGATCAGCATCGACGAGTCGCGCGTCGTGGCCAGGGAGCTGATGAACGAGCGGTCGATCTTGAGGACGTCGATGGGGAATTGGCGCAAGTAGGCCAGCGACGAATAGCCGGTGCCGAAGTCGTCGATGGCGATCCGGACGCCGAGTCCTTTCAGGGCGATGAGCCGATCGACCATGAGCGACGTGTCGCGCATGATCGTCGTCTCGGTGATCTCGAGCACCAGAGCATGTGGGTCGAACCCCGACGTGTAGAGCACCCTACCGACGTCGGCAACGAGGGTGTCTGACTCGAGTTGGCGTGCGGACATGTTCACCGACATGGTGATGAGATGGCCGCTGCGATGCAGGGCTGCCCCTTGCCGACACGCCTCTTGGAGCACCCAGCGGCCGAGGGCAACGATGAGCCCGCTCTCTTCGAGCATGGGGAGGAAATGATCGGGCGGGATGACCCCGCGGGTGGGGTGTTGCCACCGCAGCAGGGCCTCGACCCCCGTGGTGGAGCGGGTGTCGATGTCGAAGATGGGTTGGTAACGGAGGAAGAATTGGTGTTGGACCATCGCGCTGCGCAGTTCGTTCTCGAAAGCCTGACGGCTCTCGATGGCTTGGGGTATGTCCTGACCGAAAACGGCGTAGCGGTCTCGCCCCGCCTCTTTGGCCTCGGACAGGGCGGTGTCGGCGTCCTGCAACAGATGTTCTGCGTCGATCCGTGGCCCGAGGGCGATACCGACGGATGCCGACACCCTGTAGGGCTCGAGATGGCCCTCGCCGAGGTAGAAGGGCTTACGCACGACCTCGAGGATCCGTTCGGCCACGAGCTCGGGCCCGGCCGCGAGGGAGGCACCGTCGACGAGCACGGTGAATTCGTCGCCGCGCACCCGCCCCAAGGTGTCGCCCTCTCGCAGCACCGAACGCAAGCGATCAGCGACCGCCTGTAACAGCTCGTCCCCCGTTTGGTAGCCATGGGCGTCATTGCATTCCTTGAACCGGTCGACGCCCACCGCCAGCGCCGCGATAGGCAGCTGGCTCCGGCGACTCCTCACCAGCATCTGATCAGCGCGGTCCATGACGAGCGACCGGTTGGGGAGCCCCGTGAGCACGTCGTGAAGCGCCATGTGGTGCAACTCGTCCGTTTGCTCGGCCGCTTCATCAAGGGCCCGGCGTCGCGACACGACCAGCGAGCGCAGCACGAAGAACAAGATCAACGTGACCAGAAGGATCGCACTCCCGACGGCGAGCCCGCGGGTGGTCCCCGACGCCGACCCCGATGAGAGCGGTAGGCGCACCGTGACGATCCAGCGCCCGTCGGCAGCAGTCGGGATGGTGTCGACTAGGCCTCCCGAAGAGTTGGCGGTGTCGGTGGTGGCGAGGACCTCGGGGCCGGATCCGGCGTTCACTCGTGCCAGTGTCACTTGCAGGTCGCTGTGGGCACCCACCGCGCCGGCCAGGACCTCTCGTGTGTCGAAGATCCCCCCGACCCAGCCCTCGAGCGCGTCGACACGCCCCGCCACCGTGGTGGGCGTGGGCCCCTCGTACACGGGTGCGAGGACGACGACGGTCGAGCCGAAGGCTTGGTCGAGGGTCTTGAGTGTCTCGATGTCGGAGTTTCCCGGTGCCCCGCCGTCCTGAGCCTGGAAGCCCAGCGCCCGACCCTCGTCGGGTCCGAGCATCCGCGTGACCTCCAGCTGACCGGTGTTCCCCGACGACGTGAGCGCGCCGTTGACAGAGGTGGAGCACCAGTCGAGGCCGGAGGGTAGTGCCAGGTCGCCCGCGCCTTGCCGTGAGCTTCTCAACGCCAGCAGGCGGGTGAGACAGTACGGGGGTTGTGCCGAGCTCGGTGTGATCACGAACGGCTCGCCGGCCGACGCGGGCCCGGTCGGGTCGGAGTTGATCGCGGCTCGAAAGTAGTAGTACTCGAGCGGTGACAGCTTCTCGATGTAGGCCACGCCGGTGGCGTTGGCGAGCCCCGCGGGAGTGAGGGCGGAGAACCATGACTCGAGCGACTTGTTGGTCATGGCCGGGTCCTGCTCGACCTCGGCTCGCATGCTGGTGGTGAGGTCGGTGTCGCGCTGCAAAGTCTTAGTCACGTTGGCGACGATCCCCGACGCCTGCGCGTTGAACGACTGGTGGGACTGGCGGGCCGCGGCGCTCTTGGACTGCCAACCGACCACCACGGCCGTGGCCATCCCGACCACCAAGAACAACGACAGCAGGGCCCGGGCCATGCCGCGCCGCTGGAGGCGAGGGCCGTTGGGCACCTGGCCCTTGATGCGGTGATCGATCGGCGCGCCCGCCGCCTCAGACGTGTCGGTCGGGCCAAGGTCGTCGGTGACCTGGGCCATGTCGGTGGCGTTGGGGGCGCTCCTGGTCTTGGACCGAGCCCTGAACCTGCTGAAGGTCGTGGAGTTGCTGCTCGGCTCGGACGTGTCGGCGGTGCCAGCGACTTCGGTGCCGTGAGGCGCGCCCGCCGCCTCAGACGTGTCGGTCGGGCCAAGGTCGTCGGTGACCTGGGCCATGTCGGTGGCGTTGGGGGCGCTCCTGGTCTTGGACCGAGTCCTGAACCTGCTGAAGGTCGTGGAGTTGCTGCTCGGCTCGGACGTGTCGGCGGTGCCAGCGACTTCGGTGCCGTGAGGCGCGCCCGCCGCCTCAGACGTGTCGGTCGGGCCAAGGTCGTCGGTGACCTGGGCCATGTCGGTGGCGTTGGGGGCGCTCCTGGTCTTGGACCGAGCCCTGAACCTGCTGAAGGTCGTGGAGTTGCTGCTCGGCTCGGACGTGTCGGCGGTGCCAGCGACTTCGGTGCCGTGAGGCGCGCCCGCCGCCTCAGACGTGTCGGTCGGGCCAAGGTCGTCGGTGACCTGGGCCATGTCGGTGGCGTTGGGGGCGCTCCTGGTCTTGGACCGAGTCCTGAACCTGCTGAAGGTCGTGGAGTTGCTGCTCGGCTCGGACGTGTCGGCGGTGCCAGCGACTTCGGTGCCGTGAGGCGCGCCCGCCGCCTCAGACGTGTCGGTCGGGCCAAGGTCGTCGGTGACCTGGGCCATGTCGGTGGCGCTCAACGCCTGGGTCACGAAGAAAGTGTCGCTCTCGGCGGGTGTGGACGCAGCCACGAAGGTGACGGTTGCGCGCGGCGTATCGGTTGCGGACCTGTTTCTCTGCCTGCGTCGCCACATTGCAGGAACATCGGCACGGGTCGCCTTTATCATTAGCCCACACGAAACAGGTAGGCGGCAGCGTCACACTCTTGGGCTGGGGTCGCTCTGCCGGAGCGGCCAACATGCCGGACTGCTGCCTGTTCGTATCGGCACCGACGGCACCGAACTTGGGGAATTTTCTTCAACAAGTTTGAAACTCTCCGGTGACCTGGACGTTCGTTGCTATCCGTCGGCTTCATAGAGCGCGGCATTGCTCATGGAACGTGGCGTGGACCGCCGGTGCTCTACCTGGAGGGTCTCGCCAAGGTCCTTCGTCGCTAGGTGGAGCCCGTCTGGGCCTCGGGAATCTGCTCGGGGATCGGACCGTCGAGATCGGGGCGCGAGCCGCCGGCACCCGACTCGGCGTCCACCGGACCGGGCGAGGTCGCCGACAAGGCCACGGCGGATCCCTCGTCGAGAAGCCTGGCCCCGCAGCTCTGGGCGGGCCCGGCCAGCGCGGCGGCGGCCATCCCGCCCGAGACCGACGCCAAGCTCGCCAGCGTACTGACGGCCACCTTGGCCGACCGGGAGCGGCCCGACCGTGGGGTCTTGATCTTGGTCAGCCCGTCAGCATGCAGCGCGGTCAGAACCGCCTCGATCGCTTCGCTGTCGAGCTCCGACGGCCACTGGCGGTCCAACATGATCGTCTCCAGCAGCGCTTCGAGGCGAGCGGGGGAGATACCCGAGATGGGGAGCGGAACGGCGATGACCTCGCGTCTCCATTCGGTGAACACCGTGGCGGGATTGCGCATGAGCTCGACGATCTCCTCCGCCGGGAGCGGGGGGCTGAACCGGAAACCCTGCACCTGGTCACAGCCATGGGCGTCGAGGAACTGGAGCTGGTCGTCGGTCTCGACCCCCTCGGCCACGACCACCAGGTCGAGGCTGTGGGCCAGGGCGATGACCGCACCCACGATCGAGTTGCCGCTGGCCTCGCCGTCGATCCGCTGAATGAAGGATCGATCGATCTTGATGGCGTCGATCGGCATCTCGGCCAGATAGGTCAGCGCGCTGTATCCCGTCCCGAAGTCGTCGATCGAGCAGCGCACACCGAGTGCCCGCAGCTCGTTCAGGCTGGCGACCACCTCGTCCACGCGCTCCATGAGCACGCTCTCGGTCACTTCCAGTTCCAGCAACGAGGGATCCAACCTGGTCCTCTTCAACACCCGGGTGACCATCTCCACCACGGGCTGATGGGCGAACTGACGCGGGGACAGGTTCACTGCCACGGGTATCGCCGGCAGGCCCTGCTCCTGCCAACCTTGGGCCTGGCGGCAGGCGACGTCCAACACCCATTCGCCCAGGGTGGCGACGAGACTCGTCTCCTCGGCGAGCGGGATGAACGCCCACGGGGGGATGAAGCCCAGGCTGGGGTGGCGCCAGCGGGCCAACGCCTCGACTCCGACGATGTCGCCGCTGGCCATGGACAACTTGGGCTGGTAGTGCACGGCGAGCCGACCACACTCGACCGCGGCCCGGAGGCTGTCCTCAAGCGCGTAGCGCAATCGAGCCCGGGCGCTCATCCCCGAATCGAAGACCTGATAGGTGTTGCGCCCCGCGGCCTTGGCTTGGTACATGGCGGTGTCGGCGTGCTTGAGGACGGTGTCGGCGTCTACGCCGTCCCACGGGGACACTGCCACGCCGATGCTGGCCTTGACCGTCAGCCGTCGCCCGCCGACGCTGAAGGGATCTTCGAACCGGTCGAGGAGCCGCTGCGCGAAGTCGACGACCTGTCCGTCCTTCCTCCCGCTGTCGGGGATGAGGAAGGTGAACTCGTCCCCGCCGAACCGTGCCAGGGTGTCGTGCTCCCGAAGACAGCCCTGGAGCCGCTTGACGACGGCTTTGAGAAGCTCGTTGCCCACGGCGTGGCCCAGACTGTCATTGATGTCCTTGAACCGATCGAGGTCCAAGAACATGACCGAGACCGCACTGTTGGACTTGTTGGCCTGCACCAGGGCGTGCTGCAGTCGATCCTCGAAGAGCAGGCGGTTGCACACGCCGGTCAGCGAATCGTGCTGGGCCCGGTATTCGGCGGCCGCGTGGGTGAAGACCTGGTGCAGGAGGTAGAGAACCAACAGTGACGGCAGCAGGGTCGAGCCGATGACCAGTGCCGTTTCGTGCTCGGAGATGCCCAAGATGGACTGGGCACTGAGCACGGCGGGCACCACCAGCCCCACGGCCACGAGCACCGCCACCCGCAACCCTTGGGGACGTACCGAGCGCAACGGCACCGGATCGAACGCAGCCCTCTGGGATCGGTGCACGAACGCCGCTCCCCACAGGCACGCCCCGAGGAGGGCTACGGCCCCCACGAGCCTCGATGACGGCGCCCCGCCGGAGAGCGCCTGCGCGGCGTAACTGGCGTTGGCGACGAGGAGACAGAAGAACCCCCCGATGAGAAAGCGGTAGCTCACTGGATGGCGCTCGGTAAGCGAGACCAGGCTGGAGACGAGCCAAAGAAGGACGAGGTCCAGCAACGGCGCCAGGATCGCAGGGACCTGGCGCCCCGGGTGCCACCCCTGAGAGGGGATGACCACGAGCGCCAGGATGACGAACCCGAGTCCCAAGGTCGAGAGCAATGCCTCGGCCATGGAGTCGGACGACCGTTCGGGAAGCCGTTGATGGATCAGACGCACGAGCCCGACGACGGCGAGAAGACCGCCTGCCGTGCTCATGATCATGGGAAGGCCGTACTGCGTCGGCGGCCCGCCCCCGTGCAGGGCATAAACGAGGTCCCCCGCGATCAGACACATGAGCCCGGACCCGAGGTACAGCCACGCTGAGCGGCGCGGTCCCCGGTTGAGACTGTGGCTCGACCACAGGCCGTACACCACGGCAACGGCGACGATTACCGCCGCGACGACGGCGTCGAGCGCCGGGCTGAAGACTTGCGCCCCGATGCTACCGACCAGACCGGCGTCCATCACGGTCGACCGAGTTTCCGAGCGTGCGTCGGTCCGGGCGAGAGCTGCGTCCGGGCGCGGCGCTCGACGTCACGCGTCACCACCGACTCGCCTCTCACCAGTGGCGCTGCCACGACAACACGTCCTCCGCTCCTCGACGTTGGTTGGCAATTTCGACGCTCAACCGGGCGCGTCTCTCAGCACCACTGGCTGTCTTTCGGCGTCGATCGACCTGGGCTTGAGCGATGGCTCTGTCATTCACCGAGGCCATCCCAGGATCCAGGCCGCCCTTTGTTAAGGACCTGGGCGTCCAAGCCGATTAGGGCACGTGACCATCATCACCGCCCCAGACCAGGAGCCGACCCCAAAGAAGCAGCGCAAGCCCGCCAGGATCCAAAAGGTCGGGCCGGTCGAGGGTGGCCCCAGCGATGCCGAGAGGGTCGTCCTGGCGATCGGGTCGACCTATTTCCATGACGGCCGCGTAAGCCCCGATGGCTACGCCTCGGATCTGGCACCAACATTCCTGGGCTCCCTTGCCGCCAGTCACACCCTGTTGCGAGAACTGTTCAGCGAGATGGGCGCACCGGCCGCGGCTTCAATCCAGGCACATTGTGATCGGTGGCACCTGCGCTACGGCACCAACGTGAACGAGGCCCAGTTCTCCGTGGACGAGGAGCTATCCACAAACGCAACGGGTTCCCGGTCGATATCCGGTGATGCTGCCGGAGCTGATGGGTGGGTACGGGGGCTCGTCGCCTCGCGCGACGCCGATCACTCCCAAGCGTTGGCCGCCTTCGAGGCCGAGGCAACCGAGGCAGCTGCGGCGGGCGCTCCACAGAGAGCGGCCGTTGCGTACCGAGCTGCGGCGGCGGCCGCACATGCAGCAGGGCGCGGCGATCACGCCAATCGCTTGCAGCGACTGGCGGGTAAGGCGTACATGGAGATCGCGGAGAAGCCCGAAACCCTCCCGCAAGGAGTGTTTATGGCCTATCGCGAGAGCGCCCGGTGCTTCCTCGAGGCGGGCAACCTCCCTCTCGCCCACACGTGCTTGTCGAAGGCCATCGCCATCGGCGAGACCCTCGGTTACACGGAGTCGGCGTGAAGATCTATCTCTCCACCGAAGGGACATACCCGTTCGTGCTCGGAGGCGTCTCCACCTGGGTCGACATGCTCGTGCACGGGCTGCCGCAATACGACTTCGAGGTCGGGGCACTGGTCGACAACCCTCATCACCGCATCCAGTATCGACCCCCGGCGAACGTCACACTGCAGCCCATTCCGCTGTGGGGGTTGGAGTTGGCCGAGGAATACTTGCCTCGGCGTCAAGGCTGGCGCCGAGCACGGAGGACGTCGTCCCCCATCGTCCGGGATCGGTTCCTGCCGTCTTGGGAGCACCTCGTCGACTGCCTGGCCGCGCCCGAAGCCGATCCCCAGGCACTCGGTGACAGTCTGTCCGCCGTCGCCCACTTTGCGGAGAACTACGACCTGAGGCGCGCCCTCGGTGACGCCGCAGCCTGGGCGCTGTTGCTCGATCGACTCCAGGCAAACCCCATTCATGCACGCACCGGGCTTGCTCCGGCGTTGGATTTCGCCCGTACCCTCTACCGTTATCTTCTTCCTCTTACCGCACCCACCCCCGTCTGCGACATCGCTCACAGCTCGGCGGCGGCATTGTGCGCGCTGCCGGCCATCGTCGCCAAATACCGCTACGGGACGCCCCTAGTGCTCACCGAACACGGCATCTACCTGCGCGAGCGCTTAATGGCAATGTCCGCCGAGCCTTTCGGGACCAAAGTGCTGTTTGCCAACTTCTACCGGGCTGTTGTCGAACTTGCCTACCGGGAGGCCGACGTGCTCACGCCCGTCTGCGGCTACAACGCCGATTGGGAGCAGGCCCTTGGCGTCGACCCGGCGCGAATCCAAGTGATCCACAATGGTGTCGACCCGGCGCGAATCGACGTATGGCCGGAGCCCGATGGGCCACCCACGGTCGGCTTCGTGGGTCGCATCGACCCGTTGAAGGACGTCTTGACTCTGATCCGGGCGTTCGCCCGCGTGCGACAGGTTATCCGCGATGCCCGGCTTCGCCTGTGGGGACCGGCGACCACTCCCACCTACCTAGAGCAGTGTCAGATCGCGATTAACGAGCTCGGCCTGACCGACGCCGTAACCTTTGAGGGCACTACAAACGACATCGCGGCTGCTTACGGAAGCTCACACGTGATCGGCCTTTCGTCAATCTCCGAAGCCTTTCCGTTTACGGTCGTCGAGGCGATGTTCGCCGCCCGACCCATCGTGGCCACGGCCGTCGGGGGTGTCGCCGAGGCCCTCGGTCCGACGCAGTGCAGGGGGACGACCATGGTGGTCGAACCCGGCGATCCCGCTGCCATGGCCGAAGCATTGATCGCTGTTCTCGGAGCGTCATCGCTCGAACGTCGCCATCTGGGTGACTGGCTGCGCAAGCGTGCGCTCAATTTGTTCACCGCCCAGCGGATGTTCGACGCCTACGACGATGTCTACAACGGGCTCTGTGAGCAGGTGAACTCGGGTGAGCCGCGGTCTGGTACGACTGCGTCAGAATCGGTGCTAGTTGCTTCGTCGGGCTCGGACCGGGCCCTGGCACATGCGGTCTCATGACCACGACTACGTTCCACAACACCGAAACCGGTGAGCTCGGGCTTCACATCGCTGCCCGAACGGTCATAGGTCGCTGCCCGGCACCGCTGAACGCGGTGGAAGTGGCCGTCGTGCTCGAAACCTGTGGCTACACCAACCGACGGGCACGCGCCCTTGGATCCGACGGGCTCAATACCTTGGCTGAGCGCGTCTTCGCCCTCATCCCCCTTTACTCATGCACGACGTCTCGCCGGCCACTGGCACCGGTCGCCGTCCGGTCCCGACCACCCGGACCCGTTGACCTTGCACGGGGGCTCGCCTATTCCTCGCCTTGGTTGGTGAGTCTGGCGACGCTGCTGATCGCGGGCGTCTCGTTCTGGTCGTCCACTATTGCCATTCCCTCGATCGCCGACGCAGTGACGTTGGCCACTGCCGTCGCGCTTCTCGTCACCGGGCCCTTCATACAGGCCTTCGGGCGAAGGGCGTCATTTTACATCGGCCTCGGCGACCAGGGCATGGTGGTACGGGTCACCCGATGGGCGCTCGAGCTCGGTCTGGTCGTGACGGCGCTTGTGGGTCTGGCGCTCTACCTGGTTCGCAACGACGTGTTGCGCGCTGGCACTCCCGCGACGTCTCGACTGGGGCTCGCCGCCGCTATTGCCATCGCCGCCTTGCAGCTCGGGTTGGCGGCCTTCTACGTGCGACGCGCCTTCCTTTCCATCGGGATCATCGTCGGAGGAGGGGCGGCCGTCCTGATCTGGTTCGTCAGCCACTCGGGGTATTACACCGACCCCACCGTCCTCATCGTCTGGCAGGTCCGCCTGGTGGCGTTGATGGCAGCGGTGTGCTGGATGGCGAGCGTGTGGTGGCTTCTGCGTGTCGACTCCTCGGCACCGGCAGCGCTGTGGCGGCCTTCGGGATCGGCCTTGCTCCGAGCTGTGGCGCCCTACGGACTCTACGGTGTGGCGTTCTTCGCTATTGTGGTCGTGCCTCAGCTCGTCAGCGGCGGCTTGTTCGAGGCCCGCTATAATTTCAACGCGCCCTTCGCCATGACGAGCGGCGTGGCCATCGTGGTGCTCGTGCCGTTGGTGGCCCAGACCGTTGCAGCTACCGAACACCTGCTAACGCGCCAGTTCTCGGCGTGGTTGTCGCAATTCACAGTGGCAGATACCGCGGAATTCCGCCAGAAAGTGCTGCGGTACTGGCGGGAGCAGATGATCGTGCTCGGCGGTCTTGCCGTGACTGCCGGCGCTGCGGTCATCGCCGGTGCCCCTCGCCTCGGCGCGACCTTTCCCATCCTCGGGGACCTTGCTCGACACTCGGGCTTGCTCGCGGCGTGCACCATTGGGTATCTCCTTCTCGGCGCCGGGCTCTTCTGCAGCCAGTTGCTCTTCTCCCTGTCGGCGCCGATCGGACCCCTTGCGGCGGCCTGGGCGGGCCTCCTGGCCCTGATCGCAGCGTCGGTTAGCGCCTTCTGGGCGGGCCCGACGATGTCAGCCGTTGCCGGGTTGGTTGTCGGGGCCGGTGTCTATGCGTGCGTCGCCGTCGTAATCGCGTACCGGGCGTTCGCGCTGGCCGACCTGACCTACTACCGGATCCTCTGAGCGCCACGGAATCGACGATGGTAATTCAACTCTCGCCGATGTCACCACCGCACTATCCCCACACCGGCCAGGGCCACGACCGACGCCTTCGACATCGTCGCGGAGCGCGGGCACGCGCCAATCTGTGGCGGATCGAGGTCACCGCGGGTGCTCTCGCCATGGTCTTGGTCACGATCGCGCTCACGGTGTGGCCCGCCGCGTCTCCGGCCCGCCGCATGCCCGACGGGCTGACCCTCGCGCACTCGGGGCTGGCCATGGCCGATTCGTTCGAGACCGCGATCCCCAACCGTCAGCTCCTGGACCATTACGTGTTCAACGGCTCTGCCGCGGCCGGTGTCGGGTGGGTGAAGGCCACTGCCCGAGGGCTCGACGTCGGGGTGCGTTCGCACGCGGGCTGGGCGGGGTGGTTCGCGGTGACACTGCCTGCCGCGGGGACGAACGTGGCCTGGCATGCCGTGATGTCGCGACCTTCCGTTCCTGTCGGTGACGGCGTCGGAGAGGCGGTCCTCGCCGTGCAGTCGGCCTCCACTCAGCGAAACGGATCCATCAACTACGTGGTCGTGTCGGCGCTCTCGTCCCGCGGCAAGAGCACGTGGCAGGTGAGCTCGGCTCACGGCTTTGTCGACAAAGCCGACACCGATCGACTTTGGCAGGAGCCTCTGCGCATCGACGTGCCGTCGACCGAGCAGGTCACCATCCGTACCGACGGACACCGCAGTCTCACCGTGTGGTTTGGTCAGCGCGAAGTGTACTCCAGCCACAATCTACACATCAATGATCCGGCTCCGTTTCAGGCGTACCTTGAGGTGCAGGGCCGCGGCATTAGCTATGTCTCGAACTTCAAGGACTTCTGGGTCGCAGACGTGGCTCCGGTGATCGTGAGAGGAGCCCCATCGCGGGCAGAGGTCACGCTCGACACCGACCAAGGTCCGGTTCGCGCCACGGCTGACACCACCGGGAAGGCGATATTGCGGGTACCGGTCCCAGCGCTGGTGGGCACTGGCACACTCACCATTGTGAGTCGATCGGGTGTACGTCGCTTCCGCAGCCTGTACTACGCGGGTGGAGACGTGTTACAGGTGACCGCTCCTTGAGAGGAGTTCGTCCCGCGAGAATACGATGCTGGGGCACCTGTGGCGCCGAGAATGTCATCCGAGGCCTCTCGCAGCGAGTTTGTATTCGTGGATGAGGCCACCGAGGCGGTCCGATTTTCGTAGTTCCGTTACACCAGAATGAGAGGCTAGCGCTGGCGAGGTTGAGAGCCGAGGTTGAGAGCGGAGTTCGCTGATCGAGCGATCGGTGCGGCCGGCGAGCGCGCGACACGAGTCCACTCAGTCCGGCGAGAAGCGCCCGAAGGCCGAAGCGCCGGGCGCGCCAGGGGAATCCCGGACTGCCGGAGTATTCGATCGCGACGGTGAACATGGATTTGGAGCGTTGACAGATGGCAACGCTCTGTTGAAGTCTGTCAATATGACAGATAGACCTCGTCATCCCAAAAAGGAGGTCGAGGAGGCGCTAGAGTTCGCCTGGAGGCTCACGGTTGGCTGGTCGAATCGCCACGACCTGGGCATCCATGGGGGAAGGCGATGTGTGAGCGTGAAGGACACGTCTGTCTGGTGGGGATCTGGTCGTCATCGACAGCGTAGGGTACGGCGAGTACATCCGTGAAGCCTCAAGATTTGCTGACGCAGTGATGAGCGCGATTTATCAGGTCGAGTCAGTTTCCTCGCTATGAGTGGTCCGCTGGGAAGTCACGCTCATCAGCGTTACCGCGCTAGACACACGACAGGACCACGAACAAGAAGGGGAAAGTCATGATCGGTGAGAAGGTGGAGCGGTTCCAAGGCAAGGGCACGGAGCCGAGCGCTGTGCAGTCCCACATCGAGGGGTACCTAAAGACCGACGGCTTTACGGTTCAGACCTCCTCGCCGAGCGCCGAGGGTGTGGTGATCCAGGCCAAGAAGGGCGGCTTCCTGCGAGGGGTGGTCGATGCAGATCGCGCGATGACCATCACAATAACGGGGAGTGCCGATGACTTCACTGTCCGCATTGGTATCGGTAAATGGCTCCAGCACCTTGGGGTGGCAGCGATCGAAACGCTGCTGATCTCAGACCTGTTCCTCGTCGTGGACGTCGCCGAGAGCGCCTGGAACATCGAGATCGAGGACAAGCTCGTTAAGGACCTCAAGACATTCGTCGGCTAGAAGGAGCCTCCTCGCGAGCGCCTGGCCAGGCACCACGCCATTCGCTCATCACCTATCGATTCAGGCCAAGCCGTGCCCAAATTGTTCGTTCGGAGTGTCAGAACACGGCGAACGGCCGCTGGTGACCGCCCGACACCGCCGTAGAGCATCTGGCGGATCCCAGGATTGACCGACCGGAACTGCTTGATATGCCGGGTGCAGTGCGGCCCTTGAGAAGGCTCTGATCGGTCAGATCATCCGCAATCACTCAACTCTCGCGAATGCCGAGCACGTCATCGCCACCCGGGTGCGAGCGGGATCGGCAGGCAGCGCAAGGACATCGAAGGGAAACCACCAGGTTGTTTGGCACTATGGACGTCGCCCTTCCGGGATCGCCGCCGCGACCGGCCCTGACCAGGGACAATGCTGGCTGCCAATCACGCCTCCTCGATCCGCGACTCCGACACCGGTGCTTCCGACTCCTCCCTCTTAGGGATATGCTTCCGTACAATCACCGTACAATCACCGTACATAGACCGAAGGATTCTGATGACACCCACACGCACCGAAAGGCTTGAACTGCGAGCAGATCCCGAGGCAGCCGAGCGGATCCGGCGGGCGGCATCGGTGACCCGCAAGTCAGTGAGCGCATTCGTGCTCGACGCGGCCAACGAGGCTGCAGAACGGGTCATGGCCGATCAGTCGACCGTCGTGCTGCCTCCCGAGGTCTTTGAGTCCTTCTACCGCTGGTTGGACACCCCCGCCGAGGAGATTCCCGCCCTGGCCCGGCTGACGCGGCGAGAACGACGGATTGTACAACGATGACCCAATGGATCTCGGAGCGCCTCTCCGCGGTCCACGATCTCAGTAAGTTCGATAGTGGCCAGACGTCCCTGGGCGAATGGCTTCGAGACCACGCGGCACATGCAGATCGAATGAACACCGCCCGAACCTTTGTCCTCCACGAAGGCGACCGGCGGGTGATCGGCTACTACAGCTTGGCCATGGGGCGGGTTGAGGAAGAAGAGCTCCCGTCGTCTGTCGCGCGAGGTGGCCCACGAGTGGTCCCCGTCGTGCTGGTCGCTCGCCTTGCCGTGGATCGACAAGCACAGGGGAGAGGCATAGGGGGAGAACTCCTATGGGACGCCATCAGCCGTGCGTTCGCGGCGAATTCGCTCGCGGTGGCGCGAGCGATCGTGGTCGACGCGTTGGATGAACGAGCGGCCTCGTTCTACGAGCATTTCGGGTTCATGCGCGTTGCATCTGTAGCGCCGGTTCCGTTGAAGTTGGCCATCAAGATGAGCTCGGTGGAGCGCAATCTCGAGTTGTGACGAGCAGCTCGAGATCCCGTCGACGACAGGATCGACAGGATCGACAGGATCGACAGGATCGACAGGATCGACAGGAGAGCAAGAGCGAGCGCAGTACCTGAGGGAGGGCGATCAGGACTAGTCGGGCGGTCATGCGCGCAGTCTTGTGGCCGTGAAGACGTCGGGCCCTAGGTCACGGAATGGGAGGTCAGGTGTCGATCGTTTTCGTTACGCCGCACGGCCTTTTGAGCGGCACGAGGGCCGTCACCGGCTTGTTCACACGCTCGCCTGGGTCATGAGCCAGGACAGACTCAGCAATTATCGGGCGGGTGGGACCCATGGTTCACAGGCGCGCACAAGATGCTCTGAGGATGCTCTCAGTCTCCCTCGCTAGGCGACAGTTCGGCCCCAGATCCTGGAGAGTGGGCAGTTCTTGGTTGCATGAGACCGGCAACCCTCTACGATGCGGCCCTCGCGGAGTTGAGCACCACTCCGTCATGTCACAAGCATTCGCCATGTCCTACATCCGGGTTCTCGGGTCAGGTGACGGCGACGAGGAGGACGGGGACCGAGCTCCGCTCCAGGATTTCGCGTGCCACGGTGCCCCGGCTGGGATCAGTCGTGTGGGGCCAACCCACGGCTACGAGTTCGGCTTGCAGCGATTCGACGGCGGCGAGTACCTCTATGGCCGGCACACCGATGCGTAGCTCCAGCCGGACCTGCGGTGCGCCCAGGAGGTGGCGGGCAAAGAACTCCTGGGCGTAGGCCTCCGTCTCGTGTTGAACCTGGTCGGTGAAGCTGGGGATGTCCTCATCGACATGCACCACCACGATTTCGAGACCCGCACCGGTCGAGAGTTCGATGCTCCGCTGGAGGGCGCGGGCCTTGCCGGGCGTGCCCTCCATGGCCACAAGGACCTTGTGCAGATGCTGTGGCGGTCGGGCGTCGGGTGGTACCACGACCACGGGCTTGTCGGTTCGACCCGCGAGCGCGAGGGCGAGGTGCCCGGCCGGCCGAGGGCCACCGAGGCCGCCGCGGGCTCCTAGGACGAGAGCCACGACGTTCTTGTGAGCTACGACCAATTCGAGCTGTTCGATCGGATCACCGACGGCCGTGTGTAGGGCCGCGCCCGTGGCCTGGGCCGAGGCACGAGCGGTCTCGTCGCCGTCCTCGGTGACGTGCACGACATCGAGCGCACCGCCGAGGGCCGATGCGACGGCCTGGGCCATGGCCAACACGGGCCGCGAGGCTGCCGAGTTGTCGATAGCGGCGATGACTTTTTTCATGACATCGGCTCCCATCGCGGTCCGCGGCGACGAAACGACAGCGTGCCGGGTCCGGCGGCAAACGGTGTGCCCCCGACGACCACGGAGATGCGCCTATCGCTCCAGATGGAGAGGTGGGCTCGTTCCTTGCGGATGCGGACCCTGCTGCCATGGAACCGTACACGCAGCTCGAGGGCCAACCACGAGGGGGGCAGAACCGGGTTGACGTGGAGCATGCCGGCGCGCGGGCGGAGCCCAGCGAATCCGTACGCGAGCGCTTGCCACGTCCCGCCCATGGTGGCGAGATGCAGGCCCCCGGCCGTGGAGCCGGTCAGGTCGTCGAGGTCCATGCGCGCGGCGATGCGCAGCGCCTGCAGGGCGCGGTCGAAGTCCCGCGCCTGGGCCAGCAACGAGGCGTGGATCGCCGGGGACAACGAGCTGCCGTGCGCGGTACGGGGCTCGTAGAAGCGGAGGTTGGGATCGAGACTGCCGGCCACCACCTCATCGGGGACGAGGTGGTGGAGCATGAGGACATCTGCCTGCTTGATCACCTGTGCGTCGCGGGTTCGCTCGGCCCCGAGCAGCAGATCGGCGGCGATCGGACGACGCGGAGCCACCTCGGCGATGACCAACGGCTCGAGCCGCCCGAATCCGGCGAACTGCTCGTAGATGCCGGTGTCAGGGTCGTAGCCATCGACCAGGGAGTCCGCAAGCTCAAGCCAGCGTTGCTGCTCGTTGATGTGGACATTGTCCGCGTCGTACGTTTCAACCGCCTGGGCGGCGCGGCGCAGGTTCCACCGGGCCATGACGTTGGTGAAGGCGTTGTCGTCGACGGGCTCGTGGTACTCGTCGGGGCCGATGACTCCGTAGATATGGGCGCTCCCATCTGGCTCGAGGCGGATCCGCGACGCCCAGTACCGAGCCGTTTCGACGAAGATTCGGCAGCCCGGCCCCCGGGCAAACTCCTCGTCCCCGGACCAGTCCAAGTAGCAGCACGCCGCCCACGCCACCTGGGCGACGATGTGCTCCTCGAGTTGGCCGGTGCGGATGGGAACGATCTGTCCGGCCCGGTCTCGGGCGCTTGTCGGCGTGACGTCGCGACCGGTGCGGGCGGATTCCCACGGAAAACGGGCCCCGGCGCGGCCCGCGGCGTGCGCCGCCTCGATGGCGGCGGGGAGCCGCCGCAGGCGGTATTCGAGCATGGCCCGGGCCGAGGCCGGATGCGTCGCAGCCAAGAAGGGCAGGACGAAGGTGTCGGCATCCCAAAAAACGTGGCCCCGGTAGCCCGTCCCCGTCAGGCCTCGGGCGCCGACAGCCGCCTCCCCGGAGTCAGCGACCGACGCCATGAGGTGAAAGAGCGCGAAGCGGATACTCAACTGCAACTCGTCGTCTCCGTCGACGACCACATCGGCGTCCTCCCACCGGCGTGCCCAAGCCTGGCGATGCTCGGCTAGGAGTTGGTCGAAGCCGATGGTGGCGGCCTGGCGGACGGCATCGACGGCAGGAGAAGGATGGGGGAGGGTGTCGGTGTCGCATCGGTAGACGGCCACGCGATCGAGAACCTTGCTGCGAGGTGTCTCTCCATCGACCGAGCCGGGCCTCGCCGACGTAGTCTGAGCGGCCGCCGCCACGATCCCGCCCGTGGAGCCAGCGACCTGCATCCACATGGCCTTGCCGACGCGACCCTGCTCATGGGTGGGGTCGTCGGCTGCCGCCAGCAGCGGAGGTCCGGCACGGAGAGCAGTCGGATATCGGGCTCGTAGGAGGGCCGTGGTGGGCCGGGCGAGCGAGGCGAACCGCACGCTCTCAACGGCATGTGTTTGGGCACCGGCAATCTCGTGCAGGACCCCGATTCGCAAGTCGAGAACGCGCCGCAGTGGCGCCCCGGCGTCAACCTTGCCAAGTTCGAAGGCGACGGGTCCGGTGAGTAAGCGGGTACTTGGGCCGTCCCCGTCGTAGACGCCGGCGGCGATGACCCAAGGGTGCCGGCTCGGGTGACTGGCGAGTGGCGCACCGCTGGTCCCGACGCGGCCATCGGCCAGTGTGAGAAGGGCTTCGTGGACACCCTGGTGCTCGATGTCGAATCCCTCCAGAGCGAGGGACCAGCCTGACGAGGTGGTGGCCTCGGGAAGGGCTCGTTGGCGCCGCCGACGCAGCTGGTCGGCCAGCAGCTGGTGCAAGCGTGCCATGCCGCCCGTAAGCACCACCATCCCCGATCGTGGCGAACCCCGGTTGCCGTTCACCAACACGACCGTCGCGGCCCGCACGTCCGGGGTGATGACGGGGGCGGGGCGGTGGGGCACGCCCGCCAACCCATCGACGACGACCAGGACCGACTGGGGGTCGACTCCCCGCCGCCACAGCTCTTCGAGCATGCCCAGGGCCACGTCCCCGGCATCCACGAGGGCGATCTCCACCGTGGTGCCCCCGACCACCACCCGCGGGTCGACGAGCCCGGCCCGGCGAGCCTCTTCGATGGTGAGGTCGGCGATGTGAGCCACGCCCGGGATGCCGTGGGCCAGGAGGAGCTGCTTGAGTCTCGTCCACGTCGTTCGCAGTGCCGGGTCGTGGACGAGCTCGACGATGACCTTCGGCGAGCCGGCGGGGCGAGGAAGTGCCGTGGCCGCCAATCCCAGCCCGGCCAGCGTCTCGACAAGGGCCTCGCCGACTTGATCAAGAGTGGCGAGATCCCCAACGCGCTGCGGTACCCCAAGGCGCTGAACTCCCGAGTGGTCGACGATGGCGACTCCGGTCCCGCCGCTGTCAGCGAGGAGGAGCGGGGCGGCACCGCGGGAGGGCCTCGTGAGTCGTTCGGCCAGCTCCTCTACGGGTTCGGGAGCGAGCACACCCACAAGGGCACCAGCCTCACCGAGAGCCACCAGGGCTTTTGCTAGCCGCGTCGGGATCGTGGAGGTGGTACTCCAAACGACGACCGCCTCAAACCGCCGGTCCAATCCCGGCGGCAGTCCAGAGAGGCGGCTCCGGGGTGCTTGTGAGGGCCCGTCGGCCCGATCGGTGGAGGTGCCGGTGCTCATGTCACCCGACCTGCCGGCAGTCCCACGGTGTGGCCGTCACGTGGCAGTGGCTCGATCCACCCGCCGAGCATGGCCGACGCCGAGCCGCTCGTGTAGAAGGCCTCAGACAGTGGGTGGGACCTCGATGTCACAGCGTCACCCATCCAGGGCATCTCAGATGGCGTCTCTCGTGTTCCCTCGCTTGCCGCGGGGTCTGGATTCGTCGACCAGCCTGGCATTCGCCAGGACGGACTGCGACCTAGACAGCAATGGCTGTTCCACCATCTTCCGTCGAGAGTGTCTCAGGTGCTTCATTGCCATCACTGGGACTCACGCCTTTACTTGTTCGGACCGCTTCGTGTTATGACACGAACGCTAGGTCCCGCGATTGGTTGCCATGACCGTTCAACTCGAAAGAAATGTCATCTTCTCACTAGGACGGGTTTGATGAACACTGAACGTGGGAGCATCGTGCTCGCTGCTCTCAACCACTCGCCAGCGGTTCACGGCGTACTGATAGCCGCCCTCGAGGTGGCCGAGATGGTCGGGGCGGACGTCGAGGCCCTCCACGGATCGGAGGGGAAGCAAAGTGCGCGCTGGCGCTGAGCGTCACGAACGCCACCCGTGTCCACCTGCACGAGAGGACCTGAACCAAGTTGCCATATCAGGTGGTCCAAATTTCTGGGGGCAAGGTCAAGATACGGTTTGGGTGTTCCGGCGCCATTTCTCAAATCGGTATTGGACGCCACCCTCCTCCTGGTCTTTGCTCTGTTCGAACCTGGTGAATCCGGTGCGATAGTCGGGGAAGAACTTCGTGCAGTGATATTCCCCCAGAACCTGGGTGATGAAGAGCTCGTCGGCTCGGGAGATTGTCTGTCCAAATACGAAGGCCCCTCCGATAATCCACACATCGTCGTTGGGGTTGCTCGTCATCAGGTCAGCCAGAGTAGAGATTGGTCGAAAGCCGGACTTTAAGCGACCCTGATCGCGGGTCAGCACGTAGTTGTCCCGACCATGCAGTGGGGCTGAGAACTCGTTGTACGTGGCCCAGCCCATGACGATGAGCCCCGTCGTGGTCTGGTTTTCGAAGTAGGCAACGTCGCCGGGCAACTTCCAAGGGATGCCTCTGTCGGTGGCGATGCCCCTGCTTGTGTCCATCGCAGCAATCAAGCGGATCACCGAGCGCGAGTCCTTCGAACGTATCAGAGACCAGATCCAGCCGGATCCGATGAACCGCAGCGTTCGGAACGGTGGCCGAAAGGCCACCCACTGTGCGACGAGTCGGGGCTGACCGAGATCAACGTCATTCCAGTGCCAGACGTTAGCTATTTCACCTACCGTTGACTGCTACGTAGCAGGAGGTGCAGACATGACGAATTCCTTGGATCCAGAGGTCCCTCCGAGCGGGACCGGTTGCGTGGAGTGTCTCGAGTCTGAGGGTTGGTGGCTCCACCTGCGACGGTGTGCAGAGTGCGGCCACATTGGATGTTGTGACAACTCGCCCGGCCAGCACGCCACTGCGCACGCTACCTCGTCAGGTCATCCTGTCATCCGCAGCTTCGAGCCTGGCGAGGACTGGTTTTGGAACTACCGAACGAACGATTACATGCAAGGGCCCCGCCTGGCACCCCCACAGCATCATCCCCTCGACCAACCCGTGCCTGGACCAGCCGGACGGGTTCCAGCCAACTGGCAAGACCTCTTGATGTAGTCGTGACGAGGCGATCGGTCCCGCCGCCCTGGGAGGTCCGGAAGTCCTCCCCATGCGGGCGGTCGAGCTCGAGCCTCCTGGACTCGACCCCTGCGCCGGCAGTCGAAATCGAGCTGCCCTGCGCCGGGGAAGTCGAATCGCGTTGTGGGCACGTCGCGCGGGGTGGCGTTTACGCGGCGTACTCGGCCTCGGTCACCGCACCGTGGAACTCGGTCGCGCCGAGAGGCAGGCGGAGATGCTTCCGGGCAGACGAAGGGTCACGCGTCCGACGCTAGGGCCGTGGTGGCTCCGGAGCGCGAGGTAGGACGAGGCGTTCGACAGCGTCGGCAAAGCCCTCATTCTCGTTGGTCTCCGTCACCCGACGGGCGGCTCGTTGCACCTGAGCGTCGGCGTTTCCCATCGCGATGCTCAGGCCCGAGTGCGCGAACATCAAGACGTCATTGGGCATGTCTCCGATAGTGGCGACCTCATCGGTGGACAGCTTGTATCTTTGTGCGAGGTACCGGGCCACGGCGCCCTTGTTGGCGTCGGGGTGGGTGACGTCTAAGTAATAGGGCTGGGACGGCGCCGCCGTGACGTGATTCCCGAAGCGCTCGTGGGCTGCGGCTGAAGCCTTCGACACAGCGTCGTGGTCGTCACTCACGCCCACGATCTTCGCCACGTCGCCAGTGAGACCTTCGATACTCGTTATGACCTTGGGCTCGAACTTGACCGTCCATGCCTCACGGTCCACGTGTGGGCCCTTCGGGTCGGGGACATACCAGTCGGCACCACGGTAGAGCCATACACTCAGGTCGAAGGAGGCCATGAGCGCAGCGATGGGACCGACGAGGTGCTCGGGGACGACGCGCTGCTCGATGACGGTCATGTCGGGGTCGACGAGCAGGCCCCCGTTGAAGGCGGCGATGGGCGTCTGCAGATCGAGCGGCTCGACGAGCATGGCCATACCTCGAGGAGGACGTCCGCTCGTGATGGCGAAGAGGATGCCGGCCTCGCGCAGGCACTGCACAGCGGCGATCGCCCTGTTGGTGAGGACCTTGTCCTGGGTGACGAGCGTACCGTCCACGTCGGCCAGCATCAGGCGAATGGGCGGGGGGGTCACGGCGCGGCCTCCGTCTGTCCGCCTGTGGTCGCGTCGTAGGCGTCGGCCTCGAAGACGAGCTGCTTGGCCCTCACGATGCCATCGCCTACCTCTGGCGAGAGTGGGCGCGTGGCACCGAAGACACCGCGCTCGAACGAGGAGCGGCGGTCGAAGGCGAGAAGGTACAGGGGCGTGGCGTAGCCGGATGCCATCTCAGTCCTCCTCGGGGAGATGCCAGCGGTGGGCCGCGACCACCGTACCGATCGAAGGTGGGCCCCAGGAACCGGGCGCGTGGGGCTCGACCGACTGAGAGTGCTCGAGCACCGCCCAGACCGCCTCCGCTCCACCTGGTCGGCGCCGGACGAAGCCGGGACTCCGGATCTTTAGCATCTACAACGGTCACTGGCACCGGGCCCACCGGCCATGGGTGAGTTGCACCTGGATCGACGGACTGCTTCTACAGAAGTTCCGTCCGGACCTTGACCTTCTGTGCACCAGGGCTTGGCGAGGTCTGGGATGGCGGAGATCGAGACATGGTTCTTGTCGATACGCTCGATGAACCGATCCGATGCACGGAGGCAACACCATCGGGATCCAACATGGCGGCCTCTCGCTGTGCCGTGGAAGAGATGGCAACCGTGTTCATCATCACATCGGCCGCAGACCCGCTGCACGCAGGTGTGAGACCCAACCAGTGGAGGTGCCAGATGGCCGAGTTCCCACCGCCCCCAGCGGGCATTGTGCTGGCCCACTTCATCGTCTCGGACGATGTCGAGCGCTCGCGGCGCTTCTACACCGAAGTACTCGGCGGCAGGGTGGTCTTCTCGGGAGGGCCGACATATGTCGAACTAGCCAACAGCTGGATCATCATCAATGTCGGGGGAGGCCCGACCGATGACAAGCCTGCGGTCACCCTGGAGACGCCGCACGATCCCGACCGGGTCAGCAGCTTCCTCAATATCCGGGTCAAAGACATCGAGGCCGTGTACGCCGAATGGAGCGCCAGGGGTGCTCATTTCCTGACGCCGCCGAAACAGCACCAATTCGAGATCCGCTGCTACATCCGCGATCCCGACGGTCATCTGATCGAAGTAGGTCAAACCACGGACCCAGAGGGGGACTGGTCACCCGCCCACTGGCCATCGAGTGCGTCCGGCGGGGAGTCCGAGTGAATGCCGACGTCACCGGGGACCCTTCACATTGACGGTGGCCAGTCGCTCGGGCACCGAGATGCCTATCGGCCATTTCCGACAAGGCCACGAGAGAGTTGGTGCGAAGGCGTTTGAACCTCGGACTCCCCAGCCAGACGCTCCGCGCGCTTCTTGATGCCCTGGAGCATCTTGCGCTCCATGACCAAACTGCCCGGTTCCATCACATAGCGGTAGAACGCCCGAGAGGGCCATGGCGCCCCGGGCGTGGCGATCCGGTTCCGGCTGATCAGTCTGGTCCCAGTTCCCATGGGCACCAGGCAAAAGGCCCACACCCAGTTGCCATCATCAGAGCGCAGGACCAGGGCGGATTCAGGATCGGCGACAGCTACGCGCAAGACCGGACCATTCTTGCCGAGCTTCTGTGCATCACCGACCTGGATGTTCTGGAATTGCGGGAGAACCACGTCAACGCTGTGCATGTGCAGGCCGAAGATATTCTCGACCCAATCGTAGGTGTAGACGCCGCCCCGACCCGATCCCATCTGGGCCAGCCACGGCCATATGTCACGGGCGGGGGCGCCAATGCCTATAGCTCGGGTGGATACGAGGTCCGGGTCGGCCAGGAGGTCGTCGCCGGGCAAGGTCTTAGTCGGTTCGTCGCCCGCAGCGCCCCAAGTGAGGCACCACCCCCGCAAGAGCGGGTGCGTCATGAGTCCCACGCTTGCCGCCACGGCGACGCCGCCGGTGGCCCACCCAACTCTTCGCAGACCGGTTCGTGTTGCTCTTGGTGGCTGGCTTCTGGCATCAAGAGTCATTGACGCTCGATCTCACAGTGCCCCGTTCGATGAGGTAGGGGTAGGGTTTGGGTGCCCAGATGGATCGGGTATCTCACACGTCCACCACGACTCGGCACCTCCACTCACCTCCCTTCTCTTCGATCTCGAGACCGTGGTGAGACACGGCTTTGGGCACCGGACCAACCTGCTCGACCTCGCCGGCAGGCACGACCTCCATGTCACCAGCCAGCGCGCCGTCCTCCGTTTCGGCCAGATGGAAGCGCATCGGCACCACGCGGAAGACGTCCACCACAGAGATGACTTCTTCAAGCAGCGACACGAGCACGTCGCGATCGGATTCCGGACCCGCAGAAAGTGGCAGGACGTCGACGGCTGCGGTGTCCCCAACGTCGGCGAAGACCTCGACGAGTGCCAGGAGGGCCTCGGTGAGACACGACGCCCGATCGGGACCCCACGCTTCGATGATGCAGTCGACAGCATGGGGGGCTTGCCGGTGCCCTTGCTCGGATCGTCGTTCGTCTTGTCGCGGGGAATGTGTCATCAGGGTCCTGCTGAGTGTGCGTTGGTGCCGTCGCCATACCCACGGGCGGTGTCGCTCAGGGGCAGGATCTCGTCACCGCGAGCTCCGAGTCTCATGCCTTCGCCTCCCTTTGGCAAGGTCGTGTGGCCACTCGATCAGGCGAACTATCAGTCACGGCGTGGGGGTACGGACGTCGAGTCGTTCTGGCGCTGCTGACCGGACCTCGTTGAGCGGGGTCTCCGTGCCTTCCGAGGGGGACGGGGAAGCCCGGGCACCACAATATGAGGAACCTCGTGCGACCCTGCCCCCGCGCTTGAGCCTCTGATCTCGTCGATTGGCAATCCAGGGATCCGTGCAGCCTCGATGATGTGCTTCACCTCGGAGCCGTCGAGGGTTTCCTGGGAAGCGAGAGCGGAAGCTACGTCGTCGAGTACTCCTCGGTTCTGTTCGAGAACAGAGCGAGCACGGTCGGCTTGCTCGCCGAGCATGCGCGATATCTCCTTGTCGATCACGCGAGCGGTGTCGTCCGAGTAGTCGCGAGTGTGGATCAGCTCCTCACCGAGGAAGACGGGCCCACGCGGCCCCCACGCCATCTTGCCGATGACCTCGGACATGCCCCATTCCCTGACCATGCGGCTGGCCAGTTCAGTCGCTGACGTGAGGTCGTCCTGCGCACCGGTGGAGGGCACGCCAAAGACCAACTCCTCGGCGGCTCGCCCCCCGAGGCGCACCGCGAGCGCGTCGTCGAGGTACGGGCGCTGGTGGATCTGGTGCTCTTCGACGGGGATCTGCTGGGTGGCGCCCAGCGCCAATCCCGTCGGCAGGATCGTGACCTTGTGCACAGGGTCGGCATGGGCCAGGAGTTCCGCCAGCACGGCGTGACCGGCCTCGTGGTAGGCCACGATGCGCTTCTCCTCTTCTCCCAGGACGAGTGAGGTGCGTCGCAAGCCCAGGAGTACGCGGTCGCGCGCGGCTTCCAGGTCGGCGTGGCTGATCTCTCCACCTCCGTGTCGAACCGCGATCAAGGCTGCCTCGTTCACGAGGTTCTCGAGGTCGGCCCCGCTCATGCCTGGTGTCCCTCGGGCGAGCGTATCGAGATCCGCGTCGGCGCCCACCCGTTTGCCCCGGCAGTGCACGGTCAGGATGCCGCGTCGTTCATCCAGGGAAGGGAGTGGGATGACGACCTGCCGGTCGAATCGCCCCGCCCGCAGGAGCGCCGGGTCGAGGATGTCGGGCCGGTTGGTGGCCGCGAGGATCACGATTCCCTCGGCCGCCTCGAACCCGTCCATCTCGGCGAGCATCTGGTTGAGTGTTTGCTCGCGTTCATCATGACCACCACCGAGCCCCGTGCCGCGCTTGCGACCGATGGCATCGATCTCATCAACGAAGATGATCGACGGTTTGTTCTCTCGCGCCGTCTTGAACAGGTCCCGCACCCGGGCGGCACCGACTCCGACGAACATCTCCATAAACTCCGAGCCGGTGATGGTAATGAACGGGACCCGGGCCTCGCCGGCAATGGCCCGGGCGAAGAGGGTCTTGCCGGTGCCGGGGGGACCCACGAGCAGGACGCCTTTGGGGATGCGGGCGCCGATCTCTTGAAATCGGGCGGGATCCCTCAAGAACGCGACAACCTCGCCGATCTCCTGCTTCACCGCGTCGTAGCCGGCGATATCCTCGAAGGTCGTCGAAGGTCGCTCGGTGGTGTACACCTTGGCCTTGCTCTGGGACCATCCGGTTATCCCGGCCATCTGCCCCCGAGTGCGACGCGAGATCCACACCCAGAAGAGGACGATCAACGCGATGGGCAGCACCCAGGTCAGCAGGGTGGGCCAGATGCTAGAGGTCGTAGCCACATAGTTGCGGGCGACGTGATGGTGGTCGAGCAACTCGACGTCGCTCGCGGGCATGCCCCCGGGCGGCCCTTGGGTCGTGAAGGACTTCCCGTGGACGAGGGACCCGTCGATCTGACCACTGGACTGGTTGATCTTTACGCTCTTGACGTCGCCGGCGGCCACCTTGACCAAGAAGTTCGAGTACGAGATCGACGTCGGAGCAGCGGCCTTGGGGCTGTTGGCGAATATGAGCGCGAGCAGCACGATCGCGACGAGCCACGCCGAGAACATGATGACCGACCGACGTCTGGAGACCTTCGGCCGGGTGTCCGGAGGGGGCGGACCCGCGCCGTTCCACCCCGAAGCGTCCGGCGGCAACGGGCGGAGCGGACTGTCTGGTCGACTCCCGGCGCGACTCTTGGGTGCTACTGCCGGAACGAAGACCCGGCGAAGAGACTTCCTGTTCACCCTAAGAGCCTCCTCGGATTGGTGCCGCTGAGCTAGGGCCGGAAGTCACTCGTGTGCCCGGCGGAATCCCAGGCTTGCAGAAGTAACGTCCGGCGGTCGGGCCGGTCCGCGACTCCAGGTCAGGCACCCGACAACGACCCGATGGCGGCCCGGGCGCGGGCGCGTGGCCCGGGCCTGGCGGACCAGCGAGGGCCAAAGTGTGGGATGGGGTCACTGATGGAGATGTTGGCGGCGCCCCGACGCGAAAAGCGCCCCCGGGGCACGTTGCGCGCACCTCGACGCACGGTGAAGGGGGATTCCATGCTTGGCGGTGATGGCGGTACTTCCACGAGATCCGCACTCAGCCTTCGCACACGGGCACAATTTGATACCCAGCTGCTCGTATGCCGCCGATGATGGCTGGCAGAGCGCTGACGGTTTGCGAGCGGTCACCGCCGCCGTCGTGCATGATCACGATGGCACCGGGATGGAGCGCTGAGAGCACTCGCTCGGCGATGACCGACGCGCCCGGCATCAAGTAATCCGAGGGATCGACGTCCCAGTAGAGCTCGGCCAGATCCCGCTGGCCCAGTTGTGCCACCACCGCCGAGTCGGTGTAGCCATATGGTGGCCGGAGACATCGGACCGGGTGACCGGTGATGCTTTGGAGCAGGGAATTAGTCTGGTCCACCTGGCCGGTCCACCCAGAGAGCGGCAGCGCGGTGAGATCGACATGCGTCCAGGTGTGGTTCACGAGGGACATGCCGTCTGCTGCCTCTTGGCGCAAGAGGTCGGGGTAGGCGGCGCCGCTCTGACCAATGATCTGGAAGCTGGCGGGCACATGGTCGGCCACGAGGATCTGCAGCACCTGGGGCGTGTAGATCGGTGACGGCCCGTCGTCGAAGGTGAGCGCGACCACCTTCTCGCCCGGCTTGTAGGGAGAACCGGGCGCGGTGTCGACATTGTAGATCACCGTTCCGGGCACGGCCCAGTTGGCCGCCCGGGGAGTGGTCGGAAGTAGCCAGTAGCCACGCCCGTCGGGTGTCGCCACGATGGCGGTGATGGGGTTGGAAACCGCCTGTCCCCTCATCGACCCGAAGAGGCCGGCATCGCCGAAGACGAACACCCCACCGTCTGACGCCGCCAGCCAGTAACCCCGTCCCGATGGGCTTGCCGCCATGCCCGCCACCGGCTGGGTGAGGATCTCGCCCCCCATCGACCCCAGGAATGGTGCGTCGCCGAAAGCGAACACCCCGCCGTCGGAAGCCACGATCCAGTAGCCGAGGGCAAAGGGGGCCGCGGCCATTCCCACGATCGGCTGGATCAGATGGCTCCCTCCCATCGACCCGAAGAAGCGTGAACCACCGAAGGCGAAGACTCCTCCGTCGGCGGCGGCGAGCCAGTAGCCGCTGCCGAAGGGATTGGCGGCCATCCCCACGATGGGCTGGTTCAGGTGACGCCCCCCCATCGACCCGAAGAAACCGGCATCGCCGAAGGCGAACACCCCGCCATCGGACGCCACCAGCCAGTAGCCATGTCCCGATGGGGTGGGAGCCATGCCCACAACCGGCTCGTCGAGGTGACGCCCCCCCATCGACCCGAAGAAGCCGGCATCGCCGAAGGCGAACACCCCGCCATCGGACGCCACCAGCCAGTAGCCATGTCCCGATGGGGTGGGAGCCATGCCCACAACCGGCTCGTCGAGGTGACGCCCTCCCATCGACCCGAAGAAGCCGGCATCGCCGAAGGCCACGGGCTGGGCAGCGACATCTGGGTACACGGCCGCCCCCGCTATGGCCGCGTGTGAGATGGCGATCGTGGTCGCGAGTACGAGGCAGGCCAAGATCGCTCCACTCACGGTGGGCGGGCGCCAGTTGGAAAAACGGATCATGTCATATTGAATCCACCACGGGGGACGACCAGACAGAGTCTTTCGGCCAGAAAAACGAGCACGATCGGGGAGCCTCGGCAGACGGACTGGACGTCGAGGCGCGCCCGGGACCCAGGCGCTCGGAAACACGCAATGGACCAGAACGGGCGGGGCCGCCATCAGATAAAGGCGCACTACTGGCAGTTTGAGGATGCCCTGGCAACGCGATTGAAGGCTCTCCATGGCCTGGGCTCTCCCATCAGGACGTGAGTGCCTCCTGGGACCTCGCGATGCGATCCGGGAAGACCCTGTCGTTCTCAGCGCATCCAGGGCCGTCGACAGACACCGATGCCGAGTGACCTTCAAGGCAACCTCTCGGCCGACCCTTCAACCACTCGGGACCAGGTGGGTGCTGCGACGTTCTCGGCACCCACGGGGGACCAAGAGATAGGACGATGACTCATCGGGCTTCTCAGCGCACCACGACGACCGGGCACGGAGCATGCGAAACGCAGTGCAGGGCGACGGACCCGAGCAGCACTTCCAGGAACTGGCTCAGTCCTCGGTTTCCGACGACGAGCAGGTCTGCCCCTTTGGCGGTCTCGACGAGGACCCGAGCCGCCGGGCCCTCGAGGGCCAAAGCCTCGACTTGTACCGCCGGCTGATCGCCCAGGACCTCCGTCACGGTGCGCTCAAGCACCCTACGTATCAGTTCCAGGGGTTCGGTGCCCGAGGGGTCGTGGGGGACCCACAGTTCGGGATAGGGATTGTGCCAGGTCATGATGACCTGCAAGTCGGCTCCGGTCTGCTCCGCCTCTCCCGCCGCCCATCGCAAAGCGTTTCTCGACGAGCTGGATCCGTCTACACCGACGACGATTCGCCCCATGGACCTAGCGTCACATTCTGACCGTCGAGGTGACAGGGTACAAGGTCCCGGTTTCGACAGGATCGAAGCACCGACGCAGGTGCCCGGGCCAGAATGCCTCCACGGGCCGGTGACATTCGACCCTGCAGTGGTCTCCTGTTCCGGCGTAGCGTCGGACAAAAGAAATCCCATGATGGAGGTGACGGTGGCAGCGGTCGGGGACATCCTCCGTCGTTTTCGATTCCACGGAGTGCCTGGGGCGCCTGCCCCAGCCGGAGTGCCCGTCGACCGAACCGCGGAGATCGAGGCGGAACTGGCACCGGTCTTCGCGTTGCTCGAAGCTGCGCAGGTTGGTGCGACGACGTTGGTCGAGGAGGCCACAGCGGATACGGCGCGCCGTCATGCAGCAGCTGCCGAACAAGCGCGGGCCCTTCTCGTCGAGGCTCGTTCCCAGGCTGATGCGGCCCGAGCACAGTCGGCGGCCGTGCGACTTGCGCAAGCACAGGGGCAGAGCCGGGCGCTTGCCGAGGGAGCACGGCGCGAGGTGGAGCGGATCGCGCTCGTCTGTGCCGAGCGAACACCGCATCTGGTGGAGGAGCTGGTGCGACGTGTCCTTTCCCTGGGGGAGTTGACGGACTGGACCGCACCAGGTCCGACGAGAAATCCGACGCCATGAGTGCCGGCTGGGTCGCAGCTGGGGTCCGGGCAAGGGGCCTGGCGCGCCGACGGCTGGGGCGCGACGGAGCGCGCGACCTGGCCGCATCCGACTCCCTTGCTGCGGCGCTTTCCACTCTGGCGAATACGCCCTATGGGCGCGATGTGAAAACGGAAATGGACCTGGCCTCGGCCGAGCATGCGGTGTTCGCCACCTTGCTGTGGCACATGCGGATCCTGGCCGGTTGGGGCCCGCCGCTCGGCTCCGGACCACTTCGCCTGCTTGCAACAGGATTCGAGGTCGCCAACGTGACGGGCCGGTTGGCGCGCCTAGGGGGGCAGATCGCCGCGTCTCCCTATGCACTGGGCTCCATGGCGACGGCTTGGCCCGCCATTTCCGCGGCGCAAACGCCAGCGGAGGTTCGTGGGGCGCTCGCTTCATCGTCATGGGGTGATCCCGGGGGAGAGGACCTGGGGACCGTCCGCCTGGCGCTCCTGTTGGGCTGGGCGCGCCGAGTGCTCGATGGAGTCCCTGGTGCCGCCGACTGGGCCATCTCGGGATCGGCCCTTGTGCTGTGCAGGGTGCTCATGGCGGGTGCGTTTTCGGCATTGGGACCCACTGCTGTCCGCGATGCCCGCCATCTGTTGGGTTCGGGTTGGCAAGAAGCGTCATCACCGGGTGAACTTGCCCGGCACGTCCCCAGGGCGGGGGCCAAGGTTCTCGAGGCCGTCTCGGGTCCCGAAGATCTGTGGCGGGCAGAGACCCTATGGTGGTCGAACCTCGAGGCCTCCGGTGCCGCGCTCGGCGGCGCGCTCGACCCCGGACGTGTCCTCGAGCGTTGGGGTGGTGGCTCTTCTCGCCGTTGACGCCTGGCGCGCACGCGCTGCGCTTCAGTACGCGGCGCGAGGTGGCGAGGACGCGGTGGAGTTGTTCGATGCGATGGTCTGAGGTCCTCGAACCCGCGAGGATGGAGCGCGTGGCCATTGTCGCACCCTCCGACCGGCTGCGCAGTGTGCTCGTCGCCGTCGCCGACGCCGGCATCGTCCACATCGAGGGGGTCGGCGACCAGGCGCGCGGCCCAGCCTCTGAGGCGTGGGAGCGGGCACGCCGAGCACAGGTCGACGATGGACACTCCGTTCCCATGCTCGAACGAGAGCCTCCCGACCTCGCAACCCTCGAGCGCGAGGGCTCACGCGACGTGCTCGCGGGGGAGGCCGAGCTCGAGGCGATCAGCGCCAGCGCTGTGAGCAACGGGTCGGTTGCGGCACTGGTGGGATGGAGCCCCACAACTGCGGTTGACGCACTGAGAACCGTTCTGGCCCCCCTGGGTGGATCCGTCGTGCTCCTGGAGCCTCCGCGTGGAGCCGACCCGCCGACATTGGTTGTGGACAAGGGCGCGACGGGAGCGTTCCAACCACTCGTCGACACCTACGCCACGCTCAACTACCGTGACGTGAACCCCTCCGCGCTCGCCGGTCTCGCCTACGTCGTGATGTTCGGGATGATGTTCGGTGATGTCGGCCATGGTGCGCTTCTCGTCGCCGGTGGCCTGCTGTTGTGGTCAGGGCGGCCGGCGATCCTTGCTCGTCTGTGCCACTTGGCACCGTTCGTGATCGGTGCTGGGCTGGCGAGCGCCGCCTTTGGCCTCGCGTATGGCGAAGCCTTCGGTCCAACCGAGCTCGTGCCGACGTTGTGGCTCAGACCCCTCGACCATCCCACCACGCTGCTCGCCGTTGCGATCGCGGCCGGGGCCGGTCTCCTCGCCTTCTCCTACGGGCTCGGGACCGTGAACAGATGGCGTGAGGGCGGCGTCACCCACGCGCTGGTCGCCATTTCGGGGCTGGCGGGGGCGGGCCTGTATCTGGGCATCGCCGTGGTGGGCCTCGGATGGTATAGGCACTCGCTGGTCGTGGAGGTCGTCGGTGGGGTGCTCGCAATGGCCGGTCTGGGGCTGGGCTTCCTCGGGCTCTTCTCAGAGGCAGGCGGGCGTGCCGAAGGTCTGGTTCAAGCCGGCGTGGAACTCTTTGACGCGGTGGTGCGTATCGCAACCAACACCGTGTCCTTCGCTCGGCTTGCTGCATTTGGCCTCACCCATGCCGCATTGTGCATGATCGTGTGGAGCGCGACGAACGCTCTGTGGCACAGAGGTGCCGCCTTCTGGCTTGTTGCCGCGGTGGTGTTCCTCGTGGGAAATGCCGTGACGTTTGGCCTCGAAGGTCTGGTGGCCGGGGTGCAGGCCATGCGCCTCGAGTACTACGAGTTGTTCAGCCGGATCTTCACCGCTGAGGGTAGACGGTTCCGTCCTTGGCACGTCCCAATGGTTTCGTCGAAGGAGGTACCATGCTCGATTGGTTGATTGGCCTTCCGATCCTCGTTGCACTCGCGGCTGGAATCGGCGTTCAGCTGCGTCGGCGGCCGCGCCGGACTCTCATGGTGGTGAAGGTCCTGAACCTGCTGCTGCTTGTCGGCGCCGGCATTCTCGTCGCGCTCGCCGCTTCCGCCAGTCCGAGTGCGGCGGCAACCGCCGCCACCGCGGCCACCAAGTCTTATGCCGGCCAGGCGTTCATCGGTGCTGGGATCGCGGTGGCGGGAGCATCGATCGGATCAGGCGTCGGTGTGGCATACACCGGCTCGGCCGCCCTGGCCGCGATGAGCGAGCGTCCTGAGATGTTTGGCCGAGCGATGGTCATCGTCGGACTGGCCGAGGGCATCGCGATCTACGGCCTCGTGATCGCCATCCTGCTGATTGGCAAGGCATAGAAGTTGCGAAACTCGTCTTGCTCGCCAGTGGTCGGTTGATGGCCCGAGTCGTCGCGCTAGGCGAAGCGGTGCGGGTCGCGGGATTCGCGCTGGCAGGAGCCACGGTGCTCGTCGCTGAGGTCCCGGATGCCGTGTGCCGCACGTGGGAGTCGCTGTCCGACGACGTGGAAGTCGTACTGCTTACCGCCAACGCCGCAAGTGCTCTGGCCCATGGGGAGGCACCCTGCAAGGACGTGTTGATTGCGGTGATGCCGCCATGATCGGGAGCAGCATTCCGACGAAGAAGCGGTCGTCTCGTACTCGAGCTGCTCCGTCGACCACTGGGCGAGACGACACGACCTCCGCCCTCGAGCCCGTGTCCGAAGCCCTAGTCGCAACGGCGCGGCTCAGAGCGGAACAACAGCGTGCGGACGCGATCGAGGACGTCCGAGTCGAGCTATCGAGGGCACGCGCCGAGGCTGACCGCCTCGTGGCGGAAGCGCGGGTTCAAGGTGCTTCGGCGGCGGAGTTGGTGGCGTCACTGCAACTGGTCGAAGCGCGCCGCCATGCACGCGAGATGGTCCTTGGGGCACGGCGGCGTGCCTACGAGGCTCTCCGACAGGATGCCATCGGGGCGCTGGCGCTCCGTGCTACGACGACAGAGGGCCGGATGCTTGCCGACCGGTTGTCGGCACTCGTTGAGGAACGGCTCGGACGCGACGCATCGATTGATCAGGCCCAGCGTGACGTGCTGGTGGTCGAGGCGCAGTCCGGGAGCCGTCGAGCGGCCATCGGGCCGGCAATGCTCATCGATCACGTCCTGCTGTCGATGACCGAGGAGGTCGAGGAGCTGTGGGCTTGAGCGATCCCACCGAAGGAGTGCTGCGTGCGACCCATGACGGCTCCTCGGGCCGTGTGGTGCGCGTGAACGGGCCGCTCGTCGATGTGGAAGGTCTCGAGCAGGTGGCCATGCTGGACGTGATGACGATCGGTCACGCTGGGTTGGCCGCCGAGGTGGTCTCGGTGCGTCGCGGCCTTGTCACCGCTCAGGTCTACGAGTACACGGGGGGGCTTTGCGTGGGCGACCCCGCGGCCAGCCAAGGGCGGCCGCTGTCGGCCCGGCTAGGTCCAAACCTGCTCGGTGGCGTCTTCGACGGCCTGCTTCGTGCTTTGACCGGACGGCCCATATGGCTCACGCCTGGCTCGCTCGAAGGGGACACCAGGAAGACCTGGGGGTTCAGGGCGGGCTCGTCGCCTGGCGTGGTCGCGGGTCCCGGGACTGTGCTCGGGACCGTCCCGACACCTTCGGGCGTTGAGCATCGCGTTCTCGTCCCCCCTGGGGTGTCGGGGAATCTCGAGTGGATCGCCGACGACATCGAAGTCACCGACATCGAAACGGTCGCAGTCGTGGGCGGTCGGGAGCTGGCGGTGAGCGAGCTGTGGCCCGTCCGCAGGGCGCGTCCGATGCGGGCGCGACGCGAGCTCTCTGCCCCTCTGTTGACAGGCCAACGTGTGCTCGACCTTTTGTTCCCGATCGCCAAGGGAGCGACCGCCGCGGTTCCGGGCGGGTTCGGCACCGGTAAGACCGTTCTCTTGCAACAGATAGTCAAGTGGTGCGAGGCGGACGTGATCGTTTTCGTCGGGTGCGGCGAGAGGGGTAACGAGCTCGCTGACGCACTAGCCGACCTCGCCGAATTGGAGGACCCGCGGACCGGTTTGAGTCTCCTCGAGCGCACCGTCGTGATCGCCAACACGTCCAACATGCCGGTGATGGCGCGCGAGGCGAGCATCTACACCGGCATGACCGTGGCCGAGTTCTATCGCGACATGGGATACGATGCCGTGCTCCTGGCGGACTCCACCTCACGCTGGGCGGAGGCGCTTCGCGAGTTCTCGTCGAGGAGCGGCGCGCTCCCCGCGGAGGAGGGTTATCCGGCTGGACTCGCCTCGGCCCTGGCCGCGTTCTACGAGCGCTCCGGCCAGGTCGAGACCCTGGGCGGCAAGGCGGGCTCGGTGACCGTCATCGGTGCCGTGTCCCCCCCCGGTGGCGACATGACAGAGCCGGTCACCGCCCACACGGAACGCTTCGTGCGCTGCCTCTGGTCGTTGGATCGCGACCTCGCCTATGCCCGCCACTACCCGGCCGTCACGTGGCAACGCTCGTTCTCTCGCGACGCCGAGGCTGTGGGTACGTGGCACGCTTCGGCGGGCCGACCCGGCTGGGCGGCCGATCGTGCTCGTGCAATCGCTGTCCTGGCAGAGGCCGACAGGCTGGCTCCGATGGTCGAGCTCGTCGGGTTGGCCGCACTGCCGGGGCGTGAGCGCATTGTCCTGCTCACAGGGCGGCTTCTTCGCGAGGCGGTGCTCCAGCAGAGCGCTCTGAGCGCCAACGACGCCACGTGCTCCCCTCGGAAGCAGGCAGCGCTTCTCGAGATGGTCCTCGCTGTCTACGACTGTTGCCTGTCCTTGATCGACCAGGGTGTTGCCCCTTCGGTGGTCGAGGAAAGCGACCTGTCGGGCGTCACGCGGGTTCGTGACGAGGCGGCCCCCGACGATGTCGCCAGCGTTGAGCGTCGACGCGACGAGGTGCTGGCGACGCTGGAGACGCTGGTGGGAGCGTCATGACGACTCGGGCGAAGAGCCTGCCCCGGATTCCCGTTGAGTACCAGGGGGCGCTCCAGGTCGAAGGACCGCTGCTCGTAGTGGGCGGTGTCGAGGGGGTCGGTTGGGATGAGCTCGCCAGCGTGCGTCTGGCTTCGGGCGAAGTGCGCCGCGCCCTTGTGCTCGAGGTCTACCGCGACGTGGCCGTTGTGCAGGTCCTTCAGGGCACCTCGGGCATCGACCCCGCTTCGGTCTCGGTCGCATTCGAAGGACGGCCCCTCGAGGTCCCCGTGGGAGAGGGGTGGCTGGGGCGGGTTTGGAACGGGATGGGAGAGCCGCTCGACGGAGGCCCACCCATGCTCGGAGCCGTCACGCGCGTGGTGGCCGGTTCACCGCTCAACCCGACGATGCGCGATGTTCCACGCGATCCCATCCTGACCGGGATCTCGGTCATAGACGCGCTCACCACCCTCGTACGCGGCCAGAAGCTCCCGGTGTTCTCCTCCGCCGGCCTCCCGCACTTCGAACTGGCGGCGCAGCTTGCCGCACAGGCAAATGTCGCCGGAGAGGTTTTCAAGGTCGTCGTCGTCGCCATGGGGCTCACTCATGCCGACGCCGCAGCGATACGCAACGTCCTCGAGACCCGAAGCGCCAGCGGCGACCTGGCCCTATTCTTGGACACCGCCGACGACCCTGTCGTACAGCGAATCCTGGCCCCACGCGTGGCACTCACCGTCGCCGAGCACCTCGCATTCGATTTGGGACAGCACGTACTGGTCGTGCTTGCCGACATGACCGCCTACTGCGAGGCGGTGCGAGAGGTCTCGGCCGCACGCGGGGAGATTCCGGGAAGGCGTGCCTACCCCGGCTATCTTTACAGCGACCTGGCGTCGCTCTACGAGCGCTGTGGACGCATACGTGGCAACGCAGGTTCCTTGACACAAGTTCCGGTGCTCACCATGCCGGCGGGGGACATCACACATCCCGTTCCCGACCTCACCGGCTACATCACAGAAGGCCAGATCGTCCTGTCTCCCGATGTGCACGGCCAAGGGATCTACCCGCCCGTGGACGTCCTCGGGTCGCTGTCGCGCCTCATGAGAAAAGGAACCGGCCAAGGCCGCACCAGAGCCGACCACCTAGGAATTGCAGCTCAGCTGGTTGCGGCCCTAGCGTGTGCCCGCCAGGTCCGGGACCTCGCGGAGCTGATCGGCACGGGGGCGTTGACCGAGACGGATCGAAGTTATCTGGCCTTTTCCGACGCGTTCAATTCGCTTCTCGTCGACCAACGTGTCGACGAGAAGCGTTCTCTGGACGACACGCTCGATCGTGCGTGGCGAGTGGCATCCGAACTTCCCCGCCGCGAGCTGACCATGGTCTCGACCGCAGATGTCGCCGCGTACTACAGAGAGGGGGCCAAGGCGGAGGGCAATCCGGCTGCGGTAGACGGTGGCAATGAGAACCGTGCCTGAGCAGATTCCTCCGGGGCGCGCCGGGCGGTTGTGGCTTCGCGGTCGTTTGGCTTCGGCACGTCGCAGCATGGAGCTCCTCGACCGCAAGCGGCAGCTGTTGCGGCGCGAGCGGGATCGCCTGGCCGAGCTGCGCGAGGAGGCCCATCGACGGTGGGTGATCTCGTGTTCTGAGGCAGAGACCTGGGGCTTGCGCGCATCGATCTTGGGCGGCAGCGCTGATGTGGCACTGAGTAGCGCGGCTGTCGAAGGTCGTGCCCGCGTCGATGTGACATGGCGCAACACCATGGGCGTTCGCCACCCTGACGACCCGAACTGCACATTGCCGGAGATCGCACCGGCGGACGCTGCGGCGGCCAACGCCGCTATCTTTCCTGCTGCTGCTTCGTATCGGCGGGCGCTCGAAGCGGGGGTGGCCTATGCCGTGACGGATACGTCCTTTAAGGTTCTCGACCGGGAGCTGCGGGACACCGAACGACGTCTTCGGGCGATCGAACGGCGACGAGTACCGTCGCTCGAAGACGGGTTGCGACGACTCGAGCTGCACCTCGACGAGCTCGAACGCGAGGCGCTGGTCGTGACGCGTTGGGCACAGCGTCGCCAGCAAGAGGGGCTCGGCCGGCCTGGGTCATAGCCTGGTGAGATGCCCTCCCGCGACCGGATCTGTCGCCACATCAAGACCAGACGGACGGACATGTCAGCCGCTGGAGCGTCGCCAGCGCCGTGGAGCACCATCTGGGAGCAGCTCATAGCTCGTCTCGCTGATGATGCGGGCCCTCGCGTTCTTCGAGCTTGGCGACCAGTCCGTCGCGCCGCGCACTCCAGCCTCCAGAATGAGCGCAACCGTCGTTGCCGTGGGCACGTGAGCCCGGCAGAAGCCTCGAGCGCGACGTTCTCGGAGAGCCCGCTGCGGTCTGGCCATGAGCGGCATAGGCCATCATGGGGGCAGTCAACCGTTCAGGCCCGCGAGCGGGGTTCACCGGGGCGCGCTCCTGCGGGTTTCGACAGCCGGTGAGCCGGTCCCTCGCACCCCGGGAGGGGCGTTAGTGACCTTCGACCCTGGGAGGCCAGGGAGGGGGCGGCGTAACGTGATGGTGCCCGAGTAATGCGGTCGGCACGAGGCGAATAGGGGTTGATCCATGTCCTGGGAGACGATCCGCAAGAGCGCGACTCCCGGCCTGGTCGTTCCCAACATGGGCGACTACGCGGCCGAGTGTGCCGCATTCTCGTGGGATGTGGCGCGCCGTGCGCTCGATGGGCTTCCGGGCGGTCGCGGACTCAATATCGCCCATGAAGCAGTGGACCGCCACGCATCGGGAGCTCGCCATGACCATGTCGCCTTGCGATGCGTGGATCGTGCCGGGGGTCGGTACGACTTGACCTACGGCGAGCTGGCCGACCGCTCGAGCCGTTTCGCCGGTGTTCTGGACCAGCTGGGCGTGTCGGCAGGCGCTCGGGTGTATGTGCTGCTGCCGCGCGTGCCCGACCTCTATGTGGCGGTGATAGGAACCTTGAAGCACAAGAGTGTCCTCTGCCCTCTCTTCCCGGCTTTCGGGCCCGAACCCATTCGGGAGCGGCTCCAGCTCGGCCGAGGAAGCGTCTTGCTCACCACAGAACCGCTGTACCGCCGCAAGGTGGCAAAGATCAGACACCTCTTGCCGGATCTGCGCCATGTGCTCATATCCTCGGGCCGTGATGCGGTGCCCCAGGCATCGGTGACACCGGACACCCTCGACCTGGCCACCCTGCTCGAGGAGGCCGATCCGGTCTACGAGATCCCACCGACCGATCCCGGTGACATGGCCCTGCTTCACTTCACCAGCGGAACCACAGGCACACCCAAGGGGGCGGTGCACGTGCACGAGGCCGTGGTATCGCACCACGCCACCGGGCGTATTGCCCTGGACCTGCACCCCGAGGACATCTTCTGGTGCACCGCCGACCCCGGATGGGTGACGGGCACCTCGTACGGAATCGTGTCGCCGCTCGTCCACGGCACGACCAGCATCGTCGACGAGGGCGACTTCGACGCGGAACGCTGGTACGCCATGCTCGAAGCGGAGGCGGTCACCGTGTGGTACACGGCGCCCACCGCACTTCGGATGCTCATGCGGGCGGGCCCCGAGGTCGCCAAGGACCATGATCTGAGCCGACTGCGATTCGTCGCCAGTGTGGGCGAGCCGCTCAATCCCGAGGTGGTGCTGTGGGGCCAGGAGGTCCTGGGGCTTCCCGTCCACGACAATTGGTGGCAGACCGAGACCGGGGGGATCATGATCGCCAACTACGCCAGCTCGGACATCCGCCCCGGCTCGATGGGGCGGCCGCTGCCGGGGATCGAGGCGGCCATCCTCGTGCGAGACGAGCATGGGAAGGTAATCACATCCGACGACGGCACCGCCCTCGAGGCCCCACCGGGGCAGGAGGGGGAACTCGCCTTGCGACCGGGTTGGCCCTCGATGTTCCGTGGCTATCTCGACGACGACGAGAGATACCGGGCCTGTTTCGTCGGTGGCTGGTATGTCAGCGGGGACCTCGCCCGTCGGGATGCCGACGGGTACTTCTGGTTTGTCGGGCGAGGTGACGACGTGATCAAGTCGGCGGGACACCTGATCGGTCCCTTCGAAGTCGAGTCCACCCTCATGGAGCATCCTGCCGTGGCCGAGGTGGGGGTCATCGGCAAGCCTGATCCTGTGGCTGGAGAGATCGTGAAGGCCTTCGTCTCGTTGAATCCTGATGCAGTCGCCGGAGACGAATTGCGCCGCGAGCTGATCGGATTCTGCCGAGCCCGACTCGGCGCTGCGGTGGCACCGCGCGAGATCGAATTCGCCAAGTCGCTGCCCCACACCCAGAGCGGCAAGATCCTGCGGCGGCTGCTCAAGGCCAGGGAGCTCGGACTCGCCGAGGGCGACACCTCGACGTTGGAGCCAGGTTCGTGACCGAGGCCGCGCCGGCTCCGGTCGGCGCCTCGTCGCCCGAGCCGGTCCACGGCCTGCACCTCCTGCGCGAAATGGTTCGCATCCGCCGCTTCGAGGAACGCTGTGTCGAGCTCTACAGCGACATGCGGATCCGGGGCTTCCTTCATCTCGGCATCGGCGAGGAGGCGTGCGCCGTTGGCGTCATGCAGGCGCTCAATGGCGACGACGCGGTGGTTGCCACGTATCGCGAACACGGCCATGCGCTGGCGCGGGGCGTGACGATGCGCTCGGCCATGGCCGAGCTCGAGGGGAAGGTCGAAGGGTGCAGCCGGGGCCGCGGCGGATCCATGCACCTGTTTCACAAGGACACACGTTTCTTTGGCGGGAACGCCATCGTCGCCGGCGGGCTCCCGCTCGCCGTCGGTTTGGCCTTGGCCGACCATATGCAGGGCCGGAGACGGGTGACCGCGTGTTTTTTCGGTGACGGAGCCGTGGCCGAAGGTGAGTTCCACGAGTCGATGAACCTCGCTGCCCTCTGGCACCTTCCCGTCCTCTTCTGCTGCGAGAACAACCTCTACGCCATGGGCACGGCGTTGGACCGGTCGGAATCGGAGACCGACCTCTCACTCAAGGCGGCTAGCTACCGGATGCCCGCCTGGGAAGTGGACGGGATGGACGTGGTGGCGGTCGAGGCGGCCGCCATTGCCGCGACCGAAGCCGTGCGCGTCGGCGGCGGGCCTCACTTTCTTGAGCTGCGCACCTACCGGTTCCGCGCTCACTCGATGTACGACCCGGACCGCTATCGCGACAAGGCTGAGATCGAGGGTTGGAAGCATCGGGACCCCATCGACCATTTGGTTCAGCAGTTGACGAGCGCCGGCTCACTCGGCGAGGGCCAGCTCGAGCAGATCGAACGAGACGTGGACGCCGAGGTGGACGACGCTGTGGCCTTCGCCGATGCCGGCACGCTCGAGCCCATCGAGGATCTCGAGCGGTTTGTCGTGACCGAGACTCCCGGCCCGGGAGCAGGTTCATGAGCACCGTCACCTATCGCGAGGCCTTGCGCATGGCGCTCGACGACGCGCTGAGGCGGGACGATCGCGTCTTTCTCATGGGCGAGGACGTCGGACGTTACGGCGGCTGCTACGCCGTCAGCCTTGGCCTGCTCGAGGAATTCGGCCCCGAGCGCGTTCGGGACACGCCGTTGTCGGAATCGGGCTTCGTGGGAGCGGGCATCGGAGCCGCACTCGGCGGGATGCGCCCCATTGTCGAGATCATGACGGTGAATTTCAGCTTGCTTGCCCTGGACCAGATCGTCAATAACGCGGCCACACTGCTCTACATGTCCGGAGGCCAATTCAACGTCCCATTGGTGATCCGCATGACGACGGGGGCCGGTCGCCAGCTCGGTGCGCAGCACTCCCATAGCCTCGAGGGCTGGTACACCCACATCCCGGGCATTCGGATCCTGGCGCCGGCCACACTCGAAGACGCCCGGGGCATGTTGTGGCCCGCGTTGTGCGACCCTGACCCGGTCCTCTTGTTCGAGCACGGCGCCCTCTACAACGAAGAGGGCGAGCTTGCCGACGATGCCGGCCCCGTCGACCTCGACTCGGCGGTCGTCCGCCGTGAGGGTTCCGATGTCACCATCGTGTCCTACGGGGGCATGCTTCGGGTCGCCCTCGGTGCGGCTGAAGAGCTTGCCATGGATGGTGTTTCGGCAGAGGTTGTGGACTTGCGCAGCCTGCGGCCGCTCGACACGGCCACAATTGTGTCGTCGGTCGTGCGTACCCACCGCGTCGTCGTGGTCGACGAGGGATGGCGAAGCGGGAGCCTCTCGGCTGAGGTATCGGCCCGGATCGTCGAAGAGGCCTTCTACGACCTCGATGCTCCCGTGGGGCGCGTGTGCACGGCTGAGGTGCCTATGCCCTATGCCAAGCATCTCGAGGACGAGGCCACACCGCAGGTACGAGACGTCGTCTCCGCCGTTCACGAGTTGGGGGCGTGAATGGGTGAGTTCAAGATGCCGTCTCTCGGCGCCGACATGGAGGTCGGCACGGTGGCCAAGTGGTTGGTAAGCCCCGGTGACGTGGTGCGGCGAGGTGACGTGGTGGCCGTGGTGGAGACCGAGAAGTCCACCATCGAGGTCGAGATCTTTGAGACCGGCGTGATCGACGAGCTGCTCGTCTCCGAGGGGGAGGAGGTGCCGGTGGGCACCGCGCTCGCCCGGGTCGGCACATCCGAGGAGACCCCAGTTGCCGTCGGTGCCGTCGAACCCGGCCCCGAACCTGCCCCAGCCTCCCCGACAAGGCGGCCACCCTCCGTCGTCGTCGAGCCGGGGGTCGTGTCGACACCCAAGGGGCGGCCGGTTGGCCTCGTCGTCTCGCCGGTTGTGCGCCACCTTGCCGAGCGGCTGGGGGTGGACGTGCACGCCGTCGACGGCAGCGGTGCGGGTGGGGCCATCACCAGGGCGGATATCGAGAGCGCGGCGGCCCGTCTCCGAGAGGTGCGCCATGCTCCTGTCGATGCGGGACGGCGAGCGCCCGAGCGCGGTGCTCGTCGTTCCCCATCGCCAGTGCGTCGAGCCCACCCCTCTCTGACCGGCGTACCGTCGTCGCCGCTGGCTCGCCGTGTGGCCGACGAGCTCGACATCGAGATCGGTGACGTCCAAGGGACGGGACCCGGGGGCGCGATCGTCGAGTCCGACGTGCGTCGGGCCGCTCAGGAGAAGCCGTCTGTTCCCCCGCCACCTCTCGGTGAGTCCGGCGAACAAGAGGTGCTCGAGGAGCGCGGGCCAGTGGTGGAAACCCCGAGCGCAGTCGCCGGCGATGCGCGGCAGATGGCGATGCGCAGAGCGATCGGTGCCTTGATGGCCCGGTCCAAGCGCGAGATCCCCCACTACTACCTGAGCACCGACATCGACATGAGCCGCTCCGTAGCATGGTTGGAACAAGCGAACGTCGGACGTCCAGTCACCGCCCGTCTGGTCGTACCGGCACTTCTGATCAAGGCGACCGCGCTTGCCGTGGCCACCGTCCCCGAGATGAACGGATTCATGGTGGGCGATACATTCGAACCGAGCACGGACGTGCATGTCGGCGTGGCGGTCTCCTTACGTACGGGCGGTGTGATCGCTCCGGCCATCCATGATGTTGATCGCCTCTCTGTCGACGAGCTCATGGTGGCGCTCCGGGACCTGGTGAACCGGGCACGCGGTGGGGTGCTACGGAGTTCGGAAATGAGCGATCCCACCATCACCGTGACCAACCTTGGAGATCTCGGCGTGGACTCGGTATTCGGCGTGATCTACCCGCCTCAGGTCGCGTTGGTCGGCTTCGGTCGTGTGGCGGAGCGGGCACGGGCGGTTGACGGGATGATCGGAGTCCGGGCGTGCACCACGGCTACGCTGTCTGCTGACCACCGCGTCAGTGATGGCCACCGCGGTGGTCGGTTCCTGGGCACAATCGACCGTTTGCTCCAACACCCGGAGGAACTATGACCGACGACGATGCCCGAGACCTCATTCGCAAAGTGTTGGGGGAGGTGGCCCCTGAGGCCGACCTCGATAGCGTCGGGTCCGGCGAGACGATGCAGGAGGCACTCGATCTCGACTCAATCGACTTTCTCAATTTCGTGACGGGGCTGCACGAGCGGACTGGGCTCGAGATCCCAGAGCGCGACTATCCCGAACTCTCGACGGTGGAGGGTTGCGTGCGGTACCTGACGTCATCGGGTGGCTGATGGAGCGACCTCCTCGGCGCAGGGCTGCAGCTTCCCCGCCAGGCCCAGCCTCACGCTGGAACCCCGGAGCCTCAGGAGCCTCCGATTCTCCCGATCACGTTTCGGGGCATCGCTCGGCGTGACTGGCGTACCGCCACTGTGCCCTTTGGGGTCCTCACCATGGAGTTCCCTTCCACAGGTACCGAAGGCTGTATGTTGGCCGACAACACGAAAGTGGCGAGATGGATACAGGGATCGAGAAGCGCAACGTGATCGTGATCGGCATGGACGGCTCGGAGTCGTCCCGCCAAGCGTTGCATTGGGCGGTAGCACAGGCCAAGGTGACCGGAGCCACGCTGGAGGCGGTCATGGCGTGGGCCCCGCCGTTTCCATGGGGTGGGACGCCCACACTGCCGGCGGGCGGGGACCCAGAGGACGAGACTCGAAAGCGGCTCGCCGAGGAAGTCGAGAGCGTCATGGGACCCCACGGTGCGTTCGAGATACAAGAGACCGTTGTCCATAGCCAACCCGCTCCCGCCCTCATTGCAGCCTCGAAGCACGCGGACCTGCTCGTGGTGGGTAGCAGCGGACACGGGGCGTTCGCCAGCATGTTGTTAGGCTCGGTGAGCAGGCACTGCGTCACCAATGCCGTATGTCCCGTGGTGGTCGTCCGTCACCAATCTCCAGGGGTGCATTAGCAGCGACGCGATCCGCGTAGTCGGCGCCATCAAGGCTCTCAACTCGGCCCGCTCGGGCCAAGTAACCGCGCAAATATGCCGTCATGGATTTCGGGCACAGCTCCGCGGTGCGAGGAGCTCCTCTCCTACGCCTTTCGGGTTATCAGCGCTCTACGTCAAGTCCGGGATCCAGTTGCCGTGAGCCAGTAGCAAGGCATCGACCATCTCGGTGATCTGATCGAGGTCGAGTTCCGCCGCGGTGTGAGGATCGAGCATCGCCGCGTGATACACGTGGTCGAGGCGTCCAGTGAGTGCCGCCTCGACCGTCAGTTCCTGGACGTTGATGTTGGTCCTGATGAGGGCGGCGATCTGAGGGGGCAGCGCACCAATCCGGGTCGGCTGCACGCCGTTGCCGTCCACGAGGCACGGCACCTCGACCGTACAACCGGCCGAGAGATTGTCGATCAGCCCTTCGTTGGCGACGTTGCCGTAAATCACCCGCGGCCGGCCTGTCTCGATGCTACGGATGATCGTCGCGGCATACTCAAAGCTCGGGATCACCTCGATGGTGCCGTCGCCCTCGAGACGCTCCCGCTCGGCCTCCCAGTGCGTCATCTGGGCGATGCAGCGTCTTGGGTACTCATCGAGCGGGATGTTGAACCGTTCGACGAGATCGGGCCGATCGCGCTTGATGAACCACGGAACGTACTCGGCGAAGTGCTCGCTTGACTCGGTCACAAAGTAGCCGAGCCGGCGCAGCAACTCATAGCGCACGCGGTTGTCTTCGGGGATCTCGCCGGACTCGGCGAGAGCTCGCAGGTAGGGGTAGAGATCCTTGCCGTCCCGCTCGAACCGGAGATAGAAGGCCATGTGATTGATCCCCGCAGCGAGATAGTCGATCTCCCCGTAGGCGATGCCGAGGTCCAGGGAGAGCTCAAACGCGGTGCCCTGCACACTGTGGCACAGACCCACCGTACGGACGCGGCTCGCCCGGTTGATCGCCCGGCAGTTGATTGCCATTGGGTTGGTGTAGTTGAGAAACCACACGTCGGGGCACAGTTCTTCCATGTCCGCACACATCGACAGAAGCACTGGGATCGTGCGTAGGCCCCGCATGATGCCGCCGATACCGAGCGTGTCGCCGATCGTCTGGCGGAGACCGAAGCGCTTCGGGATCTCGAAGTCTATGACGGTGCTGGGTTCGTAGCCGCCGACCTGGATCATGTTGATCGCGTAGTCGGCGCCGTCCAATGCGGCACGCCGATCGGTCGTAGCGGTGATCTTGGCGGGCGCGTTGAGTGCGTCGCAGACCTTATGAGCCACGAGCTCAGAGGTCTTCAGGCGTACAGCGTCGATGTCATGCAACACGATCTCGGATCCGGCCAGTTCTTCGTGGCCGAGGATGTCACCGAGCAGGTTGCGGGCGAATACAGTGCTGCCGGCACCGAGAAACACCGTCTTGGCCATCGGCCGCAGGTTACAACCCCGTGCCCCTCTGCGTCCGACACCGGTTCGCCATGACAGCGGCAGCACGCCAGTGCTGCGGCAGGGTGACCGACAAGACGGGGTGACCGACAAGACGGGGTGACCGACAAGACGGGGTGACCGACAAGACGGGGTGACCGACAAGACGGGGTGACCGACAAGACGGGGTGACCGACAAGACGGGTGCGCCTCGTCTCGGTGACGGCGCGACAGTGCCGGCGGTACCACGCCATCCGATTCCCGACGTGGACGATCGTGGCCGCGGTCATTGTCCGCACGGCCGCTTGAGGGACTTCGGAGGCGAGCTCTGCGTCCAGGTGCGACACCGTGCCATAGTGGCCCCTGTCGGGGTCTGCAGCCCAGGGAGTCACATGACCAGTGCAGGCAGTTTGGCTTCTGTGCATCGGTTCTGGCGACGGTTCCGGCGCCGCTCGCCACTCGTTCAGATCGCGATCGTGGCGGTGGCTCTGGTGGTGATCGCCGGCGGCGTTTACGCCGCCGAGTCGCGCCCGGGCCCGTCAACCCGGAGTGCCGTCGGCACGAAGTCGGGCACAGGCGCACAGAGATCGGAGGGGGGGAGCGGTGTCACTCCGCCCGATCGATCCAGCCCGGCGAGTGCCGGCGCGCCGACGAGCGGACCGAGCTCGGTGACGACGGCGAGCACCTCGTCCAGGGGGGTGACCAGATCGAGCATCAATGTCGTTTTCCCTTTGGTGGCCCTCAACTCGTTGGCCGGGCAGGTGGGATTCGCTCAGGATGCCGAGTTCGGAGAGCAGACGAAGGCCATCACGCTCTTCGTCAAGCAGATCAACGACACCGGGGGCATCAATGGCCGGAGGATCAATCCGATCATGGTCAACTTCGACCCGACCAACGAAGCTTCGATGCGGGCACTGTGCAAGGACTGGACCGAGGGATCCCCAGCCGCTTTCGCGGTGTTGGACGGCCTCGGGGACTGGACGGGGGACAATGAGCTCTGCATCACCCAGGAGGGTCACACCCCCTTCATCGGCGCGTGGACGACGGGAACCGACTGGACCGATCTCGGTTCGCCCTATCTGTGGTGGACCGGAGCCGACCAGGCGGCCATCCTTCAGGCGGTGGTGGACTGGGGAGTGAGCGCCGGTCTGATCGGCCCAGGAATCAAGACGGGGATCATCGCGGGCAACCGAGCCTCGGACCAGGTGGCTCTGGACGACTATCTGCTGCCCGACCTGCGCAGGGTCGGCATCACCCCGGTGGTGCGGAGCATCGACGCCAACCCGGATGACACGGCCAACACGGGCGCGGGGTCCTCCCTGGTCATCCAACAACTCCGCAACGCCGGCGTCACTTCCGTCATCCCGTTGATCCCCGTCAATGTCTTGTTCCCGGTGCTCCAGGCCGAGACCACCCAGAAGTACTTCCCCAAGCTCCTCTTGAGCGACTACGAGGAGAGTATCGAGACGACGCTCGGCCTACTGCCGCTCTACGGTAAGGCGCTCAACGGCCAGGAGGGGCTAACCACAGAGACCCTGGGGGGCATCGACAGCCCCCGCCCGGAGAGCGAGGGCGGGTATGACCCGGGCCTCCGCAGCTGTTGGGTGCTGTGGCACAAGGCCTATCCCGAGGTCCCTCGGGGCAACATGAACGACTTCATCGAGGAGCAGGGCCCGATCGCAGGCTGGTGCCAAGTCATCGACCTATTCGCCACCGCGGCCAAGAGCGTCGGCCGTGATCTCGACCGGCGCACCTTCGTCACCGCCATGTCCAAGATCACCGACTTCCCTGGCACCTGGTCGACCGAACTCAGCTATGGATCAGACAAGCGCTCCGGCCCGACGCAGTACCAGGTGGTCAAGTTGCGCATCAACTCGCCGCCGTCACCTCTGTGCAAGACGACCCCGGGCCGACCCTCCCCGGGGACCTGCTGGGTTTCTGTTCTGCCCTTTGCACCCCTGCCCACCGGTTGACGGGTCCCGAGGGACACGACGCCCGGTGATCAACTCGACCCGGCAGCCTTCACGACCCCTGAGAGGCGCAGCGGCACTCCTGGTGGGACTCCCAGGGTGCGCGCCACCTGTCAGCCGTCGTAAAAGCCGAGCGGATGCAGGCCGGCGAGCATCCTCTCTCTCGGTGTCCGGGCGCGCGCCAGCGCTTCGTCCGAGAGATGGTTGACCAAGGATGTGGGCCGGATCCGTTGGGCGATATCCCGCCGCCCGTAGTGGCACTGGATGAACATCCGGCCCGGATCCTCGGGCCCCGGTGGCATCCGCCTGTGCCAGATGTCCGACACGAAGAGGGCGACGTCACCTGCTTGGGCGACGATGGAAACGGCTTGGCGGCCGTCCCACTCGAGGTCGTCGTCGGCAATCCTGTCGATCGGTGGAGCTTGCCCCGACGTGTGGCTGCCGGGAATGACTCCAGTGGGGCCAGCCTCGATCGGGCAGTCCCAGAGGTACAAGTGGGTCGCGATGGCAAAAACGGGATAGGGGATCCGGGCATCCCACGGCACGTTGGAATCCCGCGGTACGTGCGGTCCGCTGTCGATGTGCCAGAAGCGTCCGAGGTGGTCATTGTTGCCCGATGCCTGCCACCAAGCGGTATTGGCGATGATGTGGCAATCCTCCCCCAAGAGAGCCTCGACGACCTCGAGGATCCGCGGGTGGCCGATGGCCCGCTGGACGAGGCCGCTCCGGTTGAGCATCTCGTAGCGAAAGGGGGCTGCCAACTCGGGGATGTCTCCACGTGCATCGGGTGGGAACTCGTCAAAGACCCGTTCGACCTCGGTACGGAGCGCCGCGACCTCATCTTCCGCGAACACGTTGTCGAGTAGGACGTAACCATCTGACTGGAGACATTCCACCGAAGTCGGGACGGGGCCAGCTCGGAGAGTCAGGAAACCGGAAGAAGACCGAGTGAGCATTGCCCGATTCTGCCGCCAACCGGCCGTGAGGACAATCGAGCCCCTGAGGCCCAGCGCCGGCGGCCGAGCCCGGGCGCGACACGGCGCCCGGCTTGCCGGGCGCCGATTTTCGTCGTGCCGAGAGATGTCAGCCGTGTGATACGGCCACCTTCGTGACCTCGGGCTTCGTCTGCTTCGGCATTGGGACACGCACCTCCAAGATGCCGTCGGTATAGCTCGCCGACACGTCGTCGACGGTCACACCCTCGGGCAACAGGACATCGCGCTCAAAGGTGCCGTAGTGGAACTCACTGCGGTATCCGTCCTTCGACGTGTCTTGCTTCTTCTCGGTGCGCTCGGCCCGGATGTGGAGCATCCCACCGGTGACGGTGACCTCGACGTCCTTGTCGGGGTCGATGCCTGCCAGCTCGGCGCGTACGACCCGGGTGTCTGCGTCGGTAAACTCCTCTACCCGCAGCCAGCCTCCGACGTCCGCGTCGAAATGATCAAACATCCGACGCCACCGTTCGGGCCGCGTCAGGTCAAGCCCAAAGTGACTCCGTTCGAGCGTCGTCATGGTCTTTGCACCTCCTTCCGGTCCCTCTCGAGCCAGAAAACCCTGGCTCCGATTACAGAATACGCCCAATCCCGTTCCCACTCCAGGGCACAAGGTCCCTAATCCCGAGGATGTTCTGCTGACACTTTCTCGCGCTCCCGACGGGGCATCGGGCCTCCCTTCGACGACTTTGTGAGACGGGGAACATCTCGGCCGGTAGCGGTGTTGAACCAAGTGATGGGGCCTTTGAAAGAAGGTCTTCAGCGAGAGGGAGAAGGTGAGGCCCTTGGTGATGCGAATGGTCATATGCGCGACGTAACTGTGAGTCGCCGATCCGCAGGTGTCCGGTGGTAGCAGCTACCGGGATGTTCCTCAGAGCCTAAAGGTGCGATTGTCTGGGGCTTTTCCCCCGGCCCGCACAAGGTCGAAGCGCCTACGTCTTGGCTGAGAGTCCGCCCGTCGGCTTCGGGGGCTTCCGAAAGCGTCGCGATAATCGAATGATGGTTCGCCCGTCTTGCCCGTGAAGGGCTGAGGCGGGCGGGCTCGCGTCCTCGCCATGATTCATCCCGGGTTGATGACACGCTGATGGTCAGTGGCCAGACAAGCGATGTTGGCCCGTTTCCGGGCCGGGTTGAGTGCTGAAGTTGCTCGCGAGCCGTTTCGGCGCGATGTGGAGAGCCGAAAGCCCCATCACGGGCGGTGGCCTAGTGGTGTGGCGCTGTTGGCGAGGGCCGAGGGTGAAGCCGACCGACCGCGGCAACATTTACGGATTGGCGTCGACCCAACTACGCAAGGGCCGGAGCAATGGTGTCTTCTTGCGCTGATGCCCGGACATGCGTCGTAGGATGTCGTCGAGCACGACGATGGCGGTATCGACGTGGGGGCCTTTGTTGAGCATGACGCACTCGGCGCGCTGAGCCATGGCCGCGTCGGTGACCTCGGCCCGAGACGGCTGTCCTGTGCGCGCCAGCTGGTCAAGCACCTCGGTGGCCCAGATCACCGGTAGGTGAGCCGCCTCGCACAGCCACAGGATCTCCTCCTGCACCTCGGCCAGGCGTTCGTAGCCCGCTTCGACAGCCAGATCACCTCGGGCGATCATGACGCCTACGAGGGGTGATCGCATGGCATGGAGGAGAATTTCGGGAAGGCGAGCGAATGCCGCTGTGGTTTCGATCTTCAGAATGAGCCCGAGGTGCTCGGCCCCGACGCGTCGGAGATATTCGTGGACGCGATCGACGTCGCTCTCGTGGCGCAAGAACGACACTGCCACCATATCGGCGTGTGTGGCAGCCACCTCGAGCAGGGGAAGGTCGGAGTCGGTGACAGCGCCCACGGGGAGGTCGGTATCGGGGAGGTTGATCCCCTTCTCTGCCCGCAGGCGCGAGCCACGGGTCGATCCAGTCAGGATCCTGATCCGGAGCTCGTTCGCGGCGACGCCCTCGATCACGCCGGTCATCTTCCCGTCGTCGAGGATTACCCGCTGGCCGACCTTTGCCGCCTCGAAAGCAGCCGGGAGGGTGCAGCCAATTCGAGCACATCCGGGCTGCCCGTGACGCCAAGGTGCGGCGGGCTCCAAGTCATTTCTGAGGGCGAGCAGATCGCCGACGCATAGCACGTGGTACTGGGGGGTGCGCGACATGACACCCACTCGGGTCACGTCACCGTCGCAAGCCAGCGTCGTCTCGGTTTCGACGTAGGTCGTGTCCCAGACCTCGACCACCAGTCGCTTCGGGGTGGCCTCGACCACCCGTAGCTCACGCGGCGAGCCCCTGGTGTCGTTGAGGTGGATCACGTCTCCCAGGTGACGTCGCTCGATCCACGACCGATCCACGCCGAGCGCTTGTGTTTGAAGGTGTGGGGTGGAGTCGGGCACGAGTGTGGCGAAGGCGGGACTGATCGCCACACCCCGCAGGTCCCGCTGGGGTCGCAGCTTCACGACCCGGGGCCCGTCGAACAGTGGGCCGGTCCGCATTTTGGGACCCGGGAGGTCCATCGACACCCGGCAGGGACGATCGATCTCGGCGGAAGCCTTGCGCACGTTGCGGGCCATGCGCTCCCATCGATCTGGATCATCATGAGCTCCGTTGATGCGGGCGACGTCCATACCGCGAGCAACGAGATGCCGCACCAGGAAATAGTCGTCGGCAGCTTCAGTAGGGAGAGTCACCATGATGCGGGGAACCCTCCCTGGGGGTCGGGGGCCAAAAAGGGCATCCGTGTTGCGGTCGAGGGCGTTACGTCCCTCCTCGAAGCTCAGCGTGGTCGGCCCGAGGTGCGGTACGCGCCCGTCGAGGGCGGCCCGGACGCTCTCGACGGTGGCGAGCACGTGAGGTTCGCACCGCCCCAACGACGACAGGCCACGCTCTCCCAATTCACGCTGGAGCTGCCGAACGTCTTGGTGTCGAAGCGTGAGATAGTGGACGAGGTTGATTGCATCCTGTCGGTGGTCGACGTGGACACTGGCAATGTCTTCACCGTGGACCGTCTCTCGGTGGTGCATAAGGGATTCGAGCCCAGCCAGCTTGGCTCTGATCGAGGGCCGGCGAGGATCGAAACTTCCCTGTTGGCGCTCCAATACGGAAATGTTCCGGGCAGCCATCATCCGGATCTTCCGCCAGGCCAGCCGCGCAACGCGATCAGCTGGGCCAACCTCTGAATTCTCACGACCGACGGTGGCGGCCATAGCAGTGGTTTCCGGCCCTCACGTCCGGGTAACGGGCACCTTGGTGGAGGTCGGCTCCGGCTTCTCCGGGCACGGGATCCGAACCTCGAGGACCCCGTTGCTGTAAGTGGCCTTCACGTCGTCTGCCACGGCACCCTGGGGAAGTGCGATGTCACGCTCGAATTCGCCGTAGCGGAACTCAGAGCGATACCCCCGCTTCTCCTTGTGATCGGACTTCTGCTCTCGGTGGGCGTGGATCCGGACCACACCGCCTGTCGTGGTGACCTCGACGTCCTTGTCCGGGTCGATGTCGGGCAACTCCGCCCGCACCACCAGGGTGTCGCCGTCATGGAACTCCTCCACCCGGAGCCACTCTTGACCTTCGTCGAACTCGAACAACTGCCGCCACCGCTGCCATGAGACAGGCGGCCACGCGATCACGTGATTGTGATGATGTACGAGTGCCATCGTCTCCTCCAATGCCCCGCGGCACACCCGAGGTGCCGTTGCCCCCATAATCCGTCGCTCGACACGGTGGGGATAGGGTCAAACGTCCTATCTCGGGCGACGGGCTTGCGGGGTGTGGTGCTGTCTGTTCTCGAGTGCCTCGGTCTGGAGCCGATGGACCGCGGAGATGTTGCAGGGAAGAGGCTCTACGCGCGTCGCGGGTGGCGTCGTCCATTCCCCGATGTGCGAACGACGTGCACCTAGGCGCCGCGCCGCCGCCAGGGCGGGCTGTGCAGAGGTTCGGGCTGCACCTGGCGTGGCTTTTCTGCGTGCTCAGGGGCCATCACTTTCCCCTCGCCGCGCAGGATCTCTCGACACCGATGGCACAGGTTCTTTCGGACGCTGTCGCTGGACCCGCACCGTTCACACACGTCCGCGTGGGGGTGCGGGTGTATGTGCGGATGGAAGGACCGCTCGACCTCATCAACCTCTGGGGTCCCCTCGCGCTGCTTGTGGTCTGTCATGCCTCCAGCGTGGCCCCCTCCACCGATCCCCGCTAGGGCCGAAAGTCCCGAGGAGAAGCGGAGCCCTCCCGACAGCCGACTCTGTGTCGCGTCGAGCGAGTGACCTTGGGCACTTGCGACAGCGGCATGCCGTGGGGGACGGTGGCAGGGTGAAGACCATGATCGCGGCCGCGCCACCCACCATTCGATGCGCCCGTAGCGACTGGGTGCGGCGCCGGGTGGCCGGCTGCACCGGTGGGCATGGTTGTGCCGTCTTGGCGCATCTGACGGTGCGTACACCGGCCCGCGCCCCGGTCCCGGACCCGAGCCTGTGACTCCGGGAGCACGCCCGGGGGACGGCCTGGGTGATGATGGTGATGATGAGGAGAGGCGATGCCCGGGGCGTTGTTGACCGATCTCTACGAGCTCAATATGGCGGCGAGCTACCTGCGACGTCAGATGACGGGCGCGGCTACCTTCAGCCTGTTCGTGCGGCGCCTCCCCGCTGAGCGGGGCTTCTTGGTGGCGGCCGGGGTCGAGGACTGTCTCGACCTCCTTGAGGCGTTCTCGTTCGACGAGCGCGATCTCGCCTACCTCGCCACCTTGGGCTTCGACGCCGCCTCCATCGAGAGCTTCTCGGCAATGCGCTTCACCGGGGAGGTCCGGGCCATCCCCGAAGGGAGGATCGCCTTCGCCGACGAACCGCTACTCGAGGTCACAGCCCCGATCGCCGAAGCCCAGCTGGTCGAGACCATCCTCTTGAACCAGATCACGTTCCAGACGACACTCGCCTCCAAGGCGGCCCGGTGCTGGCTGGCCGGGCGCGGACGCGTGGAGCTGGTTGAGTTCGGCTTTCGCCGCACCCAGGGCCTCGAGGCGGGACTGGTCGCGGCGCGGGTGTCGGCGATGGTGGGCTTCTCCGCCACCAGCAACGTCGAGGCGGCCCGGCGCTATGGTCTGCGTCCGGCGGGCACCATGGCCCACAGCTACATCGAGGCGTTCGCCACCGAGCTCAAGGCGTTCCAGGCGTTCGCAGAAGATTTTCCGGGGCGCACCACCTTCCTCGTCGACACCTATGACACCCTCCAAGGCGTTGCCCATGCCATCGAAGTGATCGAGGCCCTGGGCCTGCATACCGGCGTGGGCGTCCGCCTCGACAGCGGTGACCTCGCCTCGCTGGCCACCGCGACGCGCCGAGTGCTCGACGATGCCGGGCACCGCGAAGTCGCCATCTTCGTCTCGGGCGGTCTCGACGAGCACGACATCGCCGCTCTCGTGGAGCAGGGAGCGCCGGTCGATGCCGTCGGGGTGGGGACGCGCCTCGGGGTGTCCGCCGATGCCCCTTACCTCGACAGCGCCTACAAGCTCGTGTCCTACGAGGGGCGACCGGTGGCCAAGCTCTCACCGGGCAAAGAGACTTTCCCCGGTGCGAAGCAGGTGTTTCGAGGCGATGGTCTCGTCGATCACCTCGGATTGGCGGACGAAGCCGTGCCCTCGGGCAACGATCCTGTCCTGCAGGTGGTCATGACCGAGGGTCGACGGGTGCGACCGAAGGCCGATCCCGTCGCCGCCCTGGCCGCAGCGCGGGCCCGATTCGAGGTAGACCTGGCCGCTCTCCCGGCGCCGGCCCGCCGTCTCCAGGACCCGGAGCCGCCCAGCCCGACACTTACGGCGCGTCTGCGCCGGCTCACCGACGAGGTGTATGCCGAGCTCGGTTCCCGAACGAAGCGCGCCGAGCTGTAGTGGACAGGCACCCCGGGGCGAATCCGATAACCAGCCCCGAGGTCACGGATGTGGCGTGGCGAGGCGATGGATCTCCTCCAGGGCGCGTGGCGCCCCCGCCAACCGGTAGCGCTGGTCATCGAGCGAGACCAAGTGCTGCAGCTGGTCTTCGATCTGGGCGTCCTCGATCCCGGCGAGCACCAGTACCGCGGCCAAACGCACGAGGGCGGACGCGACATCGGTCACTCGGGCGATCTCGGCGAGGTCGCCCTCGTGGTCCCGCAGCCAGTCGTCGATGTCGCTCATGTCCGTACCGGGGCCATATGGTCGGTGAACCATGCACTCGCCAAGGCGGCGGCCGCCTCGAGGGTGCCCGGTTCCTCGAAGAGATGGGTCGCGCCCCCGACGATCTCGAGCCGGTGCTCGCATCGCAACTGCGCTTGTGCTTGGCGATTGAGCTCAAGTACCACGTCGTCGTGACTACCGACGATGAGGAGCGTCGGCGCGAGTACGGCAGCAAGTTTCTCGGCGGCCAGGTCGGGGCGCCCTCCCCGGGAGACGACGGCGGCGATGTCGTCGCCGAGTTCTCCGGCGGCCCACAGAGCGGCGGCTGCTCCGGTGCTCGCGCCGAAGTACCCGATGCGCAACCTTGCGGCCACCGGATCGGTCCGGAGCCAGCGCGTCACCGTGACCAGCCGGTTCCCGAGCAGGGCGATGTCGAATACGTTGGCCCGATCGAGTTCCTCTTCCGGGGTGAGGAGATCGAAGAGCAAGGTGGCGAGGCCGGCGCGGTTGAGCACCGAGGCCACGAAGCGGTTCCGGGGGCTGTGCCTGCTGCTGCCGCTCCCGTGGGCGAAGACCACGATGCCCCTTGCTGCTTCGGGCACGATCATGTGTCCCGAGAGCCGGCCCGGCCCGGCGGGCACCTCGACGTCCTCGTCTCGAAGGGGGGGATCGGCCTCCCCCGAGGGGTGGCGGTCACCACTCGCCGTCGGAGGGACGTTCCGTGCGGCCGGTTGCAGCGCGGCGCGTTCGAGCAGAGCAACCACCTCGTCGTCTCTCGTCTGGGTGAAGTCGTCGTAGAATTGACCGATAGCGAGGAACCTCGCGGGCATCTCGATGCACACCACCTCATTGGCGTCGCGGTTCAGCGTCGCTACCGACTCGGCGGGTGCAACGGGGACGGCCAGCACCACCCGGGCCGCCCCCCGGGCTCGGGCCACCTGACAGGCGGCTCGGGCTGTCGACCCCGTGGCAATGCCGTCGTCGACGACGACGACGGTGCGCCCCGCCAGGGAAACCGGGGGGCGTGCACCTCGGAACCGCTGCACCCGGCGATCGAGCTCGGCGCGTTCGCTCGCCTCCACGGCGGCGAGTTCTTCGGCGCTCACGCCGGCCGCGACCTGAACCGCCGTATCGACGACGCGCGCCCCTCCTTCTCCGATGGCACCCATCCCCAGCTCACGCTGGAAGGGCACGCCCAGCTTGCGGACCACGATCACATCCAGGGGCGCGCCGAGGCTTCGGGCCACCTCAAAGGCCACCGGCACCCCGCCCCGGGGGAGTCCGACCACGACGACGTCTTGACCCCGCAGGTGCTCGAGCAGCATCGCCAAGCGTCGTCCGGCATCAGTGCGATCGAGGAACTTCATGGCTACCTCCTGGTCCAACATCCAGGGTCTCTCCCTGGGTCCTCTCAGACCAGGGTCAATGGTCACTTGACTTGTCTGAATTCCTGGCAATCTTCACCCATCGCCCATAGAACGACCCTGGAGAACGAGGATCAGTTTCGATACCCTTTGGCCCGGCGGGAGTCAGCAAATCGGGGGAGCAGGAGTAGCTGCGAGGCGCGTCAGTCGAGATGAGCGAACCAGTGCAGTAGGCGGGAGCGCGCGCCATTGGCGTCGGCGGAGCTTTTCATCGGACCTGAGCGGGCGATGTCGTCCGCTCCCGTCCCGATCCCCTGGCGCGCCTTGGCCCAGAGGTTGTCGAGAGAGATGATCATGACGAGGAAGCCAATGACACCTACGACGACCCACGTGGTGAAACAGAAGGCGACCATCAGTCCCAGACCCGTCACCAAACCAACAATCGACAGCTGGAGACGGTCTCGGGCATGAAGGAAGATCTGCTTCACGCGCACCCGCTGGAAGAACATCGGGTCCTCGTGGTGCAGCGCCTGCTCAAGCTGCTCAAACGCCTGTTGCTCGCGCTCGGAGAGTGCCATTTTCGACCCCTTTCAATCAGCACCTATTCTCGAGCTGGACGCTACGTGGCCAGACCGAGTACTCCCAGAGTCGAAGGTCACCTCATCTGCAGCTTGTCAGGACACCATCGCAGCGCACTAATTGGCCCACGCGCAAATTGATCGCTTCGGTCCGGGCATCACCCAGCGACGAGCAGGCAAAACCAGGGCGGGGATCGTCGAGCAAGAGCAATAGACTTGCTGGACGACAGCGCCGTCTCCTCCGAGCTCGATCTCTCGATGAAAGACAGGACGATGAGATCGCTGCCGGATTGATCTGTCACTGTGATCACCGCTCTGCGGGATTGCCCGTACTCCAGGCGTGCATTCCCTCCAATCGTGGGACAGGCCTTCTCGTGTCATTGTTCTCCGATAGCGCGGATGTGATGTGACACCCTTTGGCGGCTCTCGGAGATGAGGCGTCTATTCCGGATCGGTCACCACCGGGTAGTGCTCCACGGACGCATCTTCCCCAGGGAAGAACACGCCTTCGTGTCCGTCGTCGCTCCAACGCACCCGGTACGGCGGCCCCCCATCGGGCCCCTCGACGTCGAGAATGACGGCGTCACGATCGGCTTCTCCAACGCGGTGACCTCGCACCACAATTTTGTCTCCGATGGCAGCTCGCATCGACGCGCCTCCTTCTAATGGTCGGGATCCCCGACTGATGAGAACACGCTACGACAATACGTTCGCGACGCAACAGAGTCCTTTGCCACATTCGGGCCGTGGCCGCCCGCTACGAAGGCAAAGTGCGCCCGGTGTCGAGCTCCGGATCGGGGGAACGACGATGGTCGGCCTCGTGACTCACGCCGCGCTCGGTCTCACGTGGCTGCACCCTCGAAAAGAGCGGTCAGATCGAGCGAGGGGACGTGCTGGCTCGTTGCGAGAGACACCCAGGTTCGCGCCAGCGCGTCCTTTCCCGCTCCGAGGATGGTTCCGACCAGCCCAGCTGCCTCGAACAGGTCATCGGCGGGTAGTTGAGCGAGGACGACATGCCAGATCGCTTCCTCCAACACGTTGAACCCGCTCTGGACCTCGGCAATACCAAACCCGGCGTCGAAGCGCTCCTCGGCGATATGTTGGGCATACTCCCAGATCGGTCCGAGAGTCCTCTTCGCCAGACACTCAAGTACCAGGTCGAATAAGTCATCGAGACGCCGCCGAGACAACTCAGGATCAGACGCTTCGTAATGCTTGAGGTGAGCTCGCCCCAAGGCGTCCACAGCTTCTTGAAGGCAATCGTCATGCGCCGCGCTCAGAACTGCAACCAAATCCATCGTCTACTCCTCGCATCTATCTGTCCAGCTCAGTGAGGTTTCGACACTACTCCTGGGTTCCGGGCCGTCTTGTGTCCGACCCGTGCCTATCGAAGGCCGAGACCTCGCCCTGAGGAGGAGGTGTCCCCCGAGCGCGCCGCGAACCGACTCCGGCCATGTGATCGTGGCGCCACCAGAGTCGCACCGTGGCCGTGGTCCCGCTCGGGGGCCGCGGCCTCGAGCAGGAGCCGCCACTCCGCGGTGGCGATGGACTGCCTGACGGCGGCCACGGCGTCGGGGTTGACCGAGATCGAGGTGATCCCCAGCCGCACCAGGTGTTCGGCGAACTCGGGTCGGTTGGACGGCGCCTGGCCACACAATGACGAGGTGATGCCCGCCTCCTGGCACCCGTGGATGATGCGGCCGATGGCGTCGAGGACGGCGGGGTCTGCCTCGTCGAAGAGGTCGGCACAGACCTCGGAGTCGCGGTCCACGCCGAGCATGAGCTGCGTGAGGTCGTTGCTCCCGATCGACACGCCGTCGATGCCCATCGCCGCGTACTGCGGGATGAAGAAGGCGACGGAGGGCACCTCGGCCATGACCCACACGGGCAGCGCTCCTGCAACCGGGCTCGTGTCGACGATGTCGAGGCAGGCTTCGAGCTCCCATTTCGTGCGAACGAACGGGATCATGAGCCGCAGGTTCGGCGTCTGTTCGATCACCTTGGCGAGAACGTCGAGCTCGAGGCGGAAGAGGTCGGGCTCCTGCACGTAGCGGTAGCAGCCGCGATACCCGATCATGGGGTTCTCTTCCTGGGGTTCGAAACGTTCCCCACCTTCGAGGCTGCGGAACTCATTGGTCCGGAAATCGATGCTGCGATACACGACGGGCCGAGGCGCGAAAGCGCGGGTGATGCGAAGAAGTGACGCTGACATCGAGTCGACAAAGGCCTTCTCCTCCCCGCGCTCGAGGAGGAGCCGCGGGTGCACCCCGCGCAGAGCGTCAACGACCATGAACTCGGCCCGGAGCAACCCGACGCCGTCGACATCCATTGATGCGACTTCCTCGGCGTGCTCGGCGATGGCGAGGTTTACATACAGCCGAGTGGCGAGCACCGATGCGGCTCCCGGTGCCACGCCTGGCCCCGTCACGGACGCCGTCTGATGCATGCCCGCCGTCTCGGGCGTCGGGCCGGCGGCTAGCGGCGACACCTCTCCTTCGTAGACCTCACCTTTGGCTCCGTCCACGGTCACCAATTCCCCGTCGCGGAGCACGGTGGTAGCGTTGCGTGCCCCCACGACGCACGGCACACCGAGCTCGCGGGTCACGATGGCGGCGTGACACGTCATGCCGCCGCCGTCGGTCACGAGCGCCGCCGCTCGACGCATGGTGGGGACCCAGTCCGGACTGGTCATCGACGCCACCAGGATCTCTCCGGTCTGGAGCAGGTCGCCCTCGGCGGGGGAGTGAAGCACCCTGACGCGGCCCGACGCCCGACCCGCGGACGCGGCCAACCCCGAGACCAGGACCTTCGGTTGTCCCGCGGACTCCGCGGTCAGAGAGTCCGGTTTCGGGGATGCGACCTCCGGGGACGAGGAACCTGCGAGCGTCGTGATCGGTCTTGATTGGACGAGGTAGGTGTGTCCACCCGCGATGGCCCACTCGACGTCCTGAGGCGACCCATAGTGTGCTTCCACCGCCAGCCCCAGAGAGGCAAGGCCGAGCACCTCGTCGTCGGAGAGGACGCGGCGCGACCCTTCGCTCGGATCGAGCGAGATCTGCTGGTCGTGGCCGTCGGGTCCCTGCACGATCTTCGTAGTCTTGATGCCGACCCGCACGTTGAGCAGAGCCGGACCCGTGCGCTCCACCACATAGGTGTCAGGCTCGACCTGGCCGCTCACGACGACCTCTCCCTGACCGAAGGCCGCTTCGATGATGATGTGATCGGGATGTGCCCGCGACGGGTCGACGGTGAACATCACGCCCGAGCGTTCGGAGGGGATCATCTGCTGGACGACCACGGCCAACGACGGTTCGTCGCTGACCCGTTGGCTGGCCCGGTACGAGATCACCCGCTCCCCGTACAGCGACGCCCAGCAGTCCACCACCCGGGCGAGCAACTCGTCATCGTCTGCCACGTTGGTGAAGGTGGCGTTCATGCCGGCAAACGACGTGCCCGCGCTGTCCTCGCTCGTCCCCGAAGAGCGCACCGCCACTCGTGTGCCGGCTCCCAGGCGGTGATAGGCGGCGCGGACGGCGTCAGCGAGATCGTCGGGCACGGGCGTCGCATGCAGGAGCTCCTGAGCCTGCTGCGCGCAGGCGGTCAGGCTGGTGGGGTCGTCGGGGTCGGCGCCCTCGATCACCTGGCGGAGCTTTCGGCGCGCCCCGCTTCGATCGATGGCGTCAAGGAAGGCGTCGCTCGTGATCACGAATCCCGGCGGCACCGGTAGCTTGGCGGCGGTCAGCTCGCCGAGATTTGCCCCCTTGCCTCCTACCTGTGGCGCGTCATCGAGAGAGATGCTGTCGAACCAACGAATCATGTCCATGTCAGCTCCTCCTCTTGTCAGGCCGAACGATGCTTGATCGTGATCGAGAGCGAGCCGTGATGGGGACGACTCGGCGTCGGCCGGCGGGCCTTTCGAGCGTGCGGACGCAGTACCCGAATGGGCCCCAGCGGTGCCATAACGACCTGTCAGTCTCCGGGGTGGGCAAGCTCATGGACGAATCCCGGAGGCGGGGCCGAGACAGCCGGGGCCTCTGCCAGCAGTCGGCTGAGCGCTTCTCTGACGTGCACCAGGCGGTCGCGGTAGTCGCTCAGATCGGTCCGGTATGCGGCGTTGTCAGTGGCGGCGATCTCATGGCTCAGCTCCCGCAGGGACTGCTCGAGGAGCGTGTTGAGCGCCTGGGCCTGCTCCATCGTCATTTCCAGATGCATGGTCGGTTCCCCTTTCCTCGTCTCACGTTCTACCTGTTCAAACCGGGGCGTCCCACCGCCCATCCTCGTTGGTGCGGTGCGGTCCGACCAGGGTCAGAGGTCACAAGTCGCCCTGACCGGTGCCCTGCCTGGGTGTCGGTGGGACCCCCGGTCGATGGAAGAGGGACGGCGGTGCTGAGTCACAGGCGTCGGGTGTGACTCGAGAATCGATGTGCCCACGCGAGCCGTCAGTCGTGCCGGTTCAACGTTCCGGCTCTCGCCACATCAACCACGTGGATGGTCCATTGCGTTTCAACCGCAATTCCTTGGTGACCTCAAATCCACGGCGGGCGTACAGCGCGAGGTTACGCCGGTTTGATGACTCGAGGTAGACGGGTCGCCCCTCGGCGTCGCATCGGGTTAGTTGAGACAAAAGCATGGCGGAGCCGATTCCGTGGCCCTGTCGGGGCGGATCGGTCCCGAGTAGAGCCAGGTAGTAATGGGGTTCGCTGGGGCGGTTTGCGTTGAGGAGTCCGGCCAGTCCGGGAGCTCGCCACAGCGCGCGACCCGCCAGAGGAAACAGCAGCGCCTTGCGCGCCGCCAGGCGTACGAGCTCGGAGGGCGCCGGCGCGATGGTCCCCGGCGGGAGCCAGAGTGCCGCGGCGGCATGGTCGTCGGTCGTATACACCTCGCCGGCAGGCAGGTACAGGTGATCGATCATGGCCGAGAAGACCCGAGGCAAGAGCCGTGCCCGTGTTCGGGAGCGGGGGAACATCCAGCAGATTCCCGGGTCGTCCTCCATGGCCCGTCCGAGTACCGCTGCTACGGGGGAGACGTCGCGAGACGTTGCTCTGCGCACCACGGTCTCGGGCCAGGCGCCGGTGAGCGGATTCGGCTGGCGCAGAAGACCATGATCGTCCTCAGGATGATCGGGCCTGGGTGCCGAGCTCGCCATCCGGCGGATCACGCATCGCAGACTGCGGCGGGGCCCGGTCGGGAGAGGGCGTTGACGGCATCGAGGTTGCGCCACGTGCAGTACCGGAGCCATCGCAAGGCCGAGGGCGACAGGCGGTCACAAACCCAATCCCAATGAAGTGAGACGACGTCGCCGGGGTGGAGATCGGCGCCGACGGCAATCCCGTCAACACTGCGCCGGACAGACTCGGTCTGCTCGGCTCCGAGCCTGAGGCGTGAACCATCGAAACAAAGGGGCCGGCTGCGAACCGTGACGAGATCGCCGGCAATCGCCTGGACGGACCCCCAGCGAATGCGACAGCGGTCCAGGACCTCGAGCGGTGGCCCCTCCATGCCGGCGCGGAGGAGCCCAAGCCACGGGTACACGGCGAAGACGTGGAAGTTGTGTTGGGGGACACCCCCAGGCGCCGCCTCTGTCACCGAGGCGAGGAGCTGCCCAGTCCTGCGCGCGAACCGGTCGTCGAGCGACGTCATCAATGCGGACGTTGGCACGCGTGTCACCAACTCGTTGCCGGTCCAGTAGGCCTCGACGACGCGTCGGTCGAGTGGTTCTTTGATGCCGTTGCACCCCGCGATCAGCTCCAGGTACGGCCATGCCCCTTCGAATCGGGCTGCCTTTTGGCTGAGTCCCTGCAGATCGGCTCCCTCCGAAGCCATGCCAAAGAGCTCTGCGGGGTCCGCGGGTCCGCAGTAGCCCAGCGCGTTCGGGGGATACGCATACCGGGCGAACAGGACAGGGCCGGGTGGGCCCGTCGCGACAGAGGATGGGTCGCGTCTCATCCGCCGACCGTCTCGCGCCTGAGTGCCTTCCGATGCCGGAGGCTCGCCCCGATCACGATGCTCGCCCCGGCGGCGACGAGAAGGAGACCGAGTGCCTGGGGTGCGAGCGAGGTCGTCCCGGCCGCAGCTTGCAGGAGAGCGGTGATGAGCGCGCTTGCGACGAGCACCGAGGTGACGTCGACGGCCCGGGCCCTGGCCAGGGCGGTCATCCAGGTCCCGACGTAGGTCGCCAGCAACAGGCCGGTCAGAAGGGCCCACCCGACCTGCGTGCCGTGAAAGGCCACGAGAACGTGCAACGTGCCGGTGGCCGCAAGATAGATGACCAGGGTGAGCGCCCCGATCCCCATCCTGACCAGGGCGAGGGCGGCCGGGGCGACCTCAACCAGCAAGAGCTTGGCCACGACGACCTCGACGGCCCACAGCAAGGTTGCGGCGAGCACGAGCAGCTCACCTCGATCGGCGGCGAGGTGACCGGCGCCGCCCGCGATGGCGACCTGGCCGATGACGAGCACGGCGATGGCGGCGACGTTCCACCACGCCACTCGTTCGCGCAGGAAGAACGGGGCGAGCACCGCCACCCACACGACGAGCGTGTCGTGCCAGAAGGCCGCAGGCGAGGCTGTCGTGTCGGCCAATCCATTGAAGAACAGGACGAAAGCGATACCACCGCCGACGATGCCGACGTACGCCAGTCCGACCCAACGGGCCGGCCGCCAGGTGCGCCAGCTGGTCGATGCTTGCCCAGGAGATCCCCGGTCTGTGGTGGTGGCGACGAACCGTGCGGCGAATGCGCCCCAGCTCCGACGTCGAATGCCCCACGCCACCAATGCGACAGCGGCGAGGACGAGCGTCGCCACCAGGTTCTTCGCCGTCGTGTACACCGACGGGGACGCGATCGAGTGGACGCCGTAGCTATTGACGAAGACCGACAATCCACTGATGAGCGCGGTCATGCCGGCCACGACCACGCCGGGGAGGCCAGCGCTCGTGCCAGGCCGTTTCTCGGCACCGCCCTGCTCGGCGGTACCGGCTGTCGAGGTCGGGTCGCGGTTCACGGGTTGGCCCCGCCGGCGACGGTGCGGGCCGCCGGGGTCGCATGCAGCCGGAGCTCGGTCGCCACGGCCTCCGCGTCGGCTGAGTCGACGCGGTCGATGGCATAACCGCTGTGGACGACGAGCCACTCCCCGGCGGCTGGTGCCGGACCATCGAGGGCGAGCAACGAGACGCGGTGGACGGTTCCGTTGACGTCCTCGACGTCGACGGCCCCGGGACCCGCGCCGCGCAGCACACGATGCAGACGGCTCACGCACATGCCTGGACCTCCTTGATCAGGTCGACGACTGTTTGCACCGCAGCTGGGATGGCGGCGTCGACGGCCGGGCTGAGACCCAGGCCCCTCCCGAAATCATCGCCTTCGATGCCGACCACGATCACGCGGCTCGGCGCCTGGTCGATCGCCTCGGCCAGGCGTAGCACCCCTGAGAGGCTGATCCCGTGCGTGCTCGTCACAGGCGGGCTTGAGCGCACCGCCGTGCCGGTGAGTTCGAGCACCCGTACCGTCCCCGGCACCGCGCCCGAGCGCGTGGCATCGATGACGATGGCCAGATCGGCGCGGTCCCAGCGCCCGAGCAGGTCGAGCGGGTCGACGACCGGACCGATGTCGTGGGTGGCCGGGTCCGCCCCGACGATGCGAGCGGCCACCGCGGGCCCGGCCCCGTCATCGCGCCGGTACTCGCTCCCCACGCCCGCGACCACGACGCGCCGGTGCGTCTGGGACCCGTGCCCCGACGCCAAGGTTCCCGGCCCGTCCGTGCTCGGCTCGTCCATGCTCACGACGGCACCACCGTGACGTCGAGGAAGTGGGCGGCACACGAGATGCAGGGATCGTGGTTGCGCACCGACTGCTCGCAACGCCACTGCAACTCGTCGTCGCCTAACTCGAGCGCGCCCTGGGCCACCAGACGCAGATCCGCCTCGATGGTGAGCTGGTTCTGAGACGTCGGTGGCACGATGCGAGCCCGTCTGATGGTGCCTGAGCCGTCGATCTCGTATTGGTGAAACAGGAGGCCCCGAGGCGCCTCGGTGGCGCCTGTGCCGACGCCCGGTCGCGGCGTCACGGTGGGCGCCGGGGGGTCGGGTGGCTGGTAGGACTCGGCCAGCGACAGCGCCTCGTCGCACGCGAACACGAGTTCGACCGCACGCACCACGATGCTGCGGAACGGGTTGGTGCACACCGGGCCCAGCCCGGCTCGCACCCCCGCCTCGGCGGCCAAGGGGGAGAGCCCCCCGGCGTTCAGCGCATAGCGGGCCAAAGGTCCCGTCAGGTACGGGTCGTGACCTCCGAGACGGGCGTGGAGGGCAGTGGACCGGGCGACGTGCTCCTCGACGACGAGATCCGCGAATTGGGCCGGACTGAGGTCGAGACCTTCGGACGACGACGGCCGGCCGCGCTCGATGGCGTAGCGGCCGCCGTCGCGCAGCGCCACGAAGCGGTAGTCGCCGGTCACGTCGGGGAAGTCGAAGCCTGCCACCCACTCGACAGTGGCGAGGGCGGCGTCACGTGCCCGACGAAGCGGCTCGATCAGGGCCGTCACCGCTGCCGGGTCGGGCGCACGGTAGAAGCCTCCCACGCGGACGTTGACCGGGTGCACGGCCCGGCCGCCAACGGTCTCCATGACCAGGTTGCCGGTGCGCTTGATCTGTAGGCCCCGTTCCACGGCCCCTCGATCGCGCTCTGCGAGCTCGACGGCGTCGGCACACCCGAGGAAGTCGGGCGCATGGAGGAGGTAGATGTGCAGGGCATGGCTCTGGATCCACTCCCCGCAGTACAACAGGCGCCGCAGACGATGAATCTCTTCGTCGACAGTCACGCCACACGCGTCTTCCATGGCCGCACACGCGCTCATCTGATACGCAACCGGGCAGATGCCGCAGATCCGGGCCGTGATGTCGGGTGCTTCGGTGAAGTGCCGACCGACGAGCAGGGCCTCGAAATAGCGCGGCGGCTCGAAGATCTCGAGGGCGACGTCGACGACGGCGCCGTCGTGGACCTCCACCCGCAGCGAGCCCTCTCCCTCGACCCGGGACAGGCCCTCGACCCCGATGATCCGTGGCGGATGCGATCCGTGGGTCATGAATCGCCCGCCGGGCGCTCGGGTGGGACGGCTACGTCCCGGGTCACGGGGGGCGAACCCCCTTGGGCCACGGATTCCTCGAGGAAGGCCGGAGCGGAGGCGTTGAAGGTGCGAAACAGCCGAGACACGTCGACCGGTGCCACGCCCTGACGACGTAGTTCGGCGGCGAGTGAAGGCGTGTTCGCCGTGTCGGCGGGCCCAAAACAACCGAAGCATCCACGACCGACGGCGGGGCACAGCGCACCACACCCCGTGCGCGTCACCGGACCCAGACAGGCGATGCCCTGGCTCACGAGAAGGCACACGGTGCCGCGACCCTTGCATTCCTGGCATACCGAGTGGCCCGCGATCACCGGACGTCGTCCGGCCAGGGTGGCGGTGATCACCTCGAGCAATTGGTGGCGGTCGATCGGGCAGCCGTGAAGCTCGAAGTCCACATCGACATGGTCGGCGATGGGCGTGGACGTATCCAGCGAGCTGATGTACTCCGGATGGGCGTAGACCGTCCGGGCGTAGTCGCCCGAGGCGGCGAAATTGCGAAGTCCCTGGATCCCGCCGGCGGTGGCGCACGCGCCGATCGTCACCAGCTGACGGGAGCTCGCCCTGATCTCTCTGATCCGGCGGGCATCGGCCGGCGTCGTGATCGAGCCCTCCACCAACGAGACGTCGTAAGGTCCCGAGACCGACGCGCGCGACATCTCGGTGAAGTGGGCGATGTGGACAGTGTCGGCCAAGCTCAACAGCTCATCTTCGCAGTCGAGCAAACTGAGCTGGCAGCCGTCACAGGACGCGAACTTCCACACCGCCAGCGTTGGCCGTCGGTCCGGGTCCGCGGTCGGACCCGAGGGGCCCGCCGGGGGTGCGGACGCGATCGGCGGCGTCATCGCTCGCGCTCGGTCAGAAGGTGAGCCACCACGCCCGTGTAGGGCAGGATCGGGCCGTCACGACACAACAGGAAAGGACCGAGCTGACAATGGCCACACCACGCGACGCCGCATTGCATGTTCCGTTCCAGCGAGACCCTGATGCGGCGCGGCTCGACGCCGAGGTCGACCAGGGACCGAGCGGCGAAGCGGATCATGATCTCGGGTCCGCACACGAGCGCGGTTGCGCCGACGGGGTCGAACCCGGCTTCGTTCAACACTGAGGTCACGAGCCCGACGTGGCCCACCCACCCCGGTGCAGGGACGTCGACAGTGACCTCCACCCGTGCGCCGGAGCGTGCCCAAGCCTCGAGGTCGCTGCCGAAGATGATCTGTGACGGTTCGCGGGCACCCACGATGACGAAGACACGCCCGCCGTGGCGGGCGTGTCGGGCCACCAACTCGTACACGGCACCGCGCAAGGGGGCGAGGCCGATCCCTCCGGCCACCACGACGACGTCGCCTTCCGGTCCCGTCGCGGCCGTGGACGATGCGCCGTCGACGGGGTCGTCGGGGGTCCGGTTGGGGCCGACGGCCCAGTCCGTGCCGAACGGGCCTCGGACGCCGATGACGTCGCCGATGCGCGTCTCGCACAAGGCGTGGGTGACCGGTCCGACGTCGCGCACGGTGTGCTGAAGCGGGCCGTCGTCGTGAGGAGCACTGCTCACCGAGATCGCAGCTTCGCCGACGCCGAACGCCGTGAGCATGTTGAACTGCCCCGAGCGCGAACGCACCGCGCCGCCGGCGGTCGGCGACAGAAGAAGCGTCACCACGTCGTTGGTCTCGACACGACGTCCGACGACCCGGTGGGGGAGTGGCGTCATGACTCCGAGGTTGGGCTGACTCCCGTGGTGAGAGCCGTCTCGCTCCGTCCGAGCAGGTTCAGCGATCACTGCCTGTCCCATAGAGGTCGAGGAGCCGAAGGCGGGTCATCTGGAGGCGCTCGAGGAGCACTCCCGCCACCCGTTTCATGAGCGCGTACCCCAGGGCGGGGTCAGCCTCGGCCTTGTCCCTCAGACACGCCCCGTCGACGGCTACCGCTCCCACCGCCTCGACGGCACGGGCGTCGAAGTGCCACCGGTACGGGGGTACGAGCCAGCTCCAGCCGACCACGCCTCCGGGGCCCACGGTCTCGATGACGATGGGTCCTCGGCTGGGCGAGTGGACCTCGATGGCGACCCGGCCCCGGCGCAGCAGGTAGAGCGTGTCAGCCGGATCACTCTCAGCCAGCAACAGCTCACCCGGGTTGAACGAGACATTCTGGGCGCATCCCGCGATGGTGGCGACGGCATGCCCCGGCAGTCCCGCCAGAAGCGGATGTGCCGACACCAGCTCAGCCAGCGACGTCGTCATGGAGCGGGCTCCGCCCGCGTCGAGGCGCCACTCGTTGCCCCGTCGCTACGCCTGATGGTGGCCACTTCCTCGGTGAGGTCGATGCCGACGGGGCACCAGGCGATGCACCGGCCGCACCCGACGCAGCCCGACGTTCCGAACTGGTCCCACCAGGTCCCCAGCTTGTGGGTCAGCCATTGCCGGTACCGTGAGGAAGTGGTCACGCGCACCGGCCCCCCGTGCAGGTAGGAGTGGTCGAGGTCGAAGCACGACGCCCATGACCGCTGGCGAGAGACCTCGCCGGTCAGCGACGTCGTGTCGCGGACGTCGCTGCAGAAGCAGGTGGGGCAGACAAGGGTGCAATTCCCGCAGGCCAGACATCGGTCTGCCACCTCCTCCCATTGCGGGTGCTCGAGGTTACGCGCCAACAGGGCAGGCAGCCCTTCTGTCTGCAGTCCTCTCGTGACGGCGCCGGCAGCCGATTCGAGCATCTGGTGGCGGGCCTGGAGGTCCGCCGTGGTGGCGGCAACGGTCGGGAGGCGCGACAGGACCTCGGCGCCGCGCTCGGTGCCCGCCCGCACGACATAGCGCTGGGCATCACCATCGCCGAGCTCGCTCAGCGCCAGGTCGAACCCCGTGTCTGCTTCGGGGCCCGTTCCCATCGATGTGCAGAAGCACGTGGCGGCGGGGTATCCGCACTCCGCGGTCACGATGAACGCCCCATCCCGCCGTGCTGCGTAGCGCGGGTCGGGAGCCTCGCCGCTGCGCAACACCCGGTCGAGCACGTCCAAGGCAGCGACCTCGCACGGTCGGGCCCCGATGATGGCGATGGGTTCTGGGAGATAGTCGGGCTCGGTGAAGGTCACCGCGCCGTCCACGGTGGCGCGCCACAGCTCCTGGGTGGGTGGGAAGAACTCGGCCTTCCAGGAACCAGGCCCGACGGCCCACGCGAACAACGCGCTGTCGCCTTTGTGCTCGAGTCTGTAGTGCCCGGGAGCCTGTGCATCTCGATACCCGGCGGGCAGGTCGGCAACGCCGGCCACCGGCCCAGGCATGATCGCGCCGTCGCGGACGACCGGGCCCCTCGTGTCGTATCCCGAGTCGGACAGCACCGTGATGAGCATGTCGAGGCCACGAGAATCGATCACCGCGGCATCTCCAATGTCCACGATGGCATCGTAGGACGTCTGGGTTCACTCGAACAGGGACGGAGGTCACACCCGTCAGGGCGAGGCCGTGGGTGGTCCGGGCACGGGGCCCTCAGGCGCCGGCGTTGTGCTCTCCAGATGTCACCCGAACCTTCGGGGTCGAGTCCCAGGGGCTTCCCGGGTGACCGGGCGCGCCCCATGGAACGGGAGCGCCGAGGATCACCGCTGCTCGGAGGAGGGCTCCTCGGTCAGTGGTCGTGACGGATGAGCAGGACGGGACACGGAGCGTGATGCGCCAGATGGTCGCTGACGGATCCTCGCAAATGTCGGTCCAACCAACCCTTGGCGGATGAGCCGACTACGAGCACGTCTGCATCTATCTCACCGGCGACTCGGACAATCGCCGCCCCGGCTCCTTCATCGTCCGGAACCAGACGTACCTCCACCTTCGGCTCGAGCGCGGCCGCGGTGCGATCGAGTGCGGACTGCCCTTCAGTGGTTGCCTTCTTCCAATCCTTCTGGGCTTGCTCGTAGCTGATCCCCGGACCTTCGATCCCCCCGGCGTCCTCCATGGGATCCTCGTACTCGGGGATCACCATCACGAGCACGACATGAGCGCTGGGTCGCAGTAAGTCCAGAGATTGTCGCGCCGCGCTGATCGCGGCCTCGGATCCGTCGGTTGCCACGACGACGTTCATAGCTGCTCCTTTTCTGGCTGCTCCTATTCTCGTCGGCGGTACAGGGTCGCCGCCTGTCATCATTACTCCCGAAACGTCCCGTGCCTCGTCACCGCAGCTGGATCGTCGATCGCGTCTCCTTCGTGGCTCAAAGATGTCTGGTGGTGCGCCGAATCAGCCGCACCACACCGTGCTCACGGCACGGCTCGAGCGCAGGGCAGCGAGGCCGGGGAGGTCCCCCTTTTCGAGGAACTCGAGGGTCGCGCCCCCGCCGCTCGAGACGTGGTCGATGCGATCTTCGATGCCGAGCTGGCGAAGCGAAGCGATGGTCTCGCCCCCACCGACGACGCTGAATCCAGGGCAGGAGGCCACCGCCGTGGCGATGGCTCGAGTCCCCTCGGCACAGCGAGGGTCCTCGAACACGCCCATCGGGCCGTTCCAGAGCACGGTTTCCGCTCCAGCAATGACCGAGGCGAAGTCCAACCGTGTCGCAGGGCCGACGTCGACACCCTGCCAGCCGGCGGGGAGATCGCCCGTGAACAGCTCGACCTCACCTGTCACGGGTCGGCCGATGCCGAGATCTCCATCGGGCGACAAGGCCACGATGTCTCTCGGAGCCTGTATGTGGGGGTAACGGTCCAAAAGGGCCTTCGCGTCCTCGATCAGGTCGGGCTCGACGTGTGACGCGCCGACTTCGATCCCCCGGGCGCGGAGAAAAGTGAAGCACATTGCGCCTCCGAGGAGCACCTGATCGGCGCGCTCGGCGATCGATTGCAACACACCGAGCTTGTCTGCGACCTTGGCGCCACCAACAATGGCGACAAACCGGCGCTCGGGATCGACGAGAAGATGGGTGAGTGCCTCTACCTCGCGCACGAGGAGGCGACCCGCGGCGCTGGGCATGAGTGCCGGCGGACCGACAATCGACGCGTGGCTGCGGTGACATGCCCCAAATGCGTCATTGACGAAATAGTCGAACCCATCGACGAGTCGGCGGACAAACGCCGGGTCGTTGGCTTCTTCCCCGGGGTCGAAGCGCAGGTTGTCCATGACCGAGACCCCTGTTGCGATCCTGGCCATCGCCTCGCGCACCGGCGCCATGTCGTAGCGAAGGTCGATCCTGCCCTTGGGGCGGCCGAGATGGCTGCACACCACCACCTCTGCCCCGTTGTCCTGGAGCCACGCGAGGGTCGGGAGTGACGCCCGTAAGCGGAAATCATCGGCAATTTCGAGACGACCGTCCTGGCCAGGACGCAATGGGGCATTGAGGTCGGCTCGAACAAGAACGCGGCGTCCCGCCACTGGTGGGAGATCCTCGAGGATCGGGAGTTCGGTTTCCCCTCGACCAAGCAACTCGGTCGCTTCGGTGTCCCGGTCCTCCGTCACAGATCGCACTCCGTAGTGGACACGACGTCCTGAGTGGCCTTGACGGGATCGAGCGGGCTGCCGGGCCCGTGCTCTTCACCTGACCGCATCGTCAACCTCGCTTGATCACTTGGAATCATCCTGGACCGAGCGCTGCTCGGACCCCAGAGTCAAAGGTCCCGAGAGGGCCATCTGAAGGCCATCGGGCGCAGGGGGAATGGCACCGGCCTCGACGGGTCCGCCGCCTCCAGTGACCGGGACCTTGTCCTCTGGCGGCCAACAAGGGTCCAGCGCGAGATTGGGAGTACCCACTCGGCAGCGTGCCGTCGACGGGCCGAGACGAGCACCTGGCGTCAACTGGACAGGAGATCGCATGCCGGTACGGGTAGGGATCAATGGCTTCGGTCGGACAGGCCGGGCCCTGCTGCGTGCGGCGCGGCGACCGGAGATCGGGCTCGAAGTGGTAGCCGTGAACGACCTCGGGCCTCCCGAGGCACTCGTCCGCCTCTTGGCGCGCGACTCGGTGTTCGGGCGGCTCGAGGTCCCGGTGACGCTCGATGGGGAGGTCATGGTCGTGGGCGACGAGCGGGTCCGATTGCTGGCGGAGCCGGAGGTCAAAGCGCTTCCGTGGGATGACCTGGGAGTGGACGTCGTGGTGGAGGCGACGGGCAGGTTCACGGCCCGTGATCGCGCCGCAGGGCATCTCGAGGGCGGGGCCCCCCGAGTCGTGGTGTCGGCACCGTCCAAAGGAGCCGACGCCACCTTCGTCATGGGAGTCAACGACGAAGAGTTCGATCCGGCTCGCCACGTGGTGGTCTCGAACGCGTCGTGCACGACGAACTGTCTGGCCGTGCTGGCCAAGGTTCTTGACGACTCCTTCGGCATCGAGGAGGGCTTCATGACGACGGTGCACGCCTATACCGGGGACCAGCAGCTGGTGGACGGCGTGCACAAGGACCCGCGCCGGGCCCGAGCGGCGGCGATCAACATCGTGCCCACCACGACAGGCGCGGCGCGCGCCACGGGTCTCGTGATGTCTTCGGTGGATGGTCGGCTCGACGGATTTGCATTGCGGGTTCCGGTTCCTGACGGGTCGGTGACCGACCTCGTGGTCAACCTGCGAACGCCCGCCACCGCGGACGACATCCGGGCCGCCTACCGGGAGCGGGCGGCGGTCGGGTCCCTGGTCGGCAAGCTCGAGTACAGCGAAGAGCCACTCGTCTCGAGCGACATCGTGGGCTCGCCGGCATCGTGCGTGTTCGATGCCGAGCTCACCATGGCCCATGGCCGGATGGCGAAGGTGATCGGCTGGTACGACAACGAGTGGGGTTACGCCAACCGGTTGGCCGAATTGGCGGCGCTGGTGGGCGCGGCTCCCCGGCCGTAGACCGCAGCAGGGCGGGTTACCGAATGTTCCAGGTCCGGATCCACGGTCGTGGTGGCCAGGGCGTGGTGACGGCCGCCGAGATCCTCTCGGTGGCCGCATTCGGCGACGGGCGTTTCGCGCAGGCCTTCCCGAGCTTCGGTTCAGAGCGCACCGGCGCGCCAGTGGTCGCCTTCTGCCGCATCGACGGGGATCGTATCCGCACCCGGGAGCCGATTCTCGCGCCCGACGCGCTCATCGTTCAGGACGCCACACTGGTGCATCAGGTCGATCTGTTCAGCGGGTTGCGGCCCGGCGGATACCTCCTTGTCAACTCGGCCCGTAGCTTCGATGACCTCGGCCTCTCGGATCTCGTCGCATCTCACGGGGATGACCGGTTGTTGACCGTCCCCGCCACCGAGTTGGCGCTGGAGCATACCGGGCGTCCCGTTCCCAACGCCGTGCTGCTGGGCGGATTCGCCGCATTCACCGGAGCGGTCTCGATCGACGCAGTCGTGCATGCCATCGCGGCTCGTTTCAGTGGGAAGGTTGCCTCCGGCAACGTCGCCGCGGCGCGCGATGCGTATCGAATCGTGGACGGTCGAAGAGGGGTGCTTGCCGATGCTTCGCCAGCTTGAGGGATCTCGGGCCGTCGCCGAAGCTGTCGCTCTGTGTCGGCCGGAGGTCGTCTGCGCCTACCCGATCTCCCCGCAGACCCACATCATCGAGGGGATCGGGTCGCTAGTGAAATCCGGTGAGCTGGTGAACTGCGAGTTCATCAACGTCGAGTCGGAGTTCGCGGCGATGTCGGTGTGCATTGGGGCCTCGGCCACCGGCGCCCGGGCGTATACCGCGACGGCCAGCCAGGGCCTGCTCTTCATGATCGAGGCCGTGTACAACGCCTCGGGGCTCGGCCTACCGATCGTGATGACGCTGGCCAACCGTGCCATCGGCGCACCCATCAACATTTGGAACGACCACAGCGACGCCATGGCGGTGCGTGACGCCGGATGGATCCAGCTCTTCGCCGAGACCAACCAGGAAGCGATCGACCTCCACCTCCAGGCCTTCCGCCTGGCCGAGGAGCTGTCGATGCCGGTGATGGTGTGCATGGACGGGTTCATCCTCACCCATGCCTTCGAGGCGGTGGAGATCCCCACCCAGGAGCAGGTCGACGCTTTCGTGCCGCCCTACGAGCCCAGGCAGGTCCTCGACCCTCACGAGCCCGTGTCGATCGGGGCCATGGTGGGTCCCGAGGCGTTCGAAGAGGTCAGGTACCTGGCGCACGTCAAGCAGCTGCAAGCACTCGATCTCATCCCTGACATCGCGGCAGAGTTCGGGGGGACCTTCGGGCGACGTTCGGGGGGTCTCGTGAGCACCTACCGAAGCGAGGACGCCGAGACCATCGTGGTGGCCCTGGGCTCGGTGCTCGGGACCATCAAAGATGCTGTCGACGACCTGCGCGAGCAGGGGACGCGGATCGGGGTGGTCGGGATCGGGTCGTTCCGCCCCTTCCCGGCCGCGGCCGTGCGGAGCGCGCTGGGCGGGGCTAGACGGGTCGTGGTCATCGAAAAGGCGCTTGCACCCGGTGCGGGAGGCATCCTCGCCACCGACGTGTCGATGGCGACGGCGGGGCTCCCCCTGCAGACGCACGCCGTGATCGGCGGGCTCGGGGGTCGTCCCATCACCAAGCGGTCACTGATGGAACTGCTCCAGGTGGCCGCATCGGACGGGCTCGAGGCGCTCACATTCCTCGACCTGGACCGCACCCTCGTCGAGCGTGAGCTGGCACGCATGGCCGGCCGCCGGCGCTCGGGTCCCACCGCCGAGAACGTGCTGCGCGACGTCGGCATCGTGTCGGCTCGGGTCACGTGAGGAGTAGGTCATGCCTCTCGAACCGGTGAAGTTCTACCAAACAGGCAGTTTTGCGGCGGGCAACCGTTTGCTTCCGTTGGACCTGCGTTCCGTGCAGGCGGACGCCCAGCGGACCAATTCGTTGAACTCCGGCCACCGTGCGTGCCAGGGATGTGGTGAGGCCTTGGGTGCCCGGTTCGTCCTCGACGCCGCCATGCGGGCGACCAGCGGAGAGATGATCGCCGTGAACGCCACAGGATGTCTCGAGGTGTTCTCGACCCCGTACCCCGAGACCGCCTGGCGAATTCCGTGGTTGCACTCCCTCTTTGCCAACGCGCCGGCGGTGGCGACCGGCGTGGCGGCCGCGCTGAAGGCCAAGGGGCGCGACGATGTCCGGGTCGTCGCCCAAGCCGGTGACGGCGGCACGGTGGACATCGGGTTCGGATGCCTGTCGGGGATGTTCGAGCGTAACGACGACGTGCTCTTCATCTGTTACGACAACGAGGGGTACATGAACACCGGTGTGCAGCGGTCCAGCGCCACACCCCCGGGGCGCGCACCGCCACCACCGAGGCCGTCGGCCCTGAGCCGGGAAACGTGTTCGGTCAGGGGAAGAACGTCCCCCTCCTGGCCGTCGCGCACGAGATTCCGTACGTCGCCACGGCCACGGTGTCGGAATTGCGCGACCTCGAGTACAAGGTCCGACACGCCATGTCGCTGCACGGGGCCCGGTACATCCACGTGCTGGTCCCGTGCCCCCTGGGCTGGCAGAGCGCATCGGCCGACACGATCCTTCTGGCCCGGCTGGCCAAGGAGACGGGGCTCTTCCCCGTCTTCGAGGCCGAGCACGGCGAGGTCACGGCGGTGTCGAAGATCCGCCACCGCGTGCCCGTCGAGGAGTACCTGCGGCTCCAGGGTCGTTACGGCCACCTCTTCGGGGCGTCTCCCCGGCCTGACATCGTCGACCGTATCCAGGCCATGGCCGATCGCAACGTCCGTCGTTTCGGCTTGCTGGACGGGTCCGAGCCTGACCAGGCGCGGTCCTCGTCGAAAGAAGAGCCTGATGGATAAACCATTCGCCATCACGCTCGACGTGGGTTCGAGTCTCGCCAACAAGACCGGATCCTGGCGCGTCGAGCGTCCCGTCTACGTGGACCGCCTGCCGCCGTGCTGCGATGCCTGTCCGGCTGGAGAGAACGTCCAACAATGGCTGTACCACGCCGAGGCCGGTCACTACGAGCAGGCGTGGCGGGCTCTCGTGCGCGACAACCCGTTGCCCGCCGTCATGGGGCGCGTGTGCTACCACCCGTGCGAGACGGTCTGCAACCGGGTCCAGGTCGACGAGGCCGTGGGCATCAACGCGGTGGAGCGATTCCTCGGGGACGAGGCGATTGCCCGGGGCTGGAAACTCGAGACCGATGCCGCTCCTCCGGGCAAGCGGGTTCTCGTGGTCGGCGCAGGTCCGGCGGGGCTCTCCGCTGCCTACCATCTGACACGTCTGGGGCACAGCGTGACCATCTACGAGGCCGGAGAGTCGGCGGGCGGGATGATGCGCTTCGGAATCCCCAAGTACCGGTTGCCCCGCGACGTGCTGCAGGCGGAGATTGATCGCATCCTCGCCATGGGGGTGAGCCTCGAAGTGAACCGCCACGTGACGGACGTGGTGGCCACGATGGAGTCCGACGGGTTCGACGCTGCCTTCTTGGCCGTCGGCGCCGAGATCGGCAAACGCACCTACATCCCCGCCGGTGACTCATCACACGTGTTCGACGCCGTGGCGCTCCTGCGGAGCATGGAGGGGGAAAGCGCCCCACAGCTCGGTAGGCGGGTGGCGATCTACGGTGGCGGGGACACCGCCATGGACGCGGCACGCACCGCTCGGCGCCTTGGCGCCACCGATGCCGTGGTCGTCTACCGGCGCTCACGGGACCGCATGCCTGCCCACAACGTCGAGGTCGAAGAGGCCGCCGAAGAGGGCGTACGCATGAAATGGCTCTCGACGGTAAAGGCTCTCGACGGCGAGAAGCTCGTCCTCGAGAGGATGATCCTCGACGAAAAGGGATTTCCTCAACCCACCGGTGAGCTCGAGGAGCTCGCTGCCGATTCGCTGATCCTGGCCGTGGGCCAGGAGTCCGACCTGTCCCTCGTGCAAGGTGCCTCTGACATCGCGATCGAAGACGGGGTCGTCCAAGTGGGCCCGGACATGATGACTGGACATCCCGGAGTCTTCGCGGGCGGCGACATGGTTCCCGCCGAACGCACCGTGACGGTTGCTATCGGCCACGGGAAGCAGGCTGCTCGCAACATCGACGCCTGGCTGCAGGGGACCGTCCACCGACCTGCGCCTCGTCACGAGCTCGCCACCGGCGCGATGCTCAACACCTGGTACTACACCGATGCTCCGAAGACGCTCCGGCCACGGCTCGACCTGGCGCGCCGGACATCCACCTTCGACGAAGTGGTGGAGGGCCTCGACGAGTCCACCGCTCTGTACGAGGCGCGACGGTGCATGTCGTGCGGGAACTGCTTCGAGTGCGACAACTGCTTCGGGATGTGCCCCGACAATGCGGTTATGAAGTTGGGTCCGGGTCTCCGCTACACCTTTGACTATGACTACTGCAAAGGCTGTGGGATCTGTGTGGCCGAATGCCCGTGCGGTGCGATCGTCATGGAGCCCGAGCCGACATGATCCTGGCGCCCGGGCCCGGAGCTCGGCGCGGCCTTGCCCGATCGGCGACTCGAGCTCTCGAAGGGAGTGACCCGGTCCGCCTGGTCATGACGCGAAACGTGACGGACTGAGTCGGGCTCCAGCTGGTCGTCCCGAATGGGCCCTTACTCCTTGATCGAAAAGATTCTGATTGAGGCCTAAGAGATCCAGCATGCGGCGGACGGGACGGCTCGGGGCTTGCAGTCGCAGCCGTCCACCCGTGTCCCGTGCTCGCCCGGCCAGATCGAGCAGCGTCCGCATTCCCGACACGTCAATGAACTCCACACCGACCAAGTCGACCATCAGATCGTTTCTTCCCGCAGAGATCTCGGCTAACAACACACTGCGAAGCTGAGGCCAGGTGGCGACGTCAATCTCACCGAGGATGACGATCACACTCTGGTCGGGGCGCCGTCGACCGAGCCGATCCTCGACCACGATGACGTGGAACGGGAATGGTTGGTAGTCACGATCAACCGCAGTCACCGCCACCGAGAGCTCCAGATGTGGGGGGTAAGCCTGACTGTCTGAGCCACGACCATTGTCCCCCGTGCCGATGGCCGCTTCAAGGGACAACCGTGTCGAGCCGACCTGTGAGAATCGTGAGGAGGAGGCTCCGATCGTTGCCTACGCCCAGCCCAGCCGTGTTGAGGGCGACACTCAGGTACAATCTCCTAAGTAGAATCGCCTCGTTCGGGACGAGTGCGAAACCCCGAAAGTAGGCGCTTCGAGGAATTCCGTTTCGATGCCGGAGGGTCAAGCGCTGAAGTCGAAGCGAACGAAGCGGGTGTCGCCCGCCAACCTGGACCGGTAGGGCCGCGCGCATCCCTTACCCACCGATTCCGGCGATACCCGGTCCAGACTTCGCCTGCACCTCCGGGGTCTCGGCCCAGCGACGACCACGCACAAGAGTTCGGCACCCCGGAGTGTCGTCGGACTTCTCGGCGTCGACGGGCGGGGCGGCTCGACCGCTCTCGACCGCTGCCCCTTGCCGTCGTGGTCGAGCTGACGGTCGGTCGCGACCCTCGCGTGACGGCGGGCCCGAGCCGGCGCCCGGGAACCCGTGGGGTGGGCGACCCTCTCGGGTGAGGTATGACTTCGCAGCCATCGAGCACAGACTTCCGTCAATCCGCCGGTTCGCTCCGAACGGCCCTCTGGGTGCTATTCAGCCTCAGGGTTCGTGTCGCCCAGTCGCGGGCCGCGTCGCCTGTAGTGTGGAGCGAACCCCCTCTGGGGAGTAACGCCTTGGCTCGGCGCCTCGTTCTGGGTGAAGTTGGAAGGAAGCGTCGATGCGTGTTGTCCTTGTTGACCGGCTGCCTACCGCTCCCGGCCGCCGGGAATAGCGATGTGCTTCTCGCCCGAGGGTGACATCGTCGGCGGCGTCGTGGTCACTGCCGTCGGTGTCGACGCGTTACGCCACTTGCGAAACCGCCACGATCACCTCGCCCTGGCTGCTCTCCCTCTGGTGCTCGGGTTTCACCAGATCGACGAGGCCTTCGCCTGGTGGGGTCTTCAGGGCGTCGTGCCCCATGGGCTCGGTCGGGTCGCGACGTGGATCTACCTCGTCATCGCCTTCGTGGTGCTGCCGATACTTGTCCCGGTCGTCATCATGCTGCTCGAGCCTACGGCGCGCCGAAAATGGAGGATCGCGCCGTTCTTGGCCATTGGAACCGGAGTCTCCGTGGTGTTGCTCGAAACCATGCTGCGCAACCATCCGACGGTCACGCTTGGCAGATTCCATCTCGCCTACTCGATCGGGTTGCAGCACGGGACCGTGATCATCGGGCTCTATATCGTGGCGACCTGCGGCTCGCTGCTGGCTTCAGGCTTTCGAGACATCGTCGTATTCGGGCTGGCAAACGTCGTCGCCGTCGTAATTCTGGCCCGATTGAGCGCGGATGGGTTTGCTTCGTTGTGGTGCTTCTATGCCGCCATTGCCTGCGGTGGGATCCTCTTGCACATGCGCTATGCCAAACCCCACAGAGCAGCGCCCTATGCCATGACCTAACGCTGGAATCCGGGGTCGCGGTACGGGATTGCTCGGGAATGCTCGCACCGCCATTGCCTGGACGGGAGAAGACGCGCAGCTCACTGATCCGCCCTGCGTCTGATCCCGACGGTCACGGCGTCACGAGACGCTGGTGGGTGGAAAGCACGGCGAGGTATCACCCTGCCGACCGAGATGGTGAAGGTTCGGGACCATCGTTCCCGTCCGGGTGCACTCGGACCGACCCATCGCCTAGCCACGAAGCGAGGAACGACCAGCTCGGCCGCGACCAGGCGGCTCCCCGGGGAGAGGAGTCGGCGCATTATCGCCGTCGTGACGGCGAATGGCGGATTGGCCACAACCCGGAATGGCCGTCTCGGAAGCCGGAGGTCACTGGCATCGGCCTGCACGACGATCACCGGGCTGCCTCTGAACCGATCCCGCAACTGTGAAGCTCGCCCTGGGTGAAGTTCCACCGCCACGACCCGAGCGCCTGCGGTGACCAGGTGCGCTGTCAGTGCTCCCGATCCAGCGCCGATGTCGAGCACGAGGTCACCGGGCCGGATGCCGGCATCGGCGACGACCACGTTGGCCCAGTGTCTATCGAGGCGGTGCCATCCCCACCGTGGCCCCGATTGCCCGGCCACGGAGCATCATGACGTTGAAGGATCCCATGCGCGGCAATCGTACGGTACGGAGCGGTCCGTCTGCGGCCGCAGCCGGACCGCCAGGGCCATCAGGGCGGCCACACAGGGCGTATTGCCCGACCGGCGATCCCGGGTGGCCCTTCGTACGTTGCTCGCCAGACGACCCGCACGGCGGATGTCCCGAACCCTCCCCATGCATAACCGACCGGAGTCTGGGTAAGAGGATCCCAGGATTGGAGCGATTCGGGAAGGTGGCGGGTCAGGACATGGCGGTCAGGGGGAATGGGAGTCCACGGTCTTGTGCCACCCGGCGACGACTCAAGAGACAAGCCATAGGTATGGAGTGGCGGGCCGCGACCGGCAGGTTGTGACTTGCCGCCGGAGGGTGAACATGCAAAAGCGAGCTGACAAGGAAGCCATGCTCGGGGCAGAGACCCCTGCGGTGCGATACCGGCGTCCGCGAGAATTCCCTTCGGGACGAGTATGTCGGCGCTCCGATTGCGAGACGCGGCTCTCTCGTTACAACGAGGGGCCTGGTGTTCCCTCCATGTCCGTGGTGTTCAATATCGGCGGAGGGCCTCGTGACGTGAGGTTCGCACGACCAGCCTGCGACGCCGAGGGCTCTGACGGACACGTCAAGCTTGAGCGATTTCAGAGACGTCGAAGTACTCGGGGACGATGGCCCTCGAAACGTCTGGGGTGCCTCCTGCCGTGATCCCCTGATGGCGGCCGGGGCATTCCTTTTCTCACGGCCAGGAGAACCGCTTAATCGGTGATGCCGGGCTCGCGGTGCCGAAGGGCAGCGTTGGACGCTGTCGGAGATCCAGTGGGTTACTGGAAGCCCTTGGGCCGCGCCCGTGGCCAACGGCCGGAGTGGGGAGTCGGCCGTCACCAACCTCGGCCCTCGCTCGAAGGTTCTGCTAGCCAATACCCAGGCCCTCCAAGCCTATTGGCACAAGGTGGGCGTGAACCCCACGCCGGACCTGGCCAGATACCCATGGTGTCGCATGCCACCGGTATCGCGCCCTCGGCCCTGCGAAGCCTGATCGTCCGTGAGACCCACGGGCGCCAGCTCGGCTTCCTCGCCAGCCCCTACCTCGACGTGCTGCAGCTCAACGAGCCCTGGCCCGGTTGCACTGACAACCCGGTCGGCTATCGCCCCGGCATCAGTTCGTAGACGAGGATCCGAGGCGAGGAACCCAGGAAGCGGACAGGGCCGGGGTGGCGCTGCGATCGCATGGATCGCCGGTCGGGATTGCGTCAGGTCACAGGAGATGGCCGACCGGAGCGGACTCGCGGGTGCGCTTCAACCGGGTCAACTCCCGCTCCGCCTTGTACAGCTCCGCCTTGAGGTCGTTGGTGAGCATCTTGTCCTCACCGGTCAGCGGCTTGCGCTGGAGCATCGCATAGAACGCGTCCCGGGCGGCCTGCACCCGTTGCAAGGCGAAGGCGATCTCCACGTCGTCGTCGGTGCTCAGATCGTCCATCGAGTAGAGCCCGCCCGAGCGCTTTGCGCTCACATACCGAGCGTAGGCTTCGTCGACATCGTGCATGCGCAGAGATCTCGGCGTTCGAGAGGAGCGGCTTAACGGCTCGGGGGAGTTGTCCTCACAACGAGTGCCCAAAAACGCCCGCGGCGTCCTTGCCGCCGGTAGCGCCCCGACCTACCCTCGGGCCCGCCGACCTGGAGAAATGAACGTTTCGATCCTTCGACCGGCACGATCGGGCGGCGCAGCCGCCGGCCACGCCCTAGACGCGAGCGCCGACGTCGTCCCATCGGATCGGCATGTGCTTGATCCCGGCCACGAAGTTCGAGCGCAGCATCTCGACCTCTCCGTCGAAGCTGATGTGCGACAGACGGGTGACCAACTCGGTGAAGATGAGGCGAAGCTCCAGACGGGCCAGGCTGGCGCCGAGACAGAAGTGGGGTCCGCCCCCGCCGAAGGTCACGTGCTCGTTGGGCGACCGGTCGACGTCGAAGCGGTAGGGGTCGGCGAACGCTTCGGCGTCACGATTGGCCGAGGCGTACCACAGCACGACCCTGTCACCGGCCTTGATGGTCCGCCCCCGCAGCTCGACGTCGCGGGTGGGGGTGCGCCGGAAGTACAGGATCGGCGACGCCCATCGCAGGATCTCCTCCACGGCTCGCGTCATGCGCGGCGGGCTCGGGTCGTGACGGAGCTTGTCGAGCTCGCCCGGGTGCTCGATCAGGGCGCGCATCCCGTGCGACGTGGCATTGCGGGTGGTCTCGTTGCCGGCCACGACGAGCAGGAGGAAGAACACCGCCAGCTCGGCGTCGCTCAGACCGTCGGCTTCATTGGCGCCGGTGAGCAAGGTGACGATGTCGTCTCGGGGATCGGCGGCTCGTCGGCGCCGGAGCTCGTCGGCGTAGCCCATCATCTCGGCTGACGCCTCGGTGGCGGCCCGCACGTCTCCGCCGAACTCGGGGTCGTCGATGCCGGTCATGGCGTTTCCCCAGGCGAAGATCTTGCGACGATCCTCTTCGGGCACCCCGACCAGTTCCGCGATGGCCTGGAGAGGGAGCTCGGCTGCCACGTCGGTGACGAAGTCGCACGCCCCTCGGTCGATCACGCCGTCGACGATCGTCTTGGCCTTGACGGCCAGATGGTCCTCGATCAGGTGCAGCGTCCGGGGCGAGAAGCCCTTGCTCACGATGCGCCGGTAGCGCGTGTGCTCGGGCCGGTCCATCCCCGGGAGCATCTGCTTCATCATCACGCCCTGGAGGTCCTCGGGATCGATGTCGGTCAAGGTGAAGCCCAGGCCGCTCACGAAGGTCTCGGGGTCCCGGCTGATCATCTGCACGTCGGACTGCTTCGTGATGCACCAAAAACCCACGCCGGCGCTGTCGACATGCCAATGCACGGGATCGTGGTCCCGCAATGTGGCGAAGACCTCGTCGTGGCGCCGGTCGCGAAAGACGTCCGGACTCAGGAGGTCCCGGTCCTGCTCGAGATCGCCGAGGTTTCTACTCATCGGTTCCGCTGCTCTCGGCTCGCTGGACGCTCCACGACGGCGCGCAGTCTACGAGCCCGTCGCTCTGCGGACCACTGCTCGCGGCGGAAGTCCGGCCCGCAATGCCGGCGCCGGGGCGGGGCTCGTGCGGGCCGGACTGGCTCCGGCGGGCGAGGCCCTTACGAGGCGAGAGTCTCGGCCAGGACGCTCTCGAGCGACGACGGGCCGGGGATCAGGCGAAGAACGTCATAGGACCGGCTGCTCACCCCCAGGTCGCTCGTCGCCGCGATCCGTTGACGGCCTTGCTCGGAGTCACCCTGGGTGCTCTCGAGCCCGTCGCCGTCCCACAGAGTCATGACCACGATCTCGTGCCGGGGGCCGTCGTGGTCGAGGCAGACCAGTCCGCGGAACTCCGTGTTGCGGGAGAACATCTCGGCGACGCCGTCGAGGGCGTCGGACAGCCCCGCCATGCCGTCGTTGTCGACGTGGAAGGTGAGAACCCTGGCCCGGGTCACGTCACCGCCGACGTTTGGCGTCGGCTCCGGGTGCGAGGTCCAGTGGAACACGGTCTGTGCATGCTCGTCCTCCGGAGACGCCGGCGTTGTCCGGGCGTTGTGATCGGATATTGGCGTCCGCAGGAAAAGGATCGGCACGGGCCGTGGGACAGACGAGAGAGATCGTACGTAGGTAATTCTTCGTCGCGCTTGGCGTCCGCAGGCGTGGCGGCGGAGTCCGAGCCCGGGGTCAGCGAGCGTCGGGGTTCTGGGGGGGCACGATGCCCTGGGTCAGGACCAGGCGAGCCAGCTCCGTACGGGACTCCACGCCGAGCTTGGTGAAGACGTGGTTGATGTGGCCTTCCACCGTGCGAACACTCATCTCCAGGCGGGCCGCGATGGCCTTGTTGGTGAGCCCCTCGGCCACCAGGGTGACGATCTCGCCCTCGCGCCAGGTGAGCCCCGATCTGCTGCTGGGCGAGCGCGGGCGCGCCGCCGGCATCCCCGCCAGACGTGCCGACAGGACGGGGTCGAGCACGCTGGTCCCCTGACTGGCGGCTCGCACCGCGTTGACGAGCTCGTGCCGGGGCATCGTCTTCAGCAGGTAGCCGGTGACGCCCGCTTCCAGGGCGGCCCGGACGAACTCGTCGTCGCTGAAGGCGGAGAGGACCACGATCCGGATGGCGGGGTGGGTGACCTTCAGCTGCCGGGCCACGTCGATCCCGTTGCGGTCGGGGAGCCTGAGGTCGATCAGGACGATGTCAGGCGCCAGTTCGTCGGCGACGGCCAGGGCCGTGTCCCCGTCGCTGGCTTCACCCACCACGATCATGTCCGGGTACATCTCGAGGACCTGTCGGGTCCCGGCTCGAAGGACATCGTGGTCGTCCACCAGGAGGATCCGCAGGGGTTGCGGGTCGTCACCCGCCTTCGGGGTGGGCCCCCTGTCGCTCATGCCCGACGATACCTTCCGGCCCTCGGCGGTGGATCGCTCTTGCGCACGGACTCGCCCGGCGATCGTGCGACGCCGCCGGCCCAACGCGTTGCGCGCTCGTCTAATGGCATTTTGGTCACGCTCCGCGAGCTGACCTCGACACCGCCACTGCGTCGGCCACGGCATCGATCAGGATCTGAGGTGGCACGGGCTTGCGCAGGAACCGGCACACCGAGGTCCCCAGACGGGCCAAGGTGAGAGGGTCGATGTCGTAGGCGGAGACGAGCAGCACCCCCGGTGGTGGTGGGGCAGGATGGAGGTCTTCGAGCACGGAGATCCCGTCCTTCCCCGGCATGTTGATGTCGAGGAGGACGGCGTCGATGTCGCGATCGGTCAGCTGGGTGCAGGCCTCAAGACCGTCTTCGGCCTGCGAGACTCGATAGCCCACGCCGCGCAGGATCTCGGTGACCGTCACGCGGATCGCCTGATTGTCGTCGACGACCAGAACCTTGGCGCCCTGGGTCACGACCCCGTCTCTCCCCGGTCGGGAATGCGGATCGTCACCACCGCCCCGTTTCCGACAGCGTTCACGATGGAGACCTCACCGTGTTGCAGCACCACCAACCGCTGGACGATGGCGAGCCCGAGGCCCGTGCCCTCTGCCTTGGAGGTGAAGAAGGGGTCGAACAACCGGTCGCCGACACCGGGATCGAACCCGCGTCCGGTGTCGCGCACCGTGATCGACGTCGCGCCTCCGTCGTCGTCGGCTGACAGCTCGAGCCGACCCCCGTCGGGCATGGCCTGGTACGCATTGGTGACGAGGTTCGTCATCACCTGCGTCAGGAGCGACGGGTCGCCGACAAAGCGGGCCGACGAGCCGACCGACACCTCGATGCCGGCGGGAGGCGGGGTCGTCTCGAGCACCTGAGAGATCAAGCTGCTGAAGTCGATGGCGGCGAACACGGGCTCGCGCTCGCGCATGTACACCGTGAGGTCCTCCGACAGCTTGGCAGCGCGATAGATCTGTCCCTCGGCCCGCGAGATGTGTGTCTCGCTCTCGGCGTCGAGGTGCTCGCCCGCCGTGGCCCGCAGGAGGAACAGGTCGTTGATGGCCGCTCCGAGCGGGTTGCGCAGCTCGTGGCCCACCACGGTGGCGAACTCCCCCAATGCGGCCAAGCGCTCGCTGCGCACGAGCTCCTCCTGGGCGGTGAGGAGCTCGGCTGTGCGCTCGACGACGACCTTCTCGGCATGGCGCTGGCGCCGGGCGAGCAGCTCGAAGACGAGGGCGAGAGCGAGGGCCACGACGAGCCCGACACCCAGGGCGATCCACGGGGTTGCGTTGGCGTAGGGCCCTGCCAGCGGCTCCTTCTGCGCGGCGGCGACGAGCCAGCGGATGGCCCCGAACCGCAGGACCACGGTGGCCACCGGTGCCGGGAGCGGTTTGGGACCGTACGTGCTCACGAGCAACTGAGCCGGATCACGGTGGGGAGAGGCGTAGATGTTCACGTAGATGTGGGAATACGCGCCGCTCGTGTTGGGCACCGGTCTGTCGGGGTGGACGCGGGCCGTCTCCAGGCAGACGATGTGCGGATACGCCGCGGATACGGCCGCCAGCGCGAGGAGCGTGTTCGACCCTTCGTGGAGGATCGACGACGAGAGTGTGGCCGTAGCGCGCGAGCTCAGTGCGGACAGGGGCGACGGGAGGCCCTGGCCTCTGTGCATCTCACGACCGACGGCGAGCAGGACCGTGGGGGTTGGGGTGGAGATGTCGACCAGGGCGATAGAGGTGCCGGCTGGTGCGGCCGGGGTCTTCGTCTGTTGCGCGAACACCTGGGGTGATCGCCCCGAGCTGACGGTGAAGTAGGCGATGCTTCGCAGCTGAATCTCCAGTTCCTGGAGTGAGCTCTGGAGCAGGAGCTCGACCTGAGACGTGTCACTCTGCAGGAGGGCATGGTTCTGACGGTCGATCCCGTTCTTGACGAGCACGAATCCACCGACGGAGAGAGCCACGACGAGGACGAAGACCAGCAGCGTTCGGAGCGAAACCACGTGAGTCTTCTTCATCGGACCCCCAAGGGCCACCGTGCCCCAAAGAACCCGGCACCGGTCGAACGAGCCGGGGCGACATTAGTCCAGTCCATCGGTTCGAACGGGGACATTCGAGGTGCGTCGAGCCGGTGATGGGGACGACGCGATCGGCGCAAGCGCACGCTCGTCGTGGACAGCTGTCAGGGTTCAGGTTCGACGAGCAGGGCGCCCGGGCACGACGTCGATCGTGGCCGACACTTCGGTTGTCGACGCCGGCTCGGAGGTCTCGGGCCGCCGGCGTGCGTGCGTGTCGGGAGTCACGGGCTCGGTGGTCGGAGGCGCGACGCAGGTTGGTAGTTCACCCCGGCCGTCTTGTCGACACGGGCCAGGAGGAGCTCGCACGGTGGTTCGAGGCGCTCGGCGAACTCACGCGAGCGCCGCTCGCCGAGGAGCTGCCACGGGAGGGCGGTGGCGGCGTCGGTCCGGTCTTCGATGTCCTGTCGGAGCGCGATGCCCTGTGGGTGCACGACGCGTCCGACGGCGAGCCCTCGCCTGGCCAGTGCCGTCCATCCGGCGTCGATCTCGTCGTCGGTGTTCCCCCGTGAGCGGCTCAGCCAATCCCCCTCATAGTCGAGCCAGGCGTTGTGCAGGATCGAGGCCTCGGAGTGGGACAATCCCGCCGCGACGACGATGGCCCAATGGGTGTCGCCTCTCCATTCGCGCAGGCAGTTCACCGCATGCCAGCCCGAGAGGAGCGGGGTTCGAGGGCGGGGGAGGGCCAGCAGCGAGCCGAACAGGACCCGTCCCACGAGGGGCAGTCTGTCCACCACCGCCCACAGGGCCGGCCCCATCTCCTCGAGGGGCTCGACGATGGCCGGGGCGTGGGTTCTGAGCCCCACCTCGACCGCTTCGTCGCGGGCGGTCCAGAACCTCTGGAAGTCCTGCGGCCCGTCGAGCATCTCGAAGACCATGCGGATTCCGATCGAGCTGATCGAGCCGAAGGCGGCCACGACGGACTGGGCACCGGCCGGGGCCAGGGGTGCGCAGCGGGACGCGATGTAGCCGAGGGGGCCGGGCAAGCCGAGCGCCTCGAAGCGCGCCACGGCACCGGGGTCCCAGAAGATCCAGCCGATCGTGGTCTGCACCGACCGCGCATTGCGCCGGCTGATCTCGAACCAGGGACCCGTGACCTGGGGGGCTGATGACGGGCCGTTCACGGCCTCACGGTAGGTCGCTCCGCCACGGACTCGGCGGGCTCCTCTCGAGACGGCCCCGGCCGGCGCTCAGCAGCGCTAGTCGATCTTGTGGATCTCACGCAGCCAGGCCACGGTGGCCGACAGGCCCTCGTCGAGGCTGATCGGGTCATAGCCGAGCCGCTTGTAGGTCTTCGACTCGACCAGACTCCGGCGCTCGGGGCGTTCGGAGTCCGCCTTGGAGGCGATAGCCACCAGGGTCGGTCCGAAGACACGAGCCAGTTCGGGATCGTCAGAGGGATCGATGTCCTTCACCCGGTGATCGAGCCCGGCCAGTTCGCAGATCCGGTTGCACGCCGTCGCGATGCTCACCATGTCTTCGGGGCGGCCGTCGAGCATGTACCGCTCGCCCGAGACGCCTCGGTCCAGAGCCAACAGGCAGCCTCGAGCGATGTCCCGGGCAAAGACCCAGCTCACCGGGAATCGCAGGTATTGCTTGATGCGCTGGCGCAGTGCCGACAGCAGGACGCGGTTGAAGCTCGTCTTGCCCAACGCGTTGCTCGCCACCGGTGACGGGCCGAAGATCGCCCCGGGGTGCGTCGTGACGACGTCCTGACCAGCCGCGGCGCGACGCATGGCGTCCTCGAAGGCCGCCATCTTGGTGATCGTGTACGGATCGGAGCTCGGCTCCTTGGAGACAGGTGCGTCTTCGCGGTCGAGGCCGCCGACCGTGTCGAAGAACGTGCCCGTGCTCACCGCAACCACGCGGCGCATGCCGAGCGCTTCGGCCGCGTCGAGCACGTGTTTGGTGCCGTCCACGTTCACGGCGTGGAAATCGGGGAAGTTCTGGCTGGCACCACCGAGGAGGGCAGCGCAATGGATGGCCGCGTCGCTGCCGGTCGCGGCACGTCGGACGTCGCCGGCGTTGGTGACATCCCCGCTGATGACGTCGACTCCCAGGGTCACGAGGGGACCGGTGTCGGCCGTGGCCCGCGCCAACGCACGGACGGAGTCGCCACGCTCGATCAGGAGCTGGCAGATGTTGGCACCGGCGAGCCCCGTGGCACCCGTGACGAAGATCGTCTCGCTCATGCCCGCGCCTGCTCCGAGACCTCGGCGAGGGCGGTGTCGACCTGGCTGGGGTCGTAGAGGATCACCGGCGGGCTGCTCCCGTACACGTCGAGGGTGTGGATAAAGCGATGAAGGCCCATGGCGTTCGCACACGTGAAGCCGAGCTCGATGATCTGGGCCGCGGTGAAGACCTTGCCCAGCTCGCGATAGACGTCGTCGTCGATGGCGTGGTGGTCGGCGGAGAGAAGGTCGAGGAATTCCACCGCCAGCCGCTCCTGCTCTGTCAACGTGGACGAGCCCGGTGCCACCAGGCACGCCACGTCCTCGTCCGTGATCGAGTCGTGCTTCCGGGACTGCATGCAGGGCTGGCATTCGCCGAGTTGCGCGCTCCGGATGCGGATGAGCTCGAGGATGCGCCCTCCCAGAAGACTCTTCTGTCCCCATGCGCCGCGCGCCGCGTTGGTCATGAGGATCTGCGCGGTCCGGTAGGCGAAGATCTGGAGGGGAATCGGGGTGGCGTACGTGCCGTTCGCCACGCCGTCCTCGATGATTTGCCGCGGCCCTTCGGCGAGCTTGTCCAACGGGATTGGTTCTATCCTTGGCACGCGTACCCACTTTCAGCCGGCGTCGCCGGTTTCTCTCGATCTCGTTCGCAAATTATAAGGTTGGTGCCCTGGTGTCCATGGAACCCTCTTCCGTACTCCTCACCGATCGGGTGGCCGTCGTGACCGGCGGCGGCGCGGGAATCGGTCGAGGTATCGCACGCGGCCTCGCCGCCTTCGGCGCTTCGGTGGCGATCTGGGAGAAAGATGCCGAGTCCACAGCATCGGCGGCGCAGGAGGTGGGGGGCCTCGGCATCGTGACCGACGTCCGTGACTCGGCCCAAGTCGACGACGCCCTGGCTCGCACGGTGGCCGAGCTCGGCCCCGTCAGCATCCTGGTCAACAACGCCGGCGGCGTGTTCTGGTCATCGATCCTCGACACCTCGGAGAACGGCTGGGACGCGCTGTATCGGGCGAACCTCAAGCACGTCATCCTCTGCACCCAGCGGGTGGCGCGGACCATGGTCGAGGCAGGGTCCGGGGGCAGCATCATCAGCGTGACGTCGATCGAGGGAGTGCGGGCGGCGCCGGGATATGCGGCGTATGCCGCGGCCAAAGCGGGGGTCATCAACTTCACGAAGACCGCCGCGCTGGAGCTGGCCCCCTACGGGATCCGGGTCAATGCGCTGGCGCCTGACATCACCCTGACCGAAGGCATGGCCTCGGTCGCGCCTCCCGGGGCTGAGGAGTCCTTCAGCCTGACGGTCCCCATGGGGCGCCCCGGGCACGTCGACGAGATGGCCGGTGCCGCCGTCTTCCTGGCCGGAGAGCTGTCGAGCTATGTGACGGGCCAGACCATCCACGTGGACGGGGGAACCCAGGCGTCGAGCGGCTGGTATCACCGCCGTGACTCCGGCGCCTACGTGCTGGGCCCGTCGTGACCTGACTGTGAGGATCACTCTTACAGCCTGGTGACACTGCTGGGCTGGGGGCGGTGACCGCGAGCGTGACCCTTGACCTGACTGACTTCGTGTCCTGCTCTCGACTTGTCCGCTCGTGGTTGCCGGCCCCGGCGCCGGTTGGAGCAACTGGCCTGATCAGGAGCTTGACCGCCGACGTGTGATCGCCGACGTGTCCCATCACAGTCCTGCCGTCTCCGCCCGGAACCGGAACCGATCACGTCCCTCCAGGCAAGGAGATGAACGCATGACCAGTCTGTCGGAGATCGTCGACGTCGTCATCGGTGTCGACACCCACGTGCACACCCACAGCGCCGCCGCCATCGACGCCCGCACCGGAGGGGTCCGGGGCGAGCTCACCGTCGAGACCACCCTTGACGGCTACGAGCAACTCGTGGCCTTCGCCGACGAGCACTCGGCCCTGCGGGCCTGGGCCATCGAAGGAACGGGCGGGCACGGTGCCGGGCTGGCCCGTCTTCTCCACGACCGCAGCGAGGTCGTCGTCGAACTCGACCGGCCCCAGCGGTCGAAGCGGCGCAACGGGGCCAAGTCGGACCCGCTCGATGCCATCCGGGCCGCCCGGGAGGCACTGTCGAGGGCGAAGCTCGGCGCTCCCCGTTCGGCTGGCGAGCGCCAGGCCCTGTCGGTATTGCTGGCGGCGCGGCGCTCGGCCGTCGAGTCTGCTGGCGACGCCCAGCGTCAGGTGTTCTCGTTGGTCGTCGCTGCCCCCGAGGTGCTGCGCGCCAAGTTCCGGGGCAAGAAGATCCCGGCCATGCTCCGCGTCGCTGCCCGGCTGCGAGTCAGCCCAGGGTGGGACATCGAGACGGCGACGACCGCCACCGTCCTTCGCGATCTCGCCCGACGGACGCTCGAGCTGAACGCCGAGGCCGGCTGCCACGAAAAGGCCATCCTGGCCATCGTCCGCTCCTGGCGACCCGAGCTGCTCGACCAGCCGGGCGTCGGCCCCATCGTCGTCGCCGCCCTCCTTTGTGCCTGGTCGCACCCAGGCCGGGTCCGTTCCGAAGCAGCCTTCGCCATGCTCGCCGGCGTCGCCCCCATCCCTGCGAACAACGGCCAGATCACGACGCATTACCGTCTCAACCGCTACGGAGATCGCCAGCTCAACCGGGCCCTCCACACGGTCGTGCTCTGCCGGCTGCGCTACGACAAGACCACCCAGGCCTACGCCGAACGTCGCACCGCCGAGGGCAAGACCCCTCGAGAAATCAAGCGATGCCTGAAGCGCTACCTGGCCCGGGACTTCTACCGACTCCTCGAGAACCCCCCGGCTGCCGCTTGACATCCATAGGAGCGTCGTCGTCGGTCCGCCTCCGGCGCGGGGCGGTCAGTCGTCGTCGCGCCCGATCTGCCCTACGTGCACCGACATGCCGCCGTCGATGGCGATCATCTGGCCGGTGATGTACCGGGACTCGTCGGACGCCAGGAAGACCACGAGGTTGGCGACGTCGTCGGGCTGGCCCAGATACGGCGTGAGCGTGGCCCGCCCGAGGGAGGCGAGGATCGGCTCGGTGAGATGCGCCCGCACGGCATCGGTGATGATGAGACCGGGGACGATCGTGTTCACGCGTACGCCCTGGCGGCCGTGTCCGGTAGCCACGTACATGGTCAGCGTGTTGACACCGGCCTTCGAGACCCCGTAGGCGGTCCGCGTCCGGTCACCTTTCAGAGACGCTCCGGACGACATGTTGATGATCGATCCGCCGCCCTGGCGAACCATCTCGGGGATGGCGTGCTTGCACATGAGCATCTGGCTGCGGAGGTTGACCGCCATGGTCCGCTCCCACACCTCGACCGACAGGTCGGTGACCCGGGTGTCGCGCGACAGGAAGTCGGAGTCTGTCAACGCCGCGTTGTTGTGCACGACGTCCAGGCGCCCGAACCGGGCCACCACGGCGGCCACGGCCGAGACCACACTCGTCTCGTCCGCCAGGTCGACACCGAGCGCGACGGCGGTGCCGCCGGAGGCCTGGACCTGCTCGGCCACCCGCTCGGCCCCGGCGTCGTCGAGGTCGAGCACCGCCACCGACCCGCCATGCGCGGCGAGGGCTCGCGCTGTCGCTCCTCCGATCCCTCCCGCGCCACCGGTGACGATGGCGACCTTTCCGTCCAGGCGTCCCACGCTCAGGCGGTCCCGTGCGGGCATCGCCGCCCCGGTGCTCCTGGCATCTCCAGACCCCCGTCTCGTGTCCTCGGGCGACCGACGTTACAAATCGCCTGCTCCCGCGGCAACCCACTCACCGGCGTCGACTCAGCCGGTACCTCCAGAGCGGAAGGAGTCGGGTGCGGAGCCAGTAGCGCCCACCGCTATAGGGAAGCTGCGTGACGACCTTTCCATTCGGCGCCGTGAAGTAGTTGCGACAGCCGGCCACCCACACCGTTCCTTTCATGGCGGCCTGGATGGAGCGGTTGTACCGCTGCATGCTCCGACGTCGGACCTCCACGGCACCGAGGCGGAGTCTCGTCATGGCCCGCAACGCTCGGATGACGTAATGGATCTGGGCTTCGTGCATGAACATCACCGACGTCACCCCGTTGGTATTGGGGCCGTACAGGAGAAAGAGATTGGGGTACCCCGACACCGTGATGCCGAGGAACGCCTCGGCGCCGTCGTTCCAATCGTCGTGCAGGCGCCGCCCTCCCCGCCCGTAGATCTCGATGCCTGAGAGGTACTGGTTGGCCCGGAATCCCGTGCCGAAGATGATCGTGTCGACTTCGTGCTCCTCGCCGTCTGTCGTCCGGATGCCGCGTTCGGTGATCTCTGCGATCGGCTCGTCGACCAGTCGGACATTGTCCCGGCACAGGGCTGGGAACCACTCGCGCGAGATGAGCGGACGCTTGCATCCCACCGGGTAGTCAGGTGTGAGCTTGGCTCGGAGATCGGGGTCGGCGATCTTGCGCTCGAGATACGACCGGGCCAGCGCGGTCTGCGTCACGGTCGAATCGGAGACGGCCTGGAACGTGGCGCGCTCGTAGGTCCACCAGATGCCCCACCGGTGCCATCGCGCCGTCACGGGGAGCCGATCGAACCGGCGTTGTCGGTCGGCCGGGTAGGCGTGGTCGATACGAGGCGTGATCCAGATCGGCGTCCGCTGGAAGACGGTCAGGTGCGCGACGGTGTCGGCGATGGCGGGGACGTACTGAATGGCGCTGGCGCCGGTGCCGATGGAGGCCACCCGTTCTCCGGCGAGGGACTTGCCATGGTCCCACCGCGAGGAGTGAAAGGCACGGCCCTGGAAGCGGTCGATCCCGGGGATCTCAGTACGTGTTTCATAACTCCTTCGCAACAGCTACCCCGATGGAGCGCTCGGGTCGGGTAGCAAACGGGTCTCGCAGAGCGTGAGTCTTCGAGAGATTTTCCAAATATGCGCGCTACCAGCGCGTTTGCCATGTCGAGATGCTCGCGATTTGCGTGTCGATGCATTGGACTTGTGTATATGGCGGCAAGGCGCCGTTACCCGACAGACCTGACCGACCGACAGTGGTCGATCATCGAGAACCTCATCCCCGAGATCGAAGCCGCCGGTCCCGGTGGGCGTCCGCCGGTCCACGCCAAGCGTGAGATCGTCAATGCGATCCTCTATGTGGTGAGAGCGGGGTGTGCCTGGCGCATGCTGCCCACGGACCTCCCGCCGTGGCAGACCGTCTACCGCTACTTCGCCCTCTGGCGCGACGACGGGACCCTCGATCTCATCCACGACACGTTGCGCGAAGAGGTGCGCGTCTCCACGGCCACGAAGGGTCGAAAGCGACGGGACCCGACACCCACGGGGGGCGTGGTCGACTCCCAGTCGCTGCGGGGAGCCGACACGGTCTCCCAGGCGACCAGGGGATACGACGCCGGCAAGAAGGTCAACGGCCGCAAGCGCCACATCGTCACCGACACGCTCGGCCTGCTCCTCGTGGTCATGGTGACGAGCGCATCGGTGCAGGACCGCGACGGCGGGGCGGCCATCTTGAAGCTCGCCCACAAGCTCGTGCCCACCCTCCGCCACGTCTTCGCCGACGGTGGCTACGCGGGACGACTGGTGGCCAAGGCCAAGCGCTACTGGAAGCTCACCGTCGAGGTCGTGAGAAAGCCACCGGGACAACGCGGGTTCTCCCCCCTCCCGAGGAGGTGGGTCGTCGAGCGAACCTTCGCCTGGCTCATGCGCTGGCGCAGGCTGGTGCGCGACTACGAACGCTTCCCCGAGACCCATGAGGCGATGGTGAAGTGGGCGATGGTCGGACTCATGCTCAACCGCCTGGCGCGGCCACCGGGGCCGAAACCGTGGGAACAAGGGCAGCGGCGCCGGTTATGAAACACGTACTCAGGTACCGAGGGCACGTTGAGCATGCCGAGGCTGCCGACGAGCACGTCGGCGACGAAGAGCTCACCGCTCTCGGCCTGAAGCTCCCATTGTCGGTTCGCCTCGCACCAGCGAGCTTCGGCGATGGCGGTATTGGTCCGCAGGTGTGGTCGCACGCCGTACTGATCGGTGCACCGCTCCAGGTAGGCGAGAATCTCCGGCTGGGTGGCGTAGGTGCGGCTCCACCAGGGGTTGAGCTCGAACGAGTACGAGTACAGGTGGGACGGAACGTCGCAGGCCGCCCCGGGGTAGTCGTTGTCGCGCCAGGTTCCACCGACACCGTCGGACTTCTCGTAGATCGTGAACTCGTAGCCCGCCCGCTTGAGCTTGATGCCCATACCGATGCCGCCCGCGCCGGCACCGAGAATGGCGACGGTCGGCTTCCGGTCCCCGGTCCGGGTCGACATCGGCCCGGTCAGGTCGGGGGGACGAGCGGCGAGGAGTGGCGCGGTTGGTAGAGACCGACCTCGCCACCCCCGGGGAGTGGGATCTTCGTCACCGACCCCCAGCGGGCTTGCTCCACCTCGGAGCAGTGCACCCCCCTCGCCTCGAGTACCTGCATCTCGGCGCTGAGGTCGTCGCACATGAGATAGAGCTCGTGCGCCGGGTCATCAGCCGGGTGAACGGCCAGCTCGGCCGGAGGCAAGGCGAAGATCAGCCAGCCGTGCCCGGCGTCGACCGATGGGAATCCGAGGATGTCTGTGAAGAAGGCGCGGTCGGCGTCCGCGTCCTGGCTGTACATGATCACGTGCGCTCCGAAGATCATCCCTCCGTCCTCCGTCCTCTCCTCCTGACGCTGAGTGTTCGTACGCTAATACCGTCGTGCGATCGTGGCAGGGGACTCGGTGAAGAGTCGCACTTCGGGTCACGGGAGGGGGTTTCGATACCATCAACCGGTGCGCTTCGACTATGTCTTCGCCGGACTGGTGGTGGCTGACCGTGACGCCGCGGTGCAGTGGTACGAGCGTCTGCTGGGCGCGGCGCCGGACTTCTACCCCAATGACGTCGAGGCGGTGTGGCAGCTCACGGGATCGGCGTCTCTCTACCTCCTGGCCGACGCGGCACGCGCTGGAGGGGGCGTGATCACCATGGTGGTCGAAGACCTCGAGGGATACCTCGCCGGGCTGGCTGCTCGGGGGGTGACCGTGGGCCCTGTCGAGGACATCCCCGGGGCCGGCCGCAAGGTCGTCGCATTCGACCCTGATGGCAACGCCGTGGCGGTGGTGGAACTCCTCACGGCCTCGTCGGCGCCGACCCCATCGGCGTAGGTTCGGCGGAGGTCCGGCGGGGCACACCGGCGGAGGCCGCCGGTGGAATTGTGCGAGTTGTGGGACGCGAGGGGCAGCCGCAGGTCGGAGCGGGAACGCCGTGCTGCCATGTGCCCGCGTGTCGTCGCATGACCGAAAAAAACAGGGCGTCCGGCGCACAGAAAAGGACCGGGTGCCTCGTAACGTGGATGGGATGACGCCGCAGCGCCTGCACCCGACGGGGTGTGTTCCGCGGAGCCACGGGCGTGACCCGAGGGGGCCGGGGTGCTGACGCGCGTCGAGGCTTCGCGGTTCCCCGGGATGGCTTCATCGCCATCGATCGGCCCGCCATACCGGAGTCGGCCTTGCGCCCGGCGCGCCAGCTTCTCGACGCGCTCTTCGATCGCGCCCATGAGCTTCCCATGGTCTGGGTCCATGACCTGGCCCCGGAGCAGGGCGGTGGCACCGTCCCGGAGATCGTCAACTCCGCGCACCTCGAACCCCGGCTTCTCAAGACCCGGGCGTACCGGTTGGCGCTGGGCACCGCCCGCCGCCTGGTCGGGGGACCGGTGCAACTGGCTTTCGACCACGCCATCTTCAAGCCGGCACAGAGCGAAGGTACGACGGCGCTGCACCAGGACCTCGCCTTCAACCCCACCTGGGATGTTCCCGCCGCGACCATCTGGCTGGCCCTCGTCGACGCCACGGAGGAGAACGGCTGCATGCGGTTCGTGGCGAAGACTCCCGAGGGGCTCTTGAACCATGGCGCCGTCGGCCGTGATGGGCTCGGCGTCGTGGGCCTCGACGCGGCCGAGGCGCGACCGCACCCGGTCCCTGCCGGCGGGTTCACGGCGCACAATCAACGGGCCGTCCATGGAACCGGGCCCAACCGGACGTCGGACGTGCGGGCGGCGTGGATCCTCAAGTTCGTCCGGGACGACCGCTCGCGGCGCCGGCGGGCCTGGGAGCGCTCCCTCGAGCTCCAAGGAGTCGTCGTCCCGCGTCGCTTCGACGAGCTGTGCGCGGCGGTCAGCCAGAGCAACGCGCTTCCCCGGCGCAACCCTGAATGGGTAGAGGCGCGACTCGGTGCGGATCGACAGGCCGGGCCCAGCTGATCGCTAGGTCGCGAGGCGACGTCGTCGCCTCGACGTTGGGGCGGAGTCCCTCGGAGTTGCATCGGCGCACACGGGGACGGCCTTGAGCCATCGGCGCCATCGTTGTGACCCGTTTGTGCGCACGACCGACCGTTGACGAACAGCGCGTAAACGTGCCGTGAACAGGCGGTAATTCTTCTTCTCCAGGCACGAGTTGGCTCGTCGCGGGGGACAGGATGGATTCGAGCGCGACGCCACGGTGCACCCGCACCCAGGCCCCGTGCCCGAGCAACCCGATGCCCACCAACCCACCGCAAGGCCGAGGAGTCGATTCGCCCGACTACAGCAGCGTCGGCCCGGGCCGGATCGCGCCGCGGCTCCCCGCGCGGTTCGCGCGCAACGCCGTGTCGAACTACGCCTTCACCGGCGTGCTCGTCGTGGTCGCCCTCGTCACCACGCCCATCCTCACCCACCACCTGGGCGCGCAGGGGTACGGCATCTGGATCTTCGTGGGGTCTGTCATCACCTACGCGCAGCTCTTGGACCTCGGGCTCGGTGGTGCGGTCGTCTCCGCCGTTGCCAGGCTGTCGGCCGAAGGCGATGACGACGGGCTGGAAAGGACGCTCAATTCGTCGTTCTTCGTGCTGGCCGGGCTGGGCGTGGTGGCCCTGGTGGCCTGCGGCGTCGCGGCCAAGTTCCTCCCTGGCGCCATCCACCTCCACGGCCCGTTGGCCGGGACCACTCGTGATCTGCTCCTGCTCCTGGGCGTCGACGTGGCCGTGTCGATCCCCATGGACACCTTCGGCTGTGGGCTCGTGGCGCTGCAGCGCTACGACCTGCTCAATGCCACGCTGATCGGTGTCGCCGTCACGCAGGCAGTGGCGTGGACGATCGTCCTGATCGGTGGCGGCGGCCTGCTCCTGCTCGGCGTGGTCACCGTCGTGATCAGCCTGATCGGGCAATGTGTCCGCTTCGTGCTCCTGCGTCGGCTGCTGCCGACGCTCTCGCTCTCGGCGGTGCGCGTCGACAGAGCACTCGTGCGGTCTCTGGCTTCCCCGGCCGGGTGGTACGCCCTGGGCGACTCGCTCGACAACTTTCGGGACGAGGCCAGCGTGCTGCTCCTCGGAATGGTGCAGAACGTCACCAGTGCGGGTGTGTTCGCCGTGGGCGAGAAGCTGGCGACCCTCGGGACGCAGATGGGCCTCCCCGTCACGGACCCGTTCTTTCCGCATGCGGCGGCGTTGGTCGGCCAGGGCGATCGTGCCAAGTTGGGCGAGGCGGCGCGCACGGGAAGCCGGGTGGCAGCGGGAGTCACCATCCCGTGTTGTCTCGTGGTGGCCGTCCTGGCTCGCCCCGCTCTGGTGGCCTGGGTCGGCTCGGTGTTCGATCGGGCCGCTCCGGCCGTGGTGATCCTGGCCGTCGCCTTCGGTCTGCAGTCCTTCGTCGCCGCTCCCCGCAAGCTCCTGAGCGGGTCGGGCGGCCAACGGCTCGTCGCCACCTTGGGGCTGGCCCGCGTCGGCGTCCAGGTCCTCCTCACGGCCGTGCTCGGCATCACCTTCGGCGTGACCGGCGTCGCCTGGGCCGTCCTCATCGCTGTCGTCGTGGTGGAGATGGCGGTGGCGTTGCCGATGGTGTGCAGGCGACTGGGCACACCGGTGGGCCAGGTGGTCTGGCCCGTGGTGCGGGCCCACGGGCCCGCGCTGGCGGTATCGGCCGTCGTGGGGTGGTTCGTCGTGCGCCCGCCGGTGCTGGCCTTCGCCACCGGGCACGGCCGGCTGGCCGCCATGGCGGTGGTCGGCATGGCAGGCGTCGGCATCCTGTTTGGGTACCTGGTGCTGTTCGCCGTGAGCGGTCTGGACCGTGGTGGTCGCCAGCGAGTGATCGCCCGCGTGCGCGCCGCGTGTCGCAGCGGCCTGAGGTCGCTCATCACTCCCGAGAGTCCCGAGCCGGGGTCCGCACCTCGGTCCGCGCCGGCCGTCATCGGCGCCGTGCCACTCGTGCCCTGGACGGCCGTGTCTCGGTCGGGGCCAACCGAGGACGAGCCGGTCATGGCCTCGGGCGGGATGGGGCCCAGCCGGTGACGACACTGATGCAAGCCGCGAAGCAGACGGTGACGATGCGGGTGAGCGTCGTGGTGCCCGTACGCGACGGGGCGGCCATGGTGGGCGACTGTGTCCGCGCCTGTCTGGCGCAGAGCATTCGCCCCGCCGAGGTCATCGTCGTGGACAACGGGTCGAGCGACGACACGTCGGCCGTGGCCCGGGAGGCGGGTGCGACGGTCCTCACCGAACCGGTGCGCGGGTCCTACCGTGCTCGCAATCGGGGGTGGCGGTCGACGGACTCCGAGATCATCGCCTTCACCGACGGGGACTGCGTCCCCGATCGAAAGTGGCTCGCGAATCTCGTGGGCCCCTTCGCCGATCCGGCCGTGGCCGCCGTCGGCGGTGCGATCGTCCAGGACGAGCTCAAATCGGCATCCCAACGGTGGATGGTCGAGAGGCGGTTCCTGGACCAGGCCCAAAATGCCGCCCACGAATTCCTGCCCTTCTTCGCCACCGCCAACGTCGCGTACCGCCGTTCGGTGCTCGAGGCCTTGAACGGCTTCGACGAGGCGTATCTCTCCGGCGGTGATTGCGACATGTCGTGGAGGGTTCAGGCGCTGTCCGCCGGCCGTCTCGTATACCGCCCGACAGCAGAGGTCCGGCACCACGTCGGCGAGAGCCTCAGCGAAGTCACGCAGCGCTGGTACCGCTACGAGGCGGAGCACATTCTCCTGAAGAGGCGATGGTCGGGTTGGCCGGGCTACCCGCCCTCCGCAGGCTTCTTCGCCCGGACCAAGTGGGTCTGGCAATTGCCGTTGTCGCTCGGCAACCGTCTGCTGACGGGCCGCCCGCTGTCAATCCCGTTGATCGACGCCGCGGCCGCCATCAGCAGGGAGCGCGGGCGTCTGCGGGGGCGGATCGACGCCCGCAGCTCGACCGTGACGCCCATGGTGTGGCACGACGATGCCGCCCACGATCACGCACGGCGCGACGTCGTCCGAGACGCTGCCATCAGGTGAGCATCGGGATTGCCCCTCCCCACTGACGGGGGAGGGGGAAACGGAGGACGACCGAAAACGGGTCGTGATCCTTCCGCGGCATTGCGACGAGGCACCCACCCAAACTATGTTCTAACCACTTTTCTGGCAGGGGATCGTTGCGAAGGTCGGGGGTGTCGGTTTCTGCGCTTGCACCCATTGGGGGAGGGAGCCGCAGTGACGACCAGCAGGGGTAGGCGGGGCGTCGTGCTGGGCCTTGTGTTCTCGGGCATGGTGGCCGCCGGCTGTGGCGGGTCAAGCCCGTCGTCGACCGGCGCCACGGTTGCGTCAGGGCAGATCGCGGGGAGCGACCTACCGTCGAACGCCGCCGGGGCGGCCAAATCGGCAAGCAACACCGTGCCGTTGGCCAAGCAGAATCCGATCACGACGCTCTTCAGTTCCATCAGCACGTTTCAATCGTGCTTGAAGGGATTGGGCGTGACCTTCATCGGCGCACCCAATCCGAGCGATCCGAGCTCGGGCGCGAACAATCCGGCGTATATCAAGAGCCTGACGACGTGCGCGGCCAAGAGCAACATCCTCCAGTCACTGAAGGCCGAGCAGAGCGCGCAAGACAACTTGACGCAGGCGCAGATCAAGAAGGAGAACCAGGAGTACCTGCTCTTTCGGAAGTGCATGATCGCCCGAGGGTGGGGCATTCCGACGCCGAAGCCCAACGCCGACGGCCTGCTGTTCTCGTTCGGGGGCGCCACCGGCGGTGACGCGACGCAATTCAAGCCTCCGCCCGGGCAGAGCCTCTTGTCGAGCTCCGACCTGCAGGCGTGTGCGGGCAAGGCCCTCAACGGCAGCTCGTAGCGGAGGCTCGGGCTTTGAAGGTATCGCGTAACCAGAAGGTCATCGCCGGCATTGTCCTCGTCGTGCTGGTGGCGGCCGGTGGCATCGCCTACGCCGTGTCGGGCGGGAGCTCCGCCACCCAATCGGGAACCACGATCATCTTCAGCAAGGTCCAAGCCCGCACCCTGCAGGACACGGTGGCGCTGAACGGGACACTGGCCCGCAAGCAGATCCGAAACGTCACCGCCGCGACGCAGGGGATCGTGAGCACGGTGAACTCCACAAACGGCTCGACGACCAACAACGGCGACGTGATGTTCGCCATCAACGGTCGCGACGCCGTCGCCGAGCAGGGCACCGTCCCGTTCTTCCGCTCTCTGGCCCCGGGGGACCAAGGAGAGGACGTGCTGCAGCTGAAGCAGATCCTCACCGCGGCCGGCGACTACCCGGGCCCGTTGAGCAATCTCTACACCGAGCAGACGCAGTTCGCCCTGGCCCAGTGGCAGGCGCAACACCACTACCCCAACTCCACCCCGGCGACGCCGCAGTCCGTGACGGTGGCTCTGGCCCAGGGCTCGGGGTACAAGCTGGGCACGAATGACTCGGCCGGGCTGACCATCGGCCCGCCGGCGGCCCAGACGAGCCGAGCGACCTCCGCCGGGGGGGCGCGGGGGGTCCTCACCGCGTTCGAGCCGGCCATCGCACCTCGAACGACGACACCGGTGCTCACCATCCAATCGGTCGACGACGATGTCTCGCAGGGAATGGCGGCCACCTTCGTCATCAGCGCGTCGGTCGCGCCCACCGTCGACACCACGGTCAGCCTGACTGCCGGTGGATCGGCAGGGCCCCAGGACATCGTGACCCCCGCGACGTCGGTCGTCCTGACGGCGGGGACAACGTCGACCTCGGTCGCCGTCCAGACCCGTGTGAATTCCGTCGTGGAGGCGGACCCGACCGTGACGATGTCCATCGCAGGGGGTTCGGGCTACTCCGTCGGGTCGCCCAGCTCGGCCCAGACGACGATCAAGAACAACAACGTGCCCACCCTGCAGGTCAGCGGGAGCACGACCGTGTCACCCGGTGGTTCGGCCACGGTCACCGTCACCGCCGACCAGGCCCCTCTCCAGGACACCCAGGTCGACCTCACCGTGGCGGGGAGCGCGCAGGCGGGGACGGACTACAACCCCGTGCACCCTGTCGTGACCCTCAGCGCCGGAACGACAACGACGTCGGTGACGTTCAACACGCTCACGACGAACGTGATCCAACCGGACAAGTACATCGTGGTGTCGATCACTCCATCGCCGACGTCGTACAGCGTGGGGTCCCAGGGCTCAGCGGTGATCACCATCAGCGGTGGCAACACGCTGCCCACCGCGACCCTGAGCTCGCCCACCACGTACCTCCAGAAGGGCCAGCCCTACGACGTCACGGTCAGTTTGAGCGAGGCGGTGAGCACCCCGTTGACCGTCAACCTGGCCTACGGCGGCAGTGCCTCGGCGGGTACGGACTACACCGTTCCGGGCGGGAACATCGTCGTCCCGGCGGGGCAGACGGCCCTGGAGGTGGCCATCCCCACCGTCACCAACAACACGGTCGAGTCGAACCGGGTCCTGACCGTGTCGCTGTTGTCGAGCCCGTCGTACCAAGTCGGCAAGGCGAGCACCTTGTCGGTGACCATCACCTCGTCGGTCCTGCCGACGCTCACCATCACCTCCAACATGTCCACCGTGGCGCAGGGGGGTGCGGCCACGTTCACCGTCACCGCCGACCAGGCCCCCACCATGGACACGTCGGTGAACTTCAGCGTGCAGGGGACAGCCGTCCCGGGCCAGAACTACGTCCCGCTCGTGGGGACAGCGCTACTGAAGGCGGGGCACACCCAGGTCACCGTGGTGTTGCAGTCTCTCGAGAGCAACGTCACGTTCGAGCCCACCGACATGATCGTCGGGCAGTGGCCCATCCGGGTGGGCCAGGTGTTTGTGAAGGCAGGGGCCACGGTGGCGCCGGGGGAGGCGATGCTGTCTCTCACCGAGTCGGACCTGACCGTGACCTTGCAGGCCTCGGCCGCGGACAGGAGCAAGCTGGCCGTCGGCCAGCACTGCACCGTCCAGATCGCCGGTGAGACCAACGAGGGTTCGGGAACGATCACGGAGCTCGACGCCACGCCGACCGTGATCGGCTCCAGTGGGGCCGGCGGGCAATCGTCGCAGGTGTACGAGGGGAAGATCGAAGTCACCGACCTGACCGGCGCCGATGGGTCGCAGGTGTCGATCAACGTCGTCGACCAGCAGGTGAACGATGCCATGACCGTCCCCATCGCGGCGGTGAAGCAGAACGGGCAGGGCGTCGATGTCGTCAGGGTGATCGACCTCCACACAGCCGGGACCGTCACCGAGGTGCCGGTGACCACCGGCCTGACGGAGGGCTCGTACATCCAGATCACGAAGGGCCTGCAGCTCGGTGAGCTGGTGATCGCCGGGGCCGATCAGTCCCAGTGAGCTTCAGCTCGACAGAGACACTGCCCTACGGGACGCCGCGGGCCGCTGCCCAGCCCCTCCTCGAGCTCGACGCCGTGTCACGGGTGTACGGGGAAGAGGTCGAGGTCTACGCCCTGCGGGAGGTCTTCCTGCAGATCTTTCCCGGTGACTTCATGTCGATCGTGGGGCCCTCGGGCTCGGGGAAGTCCACCATGCTCGGACTTCTCGGCGTGCTCGACCTGCCCACGTCGGGGACGATCCGCATCGCGGGGCAGGACGTGAGTGAGCTCGACGATCCCACGCGGTCGAGGCTTCGGGGGAATTCGATCGGGTTCGTGTTCCAGCAGTTCCATCTCATCCCTCACCTGACGGCGATCGGGAACGTCGAGACGGCGCTTTTGTACCGGGAGCTGCGTCCCAAGGACCGACGGGAGCGGGCCTATCGGGCTCTGGAGCGGTTCGGCCTGGCTGACCGCTGTAATCACCGGCCCGTGCAGATGTCGGGCGGGGAGCAGCAACGCGTGGCCCTGGCCCGCGCCATCGTGACCGATCCACTGGTCATCCTGGCCGACGAGCCCACCGGCGCCCTCGATTCGGTCAATGCGGCCAATGTCCTCGATATCTTCCGGGGTCTCGAGTCGCCCGAGCGGGCGGTGGTCATGGTCACGCACGACCACACCGTGGCGAACACGGCGCGCCGCAAGGTGTCGATGAGTGACGGCCGGATCGTGGCCGACGAGCAGCGAGCCGACCCGGGCCTGTGAACCAGGTGCGCGACCTGATCGGTGTGGCCTGGTCGGGCCTCACGGCCCGCAAGATCCGCACGTTGCTGATCATGCTCGGCCCCATCATCGGCGTGGCCGCCATGGTGAGCGCCGTCGGGCTGACCGAGAGCGCCAAAGGTGCCTTGCAGGCTCAGTTGTCGGAGCTCGGGACCAACCTCATCATCGCCCAGGCGGGGGGCACGTTCGGCTCGCAGAACCCGACGTTTCCCGGCAACGCCGTGCAACGGGTGGAGAACGTCTCGACGGTGACGGGGGCGTCGGCCACGACGAACCTCTCCGGCGTGATCTCGCTGCCTATTCAAGGGGCCAGCGACTACTACCAAGCCTTTCCCGTCCCGGTGCGCGCCGCAGACGACAATCTGCCGTCGGTGCTCCAGGTCCCGCTCCTCGACGGTCGGTGGCTGAACCACAGTGACAACCAATTGCATCTGCGATCGGTCGTTCTGGGGTCGGGGATCGCCCGGCAGTACGGATACCTGCCCGGCGAGGTGCGCACGATCCTGCTCAACGGGGTCAATTTCGGGGTCGTCGGGGTCCTCGGGCCGGTGGCGCTCGATCCGGACCTCGACAATGCCGCCTTCGTGACCCAGTGGGCGGCGAAGCATCTCCTGGGGACCAGTGGGCGGCCGAACCAGCTCTACATCCGGGCCGCGTCGGGGACGACGCAGGCCACCGCCAACGCCATCCCGACCGCCATCAGCCTGGGCGGCTCGGACCAGGTGTCGACGAAGATCCCTAGTGACGTCCTGCAAGCCGCGTCGCAGGCGAACAAGACCCTCCAGGAGGTCGCTCTCTTGGCCGGACTGCTGGCGTTGACGGTCGGTGGCATCGGCATCGCCAACGTGATGTCGATCTCGGTCATCCAGCGCTCGGCCGAGATCGGCATCCGACGCGCTGTCGGACACAGCCGCTCCAAGATCGGGGGCCAGTTCCTGCTCGAGTCGCTGTTCGTCGGCGTGCTGGGCGGGATGCTGGGTGCGGTCCTCGGGATAGGGGTCGTCTACGCCGTGTCCGGCTTCGCCCATTGGGTCGTCGTGATCGCGTACGGGGACATACCCATCTGGATGGGGCTGGCCCTCTTCGTCTCCGTGGCGGCGGGCTTGTACCCGTCGATCAAGGCCGCTCGACTCGAGCCCCTCGAGACGCTTCGCCTGGGATAGCCCCGACCGTCAGCGGCTCAGTTGCCCAGTCCGGCGGCGCTCGGCGCGCCTCCGGCCCCCGTGTTCCCCGAGGGGCTGCCCCCGCCGGTGTTGCCCGCACCGGTGTTGCCCGCACCGGGGCCTTCCCCGCCGGGGCTGCCCGCGCCGGTGTTGCCCGCACCGGTGTTGCCCGCACCGGTGTTGCCCGCACCGGTGTTGCCCGCGCCGGTGTTGCCGGTCCCCGCACCCGCCCCCGCCCCCGCGCCGGTGTTGCCCCCGCCGGTGTTGCCCGTGTCACCGGTGCCCGAGGTGAACCCGGGGCCGTTGGGGTTCGATCCGAGGGGACCGCCGTATCCGCTTCCGCCTGTGTTCGACGATGTCAAGGCGATGGAAAGGCCGACGGCGACGAGCACGACCAAGCCCACGGCGCACACGATGCGGACACGCCGGGTCGTCCGACGCGAGCGGGGGTCGGCGGTCGCACCGTCGGAAAACGGGTCTCGATACGGCAATTGCCCGTCGCTCATTGGTGGGGCCACCCAGGAAGTGACGCGCCACGCGTGCCGGGAAAGCGCGACGGCAGGTTGCTCGACGGGGGCGAAGACGACGTCGTGGTGGGTCGTCCATGCACGGCGGGACGATATCGCGACGCTGCCGACGCGGCACGGCCGTGGCCCCGAGGCTGCCCCCAAGGCTGTCCCCGAGGCGACGAGACAAAACGATTCCGATCACACCGGTGGAGGGCGCGGCGGCGCCGGATATCGGGTGGCAGGGCCGAGAGCAACGGTGTGTCCGGAACGTGCTCGCCGCCTGGTCCCACGGGGAGAAGGCTCGATTGAGATCCGGGTTCGGCCTCGAGCGTGAAGACCGGCGTCAGGACGTCAAGGCACCGACGCCGGCGGCGGCCGCCGACGCCGACTCCTTCATCCGGGCGGCGGCCCTCCCGATCCGGGTGATGAACTGCACCAGCCGGTCCCGGGCCGCTTCCGCCGCAGGCGTGAGCCCTTCTCTCTCCGCCACGGCCCAGTGCCCGAGGACCACGGGCCGCAGGATGGCGTCGTGGTGCAGGGCCAGGTCGTAGATCCCGGCGTGGGCGATGGCCCGGGCGTGCTCGGAGAAGTCCGTGATCCCCGATCCGGGCATCTCGAACTTCAGGGTCTGGCGCTTGATGGCCTCGACCATCCCGGAGGGGTCGATCTCCAGGGCCGCGGTGACGAGGTCGCGGTAGAAGAGGTGATGGAGGTTCTCGTCGGCGGCCACCCGTTTCATGACGGTGTGGCCCTCGGTGTCGGGGAGCGCTTTCCCCGTGTTGTGGTGGGCGATCCGGGTCGCCAGCTCCTGCAGGGCGAGGTAGGCGAACGCGTCGGCGATGGTGGTGGGCTGGGGGGTGACCCCCCCGGTCACCTGGGCCATCCGCGCCCGCTCCAGTGCGGCGGGGTCGACGTGCCCGGTCATCATGAGGTAGTCCCTGATGACGATGGAGTGCCGACCCTCCTCCGCTGTCCACCGTCGGGTCCAGTAGCCCCAGACGCCGTCGCGACCGAAGAGATTGTCGATGGCGGCGAAGTAGTAGGGGAGGTTGTCCTCGGTCAGGACATTGACGAACAAGGCACTGGCCACCCCGGCGGGCAGCGGCTCGGCTTGCTCTGCCTGTGTCGCCGACGGTGGGGCCCGCCATTCGACGATCTCATGGGGGAACCATTCCTTGGCCATGCCGAGGTGGCGTTCTACGAGTCGCTCGGCGGTCGGCCGCAGTTCGGCCAGCAGGGTGGCGTCATCCATGTCTCGGGACCTTTCCATTTCCCTCGGAGGCGCCGGGCGCATCGACGTTCGTGGCGATGCTCCGGGCCGGTCCGACGCTCGGGCGACAACGGAGCCCTCCCCCAGGATCAGAGGCTAGTGCGCCGTTCTGCCCCTCAGGGCCAGGGTGGCAGGGGGTGGACCGCGGCCCGGTCGCCACGGGGTGCGCCCGCCGCCGCCCGTCGGCGAGCCGGCCAGAACGGGGCGTCGAGCAAGGTCACGAGAACCGCGGCCACCCCCACGGCGCTGGCGATGTACCAGGGCCAGGGGCCGAGGACGCGCAGCAGCGTCCATTCCGTGGGGGGCGACCGGAGGAACATGTAGTCGGCTCCCGTCAGGGCGTCGACGACCCCCACCACCGCGCTGTACCCGAGGGTGATGGCGAGGACCCGTGGCACCGATCGCCTCCTGGGGACGATGCGCAGGCCCACGACCAGGAAGAGCGCAGCGACGACGATCCCGATGTGACCGACCACGTACTGGAAGAAGACCAGGTGGGGGAACCCGACGTTGAGGTCGGGCGTGATGATCGCCTGGAGCGTTCCCGCCAGGCCCCAGAAATACGTCAGCTCGACGAGCAGGGCCGTCTCCCACCAGCACGCCACCGCGGCCACCACGACGCCGACGTCGCACAACGCCAAGGGGAGCGACGTCTTGGCCGACCATGTCCCCTGCACCACCAGGCCGACGCTGTAGCTCACGGCGTCGGCGAGCAGGACGGTGCCGAGCGCGCGGGCCACCACGGTCCGCCACGGACCCGGGTGCCGGCGCGCCACGACGCACAGCGCCGCGCAGCCGGCGCCGGCGCCGACCACCGCGGACCAGTACGCAAGGGGTGAGACGGTCGCCACCAACACGGGACCATCGAAGCAGGACGTCGCGCACCGTGTCTCGGCACGGGTGCTCGGGCCCGGATCCTGCGCCCGCCGACGGGTGTCGTGGCAGAGTCGTGTGGGCGTCGCAGCCGGAGGGAGAGAGCTATGCAGGCGGTCGAAGAGGACTGGGAACGAGCGGTGGCCATCGTGGCGCACCCCGACGATCTCGAGTACGGCGCCGCCAGCGCCGTGGCGCGCTGGACCGGTCAGGGCAAGGAGGTCGCCTATGTCCTGGCCACGACGGGCGAAGCCGGTATCGACGCCATGGCTCCGGACGAGGCCGCGACGCTACGGGCGGAGGAGCAGCGTGCCAGCGCGGCGCGGGTGGGCGTCTCGCACGTGGAGTTCCTGGGTCACGCCGACGGGAGCGTCGAGCCCGGCCTGGCATTGCGCCGGGACCTGGCGGGCGCCCTGCGGAGGCTTCGGCCCCAGGTCGTGCTGACGATGAATTTCGAGTTGACGTGCGGCGACGGCGGCAGTGTCAACCACGCCGACCATCGTGCGGTGGGGTTGTCGACCCTCGATGCCTGTCGCGACGCGGCCAACCGTTGGATGTTCCCGGAGTTGGGTGACCCGTGGCAGGGGATCGAGGTGATCTACGTGGCAGGGACGTCGGCCCCGTCCCATTTCGTGGACGTGACGGCGACCATCGACGACGGGGTGGCGTCGTTGCGCGAGCACAAGGCCTACATCGACGGCCTCGGGACCGATTTCGACCCCGACGAGTTCCTGCGCAACATCACCGGGTACGGGGGGATGGCGGCGGGATGCGAGTACGCCGTGCTCTTCCAGCAGTTCCACGCCTGATCGCGCTAGGAGCGCCGGACCCGCCCCCGCAGCGCCAGCAGGGCCAGCGACAGTGAGATGGCCCCGAAGGCGACGATGGCCAGGACCGCCTGCCCCAGGAAGTCCGCGTTCCAGGTGGGCTCGGGGCCGGGCCCACCACCTCCCCCCACGATGAGCGACCGCAGGCCCTGGAGGATGTAGGTCATGGGGTTGTAGTTGGCCACCGTGCCGAGCCACCCCTGCAGGAACGGCTTGGCCACGAACGTCGTGCTCAGAAAGGTGATGGGGAAGAACAGGATGAAGCTGGCGTTGACCGCGCCCGGGTTGCCCGTCTTGAGCGCGATGGCATAGGGCAGCCCGGTGAACACGAGGCCCCAGATGCCCGACAGCACCACGAACACGACGATGCCGAGCACGCCGGCGTGGAACCGCACGCCCAGGGCCAACCCGATGAGCACGACGGGGACGGCGAGGGCCATGACCAGGGTGAGATCGGCCGTCATGAGGCCGAGCAGCAGGGGCAGGCGCCGCACGGGCGTGATCATCAGGCGGTCGAAGTAACCGTTCTGGATGTCGGTGACGAGGGCGGACGCCCGGGAGACGCCGGTCACGGCGAAGACCACCGCCACGGGGAGCTCGAAGGACTTGAAGCTGAAGTGGCCGGCCTGGTTCGTGATCTTCGACAGTGCGCCGATGTTGAGGACGTAGAAGAAGATCGGGACGATCAGCGCGGGGATGACGGCCTCAGGCTCGCGCGGGATCTGCCGGATGGCGCGGCGCGCCACCGAGGCGACGTCGACGAAAAAGCCCGCCGGTCTGGCTGTCACCCGCAAGGCGGTGGTGGGTGTGCTGGTGGTGGCGATGGTCACGCGCGTGCTCCTTCGGCGGGTGCGTCGGCCGTTGCGCCACCGCGCCCGGCCGCGTCGGCGCTGCTCTGGTCGTCATCCGGCGGTCGTTCCGGCGTGTCCGAGGCTTCACCCAGGTGACTCCCCGTCAGCTGGAGGAACACGTCGTCGAGGGTGGGGGTGCGCAGGGTCAGGCTCGCCACCGTCGTGCCCGCCTCGTGCAGGGCGAGGGCGACGGGGCTCATCACCGCGGCCCCGTTGTCGGCGTGCACCGTGATCTCGTGGCGCGAGGCTACGACCTCGTCCACGCCGGGGACCGATCGCAGGGATCGCAACGTGTCGTCGCTCACGGTCTCCACCTGGGCCACGATCACGTCGGTCCCCACCGTGCGCTTGAGCTCGTCCGGCGACCCCTCGGCCACGAGCTTGCCCCGGGAGATGATGCCGACTCTGTCGGCCAGCTCGTCTGCTTCCTCGAGGTACTGCGTGGTGAGGAAGATGGTGGTGCCGTGTTGCTCGTTGAGGCTCCTGACCTCTTCCCACACCGCGGCGCGGCTCTCGGGGTCGAGCCCAGTGGTGGGCTCGTCGAGAAAGAGGATGTCAGGGTCGTGGATCAGGGCCGCGGCCAGGTCGAGGCGGCGCTTCATCCCGCCCGAGTACGTCCGTATCTGGCGGTCGATGGCCGCGCCGATGTCGACGAGCCGCAGCACCTGCTCGACGCGCACGGTCCGCTCGGCTCGCCGTAGCCCGTAGAGCCGCCCTTGGAGGTCGAGGAGCTCGCGCCCGGTCTGGCGGTCGTCGAGGGCTGCGTCTTGGAGGGCGACACCGATCTGGAGGCGGACCTTCTCGGGCTCGCGGGCCACGTCGTAGCCGGCCACGAGGCCGCGACCGCGCGTCGGGCGCATGAGGGTGCACAACATGCGCACCAGGGTCGACTTGCCGGCCCCGTTCGGGCCCAGGAAGCCGTAGATCTCACCCGGGGAGATCTCGAGGTCGACGCCCGCCACGGCCCAGTAGTCGCCGAACTGGCGGGCGATGCCCTGCGTGGCGATGGCGGGTGCGGTCACGGGCGCTCACGCTACCGGTCGGCGCAGGACCGTCGTGCCGCCCGGGCTCGGCGCCCGGCGACGGTGGCCCGTCCTATGGTGGCCGCATGCCACCGGCCGACTACACCGACTTCGAGCACCTGGCCTTCGATCGCCGTCCCGACGGCGTCGTAGTCGTGACGCTCGATCGCCCCGCCGTGCTCAACGCGGCGAACGTCCGCATGCACCGGGAGATGTCCGAGGTCTGGGCCGTGATCGACGCCGACCCCGAGGCACGTGTGGCGGTGGTGACCGGAGCGGGTCGTGCCTTCAGCGCCGGCGGAGACCTGGACATGATCGCCACCATGACCGAGGACTACGGGGCGGTCCTGGAGCAGTGGCGCGACGCACGGACGATCGTCGAGCGCATGCTCAGTGCCGACAAGCCCGTCGTGTCGGCCATCAACGGCGTGGCGGTGGGGGCCGGCCTGGCCGTCGCGCTCATGGCCGACATCAGCATCATGGGTGAGTCGGCGCGGGTCTCCGACGGCCACGCCCGGCTGGGGGTCGCGGCCGGGGACCACGCCGCGGTGTTGTGGCCGTTGCTGTGCGGCATGGCCAAGGCGAAGTACTACCTGCTCACCGCGGACTTCATCGAGGGCCCCGAGGCCGAGCGCATCGGTCTCGTCACGAAGTGCGTGCCCGACGGCGACGTGCTCGGCGAGGCACTCTCGGTCGCGGCGCGCCTGGCCGCGGGGAGCGCCACGGCGGTCCAGTGGACGAGGCGGGTCATGAACCACTGGCTGCGTCAGGCCCTGCCGGGGTTCGGTGAGTCCGTCGCCCTGGAGATGTTGGGCTTCCTCGGGCCCGACGCCCGCGAGGGCCTGGCCGCCATCAGGGAGCGGCGCGAGCCGCGCTTTCCCTCCGCCCCGCCCCCGATGCCCTGAGCAGACGGACGAGCGCGTAGCCGAGACCGGCTCGGTGCTTCCCCTCCGCCCGGTGCCGGTCGGGGCGTCGCCGCTGGTGTCGCGCTATTCGACGGTGACGAGCGTGCCGATGGGGGTGTAGGGGTAGACCACCGCGGCGTGCGACGGGGGCAACTCGACGCACCCCAGGCTCTGGGGGTAGCCGTAGCCCGGTCGGTAGAAGCCGTGCAGGGCGTCGCCGCCGTGGAAGTAGCTGACCCACGGGACGCCCGGATCGGCGTACTTGGTGCCGTCGGGGTTCGTCCCGCGCATCGTCGTCGTCACGTAGCGCGCGTACACGGGCCAGGTACCCTGCACCGTCGGTGCCGCCGCGATGCCGGTGTTGGCCCGCGTCGAGTAGACGATCTGCCCGTCGCGCCACACGTTGGCGTGCTCGGGGAACGACTCGCTCACGTCGACCCAGTCGTAATGCGTATCGCTGTCGACTTGGTCGGCGGCGGCCGCCTGCAGGAGGGCCTGCCACACCTTGGGGCCGGCGACCCCGTCGGTGGTCATGTGCTCCTGGCTCTCGAACGTCATCACCGCGCCCTGCGTGATCGTGTTGCCCTGACCCGGCGACCACATCGCCATGAAATAGCCGGGCATGGTGGACCACCGCCACGTGAACGTTCCCACCTGCGGCGTGGCCGCTTCATTGGGCGCGTCGCTCGACGGATCAGCCGGGGTGAAGGTCAAGGGCAGGTATCCGAGGGATGCGAGCAGTTGCTGGGTCCGCAGCATCGACAGCGGGGCCACGGTGAAGCTCGTCGTGAGCGGGTCGGCGAGTCGCTGGCCGTCGCTCCCTTCGATGCCGTCGGCTCCTGCCGGCACCGAGACGGTCATGGTCGCGCCGGGTGGCAGGGGAGCGGTGGCGTCGAAGGCCAGGACGTCGGGCGAGGTCTGGACCCAGGACCCCGCCACGGCGGGGCTGAGGGTCGGCACCGGGCTGTCGAGCGACAGCGGGACGGTGAATTGCACGCTCACCGCGCTGTCCGACGGCACGTTGGTGGCGTCGGGTGCCGGCTGACTGGCGACCACGGAGAGACGGCCCGGGGACGCGGTGGGTGTGGCTGCCGCGGGCGAAGGGCTCACGCGCGTGACAATGAGGGCTGACGAGGCGGCCGCTAGCGCGCAGAGCGCGACGACCACCGCGGCAATCATCCAATGATTGCGGGCGTTGCTCCTCCGGCGTCGGTGTGCGGCTTCCGGCATGGCATGCGCTCCGGGCACGAGTGTACCCGCGCCCCTACGGTCGGACGCGCCAGGCCGGGGTGTTTCTCGCCATGTTGTCCCGCTGTTTGCCGGCCGATCCCGCCACGCTCGTCAGCTCGGCCCCGCGCCGGCCGTCGGTGAGTCGATGGCACGCAGGACCGTGTCCTTGATGCGCCGGATCCGCCCCGGGTCGGTCACCTTTCCCCCCGTGACGGTGTCGCGCACGTAGAAGGCGTCGAGGACCTCGTGACCGAGAGTGGACACCCGGGACGCCACGACGTCGAGATCGAGGTCGAAGAGCGCCGCGGTGATGCGGTGCAGGAGGCCGAGATCGTCTTCGGCCCGGACATCGACGACCGTGGAGGCGGTCGAGGCGGCGTTGTCGACGTCGACGCGGACCTCGACCGGTCGAGACGACACCGACCGCCGGCCCTCGGCATAGGCGCGCACCTGTTCGGCCAGCCGTTCCTCGAGCGGGAAGCTCCCGCGCAGCACGGCTTCGAGCTGGTCGGCCACGAGCTCGAAGTCGGGCCACCGACCCCGGGACGGCTCCACCACGAAGGTCTCCACCGCGAAACCCGCCTCGCCCGCGATGTCAGCGGAACGGACGTCGAGCCCGCGCAGCGCGAACACACCGGTGACCGCGGACAGGAGCCCGGGCCGGTCCCGGGCCACGACGGTGACGTTGGGGGTCTCCGCGCTCACGATGGAACGGCCGAGCCGCTCCGCCTGGCGCATGAAGCCGCGGTGTCGGTCGGTGACGAGCGACGCCGGCGGGTTGAGCGCCTCCCCGGCCAGATGCGTCGCCACCCGGCGCACCAGGTCGGCGACCAGTCCCGCTTTCCACTGTCCCCACGCCGCCGGTCCGGTGGCCAGGCTGTCGGCCTGGGTCAGGGCGGCCAGGAGCTCCAATTGGGTGCGGTCCCGCACCGCCGTGGCCACCGCCTCGATGGTGGCGGGGTCGTCGAGGTCGCGCCGAGTGGCTGCGTCGGCGAGGAGGAGATGGTTACGGACGAGACCGACGAGAACCTCCACGTCGCCCGGTGCGAAACCCAGGCGGGGTCCCATCTCACCCACGATCCGGACCCCGGCATCGGTGTGGTCGCCGGGGAAACCCTTCCCGATGTCGTGGAGGAGCGCGCCGACGAGCAGGAGGTCAGGGCGACTCACCTTCGACGCCAGGGGAGCCGCCTGGGTGGCGGCCTCGAGGAGGTGCCGGTCCACGGTGAAGCGGTGATAGGCGTTGCGCTGCGGGCGGTTTCGCACCGCGGCCCACTCCGGGACGAGCCGGACGAAGAGCCCCCGTTGGTCGAGAGCCTCGAGGGCGGGGATGGCGGCCGGGCCGGTGGCGAGGACGCGCACGAGAGCGAGCCGCATGTCCTCGGACCACGGGTCGGGGGGGTTGAGCTCGGCAGCTGCCATGGCGTCGAGGGACCGCCGGCCGATCGGGAGCCCGTGCTCGGCGGCCACGGCCGCCACTCGCAGGGCCAGGCCCGGGTCGCGGGCAGGATCGGCGTCGGTCCCGAGGACGACCTCGCCCTCGCCGGGCCGACCCTCGGGGTGCTCGATGGCGACGCCCCGTTCCACCGCCACAAGGGTCGTGGCGACCGGGGTCGCCGCCGTAGCGTCGTGGCGCTTGCGCGCCCGACGACGCCGTGGCGTCGACGCCGGCCACGAGGTCCGCCGTCGCCACACGTCGTCTGTCACCCAGGCCACGGTGCGGCCCGCTTCGGCGATCGCCTTCATGAGCGCGTCGGCGTCGTCGAACCCGAGTGCCGCGCCGACCTGGTCCTGTTCCTGGAGGAGCAGGCGGTCGGTGGCGCGTTCGGTGGCCCGGTGCAGCTCGACGCGCGCCGCGGTGAGGACGGCGCGGGGCCCCGACAGCGAGGACAGGTCGACCTGGTCGGCGACATCGGGCACCGCCAGCGCGGCGGAACGCACGGCGTGGAAATCGCGGAGTCCTCCGTGCGCTTCTTTCAGGTCCGGTTCGAGCAGAAAGGCGACATCACCGTGGGCGCGGTGGCGCTCGTCGACCTGAGCGGCGAGGACCGGGAGCCACTGGCCGGCGCGGGCCCGCCACTGCGCCCGGGCCGTGGCGAGCATGGGCTCGGCCACCGAAGCGTCGCCCGCCACCACCCGGCCGTCGAGCAGGCCGAGCTGGGCCCGGAGGTCCTCGCGGGCCACCTCGAGGACCTCGGACGGGCGGCGCACGGAATGGTCGAGCTGGATGCCCTCGTCCCACACGGGGTACCAGACGGCGTCGGCGATCCGGCCGATGTCGCGCCGTCGGGTATGGACGAGCACCACGTCGAGGTCGCTGAATGGGCACAGCTCGCCCCGTCCGTACCCGCCGACAGCCACCAGCGCCAGACCCTGGGCATCGCCCTCGGTCGCCCGTTCGAGCAGGCCGGACAGCCACTCGTCGGCGCCCGCCGAGTACGCAGCGCAGAAGGCCTCGCCGTGGAGGTCGGTCCGCGCCAACAACTCCTGGCGCAAGGAGCGCAGAGACACGGGCGACGGTAGCACCCTGGGCCTGGTGCGCCGGGCGTTCTCCGGGTCGCCGCCGCCGCTTCGGCCCGGGATCGGCGTAGCGTTAGGGAGAGGCGTGCCGGGACGCCGGCGCCGACGGAGGCAGGACATGAGTACCAGCGACACACGAGGGTCCAGGCTCAGCTTGTTCGACACCGCACTGGTGGTGGCGGTGGTGGTCGGGGCGCTCTTCGTGGGCCTGTGGATCTTTCACGCCGTGATCGGACTGGTTCTCTGGGTCTTCAAGATCGCCATCCTCGTCGTCGTCGTGGCCGTCATTGTGCGGGTGTTCCACGCCCTGAGCCGCCGCGGGGACTGACGGAGCGTCAGAGCGTCCTGGGGCTCACCGCCCGACGAGCTCGCGGTACAGCTCGATGTGGTCCGCCACCATGCGCTCGGTCGAGAAGTAGCCCTCGACCGCCGCCCGGCAATCGGCCCGCGAGATGTCGTCGACCCGGCCCAGCGCGTCGACCATGGCCGCCTCGTCCTCGCACAGGAAGCCGGTCTTGCCGTCCTCCACCACCTCGGGAACGGCCCCTTCAGGGAAGGCCAGCACGGGCGTGCCGCACGCCATCGACTCGAGCATGACCATCCCGAACGGCTCGTTCCACCGGATCGGGAAGAGCAGGGCCCGCGCCTGCGACAGCAGCTCGAGCTTGTGCTCGTGCGGGACCTCGCCCAGATAGACGGCGTCGGGCCCGAGCAGCGGGGCGACCTGCTCGTCGAAGTACGACCGTTCCCACTGTTCGCGCATCTTGGCCGCCAGGAGCACGCGCGATGCCGGCCTTGCGGGCGACCTCGATGGCGCGATGCGCCCCTTTGTCCGGTGCCATCCTGCCGAGGAAGAGGCAGAAGTCGCCAGCGTCGTCCCCCCCACCGTCACCGAAGGGGAACGCGGCGGCGTCGAGGCCGTGATGGATCACGCGGGCGATGGGGATGTCGGGCGCGGCCCGGTGTTGGGCGTGGGAGATGCAGACGATGGGCACGCGGGGTGCGAGCACCCGGTAGAGGTCGGTGAGCTCGTCGTTGAAGGGCCCGTGGATCGTGGTCACGACCGGAAGGTCGGGGTAGCGCTCGGCGTAGAAGGGACCCATGACGGTGTGGTCATGGACGACGTCGAACTCCGAGACCGCCTCATAGGCGTGCACGACGTGGCGCAGCTCGGGCACGGCCATGCCGATGCGCATCCCCTCGGCGTGCTCCAGGGCCCACGCCCTCGGCACCGGGCAGGTCGAATCCCCGGTGGTGAACAGCACCAGGTCCTGGCCCGCGGCCACCAGGCCCCGGGCCATCTGGTCCACCACGAGCTCGATCCCCCCGTACAGCGGAGGGGGGATCGGCGTCCATGGGGGGGCGATCAGCGCGATCCGCATGGACCTGATTCAAGCACCTCGTCGGCACGGTCAGACGCACCCGAGACCCCGGCGGGGGCGGCGCCGTAACCGCGGCGGCCGCTCAGGGTGCCGGCTCGCGGGGGCTTCGAAGCCACCAGATAGGCTCGCTGCGCGTTGTGGCGGCGTGGCCGAGTGGTTTAGGCAGGGGCCTGCAAAGCCCCGTACGGCGGTTCGATTCCGCCCGCCGCCTCGGAGCCGGTCCTCGGGACCGGCGCGATGAAGACAAGGAGATTCGATGGCCGTCGTCGGCGACCGGGTGCAGGTCCCTTCCAAGAGGGTGGGGCAGACTCCGCGCGAAGGGATTGTCACCGGCGTGAGCGGCGCGCTGTTGCGGGTGACGTGGTCGGGCGGCGAAGAGTCGACGATCATGCCCTCTATGGGCTCGCTAGTGGTCGTCGGCCGGGCGAGGGGTGGCGGCGGCACGCGCCCTCGGAGGGCGACGCCGCCGGCAAAGCGGTCGACGAACCGTACGAGGTCGGAAACCTCCGCACGAGGCGCTGCGAACGAGGCGGCGAAATCGCCGGCCCGGAAGTCGGGGAAGCCCTCCTCGAAGAAGGCGGCCAAGGCCCCGGCCAAGAACACAGCCAAGGCCTCGACGAAGAAGGCGAAGACCCCGACGAAGAAGGCGAAGCCGGTCAAGGGCTCGACCCGGAAGGCCAGCCCACCGCCGAAAAAGGGGAGAGCTCGGACTGCGAAGTCATCATCGAAGCGGGCCGGCCGGGCGCACAAGCGCCCGCGGTAATCAGTCCGTCCGCAGTCAGGGGCGATGGTCCGGGAGCGGCCGGTCGATCAGTTCTCTGGCCCCTGGGCGTAATCCCACACCAGGGAGGAATCCTCGTCGGCGCCGAGGAGGAGCTTTCCCGGGTTCTGTTTGTCGATGTGGCCGATGAGCCCGTTGTAGATGGAGTAGCCGCACAGCTCCTGGAGCCGGCGGGGGAACCGTCGCACGATCTCCCTGGGGATGCCGAGTTGCTGGTTCTCCTGCTGGCGCACGTACCCGGCGCAATAATTCATGGCGATCCCGACCCGACGGTCACTGGTCGTGTTCGCACCGCCCCCGTGCCACAAGCTCCCCACCCACACGAGGACGCTGCCTTTGGGCATCTCGGCCGCGATCGAGTCGTGGTGCTCGGTGAGGTTGGGGGAATGGTCGGCGCGGTGGGTGCCGGGACAGAGCCGGGTCGCCCCGTTCTCCTCGGTGAAATCGGTGATGGCCCACATGGTGTTGCAGATAAGCGGAGGATGGGGCTTGGGGAGCGGGATGAGCTGGTCGTCGGAATGAATGAGCTGGGCCTGCTCGTCGGAGCCGATGGCGATGGACGAGAGCGAGGAGATGAGCAAGCCGGGGTCGAGGACACCCTCGACGACGGGGAGGATGTTGGGGTGGACGGGGATCCTCTCATAGAGAGGGCCATGGACCAGCAAGTTGTAGATCCGCGTGGTGCGTCGCCCTTCGAAGAGATTGTCGGCCGGCACGATGCCGAGATCGTGCTCGAGCCGGAGGAGGTCGTCGGCGATTGCGTCAACGAGGTCGAGCGTGACGGCGTTCTCCACCACGGACCACCCGTTCTGACGGATCTCCTCGACGTGTGAGGCCACGGTCGCGTCGTCCAGGGTCCGCACGTCCGGTGCGATGTGGTCGGTTGCCGTCGTGTCCATCGTCGCTCCTCGTGCTGGTTCGAAACGGACCACGCCCATGGTGCCACGACCGTCGGTGGCGTTGCTCGTCACAGGGCATCGCCAAGGAGGAGCGGTGATAAGGTCATCTTGAGGGCCGTTGGCGCAGTTGGTAGCGCACTTGCACGACACGCAAGGGGTCAGAGGTTCGAGTCCTCTACGGCCCACCACATCGTCGTATTCGAACTTCGGCACAGCAAGGAGGACGTCGAAGGGTTCCTTGTAGGCCGCTTCGACGATATGGCCGTCGCGCACGTTGACCTCGTTGAGCACGGCGGAGTTGAACAGCCTTCTGGCCCGGTCGCTTCCCCGCCGGTAGGCGGTGGCGCAGCGGGTGGAGAAGCGCAGGGCGAGGTCCATGACCTCTTGCCAGTCGTCGAGGCTCGCGTCGAGGGTGGCCTGGCGGGACTTGATGGCCCGTAGCTCGGCACCGATGCGCTCCTGCTCGCGCCGGAGCATTGCCACATCGATGGCGTTGGCGTAGTAGGCCTCCATCAGCTTGTAGCGCTCGGTTTCGGCGTGCTCGTGGCGGTGGGCGAGGAGCTCACGCTCGGCCGTGGTGTCCTCGTGGCGGGTCGCCACCTCGGCGGCGATCGCCAGGCGCAGGCCATCGGCCCAGTCGGCCGGCACCTCGATGCGGCCGTAGAGGTCCTCGACCTCGGCCTCCAGTTGCTCGGCGGCGATGTAGCGCTCCTGGCAGCCGGTGCCGTTGCGGCGGTCTTTTTGTCCCAGGCAGTAGAAGTAGGTGTAGGTGCCTTTGGAGTATTGGATTGAGAGGCGCCTCCCGCACACCCCGCAGACGAGCACGCCCTTGAGGTAGTGGTGGTGCCGGCGCTCGCGGGTCCCGCGCATGGCTCGGGCGGCGAGCAACTCCTGGACCTTGTCGAACGTGTCCCTGTCGACGATCGGCTCGTGACTGCCGGGGTACTCGACGCCGTCCCACTCGACGACGCCGACGTAGGCCCGGTGGGCGAGTAGCCGGGCGAGGCCCGAAACGGTGAGTGCCTTCGATGTGTAGTGGCCGTCTCGGCCCCGGTTGCGTAGCCCCCGGTGGGCCATCTCCTCGGCCAGGCGCTCGACCGTCCACTCCCCGGTGGCGTACAGCACAAAGGCGACCTTCACGAGCGGGGCGCGCCCGGGGTCGGGGACGATGTGGGCCACCTGGCGGCCGCCGATGGGCTCGCGGATGTTGAGGTAGCCGAGGGGGGCCTTGTGGGGGTAGCCGCCCATCTTGGCTTTCTGGCCCATCCCCTTGCGCACCTCGCTCGCCAGGTTGGCCGAGTAGAACTCGGCCATCAGCGCGTGGATGCCCTCGACCAGGCGGCCCGAGGCGGTCTCATCGAGGTTCTCGGTGACCGACACGAGCGACACCGCGCGGCGACGCAGCAGCGCCCGGATGGCGATGTGGTCCTCCATGTTGCGGGCCAGACGGTCGATCTTGTGGACGACGACGGCCTCGATGTCGCTCTCCTCGCCGATCCGCGCCAGCATGGCCCGCAGCTGGGGCCGGTCGGCCGAGCGGGCCGACTCGCCCTTGTCGACGTACTCCTCGAGGAGCTCCCAGCCCTCGTCGCGGATGCGGCGCACGCACGCCTCGCGCTGCGCCGCGATGGAGAAGCCCTCCTCGGTGAGGTCCTTCTCGGCTTGCTCCTTGGTCGAGACCCGCAGGTAGATCACACAGCGCACCGGCCACCTCCTTTCCCCATCGGTCCATGAGACCTATGCGGGCCGGGAGGAGCAAGTCCTTCGGCCCGTACCTGGAACGCGAGGGTGACGAGCGCCCGGGCATAGGGGCGGAGCACCTCGGCGGAGGGCACCGCATGGGATCCGTTGGGACCTCGCGGATGGTGGGGGTGCCCCGGGACGGGGTCCCCCGCGCTCGGTGCTCGCTCCCGAGGGTGCTCTCGGCCACCTCGCGGATGGTGGGGGAGTCGGGCGCCCGTGCCGGTGGGCGCGGGACCTCGCGGATGGCGGGAGGTCGCCCGTGCATCTGAGTCCGACTGATGCTGCTTGGGGTCGCTTTGGCGGGCTCGGCGCCCTGCGTGTCGTACGTTGCCCGACACCTCGCTCATCGGTGCCCCCGCAGCAGCGCTCGGCGGGCAGCGACGCGTTCGAGGGATTCTTCGAGAGGGGGCGGGAGCGCCGGGGCTTCGATGAGTGGGACGAGCGTTCCGCCACAGCACCGACACGTTGGGGTGTGATGGGGGCGTCGGGTCGGGTCCTCGTCGTTGTGGGGTAGGGCGCAGCTCGGGCAGACGAGGAGATGAGCTGCGTCGTAGGCGACTTCGAGGTTGGCCCGGTCGGCCCGGACCCGCCGGTGCAGCGGGAGGGCGTGGAGACTGGCCGCCACCGAGGCGGATCGACGCCGCTCGTGTTCGGCCATCGCCTCGTCGACCGCAGCATGCCCGTCGATGGGCGAGACCGGTCGAAGGTCGCGGTCGTTTGCGAGGTCACCCCGCGCGACTTCTGCGGCCGGACGGCGCAGGCGCGGATCTCCAAGGCGAACGGCCGCGTTGTCCCCAAGGAACCATTCGGCTTGGGCGAGCCAGCACTCCCGGTAGACGGCGCGCCACGCGGCGATGAGGGATGCCGGCGCTGTGCCGGCGTCGGTCCCCGCCGTTGCCCACCACTGGGCGGTCTGCTCCACGAGGTCGAGGTGGGCGAGTCCCCACGTCTCCCTTGCGTTGATGGCATGGAGCGGTCCGTCGAAGAGGTAGCGGATCACCGCCGCCGCCTCGTCGTCGCCGGTGGCCTCGGCCAGCGCCGACCACCCGCGTGCGAGGTCGTTCACGAGGTGGCGACGCCGGTGCTCGTCGTGTTGGCGTTGGGCGGACTCGACGCGTGCCACGACCCGGCGGTACTGGCGCACCTCGGGCGTGAGCAGCGCCGACAGCGTGACGGGGGCGTCCCCGACGCCTGCCCGCCACACGGGCGAGATGACGGCCTCCTCGGGCGAAGCGACGACCGCACAGGCCGCCACCAGCTCGTCGTAGTGGGTCGTGTGCTCCCGGTCGTAGGGGGAGGGGCGGGGGCGGTCCTTCTCGACGCCGGCGAGGAACCGGTTCACCCGGGCCTCCGACGTCGTGACGAGCAGCAGCGCCGGGCAGCAGGGATGGCGGTCCCACCAGATGGTCTCGGCGCAGTAGCGGCGGTGGCGGGCCACCTTGGCCCGCAGGCGGGCCTGGTCCATGGTGGCGAGGTCGATCTCGAGAAGCGCGCCGGCCACGCCGTCTGCGCCATCGACGTCGAGGCCCAGCTCGGCGTAGGCGTCAGGGCGGAGGCGACCGGTGCCCCGGTAGCTCGACCAGTTCTCCCAGGCCTCTTCGTCCCGGCGCCACTTCGTGAGCGTGAGTCCGACGTTCGGGCCGCTGTCGCGCAGCGCCACGTACAGGCCGGCGATGGCGGCGGTGTGGCGGAGGAAGAGCGGGTTCGGCGTCCCCTTGCCCGGAGCGGGCGAGGTGCCTTCCACGAGCCGAGCGCCGGCGCGGGTCAGCCACCAGTAGAAGGGCGCCGAGCCCGACGCCGCGTAGGGCCGGGTCCGTTCGACGAGCGAGCGCTCACGCAGCCGGGCGAGGCGGTAGTCGATGGTCCGTTCGGGACGACGCGTCAGCGCGATGAGCTGGGGCGTGGTCAGCACCCGGTGAGCCCGGAGCAGTCCGAGGACGTCATGGTCGATGGCGCAGAGTCGATCGACCCTCGTTGCCACCATGTTCGTGCGGCCCCGGTTTATGACCGCCCCCCGCCGAGTAGGCGAAGAACCTTGACTGCCAACCTTCCCCATCAGTCGGGGTCTCGGCGGACCGTGCGACTTGTGCCCTGACCGGCCACCTTGCGGCCGCGAGGCTCGCGGTTCGGAGCTGGAGCGATCCGCGAGGTCCCCCGACTCGTAGAGGCTCGGGATCTTCGTGGGCGGAGTGCTGGATAGCTGAGGTGGGCGCAACAGTGCCGGCCGGCGGTGTGCTGGCGGCAGCGGGGGACGTGGCGGTGGTGTCGCATGGACCTCCTTGGATGAAGACCTCTGCATAAGAACAAGGGGAAGAGGGCCGAAATTGGACAAACTGGTCTCGAAAAGTCCCTGACCAGGACGCGGCTCGGGACCGAACCGCCGCAGCAGCGTTTCGGATCGGTGCTTCAGCGGCGTGAAGGCGCCGGCCGTCGCGCTTGGGCCTTCGGGAGTGGTCACGAGTTGCTCGCAAGAATTTGCTTGACCGGAATCCAGTTGTGAGCTTACGGTCCTTTTCGCCAGGGGCGTTCGGCAATGGTTTCGAGCTTCAGCAAAGCTTCTCCGGGCATTTTGTCGTTCGGTGTCTCGCTATGAGAGACATGTCTTGTCGCGCACCTACGGAGTGTTTCGGCTCATCAAACAAGCGCGCCGTGGGCGTGCGTGTCTTCAGGGCGGAGAGTTGGCAGCAGGAACGAGTTGCAGACGACCGCCGCGCGTCGCGACAACCAGAGAGTCGTTCTCTTCTTGCGTAACGGACTTTCTCGTTGACATTGGTACTCATGACCATTAGAAGTGCGCTACGTCCGATTCGCGGAGGTCGGGACCATGCCAGACGGATCGCACAAACTCAGAAGTCGATCCTCGGATCGGTGCATGGTGAAGTCGGCCGTGGATTATCGATGCCTCGGCGCCCAAGACGACTCCTCACGACGGCAGCGATTTGCCTCGCCCTTGGTGGAGTTGTGGCGGTCACACAATTGGCGGGCCGTCATGCGGCCGTCGCCAGTACCACCAGCTGGGGAAGCCAACTGGTGACGCCCGCGCTGACCTCCACCAGTTGCGCAGACCCGTCGCACTGTGTGGCCGTTGGATCGAGCCCCGACTACCAGTCGCCCACCTCGATCGCCTCAAGTGATGGCGGCCTCGATTGGCAGAGCGGGACCTTCCCGTCAGGTTCCTCGGGGCCGCTCAACGGCGTCTCGTGCATCGACGCCCAGCACTGTTGGGCCGCGGGTACCAGCTCCAGCGGTTACCCAACGGTGTACGCCACGAGCGACGGGGCCTTGGCCTGGGCCAATCAAAGTAGTGCCCTCCCCGGTACCTCTTCGGGTGGCGCCCTGAGCGCCATCTCGTGTGTGGTGGCTTCGGGCAACGATGACTGTTGGGCGGCGGGGATAGTCAACAGTGAGTCCGCGGTGTACCTGACGACAAACGGCGGAACGAGTTGGACCCTCGATACGCTCTCTACCAGCGACATCCCTCTGGTGACGATGTCGTGTGTCAACGGCTCCGGTGCCGTGTCGTGCTGGACGACGGGGAACCAGTACGGAGTCATCATCTACACCACCAGCAACGGCGGCTCCTCCTGGTCGACACAAACAAATCCCCCCAACGCAGCTTCCATCAGTTCCATTTCGTGTCCATCGACGACCTCGTGTTTCGCGGCCGGCCAGATCAGTAATGGCAATTACCCAAACTCCGGCGCCATTTTTGCGCTCTCCGGAGGCTCGTGGTCGACGTCGTTCCAATCAAGCCCTTGGTACTCGATTGCCGGCATTTCCTGTGTGTCGTCGACCGATTGCGTGGCGACGGGCCTGTGGTCTTGGAATTCCACCTTTGCCAGTCAAGACGGTGCGGTTCTGACCTGGAACGGCACGTCGTGGTCAGTGGGAATTTCCGTGAGCGGCGCCTCGGTCTCGAACACTATGCCGGGGTCCATGCAAGACGGCGGTGCAACCGCCGTCTCGTGTCCAACCGCCACCTCGTGTTTCGCCACAGGGTCCGAGGGCGTGATCGGCACCCAGAACGGCGGCTCGACCTGGTCCCAGCTCTACTTCATCCCCCGCCAGGGTGGAGCGAATGGCGCAAATGATGGGATAACGTCATGTGTGTCCTCGGAGATCTGCTTCTGGGCGCCCGGAGACGACGTCGTCTACAAGACCACCGACGGCGGCCAGGCTTGGGTCCCCGAGGCTCTGCCGTCGACCTTCTCCATCAGCATGAGCCAGACAGACGGCCCCGTGAACGGCGTGAACGCGCTGTCGTGTGCGGATGCCCTTGACTGCACGCTGGGCGGCAACATTGACTCAACGAGTAATAGTAGCCAGGAGGGCGTGATCCTCTCGACCGCCGACGGCGGCACCACCTGGAGTCTCGTGAGCGCGTCGCCGACGCTGGCCGGGATGCTCGATATGGCGTGCCCAGCGGGGTCGGCGTGGTGTATATGGACCGGAGCATCACCCTACGGCTCAGAGGGCGGCTACAGCGGCACGCCGGCATCGGGCGCAACTCTCCCAGGTGTTTCGGACTACCTGTGGAATTCGGTGTCGTGCCCCAATGCCAGCGACTGCTGGATCGTGGGTCAGTCCCGCACTGGCACCGTCTCCATCTGGGCTACCACCAACGGCGGCGTGAGTTGGACGAGTCAAACCCCGCCCAGTGGATTTAGCCTCTATGACCAGCCGATCATTTCCTGTGCGACGTCCTCGGTCTGCTTCGCAACCGGAGGCGGCAGTTCGACGCTCATGGACACCACCAACGGGGGCGCGACCTGGAGTTTGGTGTCTACCCTTCCCAGCGGAGCGGGACCAAACTGGCTTTCGTGTCCCGACGCCAACCACTGCGTCGCCTCCAACGGTCGCGGGAGTTCGTTGAAGGAGGATTTCATCTCGACGAATGATGGAGGAAGCACCTGGGCCACGACGCCAGTCCCCTCGCCCGGTGACAGCAATCCTCCAGCCGCCGTCGCGTGTGCCGATTCCAACAACTGCTGGGCCACCAGTGAGGAAACGAACGGCTCAGCCATGGTGTCTGCCACCGACGGCATCGCCGCCCCTCAGGGCGGGGGAATCAGCCTGGGTGAAGTCTTTGGCGGGCTCAACCCGAGCGAGCCCTGTTTCAGCTGCTACCTCAAGGCCCAAGGGGCCGCCGCCCAGTCCTTTGTCGGCGAACCCATCAACACCGCCACCGGCGACTTCTACGAATCGCTCAACCTGTTCTCGCTCCCGGGGCGGGGCATCCCCATCTCCTTCACCTTGAGCTACGACGCCCAATTCTCCCAATCCCAGGTCGAATCGGGCGCCACCAGCTCCGGGCCTGACGGCTGGGGGTGGACGGACAACTACGACATGTCGGTGTCGGTCGACCCGGCTTCCGACGTCGCCACCGTCGACCAAGAGAACGGTTCGCAGATCAGCTTCACGCCCTCAAGTGCCTCGGTTTGTCCGAGTTCGTACACCGCCGCGGCGCCGCGTATCACCTCCACATTGAGCTGTACCACAGTCGGCGCGAACACCGTCTACTCCCTCACCAGCAACGGCGGCCTGCAGGTCGACGCCTTTACTTATAACTCGTCGCAGCAGCTCACCAAGATCACCGAGACCGACTCCAACGGCTACGTGACCACCGTCCTCTTCGCCCAGCAAGGCTCGAACTCCATGGGCGCCAACTACAACACCGCCTGTCCCGCCAGTGCCAGCACGTGCACGGTGGTCTCCGACCCCGCCAGCCGCACCTTCGTCTTGGAGTACAACTCCTCGGGCCAGCTCACCGGCGCGATCGACCCCGACGGCAACACCTCGGGGCACACCTGGAGCTTCGGCTATGACGGGAACGGCAACCTGACCTCGGTCACCGACCGCAACGGAGAGGTCACCTCCTTCGGCTACGACACCGCCAACTCGAATGCCAACTTTGTCCACGACATGACGTCGATGACGCCCCCCAACGGCCAGTCGGGCGGACCCGACGCCGGCAAGGCCTGGGCCATCACCTACGACTCCCTGGGCCGGGTCTCCACCCAGACCGATCCCCAGGGACTCATGACCACCCTCACCTATTCGGGGAACAACCTCTCCCCCGAGGGGGGCACCACAACGATCACCGATCCGCATGGCAACGTCGAGGTCGACACCTACGCCTACGGGATGCTCACCGCGGTGACCAAGGCGGCCGCCGCCGCCGCCACCTGGACCTATGTGCGCGACCCCGCCACGCTCATGCCCACGACGGTCATCGACCCCAACGGGCACACCACCACCACCACCGATGACGCCAACGGCAACCTGCTGACCGTCACCGATCCGGTCAACCACACCACCACAAATACCTACAACACGTTCAACGAGCCCCTCACGGTGACCGATCCCTTAGGGATCAAGACCACCTACACCTACGACTCGGCCGGCAACGTCCTCACCAAGGTGGTGAGCGGCGTCGGGGGCACGCCCACCGAGACCACCACCTACACCTACGGCGACTCGAGCCATCCCGGCGACGTGACCAAGGTCACCGACCCCGACGGGGACATCACCAATTACACCTACGACACTTACGGCGACCGGGCCACGGTCAGCACCCAAGCGCCCTCGACCAGCCCCACGGTGCCCGCCGACCGGTTCAGCTACTGGGCCATCTCGGGGGTGGGATCCCTGGCCGACAGCTCCGGCACAGGGCACACCACGGTGTCGGTGTCGCCGGTGACCGTGGGCGACGCCCTCGTGCTCTCGGTCAAGGTGGCCTCGGCCTCGATCTCGGTGTCCTCGGTCACCGGCGGCGGCGTGGGTTCGTGGTCGAAGCTCGAGGCCTACAACGGCTACTCCGGGCATGACCTCGAGCTCTGGATGGGAACGCTGAGCACCACCGGGTCGGCCACCGTCACCGTGACCTTCTCGGGCTCGGTGTCGAGCATCACCACCGAGCTCACCTCCCAGGAGTTCACCGCCGGGCTGGGACCGGCCACGGCGTGGGCCAAGGACACCGCCTCGGGCCAGTCCAACAAGAAGTCGACCACCATCAGTTTCCCGAGCCTTACCCCGGCCGGATCGCGCGAGCTCTATGCCGGCTTCGCCTCGGCGGCCACCACGGCCGGGGCCGGGACCACCTCGGGCTACACCTACGACGCCACCACCGGGTCCAACCTCTTCATTTACAACCCAAGCATTTCGGCCGCCTCGGCCCCCACCGGGGTGGCCTCTCCGTCGGGGACCTCGGGGGCGGTGGGGGCGCTCATCACCGCCGCGCCCGGTTCCGTCGGGACCATCTCGGCGCTGGGATCCCTGGCCGACAGTACCGGATCGGGGACCACCACGGTGTCGGTGTCGCCGGTGACCGTGGGCGACGCCCTCGTGCTCTCGGTCAAGGTGTCCTCGGCCTCGATCTCGGTGTCCTCGGTCACCGGCGGCGGCGTGGGTTCGTGGTCGAAGCTCGAGGCCTACAACGGCTACTCGGGCCATGACCTCGAGCTGTGGATGGGAAAGGTGACCGCCACGGGCTCTGGCACCGTCACGGTGTCGTTCTCGGGCTCGGTGTCGGGGATCAACACCGAGCTCACCGCCCAGGAGTACACCGCTGGCTTCGGACCGGCCACGGTGTGGGCCAAGGACACCGCCTCGGGCCAGTCCAACGCCTCGTCCACCACCATCAGCTTCCCCTCCCTCACCCCGGCCGGATCGAGCGAGCTCTACGCCGGGCTCGCCTCGGCGTCCACCACGGCTAAGGCCGGGACCACGTCGGGCTACACCTACGACGTCACCACCGGGGCCAACCTCTTCCTTTACAACCCCAACGTCTCCTCCGCCTCAGCCCCCACCGGGGTGGCCTCTCCGGCCGGGACCTCGGGGGCGGTGGGGGCGCTGATCACGGCGTCGGACTCGACCCCGGGCGTCATCGTGACCCACGTCAGCCCCTACGGGGGGCCGCCCGCGGGGGGGACCTCGGTGGCGATCACCGGGGCCGGGTTCACCGGCGCCACCGCAGTAAAGTTCGGCACCAGCGCGGCGAGCTCGTTCACGGTCCACAGCGCCACCTCCATCACCGCCACCGCCCCGGCCGGTTCGGTCGGCACCGTCGACGTCACCGTGACCGCCCCGGTCACCTCCACCACCAGCGACGCCTACAACGTCCTCGGTGAGCGCTACTGCGAGGTGTCGCCCAGCGCCAACGCGGCGGGTGTCACGTGCCCCGCCTTCGGGGGGTCGCGCGTCGCCGACACGAGCACGTGGTCCTATGACTCCGACGGCAACGTCTCGAGTACCGTCGACGCCGACGCCAACACCACCAGCTACCTCTACGACGCCGATAGCAACCAGACCCAGGTCACCGATCCCCTGGGCAACGTCACCAAGACCGCCTACGACGCCGATGACCGGACCTCGAGCGCCACCAGTGGTTACGGGACCTCGTCGGCCACCACCACCACCGACACCTACGACATCGCCCCCGGTAGCTGCCCCTCGGCCCCGACGGGCACCACCTACTGCACCCAGGTGGTGAACGGGCTGTCGCAGACCACCACCAGCTACTACGACGCCCTCGATCACATGATCGAGCAGGCCGCCCCCAACACCACCGCCCAGACACCCACCGCCTACACCTACGACGGGGTCGGCAACGTCCTCACCAAGACCGACGGCTCGGGCACCGCTACTTACGGCTACGACGCCGCCAACCGGTTGACGGGGATCACGTACTCCAACACCGCCTCGGGCTACAGCCAGCCCCACGCCGTGACCTACATGTACGACGCCGACAACAACCGCACCCAGATGACCGACGGCACCGGGACCACCACCTATGGCTATGACAGCCTGGAACGCCTCGATTCGGTGACCGACGGGGCGGGAAACGTGGTCACCTATGGGTACGACTCCGACAGCAACATCACCTGCGTCTCCTACCCCAACAGCGGCTCCACCACCTGTCTGAACGCCTCGTCGGGGACGGGGCTCGTGACCTACGCCTACAACAGCGCGGGCCAGAACACCTCCATGACGGACTGGCTGGGGTCGGGCAACGTCACGTCCTTCGGCTACGACCTCGACGGGAACCTCTCCACCACCACCTTCCCATCGGGCACGACGACCTCGGTCACCCACACCTACGACTACGCCGACGCCCTCACCGACACCTCCTACACGATCGGGTCGACAGCGACCAACCTCGCCGCCCTCAGCCCCAACGCCGACGAGCTCATCGGCACCACCACGCCCCCCTCGGGTCCGGCCACGACCTATGGCTATGACCCCCTGAACCGGGTGACGACGGGGACGACGGCCGGCTACACCTACGACGCCGCCAGCGAGCTCACCAGCCTCACCCCGACCGGGGGCGCCGCCACCGACTTTTCCTACAACACCGACGGCCAGCTGTGCTGGACGGCCGCCAGCACCGGCTCGTGTTCGTCTCCGCCCACCGGGGCCACCACCTTCGCCTACAGCACCGTGGGGGAGCGCGTGAGCACCACCCCGTCAGGCTTCAATCCCACCACCTACGGCTGGGACCAGGCCGGCAACCTGGTGTGCCAGACGGCGCCCAATGGACTGGGTTACAGCTGCTCCAACCCCCACAGCACCGTCACCACCACCTACGCCTACAACGGCGACGGCCTGCGCATGTCCGACACGCCGGCGGGGGGATCGACCCAGCAGTTCACCTGGGATGTGAGTGGCTCAGTGCCCCAGCTGCTCGAGGACGGCACCAACTACTACCTGTATGGCCCCAACGTCGGATCGGGACCGCTGGAGCAGATCAGCATCAGTGGCTCGACACCGACCTACCTGGTCTCGGACACGACCGGGATCAGGGAGCAGGTCGGCAGCACAGGCTCCGTCGTCGGCTCGATGAGCTACGACAGCTACGGGAACCGGTGCTCGACGTGCTCGATCTCCACTCCATTCGGCTTCGAAGGTGGCTACAGCGACGTCACTGGGTTGTTGTACTTAGTCCACCGCTACTACGACCCTGCAACGGAGCAGTTCCTGAGCGTTGACCCCCTGGCTGACGAAACGGGTACTCCCTATGCGTTCACGGGTGGGGATCCAGTCAACGGGTCCGATCCAAGTGGACTTGGCGTAACTGAACCAGGCTACGTTGCCCAGGTGAAGAGGCAGGAACAGCAGTTATCGCCACAGTGCCCCAGCGGTTCTCACGTCGTCGGCGGTCAATGCACCGGCACGGGCCCCGGACAACCATGCCCGAGGGTCAATTCGACGACCGGCGAATGCGCCTCAGCGAAGTGGAATGCGAACAACCCCTACGCAAGTGGCACGAGTGGCATCTGTCTCAGCGGTGGAGCCTTCTTCTGGAGCGGAGCCACGGGGAGCACTTGTCTGGTCTGGAACAATCATCAGGTCGGTGTGACCGTCACCGGAGGCGGTGGGGCCGGAATCGGATACGGCGCGTCGCTCGGGGTGATGAACTCGAATGCACAATGCATAAGGGAGTTGGGCGGGGGGTTCTTCCAAACTGGCGGTGCAACTGGGGTCGTGTCAGCCAGTGTCGCCACTAATGGCAAAACGACCGTTGAGTACGGTGGCATTGGCACGCCGGGATTCGAAGGCTACGCGGCGGGTACAGGGACATGGGCGTTCTCATTTTAGCGGGTGCCCATCTTGCGATCGTCGCTAGCGCTACGGCGAAAGCGGGAGCTATCGCCGTAGTAATGGTTTTTGTAGTGTTAGGCGTGTTAATGGCGCTCTTTCCTCGGCAGACCAATCGGATACGGATGAACCTTCGTGGACAACTCGAGGGTTCAGATACATACATACGCATACTGGGTATTGGCATTGGATGTTTCGCCATCGCATTGGTTGTGGTGATCGCTCTTGTTGCCAAGTAGCCGAGCCCGCGTGCGAGAGCAATTCTTCGTTAACACCTTGATTGTTAGTTGCGTCAAGAATCTACACTCGCTACAAACCTCTTCTCTCCGAACCCCTAGATTGTGATCGTTCTCTGATCGCAGTAGCCGCCAACTTGCGCGAACGTAACGGACGCACCTGAGGCGGGGCGTGCATGTGGGCGCAACTGGCGGGCTTACGGCACTCCACGACGTTGGCGGCGATCAGATCCGAGCAGTCGAGGTTCATGGGTGGTTCCTGTTCGTGTGCACGCCATTATCCGGACGAACGTCACCCTGAACGTCACCCTCGGCAACTTTGCCTGACGAAAGTTCCAGGGTGACGTTGATGAGCCGCCGATGCGAACGTCATGACCCCCGCAGCGGTGTAGACCAGGGCGCTCGGCGCTCGGCGCTCGGCGCTCGGCCCCGGATCCAAAGGGCCGAGCGACTGGTCAATCGCCCAAGATCGTGGAGGGGCGTAGGGAGCCCACCAGCGTGATGGCCGCCTGCACCTTCTGGCGGGCGCTCAATGCGGCGGGCGTGGTGTCGGGCTCGGCCAGTGCACCGGCCCAACCAACCCCCTCGGCCTCCCGGCTTCCAGCATCCTGGAGCATCGGACCCGGACCCGGTGGCGACTCGTGGAAATGCGCCGGCGGGACGGACATCGAGCCCGACCCGACCGGCGACCAAGGATCACTCGTCGGCTCCGCCAGGCCGGTACGACTAGTCCACACCTGTGCACCATCGGTGCGGAACGTCACCCTGGCCGTCGCCGCGTCTCGCCACGCGGCGGTTCTGGCGCCCGCGAAGCGACGATCGCGGGACCGCCCGGAAGTGCGCACACGGCGGAGTGCACGTGTGTGGACGTCGATGACCAGGTCTGATGAAGCCGCCGGGGGTGAGTTCAGTTGGCGGTCATGGCGGGCTCGATGCCCGTCATGACGCCGCTCGGTTCGTGAGCACCGACGAGGGTGCGCGGGATGCACTCTGCCGGAAACGATCAACCTTTCGCTGGGAGGCTGCCAGCGGGCGCCGGCTTCGGCCCCCGCGAGAGCCCGAAGCCCGGCCCCGGACGGGAACAGTCAGCGGGCAGCCCGAAGGGGTTGCAATCGCGTTCCGCTCTGGGTGTGGCAGGCCGCTGGCGCTCCACTGACCGAAGCCTGGCACTGATCGAGGCGGCGGCCCGGTGCGGTGGGACGGAATTCTCGGGACCGTCCACGGGGGTGACGTTCCGGGTGACGGCGACCCGGACGATGTGGGAAGAACCAGGCCACGTCGTCCTGGTCCCAACCAGGGAGGTCCGGTGTTCACTCAACCGAGGAGCGCGAAGCGAAGGCCTTTGGTCAGAGTCGAGGGGTCAGGTCGATCCGGCCCGAGGAGCCCGCGGCGCCTCGGGCCCGCGCTGGTATTCGTGGCGGGCGAGGAAGGCGTCGAGGAGCGCACAGACGATGTCGCGCTCGTGCTCGTCGAGGAAGTTGGTGGCCTCGAAGGCGAACCGGAGCCGCTCGTCCTCGGGCAGGCGGGGCTCATCGCCGAACACGAGGAAGTCGGCCGTGGTCGACAGGGCGGCGGCCAGTTGCGCGATGACCCCGAGGGTGGGCTCGTTCGCCCCGGACTCGTAGCGGCCGAGCTGGCTGAGATGCACCCCGGCGCGCTCGGCCAAAGCGGCCTGGGTCAGTCCCCGTTGACGGCGCAGCTCGGCCAGGCGCTCTGGGAAGGCCACGGTGATCACGATACTCGTCCGCCCCTTGTGTGTGTCGAAAACAACAGATATAGTCAGCTATATACAAGGACAATCAGCGATCGTGAGGACGACGTGGCTTCCCGCATGAAGACCCGTCGGGTGCCCGACGACGTGGTCGCGTTGGAGGTGGATTCCGAGGCGCCCGACGCGGTGCTGCTCGATGCCGTCGTCGGCCACTGGCACGCGTGCTTGATGGCATCTGACGAGCGCGACGCGATCCTCTCCTCGCTGGGGGTCTCTGTCGCCGTCGCCGAGCGGCTGCGCATCGGGCTGTCTGACCGGACCCTCGGCCTCCGGTTGCCGGACCGCCAGTGGAAGGCGGGCCTGGCGCTGCGTTCTCGCCTCACCGACTTCGGAGTACTGCGTGAATCGGGACACGAGGCGTTCCGGGGCTGCGTGATCGTCCCCATCGTCGATGGGGCGGGCACGGTCGTCGGCGTCTTCGGGCGCCGCATCGACCGCACCCGGGCCGAGGGCTGGGCCGACGGGCTCCCCGGTGGCTTGTTCCACGGGAACGGGTCCGATACGCCGCTGCTCGTCGTGTCCTCGATCCCCGACGCCCTGGCGGTCATCGGTGCGGGTCACGGCGCGGTGCTGTCCCCCGGTCGGCGCCAGGGGTTCAGCGCCGACGACCTCGCGACCCTGGCCGCCCGCCACGACGAGGTGGTCATAGCCGGACGGGGATCGGAGAGCTTCGCGGCACAGCTGACTGCACTTGGTATGTCGGTGTTGGTCGCCGCTCCCGATGTGCCCCTGACCGTGGCGCTTGGCTCGGCGCCGGTGCCCGGTCACGTCCTCGACGCGCTCCTGGCCGATCGCCGGCTGTTCGCATCGCCCGCCGACGTCGGGGGCACGCGCCCTGCCGCTGTCACACCCCCATCGTCTTCGGAGTCCGTGTTTGTCACCGAGGGCCGGGACGAGGTGTTCGTCCATCGCGAGTCGCGCTCGTGGCGGGTTCGCGGTGCGGGGGCCCGGGCCAACTGTGAAGGGGAGCTGCTCAGGGTGGCGCTGTCGGTCACCGACTCGGGGACCGGCCGGTTCCACCTCGACACCCTCGACCTCTACGCCGCTCGCCAGCGCTCCAGCTTCCTGGACGCGGCGGTGATCGAGCTGCGCGCCGATCGCGTGACGTTGGCTCCCGAACTCGCCGAGGTCATAGCGCTGGCCGAGCGACGACGGGACGAGGCCTCGGCCGCCAAGACAGCGCCACCACCGGCGATGACCGACGTCGAGCGGGCCGAGGCCATGGAGCTCCTCTCCGCACCGGATCTCCTCGAGCGGCTTGGCGCGGACCTCGCCGCCCTGGGTGTGGTGGGGGAGCAGACGAACCTCCTCGTCTGTTACCTCGCCACAATCTCGCGGCTGTGCGAACGGCCCTTCGGGGTGCTCGTTCAGGCGTCGTCGGCCGCGGGCAAGTCCACGCTCACCGACGCCGTGTGCTCGTTGGTGCCCCCCGAGGACCTCGTCGCCCTCTCCGCCATCACCTCCCAGGCCCTCTACTACCTCGGCGGCGACGGCCTGGCCCGCAAGGTCTTGGCGGTGGCCGAAGAGCAGGGTGCGGCCGCCGCCTCCTACGCGCTAAAGCTGCTTGTGAGCGAGGGGCGCCTGGCCATTGCCTCGACGGGCAAGGACCGCACGACGGGTCGGCTCTCCACCGCTAGCTACGAGATCGCCGGGCCCGTGGCCCTGGTGATGACCACCACGGCCACCGACATCGACCCCGAGCTGGAGAACCGCCTGGTGGTCCTCGGGGTCGACGAAGGTGCGACCCAGACCCAGGCCATCGTCAACGCCCAGCGCGCCGGCGCCACCTTGGCGGGGTTGCTGGCCCGCACGGCGCGCCAGGGGGTGCGCCGTCTCCACGTCAACGCCCAGCGGCTCCTCGCTCCGTTCCCGGTGGTGATCCCCGAGATGGAAGCGGACTTCCCGACTACGGCCACCCGCCATCGCCGGGATCACGCCAAGGCGCAGTCGATCATCTCCGCGCTGACCCTCCTCCACCAACACCAGCGCGAGCACAAGACCGCCACGGTGGACGGCACGACACTCACCTACCTCGAAGCCACGCCCGACGACATCGAGCGGGGCCTCGCGTTGGCCCGCGTCGTCCTGGTGCGGGGAAGCGACCACCTCGCCCCCCAGAGCGCGCACCTACTGCAGTCGGTCATCGACCACGTCACCGCCCGGGCCAGTGCGATCGGCTGCGAGCTCACCGAGGTCGGCGTCACGCGCCGGGAGTTGCGCGAGCTGCTTGGATGGTCCGACAAGCAGGTCCGGGCCGCCACCGACCGGCTGGTCGCACTCGAATACCTGGTTGTGGCCGGCGGCGGTCGGGGACGATGCCGGACCTACAACTACGTCCCCGGACTGGGGGAGCTTCGCCCTGGCCCGTCGCCGATTGGCCCTCGGCCAGGGCGAACCACCAACCCCGGGCAAGCAGGGGAAACGGCGCAGGTGGCCCGGTTCGCCCGGTTGGGCGAGGCACAGGTCCCGCCGGTCGAGGACGTAGTCAAAGACGACGAGCCCGTCCCGGGGAATGCTCGGCGGTGACCGGGCTCGAGGACGCCGTCGCCGAGCACCTCTTGTGGCTCGCGTCCCACGGCTACGCAGACGGAACCGTCTCGGGCCGGCGACATCACCTGACGTCCCTGACGTCGTTCCTGGCCGAGCGCGAGATCATCGAACCGGGGGCGGTCACCCCCTCGATCCTCGACTCCTACCAACGCCACCTCTTCCACCACAAAAAGCGCGACGGGCGGCCGCTGTCGTTTCGCACTCAGGCCCAGCGGCTCATCCCGATCAAGGGATTCTTCGCCTGGTTGACCCGCACCGGTGCGATCCCCTTCGACCCGGCCGCGTCCCTGGTGCTGCCCAAGACCGAGCACCGGCTCCCGGAGGCGGTCCTATCGGTCAACGAGGTCGAGGCCGTCCTCGCCGGTCCCGACACCACCACCGCCCTGGGTCTGCGGGACCGGGCCATCCTGGAGGTCTTCTATTCGACGGCAATCCGCCGCATGGAGCTGATCGGCCTGCGTATCGCCGACATCGATCACGGCCGCGGCACACTCTTCGTCCGCCAGGGCAAGGGCAGCCGGGACCGCCACGTCCCCATCGGGGAGCGGGCACTCGGGTGGGTGCAGCGTTACTGCGACGACTCCCGACCCGCGTTCTCTCCGATCCCCGACGTCGACACGCTGTTTCTTACCGTGAACGGTGGACCGTTCGCTCCCGACGTGCTGTCTCGGACGGTCACCGCCTACGTGCGGGCCGGCGCACCGGCCAAGCACGGAAGCTGCCACCTCTTCCGGCACACAGCGGCGACGCTCATGCTCGATGCCGGCGCGGATGTGCGCTACGTGGCGGAGATGCTCGGCCACCAGAAGTTGGAGACCACCATGATCTACACGCGGGTCTCCCTGGCCAAGCTGCGCGAGGTCCACGCCGCATGTCATCCCGCGGGGTGAGGGCTCCGCCCACGTGAGAGATCCTCAGGAATACACCGGGCGAGTACCCTCTGCGACCGTGGTCGAGGACAGGGGACGTTGCTGAACGATGGCACCCCGACGTGACCGCACTCGCCGTGCGTTGGCGATCGATCATCCGACCTCCGTGGCGTTCTTGGATGAGAGCGGATCGATTGCTCAGGACCGCATCTTCGCCGTCGGGTGTCTCAAGCTCGAGAACCCGAGCGTGCTACTTCGAGCGTTGCAGCGCCTCCGTGACCGGCGACAGTGGTACGCCGAGATCCACTTCCAGCAGGTCAAGGACCGAGCGATTCCGATCTACCAGGAGATCATCGAACTCATCGCGGCCACCTCCGGTGCGACATTCTCGTGCTTCGTTGCCGATCGCCACGTTGCCGACCCCGTCCAGCGTTTCGGCTCGCCGTGGCGCGCCTACGAGAAGCTCGCCACACAGCTACTCCTCGGATCGATAGCCCGCGAGGAACTCGTGACGGTCCTGGCCGACGACTACTCGACCCCGCCTGGTGTCCAGTTCGAGGTCGATGTCCGCGAGGAGGTCAACCGACGCCTCGGACGGCTGGGGGTCGTCTCAATCTGTCGCCTGAGCTCACACGCGGCCGATGGTCTTCAACTCGTGGACCTGCTGACCTCGGCGGTGTGCTTCGAGTACCGCCAGAGCGTCGGCCTGGCGGCTACCCAGAATCCGAAGGCCGAGCTGGCGCACTTCGTTCGTCAGACCTTCGCCGTCGATAGCTTCCTCAATGGCCATCGCGACCAGCGCCTGAATGTTGCCCAATACGCCGACCTCCCTGGACCTGAACCTCAATGAAATCAGGACGAGACGCCAGCCCGGGTAGCTGGTATGCTTTGGCTCGCGGTGCGAGGACCCCTGGGGGTCTTTAGCTCCGCATTTTTTGTTTCCCGCTTGTCCGGTCGGGCTGTGCCGAAGCCGTTACCCCGTGCCCTGATCCGACCGAGCACCACTCACGCCTGAGACAATGGACCCTGTGACGACGGACACCGCACACGGTGACTTGCATCTCGGGCAATGCACCCGAGATGGCGCGTCGCGTTCCGAGAGTTGGCGGTGCCAGCGATCTGGGGCCATCGGCCATCGAAGCCCCAGGCCACGGGCAGCGCGCCGACCTCGCGCTACGGGACATGCACTCGGCGGCACTGTCCACCGCTACTACGACCCGGCAACGGAGCAATTCCTAAGCGTGGATCCTCTGGTCGATGTAACCGGGACGCCCTACGCATTTACCGGTGGCGATCCGGTGAACGGGAGTGACCCAAGTGGCCTCGGTATCCTGGGGGCGATTCTGGACTCTCTCAACCCCATAAGCCAGAACAATGTGTTCTACAGGTTCGGGTATCATCATCCGGTTGCCGGTCGAGTCGTTGCCGGCGGTGCGGCCCTGGGAGTAGCAGCAGTCGGAGGCGCCGCGTGCCTAGCCGGAGGCTGTGAAGCGGTTGGAGGAGCCGCTGCAACTAGCGGTGCTGCGAACGAGTCTGAGGACAGCGGCTTCTTTGCACAGATTTGGGAAAACTGTCAAACGTTCTTTGGAGACGAGACTGGAAGCATCGGGTCATCAGATAGTGCATTTGCTCGAGCGATCAAGATCAACATAAATAATCCCGTAGTGGCGAATCGAAACTTGACAGTCCAGGAATTTATCAGCCAGTTCCGAGCGGCAATCGTTAATCGCAGAATACCAGGGGAATTTTTGGACCAAACAGTCGAAGAGGCCTTGCTAAGCGGAAATTCGACAGTTCGCAAGCTGCTCACGTCGCTAGATTCTCAATTCACAAAGTAGGTAACATGTGGTTCAGCACCTGTGTTCGGTTAGTAATAATCGTCGAGAGCGAAGGAGCTGGGCCCTTTGTGGACTGCGTCTTTGTTTTCGAGGCTTCGGGATGGGACGAGGCACGTGTTGCAGCATTGAGACTCGGGCGATCGAAGGAGAGTGAATATCGAAACGGCGTCGGGCAGAGAGTACGGTGGGCGCTCGTTGACGTCGTAACCCTCGACGAGCTGGGTGCGTTGGAGCGAGGCGGAGTTGAGGTGTACTCAATCGCTTCGGATGCTGACGTTGATGCCAGCAGCATAACTATCGACTCTAACTTTAGGCCCGAGATGAGTGAGCCCGGCTCCTCTGGCGTACCAGCTGCTACCGATGAGGATGCGGACCACCAGAACAAGCTCCAAGCCTAGGGTCGTGGTAGCCGCCTACCGGAGTGAGCTCTGCCGAATACAACGCTGCCCAGTCCAGAAGAACGCGTGAACGCTTCATACGACGAGCCTCGGTTGCATCCTCTATTGGCAGTTACTGCGGTGTTCGGAGCGTCGGAACGAATGCATGCGGATTCTCTGCTGAACAAGCTTCACCTGTGCTCAAGGTCAATGTAGTTGGCGGCTACCGCGAGCAAGACAGCGTCCGAGGACAAGTGTTCAGCTGTCCGAATCGAAGTATCCGGATTGTAACTGTTCAGGTCCCTCCAGGCAGCCAGACCTGTCCTTCGAACAGCTGGCGTAGGCCGTCGAGGACGTCATGGCGATGTTTCTTCATGGTCGAGACGTAGCTGCGGATGGCGCAGAAGTGATCGGCACCGGTCTTGGTGCGCCAGGACCCTGAGATCTTCTGCTGGAGCTTGACCATGCGGATGTCTCGCTCGCCCTGGTTGTTGTCGAAGGGAACGTTGAAGTCGACGGTGAACCTGAGCACGTCGTCTCGGTAGGCATCGAGGCGCTCCAGCAGGTTGACGGCGTTGTTTTGGTACCACTTTCCTGCCGTGGCGGCCGTCGCCTCCTCGTTGGCGCTCCATCCCGCCGATATGAGCTTGCCGTAGCGCACCCGGACGGAGTGGAGGACCTTGTGATCAAGCCGCATGTGGCCCTTGGCGATCGCCTCCTCCACGCACTCTTTGGCGTCGAGGAGGAGCGTGATCATCTTGTCCGCCCAGTCCTGGCCGAAACGCTCGGAGACACCTTCGAGCTCTCGGAGATGATGGGCATTGCACAGGGCGTGGACGACGTCATAGGAGCGGTAGGGCTTCCAGCCGTCGTGGACCGCGGTGCCGGCCATCTTGGCGATCACCCCGATGTCGTCCATGGCCGCGCTGCCGCGGCGCTTGTGACAACAGAGCAGGGTGTAGAGGGCGCTCGAGGCCACGTGGATCCAGTGCAATGACCCCTCGACACGTGCCCCGGTCTCGTCGAAGTGCACCGCCGGCGCATCGCGCAAAAGGTCGGTGACGACGCAGAGGAAGAGTCCCAGAGCGCCCCCGGCCTCGGCCACCATGGAGGTGATCGCCCCCACCGAGACCGGGACACCGAGCACGTCGGCGAAGATCTCCCCCAGGCGGTCATAGGGAAGGTGCTGGTAGACCGAGAGGTAGACGGCCAGGGCCCGGATGCTCGGCCCGTAGCAGGCGGGGGCGGTCGCCTCGGGCGGTGAGGGCGCCTTGGTCACGCACCCGCAGCGGCAGCGGACCCTCACCATCTGGTGCTCGGTGACGTGTGCCTGCACCCGTGGCAACTCGAAGACCTGGCGGGCCTCGACATCGACGATCTCGGCACCGTGAAGGTTCTCGCCGCACTCCCCGCAGACGCTCGGGGCATGCACCACCACCTCGTCGGGACTCTCGACTCGGGCCAGGTGGTGTCCTTCCGATCCGGGTTGCTTGCCCGGACGACGCTTGGCCTTGCGCCTCTCGGCCCGGTTCGGTGCCGCAGGCTTGGTGAGTCCTTCGGCCGAGGGAGGCATCGAAGAGTTGCGCGGGTTGCGCTTCAGCCGCGCCTCTAAATCAGCGATCCGTGCCTCGAGCGCGGCGACCGTCTTGCGCAGGTTCTCATTCTCAGCTCGCAGCGCGGCGCTCTCAGCGCGGACGTCTGCATCGTCTCGCCCGAGTCGCTGCCCGTTCTCATCGTCACCGACCGCCACGTACACCAGTTCACCAAGTGCGCGACCAAATCGCGAGCACCTTGCCGCCATGAACGCGCTGGTCACGCGCGTTTTTGGAAAGTCGTCTCCTCACCGGTCAGTCCGACTGGCGACATGCCTCTCAACCAGGGCCTACGCGCAGACCTGAACAGTTACTCCGGATTTTCCGACGGACCTCTCCAGTCGGCCATATGACACACCTCCCTCGACTGATCCTTGGAGCTGAGCAGATGCTCCTCAACGCCCTGATGGGTCCTTGAGGTGATTCACATCCACCGTCTCACGGTAGAAATTCCAAGAATTCGAGACGTTTCTGCACGTCAGGGGAGTTCGAATAGGAGTGCCTACGGCCCACTGGTTGTCGAAAACACAACGTTTCCTCTGGTCAGAGGCCGCTTTTCGTGTCCCGTCGCTCAGGTAGGTTCGTTTCCTTATTCAAACCCCTCCGCGTGCATGTAGGGTCAGGCCCTGGCTCGGCAACTACGTTCGCAAGCCGAACTGAGCGCCAGGTGGGTATCGTTAGCTGACGAGGTAGTCGCCACGATTACTGATTGAGCGGGTTGCCATCGCGCCGAGGCGGTGACAAACGGCACTTCCCGGGCAGTTGCCCGTCTAAGCAGGCTAGTCCGGAGCAGGATGCGTCGTCGGGAAGATGACGTGCTGGTAAACCACGAACTTCGCCAACCAGAAGACGAGGGTCACCGCCGGGAAGCCGACGGCGACGACGGCGAGATGGAAGCGGTGGCCGGCCGGTGCCAGGCTGGCGATGGCACCGGTCGCCAGGCTCGTCACTGCCATGCAGACGACCGAAGTGGTCCAATACAGGACGACCTGACGGCCAACACGGGTGCGGGCGGCGTCCTTCCAGATCCAGTAGCGGCTCATGAAATACGAGGGGACCGTCCCGGCGAGGTTGGCGATCACCGCCGCGACGGTGGCGTTCACGACGTCGTTCCCGTAGAGGATGAGGAGCGTCGTCTCACTCACCCCAAAGGCGACTCCGGAGGTCGCGGCGTAGCGTGCGAGGCGAGCAATCTGGGCGCGTCGACGCGGCGACGACGCCCAGGTCCCAATCGCATGGCCCCCGACGCCGCTCGTGCGTCCTGCCCGGACGGCACGACTCGGGTCCGCGTCGTCGACCTCCGGGCGCGGAAGCGCGACGAGCTTCGATGACGGCTCAGGCCCGGGCTCGGAGTAGGCCATGTGGGTCGGCTCAGGCCGGTGGGCCGGCAGTGAGGGTGACCGAGGCACTGTGGCTGGCGCCGGAGGAGTCGATCCACCCGACGGTGACCGAGTCGCCCGGGTTGTGATTCACGAGGGCGTTGCTCAGGTCCGAGGCCGACGAGATGGTGGTGCCGTTGACCGCCACGATGGTGTCACCGGCGCCGATGCCGGCGGATGCGGCCGGGCTGGAGGACTCGACCGCCCCCACGTAGGCGCCCGAGGGTGCCACGCCGTCGGATACCTCGACACCGAGCAGGGCCCGGGGCCCGATCTGGACGGTGGCGCTCGCCTGTCCCGCCCTGATCTGGTTGGCGATGGCGAGGGCATTGTCGATCCCGATGGCATACGCCTGACCGGTGCCGGATTGAATGCCGAAGCCACCTCCGCTCACCGCCGCCGCCGTGTCCATGCCGATGACGCGTCCCGAGCTGTCCACCAGCGGGCCGCCCGAGTCGCCGGGCACGACGGCGGCGTTCATCTCGATCAACCCCTGCAACGTCTCCGGTAGCGTGCCGTCGCCACCCGCGGTGATGGTCTGGTCGAGAGCGGTGATGGTCCCCGCCACCGCACTCGGCGTGCCCCCCGTGCCACCCGTGTTACCGATGGCCACGATCGACGCTCCCACCGCCAGGTCGGAGGAGTTCGCTGTGGTGACGGTCTTGAGTCCCGACGCCCCCTTCAACCGGAGGAGGGCCACGTCGCCGGTGATCGAGTAGCCGAGGACGGTGGCGCTGTAGGTGCGGCCGGTCCCGTCGACCTGGGCCTTGACACTGCTGGCGTTCTCGATGACGTGATTGTTGGTGAGCACGAGTCCCGATGAGGTGAGCACCATGCCCGTGCCCGCCGCCTCGCCGTCTGGGACCACGGAGGTGATGTCGACGACGGCAGGGTCGACCTTGGCGGTGATGGCGGGGGAGGCCGGGGGGGCGGAGGAGGCGGGCGACTGGCCCGTGGTCGTGCTGTGGTTCAACGCGTACTCGATGCCCGCACCGGCGGCCACGGCGACAGCGAGGATGACGACAAGGGCGACGATGAGGATGGGGCCGACGTGCTCGGGCCGACTCGGCGGCGCATACGGGTAGTGGGGCGGTCCGTAGGGGGGGACGGGCCCGTGTCCCCCGTAGCCGCCCGGGCTACTGGCTCCAGCGACCCAGGGGGATGACGGGGGCGGTGCAGCGAGGCCCGGGACGGTGTGGGCCTCGCTGGACGGCACCGGTTCTCCGGCCTCACTCTTCTGCAACTCGTTGTCGGCAGCCTCCGTGGTGACGTGCTTCATCCTCGCCAGCGTCGTTCATTCGGTGCGGGGTCAGCCAGAGCCAGAAGTCACGTGCAACCTGTGAAGTTTCTTAGAGAATGCGTCGCGTCAGACGCCAACGTCCCGTCGCAATCGCGCATCGGGAGCCCACGGCCTCCACTTAGGTGCGGCCCGCGCGGCTGCGCATCCGGGTGCATCCTTGTCTGGCGGGGGACGGGTCCGATCAGGCCAAGTGCTCGTTATCCCCCCGGCGAGGCTGTTGCCTGAATGGGTTCAAGCGCGACGCGAACGCCGTTGTCGAGCAAGACGACACCGGTGCGGGCCAGTGCCTCTGCCGCTCCCGCACGGTCCTGCCCCCCGGACGTGCCGGCGAGATCCGGGACCAAATCCCTTCGTCGGAGTCTTCTATGCCGTCGAACCTCGTGATTCAACGTAGGGTTCGATTGGCGCGACAAGCTCCTTGGGCAACTCGATTTCGACCTCGAGCCCGGCCAAGGAGACTGTGCTCATGTCGTCGCTGTTGTTGTCAATATGTCGGATGCCCAACTCTTCGAGTTGAGAAGACTGATTCGTGACGAGTACGCCACTCCTCGTGGTCGCTAGCGCCATCGAGTCGCTCGTGATTGCGGTTGCGATCGCCACCCCTCCACACGCGAGGGCACCGGCGAGACCAAGAGACACCAAGTTATGTCGGAGTCTCATGTTCCGCTCACACCTCTGGAGGCCCATCGAATAGACCTTGACTGACCGAGCTCGGAGCCAGCTGTCACCGACCTGGCATTCGCCTTTGAATCGTTTTGGGGAGAACGCAGCTGTTGTCGGCGCTCAGGGCGTCAGGGCGACGCATCGCCCTCCAGTCGCCGCTCGACGCTCCTATGTTTTGTCAAGAGGTTCTTGAGCTCGGGTGAGTAGACAGCGGGCAAATCAATCAAGAGCCACTCGAGGACGAGGGCAAGCTCTTATCAGGCCATGCGTCGATGCTCTCCGAGCGATGGTTCCGAGCGATGGTTCCGAGCGGCGGATCGGCGAGTCGAGCGAAAGCCAGTCCCGTGGGACGGCAGATAATCGCTGAGCCAGGTCCGCCGCTCGGAGATCTAGGCGCGAGGGAGATGCTTGAACACCTCACGGGCGACGTAGCGCTTCAAGATCCGGATCACCTCGCGTTTGGAGCGGCCCTCCTTCGTCCGACGTTCCATGTAGGCGCGCGAGCGCGGGTCGGTCGAGATACGCGTCATGACGATGCGCCACAGGGCCTGGTTGGCGTGGCGGTCACCGCCGCGGTCGAGGCGGTGGCGGGTGACCTTGCCCGAGGAGGCTTCGATGGGCGCCACGCCGCACAGATGGGCCCAGGCCGCCTCCGAGCGCAGGCGCTCGGGGTTGTCGCCGGCAGCGACGAGCAGAGAGGCGGCGGTGTCGATCCCGACGCCGAAGAGCTCGAGCATGCTCGGCGCGGTGGCCGTCACGAGCTCGCCGAGCAGTTCGTCGATGCCAGCCGTCTCATCTTCAAGGGCGAGCACGCGGCGTCCCAGGCTGGCGAGCGAGACCTTGGTGGCATAGACGACGGGGTCGCCCCCCGCTCTGGGTCGCAGGGCGGCCGCCTCGGCCGTGAACGCCTTGATCGGCAGACCCTTCAAGCGGCATCGGAGCTGATCGGGGGCGGTGTAGCTCAGCTGGCGCATCTGGTGGAGGGCCCGCAGGCGCCCGTCGCGGGCCGAGCGCTTGGCCACGAGCAGCGCCCGGATGGCCTCCACGTTGCCGTCCCTGGACTTGGGTGCGCCTGTTGCTCGACCCGAGAGGACGGCTCGGGCCGCCTCCACGGCGTCGACCGGGTCCGACTTGCCCTGGGTCCGCCGGACCTGGCGGTTCGAGCGGTCGACCTCGATCACCTCGATGCCCGACCGGCGCAGGAAGCGCCCGAGGCCCGCGCCATAGGCGCCGGTACCTTCCACCCCCACCTGGGACACCGTGCCAAAAGCGCCCATCCACTCGAGCATGGCCTTATAGCCACGAGGGTTGGCGACGAACGACTCCACGCCAAGCACGCCGCCGATCGGGTCCAAAGCGGCCGCCACGTGGACATCGAGGTGGGTGTCGACACCACCGACGACAGTGCGGCCAGCTTCTACGATGGTCATGGCCATCCCTCTCTCTCTTTAGTTCAGGGGTGGCGCGGCCGTCCCGTGAAGGAGTGACGGTGATCTCCGCCCTGCGCTAACAGAGCGGTCCATCACCCCTCTGGAGCGGGGCGCGCCGTTTCTATGGTCCGAGACCCGGCCGACACACAACGTGTTCCCCGCTGTCGCAGAGTCAGGCCAAGATCTCGGTATGTTCGACGGTAGCGAGGTCCAACCGCTCAGCGGTGGATCTGCGTCAGACGAACATCTTCATACTGATTGATAATTCCGCCAAACGGCGGACGGCGGTGCTTATGCTGACCGTCCGCTACTGCTTGATATGCGGGTAGGAGATCGCCCCCAGGGCCCCCAGAACCGTCCGATTGGTATCGCCAATCGAGGGGGCTCAAGACTCCTGCGGTGGTCGCGGACGTCCAGGTCTGCGCATGGCCACTCCCGCCTTCAACAGGGCCTGGCGGACCGTTTCGGGATTCACCTTTAGGTCCTTGCCGATCGAGGCACAGGAACGTCCCGAGACGTACAGAGATACGGCTCGTTCGATGTGGTCCGTAGTAAGCACCCGCCCTCGTCTGGCCACCTGGTGGCGTTGGAGAAGGGTCAAGATGGTGGTCCGGTGAATCGAGTGCTTGCCGGCTAAGGCGAGCGCTGTCGCTCCGGCCAGATAGCCGGCGACGAGCTCCTCGACTTCCTCGGGTGGAAGCTTTCGCTGGACCCGTTTTGAACGCTCAGGCCGAACACGACGGGGCCTGACGGTTGCTTTGTCTCGGGACGCACCGAGGATGTGGTCGTAGAGCTCGGCGATGGCTACTCGAACCCGGGGATTGATCAGGTCAGCCCATGTGACACCGCTCTGATTCGCCATTTCCCCTGGTGAAGGGGGGTTTGAATAGTGTCCT
>CAWESO010000006.1:0-178698 GCA_963811775.1 uncultured Acidimicrobiales bacterium | reverse complement strand
TGGACATCGGGGGTCACGCAGCCACCCCTGATCGGTGCACCGCCACCCGGTATCTGACGGGAACGTCGGTGCCTGGGAGCGTGGCCCCGAGGCTGGTCAGATCATCGACCAGCCCTTCAAGGCGCGCGACGGTGGATGGGGGTGTCGGGCAGATCGAGGGTGACCTCGACCACGCCACGAGTCGTCCGTATCTCGCCGGACAGCTGGGCAAAGAGAGCAAGGATCGCGCACATCATGAGGGTTGCGGTAATGCTGGACGAGTCGGTCGAGCAACCACTCTTCGGCGTTGTAGGCGGTGACCTTGACACGGTCGATGATGGCTTTCTGTTCGAGGCGCATTACGTGGCGACGCTTGCCTGACTGAGCCAGGGGCACCTTGGCCGGCAAAGGGTGCCGACTGTCGACGGCGTCGGCGATCTGCTTTTCGAGCGCCCGGAGCCGGGACACCGCACCGCCTTGGGACACCTTTAGGCCGTGGGCGCTTCGACTCTGCTCCCGGGGTTCGTCAAGCAGGACGTCGCCCAGTTCCTCCTTGAGCTTGGCCGCCTGGCGTCGCAGGTCGGCGATCAAGCGGTCGAGGCGCTTGCGTTCGGGATTGGGGACGAGCGTGGTGGGATCGGCTTCGTCGGCCCCGTAGCTCACGAGGGTGTCCAGGCCGTGGTGCTCGCCCATGTACTTGAAGAAGTTCTCTTGGCGCCAGCGGGCGAACATCAAGCAGCAGATGCGGGCCGGAGACAAAGACGAGGCGATGTTGGTGAGGATGGGGGTCTGGTGCCCGTCTTTGGTGCGCACCACGATGCGGCGCCACGGCCCCGATTTCCCGATGTGCACCTTGTCCTCGGTGGCCCTGAAGCGCACTCGGCGGCCCTCGAAACGAGTCTCCCGGCGAGTGAAGGAGTCCTCGGGCAGCGAGACGTTGCCACGCTGGTAGGTGATGAAGTCGATCTTCTCCTTGGTGAGCCACGTGAACAGCTTCCCGTCGAAGCCGCCGCGGTCGAAGATGACGGTGAAGCGCCGGTCGCCGAGCACTTCTCGTATGGCCTCTATGACCCGGGGCATGGCCTTGGCCAGGTTGGCCGAGAGCTCCTCGGTCAGAAACAGCAACGGCCGACCCTGGAGATCACCCACGAAGTAGCTATGCACGGCGGGCAGGGGCATGCGTCGTTGGGAGTTCCAGACCTCCTGGAGGTGGCGTTTGCCGGAGTAGACCTTCATGTGACCGTCGACGTAGAGATAGGCGCTCTCGATGACCCCGGTCTCCACCCACCGGCGGGCCAGGGCGGTGCCGAGCTCCGACGCCTTTCCCTGGGCCACCAGCTCGCAGAGCTTGCGACGAAGGGTCTTCACCGCCGGGGCCCGACCGGTTCCCACCAGCGCACCGAACTCGGCCCGGCGCAGGTGCTTGGCCGACTCCACCGTGGTGCGGGCCAGAAGCGTCATGAAGAACAGGGTGCTGAACACCGCCCGCACCCCGAAGCGCTCCGAATTGGGTAGGCGGAAGAGTTTGCGCGACACGTCGACGAGGCCGAGCGCGGCCAGAGCGGGGTAGTACAAGGCCAGGCCCATGTATTGCCCTCGCACATGACGCGGCACGATGACCGGCGGATCGTCGTCCGACGCGTCGGACCCGGGTTCCGGTGGAAAAACGACCGCTGCCGGTACTTCGCTCTCGCTCGCCTCTTCTTCGTCTTCTTCGTCGGCAACGGCTGCCAGCTCGGGCTGCACGGCACCGGGCCCGGCCAGGCGCCGGGCATGCGACGTCGACAGCACGACACTGGTCCGTTCGGCGACCAGTCGCACGAGGGCGGTCGGACCGAGGCCGGCTCCTTCTCCTTCGATGACACGTCGAACCTCGGGCGTCACCTTGTGCGGACCTTTCGGTCCACGCTTGGCCGGCATCACCGCCGACAGGCCATCGTGGGCCAAGCGCCCGGCCAGCCGGGCCACCGTGTTGCGATGGCAACCGAAGGCAGCGGCGATGTCAATGTCGGAAGCCAGATCGGCGCGCGACAGCATGGCGATGCACGCTGCTTCGGCGCCCTTGTCGTCGGCGTCGTAGATCTGGATGGCCACCGAGCCGAAGAACACGGCCCGCTTCCCGCCGGAGTCGAGGAGAGTCAGGCGCTTGCCGATGGGCGTGCCCGGCACCACCGAGTACTCGAACATCGGTGTGGCGACGGGCGCATCCTGGCCGATTTCCACGCTCTGATTTTACCGGATGCCGTCTCCAAAGTGGTGGCAATCTGCACTATGAATTATGACGCTAGCTCCTGGGCACGATGTCCAGACGTCTGAGTTTAGGCGCGAGGCAGCTGGAAGAACTGGGGCGCACGGCCTCTCTGCACCGCGCCCCCCGCGGCTTCTTGCTCGTGGCCGAGGGTCTCCCACAACGGCAGGATCTGCGGGGCGAGTAGTGCCCCTCCCCCGGGCGCGGGCGAGAAGTGGACGCCGTCGGCCCCGCGCAATGGCTTGCCATCAAGGGTCGGCATGAATTTCCCACCCGGGCAGGTCAGGGCGTAGAGATCCTGCACCGACACCTGGGACGGAAACTCGGCCCCCACGGCGCGCACCAGGGTGTTGTACTTCTGGACTCGGGCGATGGCGTCCTGAGGCCAGGGATCGCCGTTGAGCTGCTCGCCTTCCGAATAGCACGGGGCTGTCATGAGCACCATGCGCGCCCCCGTCGACGTGCCGATGCGGACCGCTTCTTCGAGTTGGTGCTTGGTGTACGTGGCGTAGGCCGCATGCAGGATATTGGTGCGGTGCCCGAGGTAGGTGCGGTCGTCGACCTCCCACCTTCCCGCCAACAGGACGACGACGTTGGGTTTCACCGACCGGATCCACTCCGACCACGCCGTCGGCCACGGGACGTACCCCTTCTTCGGGACGAGCCGGCACGGATCGGCGATGGCGAGGTTTTCGAGCTGTCCCTGGCTGTCGTCCCAGACGCTGCTGCCCTGATCGACCCCGCAGCCGAGTATGGCGAGGTTGGACTGGTCGATGTGCCAATGGCTCTCGACCGCCGCCAGCCCCACGCCGAGCGTCAGGGCGGTGGAGTCCCCGACGAGCATGACCCGCACCGGGGCGTCGGCCAGCGAGGCCGGCACCGAGCCGACGGGGTGGCCCGGAGCCGGACCGCTCGGGACCGGGCTCGAGGCCGCCCCCACCGGGGTCACGGTTCCGAGCACGACCACCGCCGCGGTGCCGAGCACCGCCGCCGGGGTCACGAACCGCGCCGCCGCGCTCGAGAGCAGGACCCGTTGCCGGATGGGCCGTTCGAGCCCGTAGAACGACACGGTGGCAATGGCGACGGTGATGGCGCTACGCGCCAGGAAGAGCTCGGTGCCCTCGAGCCCGGTGCGCGTCCCGGTGAGGGCGATGTCCAAGGGGAAGTGCCACAGGTACATGCCGTAGGAGATGCGCCCGAGGAAGCGCAGCGGGGCGGAGGCCAGGGCCCGGGACACGAGCGCGCCCGGGTGCACCACCGTGCAGAGGATCACCGCCGCCACCGCCACCGATACGACGAGGAATCCCCCCCGGAACACCACGGCCTGGCCGTAGTGCCACTGCGACCACGCCCAGGCGCACACCCCCACCCCGAGCAGGCCTGCGAGCGAGAGAGCGAGCCGGCCCCGGGCCGAAGACGCCTCGGGACCCCCGCCCCGGCGCCACAGGGTGAGCGCGCAGGCCAGCGCCGCCCCCACGAGAAGGCACTGGGCGTGGGTGTCGGTGCCGAAGTACTCCCGGGTGGGGTTGGCGGCGGGGTTGAACAGCACCGCCATCTCGAGCGCCGAGGCTGCGGCCCCGAGCACCGACACCGCCAGCAGGGCCTTGAGGCCCCGGCCCGGGACCTTGCGCCCCAGGCGCATGACACCAAGGACCACCAGCGGCCACACGATGTAGAACTGCTCCTCGATGGCGAGGGACCAGGTGTGCAGCAACGGGCTCACCGGGCCGTTGGCCACGAAGTAGTTCTGGTTGCTCACGATGAAGCGCCAGTTGGCGCTGTAGAACAGGGCCGAGATGCCGTCGAAGCGCAGCCCCGGGTACGTGCCGGGGGCGGCCACGAACCGGGCGTAGAGAACGACGAAGACGAGCACCACGAGCAGCGCCGGCAGCAGACGCCGGGCCCGCCGGGCCCAGAACCGGGCCAGGGCGATCCCCTTCGACGAGTCCCACTCGCTCACGAGCAGGGTGGTGATGAGAAAGCCCGACAACACGAAGAAGGCGTCGACGCCGAAGAACCCCGCCGGCAGGAACGAAAGCCCCCCGTGATAGGCCATGACCGACAGCACGGCCAGGGCTCGGATGCCGTCGAGCCCGGGCATGTAGCGCACGCCGGTGGAGGCGCTCGACGACACCGGGCGGGCGCTCACCGGACCCCGTCTCGTCGAGCCAACAGCGCCACGCAGGGCCCCCTCTTCCCGGCCGGCGGCGCTGTGTCGCGCCAACTCGCCATCTTCGCAGATGCCCGGGGTTCCTCAGGGGCAGGGGAGGGGCGCGCCCGGTCCTACGACGAGCGCCCGGTGACGAACCGGATCTTCGCCAAGATCCACAAGGCCTGGACGCCGTCGCGCCAGGTGAGCTTCTTGCCCTCCTCGCGGCCTCGGGCCCGGTAGGTAATGGGCACCTCGTAGGGGCGGATGTGGCGCCGCAGGAGCTTGGCCGTGATCTCGGGCTCGACGCCGAAACCCGGCTCGGTGAGGTCCAGCTCGCGATACAGCGCCAGAGGCATGACCTTGAAGCATGTCTCCAGGTCGCTCAGCCACGCGTTGAACAGGACGTTGGCCGCCATCGTCACCGCCCAGTTGCCGACGACGTACCAGAACGAATAGGCGGTGTGGCTGCCGAAGGAACGGGTCCCGAACACCACCTCGGCCTCGCCCTCGAGGATGGGATGGAGCAGGGCCGGGATGTCCGACGGCGTGTACTCGAGATCTGCGTCGCACACGATGACGTAGTCACCGGTGGCGAGCCCCGCGGCGGTGCGCACGGCCGCGCCCTTGCCCCGGTTGACGGGATGCCGGTGGGTGACGACGGCGTCGGGCAATTCGTCGATCAGCCGATCCGTCCCGTCCGTGCTGCCGTCGTCGACGAGCACGAGCTCCATGTCGCACGGGTACTCGACGGCGAGCACCCTGGCCACGGCGGAGGCCAGTGTCGCCGACTCGTTGAACACCGGCATCAACACGCTGAGCTTCATGGCACGTCCTGTCGTGGCGGGAACGGAGAGTCGATGGGCGGCGCCGGCGCGTCGATCATGGCGCCGGCGGTGTGACGGCGATGGCCGAGGGCTGGCCCGCCACGGCGGTGCTCTTCCCGACCCGGCCGGTGGACAGGGTGACGGGGAAGATGGCGCCGCCCTGGCTCGCGATCCACGCCGTGCGCCCCCCGTCGGCGAGGGCGACGGCCTCGACGATGTGCCCCACCGCCACGGCCGGTCCCGGAACCGGTCGTGCCAGCGCCACGGGGACGAGGGACTTCCCCATCCCGACCCACGCCGTGGCACCCCTTCCTGCCGCCGCGCCCGAGACGACGACCGCGCTCGGGCCGGGTCCCACGGTCACGGGAGCGGCCGCGGTCATGGTGGCGAGGTCCACGAGGCTGACGGTGCCATCGCCGAAGTTGGCCACCACCGCCGTCGTGCCGTCGGGCGTGATGGCGACGGCGTCGGGCTGGCTGCCCACGGCCACGGTCGTGTCGATGTGCAACGTCGTGAGGTCCACGAGGCTGACGGTGCCATCGCCGAAGTTGGCCACCACCGCCGTCGTGCCGTCGGGCGTGATGGCGACGGCGTCGGGCTGGCTGCCCACGGCCACGGTCGTGTCGATGCGCAACGTCGTGAGGTCCACGAGGCTGACGGTGCCATCGCCGAAGTTGGCCACCACCGCCGTCTTGCCGTCGGGCGTGATGGCGACGGCGTCGGGCTCGAGCCCGGTCGTCACCCGGCCCATCACCGTGTTGCTCGCCGTGTCGAGCAGGACGAGGCCGTCGTCGCCTTGCGTGGTGACGGCGAGCTCGGCGCCGCCCGGCGTGGCCGCCACCGCCGAGGGCAACGACCCGACGGTGACGCGGTGCTCGGGCCGGGGTCCCGACAGGTCGATCGGCGTGATCGTCATCCCCGGGTGGGCCTCGTAGGCGAAGTTGCACACATACGCCTGCGCGCCCGGTGGGATGGCGGACGGCTCACCCGCGCCGGCGGCGGAGCCACCACAGGCGCTGATGGCGATGGCCAGGAGGACGAGGACGCCCAGTCCGGTGCGCGGCGAGCGGCGGATCGTGACACCTGCGGCGCGGGCGCGGCCCTCGCTCATGACCCCGACCCGACGGAATCTGTGGCCCGGCGCCGACAGGGCCATGACGACCAGTGTCGGGGACTAGGTGGCGGGTTGGTCGCTCGCGGGCTGTTCGGCCGCAGCCTCGGCTGCCGGCTTGGGCGCCGCACCGGCGGTCGCGGCCCGCCTGCCGACATAGACGACGATGCCGGCCACGACCCACAGGACGACCGCCAGGGCGATGGCGGCCTCACCCCGGCGCTTCCGATGGGCGTTCACCCGCTGCAGCGGACCGAGGAACGACGGCAGCGAGTGCGCGGGGATCGTGAAGTACATGATGGCGGCCACCAGGGCCAGGAGGCCCAGCACGCCGAGCACCGCGGTGAGCCATTTCATCGGAGTCATGGCATGGACTTTAGCCAACCGAGCATCGACGCGTCGGCTCGGGCGCTCCGACTTACTCCACCAAGGCCTGGTCGGGAAGGGTGCCGAATGCGAGGGCGACGGCGGCCAGCTGTGAGTTCACGTTCAGCTTCCGCAGGATGGAGCGGATGTGCGAGCGCACAGTGGTGAGCGAGACCACGAGCGTGGTGGCGATCTCAGCCGCGGAGCGCCCCTCCATCATGTGGAACAGGACCCGGCGCTCACTCGGGGTGAGGTGGACGAGGGTGTTGTACGGGGAGGGGAGTTGCCCCGGCCCCCGGGCGTCGTCGGCGCCGTTCTGCGAGCCCCCACCGTTCGTATTGAGCCGCCGCGCCGCCTGGCGGGCCAACTCCTGGGACAGCAGATCGGTGTGGAGGAGCCCGACGGCGCCTTGCTCCACGCACACCGCCAGGGCCGCGGCACTGGCGCCGACGCTGAGGGCGATCACCGGCGTGCCGGCGTCGCGCAGTGCACGCGTGATCCGGGCCGGACGGTCCCAGCCGTACACTGACTCGGCACCGGCCCCGAACCGGGGTACCTCCCCCTGCACCACGACGAGCACGACGTCGGGCTTGGCAAGGTAGAGGTCCAGGAGCACGGCGTCGGTATCGACGGCGGGGGACAGGACCGGCTCCGCGCCGCACCGGCGCGCCACGGCCACCACCGCCTCCATGAGCGGTCGGGGACCTCGGTCAGGATGCGCTTCGGGGTCGACGAGCAGCACCCGCAGTCCCGTTCCGGTCAGCGACGGGGCGGTCTCGGCGGGACCGAACGGCGCCCAGCCGAAGGGTGTGACGGCCTCGCCCGCGAGGTCATGGTCGTCGGACACCGTCACGAGGACGCGATGGTCGAGGCGTCGGGGCAGGCGGGTGAAGGTGGTGCGACACGGGTCGTCGACGTCGGGGCGCGGCGCCACGAGCGGGTCGAGCAGCGCCGTCGCCGGGTGGTCCGGTACATGGGTGATGGCGACGAACGCCGATGTCGGACCGTGGCCGTTGGCGCCCGGGCGCCGTCGCGTGATGCGAAGCGGCGCCATCGCCGCCGCCGCCAGCGCGGCGGGCTCGACATTGCTCGTTCCCGCACCCACGCCGATGGCGACGCGCAGGTCGAGCCCGGTGGCGCCCACGGCCAGATGGTCGCCGAGGGCGCGGGCCAGTCGCTTCCCGAGCGCGCTCGGCACGACTCGCTGCGATCCGTTCCCGAGAACGACGGCGACACGCGGGCCGGCCAACATGCAGACCTGGTCGCTGGGTCGGATGCAGCGCTCCATGCGTCGCAGCGCCATCCGCCACAGCAGGTCGTTGCGTTCGGGCGCGGCCTCCGACGACATCGCCGGCTGCACGTCGACACAGGCGATGACGTTGTACCCCGAGCCGCTCACCCAGGTACGGCGTTCGGCGGCCCCGCTCACCGCCACGCCACGGCGCCCGTTGGTGTCCTTGTCGCCCGCCCGCCGATCGTGTCTCGGCCAGGGCGGCACGCCGGGCGCTGCCACAGCGGCGTCGGACCGCCGGGGCTCTCCCTCGTCTAAGCGTTCAACGAACGCCGTCACCTTGCCATCGCGGCAACCCCCGCACCCCCCGGAGCCACACCACGGAGCGTGGCCCTCTGCGCTCAAGCTACCCGCTGGCGGGCTCTTTGGCCAAGCGTTTTGGGCTTTGCAAGCAAAATCTGACGAAATTTTCGCCGCATCGGGGCCGAATCAGAAGGATTGTGGCAGCGCCAGGCTGATGTGCTGGTAGCAGAGCAGGAGTCCGGCCACGGTGAGTGGGGTCCCCATGGCGATCACGACCCAGGACCAGGGTCGCTGGCCCCGCCGCCAACCGACGAGCCCCAGTGCGGCCGCCACCAGCGTGAGCACGCCCCACAGGACGGCCAGTCCCACCTGCCCCCCGGTGCTGACGCCGCCGAGGCCCCCGCCGGCCAGGGTGTTCTCGCCTTCGCCCCCGCCGAGGCTCTTGGGAAGGGTGGCTGTGGTGCTCGTGCTCTGGGGCGCGGTGGTGGCCGTGGTAGTCGGGGGCGCGGTGATGGTGGTGTTGGTGAGGGTGGCCGTGACCACCAGGCGCGTCGAGGAGCTGTACCGGGGGTTGCAGGTCGTCAGGGTCAGCTCGGGCCCCGTGCTGGCGTCGAGCACGGCGGTGTTGGACGGCAATACCACGTGGGAGTTGACGACCTGATAGGTGAACGTGCCCTGCGACGTCTGGACCGTGATGGGGTCGCCCGCCTGCAGTTCGTTGAGGTTGTAGAAGGGGGCCCCGTAGGTGGTTCGGTGCCCGGCGATGGCGGCGTTGCCCGCCTGTCCCGGGAGGGGTGTCCCCAGGTAGTGGCCGGGGCCCTCCTGGAGTTGGTTCTCGTCGGTGCCTTCGACGATGGCCACCGCGTTCATGCCGATCCGGGGGATGGTCAGCAGCCCGATGGGCGCCCCGACCTTGGGGGCGGGGGTGTTGGGTGCCACCAGGTCCTTGGCCACCGGAGCGGTCGTCGTCGTCGAGGGGGCGCCGGGCACCGTCGAGGACACGGTCGTCGTCGGCGGCTTGAACTTCTGCTTGAGCTCCTGACGGAGCTGGTCCTGGGCATGATGCTCGTAGAGCGCCGTGCCCCACAGCTGGTAGGCCACGAACGACAAGAGGAGCACGCCCACGGAGACCGACGTCACCGCCACGCGCTTCAGCACCTTGTGCCCCCTCACGAGGAGCCAGTGTACGGCCGGGCCCCCGTTTGCGCCGTCGTCAAATCACACGATCCCGGTCATTCCCACGGTCGGTAATCACCCCGCTACGCAGTCACGTCGCGGCTCGGCCGAACACCGCTTGACGCCGGCGCATTTCCTCAATCGTGACGATGTGACCGGTCCCGGTACTCCGTATCGTGGCTGACAGCAACGGTTGCGGGGGATTCCAGGCAGCCGTGGTACCCGTCGCGGGACGGGCACGGACGCCTGGGGGGCTCGCTGGAGACGGAAGGGGGTAGGGGGTCCTCAACCCACGGTGAGCGCTGTTGTTGCCCGGAGACGGGTCGATGCGCCGGGATGCACCCCCCCGGACGGCATCGGGCAGCGGAACCGTACGGTTGATGGGGGGGATGCGTGTCAGGAACTGTTACATCCGTGATCACACCAAATTGATCCAACCAAAGGAGCACCAACACATGCGTCGCAAAATCCTGATGGGCGTCTTCGCACTCGCCCTTCCACTCGGCACCATCGCCGGGCTCGGCGCGACAGCGTCGGCCAAGACGGTGGTCCCACCGGACCCGGCACGTAACTGCACGGTTCACGGCACGGTGCACTTCCAGGCTCCTGGGCTCTCCAAAGAGGGTTCCGTGAGTCCCACGCTGAAGGTGTCTGACACCACGACGAGTGGGGTTGGCTTCGGAGGCTGCACGGGCAGTGTCCCGAACCTGACCATCGCCTCGAAGAGCACGAAGTGCAAGGGCCCGAACAACCCGGCCGGCACGGCGTGTGAGGCCAAGAAGACCTTCTCGTACGACGGAGAAAGCGCCTTCGCGTCCCCGACCACGATCCAGTCGCTCGAGAAGTCGCTCAAGAAGCTCGACTTCACGATTGACGGGACGGCGTACCAGACGAAGACAACCAGCGCCACGGAAACGACGTGCACCGACTCGGTTTCGCCCCCTGGCGGCAACCCCGTTGAGGCTGCCTTCGTGATCAACGGTACGGTCAAGAAGCCCAAGCAGGACAAGGGCGAGACCACGAAGCTGACCGCGTGCCTGGGCACCGACACCGGCCCGGGAACGACCGGGGGCTTCTTCAACGACCTCGGCTCGGGCACCGGCACCATCGCCACGGCGTCGATCGACGGCAACACCAGCAAGGCCAGCGTCAGCTGAGCAACGCTTCAAGTAGGACGTAACAAGTAGCAAGCAACTAGTAGCAAGCAACAAGAAGTAGAAGTAGCAGTAGGGAAGTGCGCTCTCTGGGGCGGGGCCTTCGGGCCCCGCCCCGAGGGTCGCTTCCGGAGAGGCAACAAGCCAGTACGGCAGGCGAAGTGAACAGATGGGTAGCACCAAGCAGTAGCGGAGATCAGAGCGCATGGGACGGGACCGAAGGGTCCAGTCACGGGCGGTCCGAATGGGGGGGACGTGCAGGGCTTCAGGCAGATCGGTTTTCAGCAGGCTTCGAGATTGCTGTCGGCGGCTGGTGTCCTCACCCTGGTCGCCGGCTCGGTCTTGTTGGCGACCAACGTGACCAGCAGCGCGGCCGCCGCCACACAGACACTCAGCCTCACCTCGACGGCAGCGGGCGTGACGTGCAACGACGCCAGCCCCACCGCGCCGATGTGTTCCGGCTTGGCCGGCGGCGACGTCGTGAATGTGAGCGGGGCGAACTTCACCGCCGGCTCGTTGGCCTCGATCGAACAGTGCAACTCTGACCCGACGCAGCCCCAGATCCTCTTCCTCGGCAACGACATCCCGGTCAGCTGCTCCGCGCTGGCGCTCACGAGCATCTCGTCCACAGGGAAGCTGTCAGGAACGAAGACGGTGGCGACCGGGACGGTCGGGCCGCCCGCTGTGGGCACCCCGACATGCACCCAGACCGTGGCCAGCACGACTGCCTCGACTGGACCCATCAAGGGCTGCACCACGTCAGGCAACGGCAAGACCGACGCCGCGAACTTCCCCTGTCCGCCGACTCCGGCTCAGGTGACCGCGGGGGACTTCTGCGTACTCGCCATCGGTGACCAAGCCGGCGACCGCGCCATCGGCACCGTCCTGTTCGGGACCGAGGTCCTGCCCACCACCACGATTGCGGGCGCCACCACAACGACCGGTGCGGGCACGACGACCACCGGGGCCGGTGCCACGACCACGACCGCAGGGGCGACTACCACGACAGTCACCGGCGCCACGACCACGACCGAGGGCGCCACGACCACGACCGAGGGCGCCACGACCACGACCGAAGGGGCGACCACCACGACCGAAGGGGCGACCACGACGACCGAGGGCGCCACCACGACGACCGTGGGGGCGACAACCACCACGACAACCCCGGCGCCGAGCGCCACGATCACCGGGCCCTATGAGCTGTACTGCCCGGGCACCCCGGTCGGCAACATCGCCCTCAACGGGGCGGTGACCTCCGCCACGCTGTCGCCCGCAGCCCCCACGGCGGGACAGGCCTTCAGCGTGACGGGCTACCAGACGGTGGTGAACCTCCCCGCCTCGCTGGCCAGTGCGGCGGCGGCGCTCGGGCCCGACCTCCAGGGCACGGCCACGGCCCAGATCGACGGCTTCCCGGCGAGTGCGGTCACCCCGGCCTCCATCAAGCCCCCGGCCATCACCTTCGACGTGCCCATCCCGAGCCCCGTGCCGAGCGCTGGGGTGCCCCTGTCGCTCCCCTCGACCGCCGCCACGGTGCCCGGCTTCACGGCCCAGAGCCCCAACTTCATCGTGGCTGAGGACTCCTCCGCCTCCCTCAGCCTCACGGTGGCGGGCTCGGCCCTCAGCCTCACCTGCACCGCATATCCCAACGACGCCATTGCCCAATCGGGCATCACCACCACGCCGCCGACGGGTTCTCCCATCGACCCGGTGATCGCCATCGCCGGCACCGGATCACCGGCGCCGACGGTCACCACCACCACGACCACCAAGGCGCCGGCCACCTCGGGCGGCGGTGGCGGCGCCGTCACGGGCAGCTCGAAATCGCTGGCCTTCACCGGGGCGGGGCCCGGCATCGGGATCCTCGGCGTGATCGGTGGCGTGCTCATCCTCCTCGGCTTCGCCCTCCTCGTCCTCGTGGACGCCCCCCGGCGGGCCCTGGCCAGCCTGGCCGTGGTGGGCAAGTCGTCCGTCTGGCGGCGCTTGCGGGCGGGCGACGTCGCCGGCCGATTGGCTAACCTCAACCCGATGGGGTGGAGGAAGTCGCGCAGCGAGGGCGTTCCCGACACGTCGATCACGACCCCGGCCCAGCCCCAGCCGACGACGGCCGAGCCCGAGGCGACGTCGTGGGCCGCGTCGACGGCCACCAAGTCCCGAGGGATGAGCGACCGGTTCTCCCGGGTGGAGTCGGCAAGTCGGGGTCTCGCGCAGACCACGGCCCGCCATGCGGTGCGAACCGCCCAGTGGCTGTTGGGGCGGTAGCGAACCCACATCACTCAAGCCGTCGCTCTGACGGCGTGAGTGTGATCTCGGAATGATTCAGGGGCCGCACGTCGGCCCCTGAATCGCTGTCCGGGTCCTCACCACCCCGGTCCAGTTGTGGGTGCGTTGTCTCGGGGTCCTCCGTCCCGGCACCGATACCTCCGGAGGCGATGACGGCGCGAACGGCGTGCTGCGGCCGCCATCGAGACGAAGGGTCGACACATGGAACGAGTAGTTGCCTGGGGCACCGACGGTGGCGGGTATTCGAGAAGCACCCGCGGTGCCGGGCCGCATCGACCGGGGATGACGCTTCGACCCACGGGCATGGTCGTCTTCGCCACCTTGGACCGCGGCGACGGCGGCGAGGACCCCGGTCGCCGACCCGCCCCAGTCGACAGGGGTAGCCAGTGGCGCCAACCGGCTCGGGACTGGCGTTCCCTGGCGTCGCGGAGCGTGGCGTGGCTGCTCGGGCGATAAGCCCGCACCTTTCGTTACGCCGGGCGGAGCCTCCGGCGCAGGCGGGATTCGACCACGAGACCGGCGCCGAGACCGGCGAGACCGACCACGGCGAGCACCATGCCGGCGGTGAAGGTCGAGGGCCAGTAGCGCAACTCCACGTCGTGTCGGCCACCGGGCACGCGCGCCTGGATCATGACGCCGGAGAAGGGCTCCAGCGGCAATGTGTGGCCGTCGATGGTGGCGTGCCACCCCGGCACGTCCGTGAGGTGCAGGCGTAGCTCGGCCGGTCCCCGCGCCCGTGTCGTGAGCGTCCAGGTGGCTGCGTCGGGATGGCTCACCGCGACGGCTCGGCCCGGCGCGTCGACCGGGGGAGCGGCCCCGTCGGCGTCGAGCGGTGTCAGCGTGGCCGAGGCGCCCTGAGGGACCCGGTAGAGCTTCTCGCCGCCGAGGGTCGAGACGAAGACCGTTCCCGGCGGCCGCGCCGCGCTGGCGTGCTCGAGGATGAATCCCACGCCGTAGCGCCGGGCCACGGCGGCGCTGTCGATGGCCGGGCACAGGATCAGGGGGGCGTCGACCGCCCCGGCCGGTTGTCCGGTGCTGGCCTTCAGCGACCGGAACAGGGCCTCGGGGGTCATGGGGTCCCAGTCGGCGAGCTCGCGCACCCCGTACACGACGTTGATGTCCTGGTGCATGCCAAGCGTGGGCGGCGTGTGACAGTCGCGCGCGCCGAAGGCGACCAGCGACGAGCCCACGGCCTGGCGCAGAGCCGTCTCGGCCGGCGTGGGGGCGAGGAACGTCGGGCTCGACGACACGAGCGGCGCCCCGGCGGCGACGAGGAACGCCGTCTCGCACAGCAGCAGGGCGAGCCCCGCCCACGGTCCGACGGAACCCGTACGCGCCGGGTGCCGAGGTGAGCCGCGCCGGCTTGTCGCGACCAGGGCTCCCACGGCGAGCAGGCCGACGCCGATCTCGATGACGGGCCAGATGAAGCTGCGCGCCCGGATCCCGGCTTCGAACGACGGGAGCCGTCCCCGCCCCACGAACCACAGGAGCGCCACCACGGCACCGGCGACGGCGAAGGCGCCCGCCGTCCATCGGCGGACGAGGCGCCGATGGTGCGCCGTCACGAGCACGTCCATGCCCACGCCGGCCAGGACGGCCAGGGCCAGCACCATGGGCTGGACGGCCCGGTGCCACGCCACGCTGCGCAGGCCTGTCACCTGGTTGATGGCCGAGACGACGGGGGAGAGGTACGAGACCGCGGCCATGGCCAGCGCCGTGACCACCAGGGCCGGCACCGCCGGCCGGCGCCAGCGCGTGCGCACGCCCAGGGCGGCCAGGCACAGGGCGATGACGCCGACGTACACGGCGGTCTCGGGGTAGATGGAGTTGCCGAACCACCGGTTCCCCGCCACGGGCAGGCCGTCGAACCCCTGGAAGAGCAGGTTGCGCAGGTCGCGGCCGGGCAGAGCCCCGTAGGAGCTCACGACGCGCACCACCGACGTCGACGCCAGCTGCAGGCCGGGCAGCGCCAGCGGGGCGGACAGGGCGGCTCCCGCGGCCCCGGCCACCACGAGGTCGACGAGAGGGCGCAGGACCGGTGTGGGGGCCGGGGCCCAGTGCCGTCGGCACGCCATGAAGACGATCGTGAACACGGCCAGCGCCATGGCGAAGAGGACCACGGTCTCGGGCTGCCCGGCGTAGACCGCACAGGCCACGAAGACGGCGAACAGCGTGATGTCCCGCGACCGGTGCGTCCCCCGGACGATGAGGATGGCGGTGGCGAAGAGCCAGCCGGCCCACGACATCGCCGCCGTGTTGGGCCATCCCAACCACCCCATGAAGGGACCGCTCAGCTCGTAGACCACGGCCGCGGTCGTGGCCCCGAGCACGCCCAGCCGCAGCACCCGGCCGAGCACGTACACGCCGCTGCCCCCGATGACGAGGGTGGCCACCTGGGCCACGGTGAAGGCGAGGTGCACGGGGACGAGGTACCCGAGCAGCGCCGGCACGCTGAAGGAGGCCGACTGCCAGTTGAACACGAGGGGCATGCCGAGCCCGCTGTAGGGGTTCCACAGCGGCAGATGGCCGTGGTGGACCTGGGTCCAGGCCAGGGTGGTCCACGGGATCAGCATCTCGATCTGGTCGCCGGGCCCGGTGTAGTGCACGACGGTGCCGGGTCGGCTCGACAGGCCGTACTTGGCGAGCTGGTCGTAGGGCCCGAGCGACGTGCCGTGGACGAGGGCGGGCACGAGCACGGCGATCCCCGCCACGATCACCCAGGCCATGCCGAGCGCGTCCGAAAGCAGCGGGCCGAGGCGGGGGCGTCGAGCGGTCACGAGGCGACGCGGTGCGCGCTCGTGCCCCCGTGCCGCGCCATGGCAGATGGTACGCCGCGAGGTGCGTCGGGGGCGGACCCCGACGGGTGTCGGGCTAGCTCGTCTGGGGAGTCGACGGGGACGTCGCGCCCGCGAACCACTCCACCGTGGCGCGCAGCCCCTCGGCCAGGCCGACCGGCGCCACGTCGGGGAACAGGGCGCGCAGGCGCTGCTGGTCGGCCTGGGAGTCGCGCACGTCTCCGGCCCGGGTCGGCCCGTGCGACAGCGTCAGGGGCCGGTCGAGGACCGCGGCCAGGTGGTCGGCGAGCTCGAGCAGCGAGGCGCGTCCGCCGAAGGCCAGGTTCACCGGACCCGGTGCGGTCACCGACCGCTCGACCGCCTCGGCCAGGACCCGCACGACGCTTCCCACGAACGTGAAGTCCCGGGTCTGGGTGCCGTCGCCGTGCACGGGGAGCGGCTCACCGGCCAGCGCGGCCGAGACGAAGGCGGGGACGACGGCGGCGTAGGCGTGGCCCGCCCGTTGCAGGGGGCCGAAGACGTTGAAGAAGCGGAACACGAGCACGGGCAGGTCGAACGATCGCGCGTAGGACAAGGCGTAGGACTCGGCCGCCAGCTTGCTCGCCGCGTAGGGGCTCAGCGGCATCGGCGTGAGGTCCTCGCTCGCCGGCAGGACCCGGTTGGCGCCGTACACCGACGACGACGAGGCCACGACCACCTGGGCTCCGCCGGCCCGCCGTGCCGCCTCGAGCACCCGCAGCGTCCCGGTGGCGTTGGCCTCGTGCGTGGCGACGGGATCCTCGAGCGAACGCGGCACCGAGGCCCGAGCGGCCAGGTGCACCACGGCGTCGACGCCTTCCATGGCCCGGTCGAGGACCGCGGCGTCGAGGATCGACGCTTCGATCAGCGCCACGCCGGGCATGTCGACGAGGTTCTCGGCACTCCCCGTCGACAGGTCGTCCACCACCACGACCTCGGCGACGTGCGGATCGGCCGACAGGGCCCGGCACAGGTTGGCGCCGATGAAGCCCGCACCCCCGGTCACGAGCACCCGCCGGGGCGCCTGCAGCCCAGCACGATCCGGCCCGGGGCCGGCCCCGGCGCGTGACATCGGTCAGAGGGACTCGACGTTGGGCCCGGAGAGGCGGTTGCGGGTGTCGAGCACGAACCGGGCCCGGGCGCCGACCAGGTCGTAGTCGAACGCGTCGTGATCGGCGACGATGACCACGGCATCGGCGTCGGCCAGCGCGTCGGCGCTCAGGTCGACGAGCACGAACGGCACGTTCTCGGCCCGCAGATGGGGGTCGGCGACCCGCACGTCGGCCCCGAGCTCGGCCAGGTGCTCGGCGATGACGAGCCCCGGGGAGGTCCGGGCGTCAGCGGTGTTGGGCTTGAAGGCCAGCCCGAGCAGGAGGACCTGGGATCCGCGCACGGGCTTCCCCATGCGGTTGAGGGCGTGGACCAGGCGGCGCACGACGTAGTCCGGCATGTTGGCGTTGACGTCGTTGGCCAGCTCGACGAACCGGAAGGAGCGGCCCAGGCGTCGGCGCACGGCCCACGACAGGTAGCTGGGGTCGATGGGAAGGCAGTGCCCGCCCACCCCGGGCCCGGGGGTGAAGCGCATGAACCCGAACGGTTTGGTCGACGCCGCGTCGATCGACTCCCACACGTCCACCCCGAGGTCCCCCGCGAACATGGCGATCTCGTTCACGAGCGCGATGTTGACATGCCGGAAGGTGTTCTCGAGCAGCTTGGTGAGCTCGGCCACCCTCGTGTCGGCGACGGGCACGGTCTCGTTCACGATCGCGTCGAAGAACCCCTGTACGGCGCGCAACGACGCCGGGTCGATGCCCGAGACCACTTTGGGGATGGTGACCAGGTTCCACGTCGGGTTCCCGGGGTCGATGCGCTCGGGGCTGTACCCGAGATGGAAGTCCTGGCCGGCGATCAGGCCCGAGCCCTCCTCCAGGATGGGAGCGACGAGCTCCTCGGTCGTCCCCGGATACGTCGTCGACTCCAAGATGACCGTCGCACCGGGGCGGAGATGGCGCGCCAGCATGCGGGCGGCCTCCTCGACATGCGACAGGTTGGGGTTCCCGTCCGCCAGCGGGGTCGGGACGTCGATGACGGCCACGTCGAACCCCGCACAGCGCTCGGGGTCGTCGGTGGGCTCGTATCGCCCCGTCGCCAGGGCGGCGCGCAGCGCGGCGTCACTCACGTCCTCGACATAGGAGTCGCCCGCGGCGAGGCGCTTCACCCGCGCCTCGTCCTGGTCGAGGCCGACCACGTCGAAACCCACGTCGACGGCGCGCACCGCCAGCGCCAGTCCGACGTATCCCTGGCCCACGACCACCACCCGCCGGGCCACGCCGGCGCCCGTCACGGTCGGGCCCGTCTCATGCACCCCGACCGGCGCAGGGCCGGCACCGGGGCCTCACGCCGAGACGGGATCGGGATCGGCGTCCACCACGTCGTGGGTGGCGGTGACCGACGAGGCGACCTTCCCCGACACGGTGAGAGAGAACAGCAGCTCCCGCACGAGAGGGGCGTCGCGTTGGAACATCGCCTCGCGCAGGGCCTGGAGACCGGCTGCGGTCTCGTCCTCGGACCTGTTCGCCGGCACCAGGCGTCGGATGAAGGGGTGCGAGGTGGGAAAGACCTCCTCGTCGGGGCTGTTCAGCTCTTCGTGGAGCTTCTCGCCGGGACGGCACCCGATCATCCGCACCGGGATCTCGGTCCCCTCGGCCTGGCCCGACAAACGGATCATGCGCTGCGCCAGATCGAGGATCCGCACCGGCTCGCCCATCTCCAGCATGAAGATCTCGCCGCCGCGCGACAGGACCGACGCCTGCAGGACGAGCTGGACCGCTTCCTCCACGCTCATGAAGAAGCGGGTCATGCGGGGGTCGGTCACCGTGATCGGGCCACCGGCCGCGATCTGCCGGGCGAAGGTCGGGATCACGCTGCCCCGGCTGCCGAGGACGTTCCCGAAGCGCACGACCGAGTAGGCCGCGTCGGCCGGAGCGTGGGCGAGGACCACTTCCTCGGCGACCCGCTTCGACGCGCCCATCACACTGATGGGACGGACCGCTTTGTCGCTCGAGATCAAGACGAAGCGCTCGGTCCCGGCCGCGGCGGCCGCCTCGACCACGTTCTCGGTCCCGTACACGTTCACGCTGACCGCGGCCACGGGGTGCGACTCGAGGACGGGCACGTGCTTGTGCGCGGCGGCGTGGAACACGACGTTGGGTCGATGCCTCAGGAACGCCTCGAACACCGCGGCGCGGTCGGCCACGTCCACCAGCAACTGCTCGCTGGGACCGGGAAGGACGACCGCGATGTCGTGCAGATGGGTTTCGTCGTGATCGAGGAGCAGCAGCTGCGCCGGGTTGAATTCGGCGACCTGCCGGGCGATCTCCGAACCGATCGACCCGCCGGCGCCGGTGATGAGGACGCGCTGGCCCGTGATGGAGCGTCGCACCGTGTTGAGGTCCGTGCTGACCGCAGTGCGGCCCAACAGGTCCTCGATGCGTGGCTCGCGGGCGAGGCGGATCGGCGCGGTGTGCTCCTTGCCCGCCGCCATGTCGCGCGCCGAGGGCAGGATCTTCATCGACACCCCGGCCGCGTCCGACGCTCGCAGGGCCCGCTCGACCAGCTCCGGTGGGGGGTTGGAGATGGCCAGCAGGACTTGCTGGATCGTGTAGCGGGCCGCCGCGGTGGGGATGTCGTCGATGCCCCCCACCACCGGAACGCCGATCAGCGACAGCCCGTGGGTGTGGGCGTCGTCGTCGAACACCGCCACCGGGACGAACCCGGCCACCGGGGTGCGCAGCATCTCCCTGATGGCCTCGGCCCCGGCGTCGCGGCTGCCGATGATCGCCACCCGCAGCCCCACCCGGTTGGTCCCCCGCTGCCAGGCGAACAGCCTCGAGCTGAAGCGCAGGGCCCCCATGGCCATCGTGACGAACGCAGCTCCCACGAAGACCACCCGCAGCGGGACACGCTCGAGCCCGACCGAAGGCAGGTGCCACAGCGGCCGCAGCAACACCAGGACCGCCAGGGCGGCCAGGGCCGACAACAGGACCTGGCGGGCCTCTTCGATCCCGGCATAGCGCCAGATGCGCCCGTACAGGCCGAACACCCAGTTGGCCACGAGGTGGACGGCCAGGGCGAGGACCAGGAACATGCTGAAGTGCTGCCAGTAGATGGCGGGGGCGGCGTCGCGGAAGTACGCCACCTCGGAGGCGCCGTAGGCCGCCGCCACGGCGATGACGTCGAGCAGCATGAACACGACACGTGCTCTGACGTGGGATGCTCGGGATGCCAGGCGGTCGCCTCGGAGGGCGGGGCGGTGCAGACCCTTGCCCTTTTCCGAGTCGTCCCGAGCCCGCCGCACCCCCATCGCCATACGATCTGCCCCCCTGGCTCACAAACCGTAGCGCCAGGCGCGAGCGCGCTTCGGTGGCCCCTCCGAGCACGTTATGAGAGTTCATCACGCTCGGCATCGTCAGGATTGACGATTCCCCCGAGGCGGATTTTAGCTTTTCCTCATCCCTAGGCGCGAATACGCTGACAAGGGGTAATGTGGGTGAGCCGGCCCAGAGGCCTTTGGTGAGGCCGGTCGGGGAAAGATGGCAGCGATGGACTTCAGGGGGGCAGTGCTTCGCGGCTGGCGCCTGCTCGTCTTGCTGGCGCTCGTCGGGGGGCTGATCGGGTTCTTCTCGGTGCCATCGCGTCCGGCGTCGGAGAACGGCGCCCTGACCCCGACGGCGTACAAGGCGGTGGCGATCGTCGCGCCCGGCCTCGGGAAGAACAGCATCAGCCTGGCCCGCCTCTTCCTCGACCTGAAGCTCCCCGGCGTCATGGCGGATGCGGCGAAGGCCGCCCACGTGGGGGTCCCCGCGTCGAAGCTCGCCGGCAGCGTCGGCGTCGAGAACGGTCGCGCCGCACTGGGATTGAACAAGAAGCAGTTCCGCGGCCTGCACATCAAGGCCCTCGGCGTCATCGTGGCGTGGTACACCGCGGAAAAGGCGCAGGCGCTCGCCAACGCGGTGGCGACCGCAGTGGCGACCTATATCAACACCGAGGCGCAGGCCGCGTATCTGCTCAACCTGAAGAAGACGGCGGACGCCGTCGCCACGCTCCAGTCGAAGATCAACGTCGTCGACGCCGAGATCTCGGGCGCCAGCTCGTCGAGCGGTCAGATGGCGTTGCTCAACACGCAGCACCGCGTCCTGGCCGGCCAGTTGGACGATCAGGTGCGCCAGCAGGTCCAGCTCCAGATCAGCGGGCCGAAGGTCCCCGGGTACGCCATCCTCCGGACCGCGCAGGTGCACCCGGTGTACGTCGGGCATTTCACCGTGGCCGGCGTGGTGAACCACCGGTCGACGCGGATCCTGGGTGGGTTGGCGGTTGGCCTCCTGGTGGCGGTCGGGATCATCCTGCTCGTCGAGGTCCTCGACCGCAGCCTCCGCACCGTGCGCGCCACCGAGGAGGCATTCGACCTCCCCGTCGTGGCCGAGATCCCGGCGCGCGGATCGGCGCGCGCCTCTTTGCAACGGTCCTCCATCGACACGCGCCTTGCCGTCGTGGTGGCGCCGGGCTCCACCGCCGCCGAGGCCTACCGCCGCCTGCACACCGCCGTGCTGCTCGAGCCGCTCGCGGCGGAGCTCGCCCTGCTCGGGAACGGCAACGGATACGGCAACGGCAACGGCAACGGCTACCTGAACGGCAACGGGTACGGGAACGGCAACGGACAGGGCAAGGGGAACGCATCGACCGAGCGCGGCGCCGGGCAGGCGCTCGCATCGGGGTACCCGACCGACCCCGCCAACGGCGGGGACCTGATCCACGAGGGCAACGGCAACGGCCACAAGTCCCGCCGCCAGGTGGTCCTCGTCGTGTCCCCGGCGGCAGAGGCCACGCGCTCGGCCGTCGTCGCCAACCTCGCCGCGGTGTACGCCGAGGCGGGGGCGAAGGCGCTCGTGGTGAGCATGGGCGACCTGCGTGTCGGTCGCAGCGCACACAGCCCCATGCCCGAGTTCGAAGCCGACGGGGAGCTCGACCCCCAGGACCTCGCCCCGTTGTCGACGCCCTCGCCCGTCGAAGGCGTGTCGCGGTTGCGGTTCGACCAGCTCCTCGCCAACCGGGGCCAGGTGGTGACGCACGGTCCGGCCATCATCAACGCGGCGCGCGAGGTGGCCGACGCCGTGCTCATCGACGCGCCCTCACTGCTGCGGACTCACGATGCCATCGCCCTGCTCCCCGCCGTCGACGTGGTGCTCGTGGTGGCCCAGTACGCGGTGACGAGATCCGACGAGGGACGAGAGGCGGGCGACATGCTCCGTCGATTCCGCGCCCCGGTGCTCGGCGTGGCCTTCACCAACGTCCCCAACCGGGAACGGACGACGCACGGTCACGGGTCGGAGGCCGAGGAGAACCCCGAAGACTTGGTCCTCGAGGGGTACGGCTCCCCCGAGCCGGCGTCGGCGACCTCGGCGCAGCTCTGGCGCTAGTCGCGCCGGCGGCGGCAGGGACCTGAGGCTCGCATGCGGATCCATTCCAACCCGGAGATCGCCGTCCTGGTGGCGGTGGTGCTCTTCCTCGTCACCATCCCGATCGCGCGCAGGATCGCGGCCCGTCAGCGCGACCCCGGCCTGTACCAATTGCTCCTGGCCGCAGTCATCACCCACCTGGTGTTCAGCTCGGTGCAGCTCTGGGTCGTCGACCACATCTACCACGGTGTCACCGACTACACCCGCTACATCAACCAGGGCGCCATCCTGGCCAAGCGCTACCACTCGTTCAACTTCTCCAACGCCGGCCTGCACCCGGCCGTGAACGTGCTGGGCCAGGGCTCGGTGTCGATCGCGGCGGGTGTGGTGATGGCCATCGTCGGCGTCAACAAGCTGGCCCTGTTCTACGTCTTCAGCTGGTTCGCCTTCCTGGCCACGCTGGGCTTCTACCGCGCCTTCTGCGTTACATTCCCCGAGGCTTTGCACCGGCGCTACGCATTGTCGGTCTTCTTCCTTCCGTCGCTGCTGTTCTGGACCGCAGGTATCAGCAAGGAAACGATGATGTACCTGTCGTTGGGCCTGATGGCCTACGGGGCGTCGCGCGTCCTGGCCCATCAGCGCGGGGGAGCGGTGCTGCTGGTGGTGGGCGCGATCGTCGGCGTGTACGTGCGGCCCCAGGAGCTGCTCCTGTTCATGGCCGCCTTCGCCGTGGCCGGCCTGTTCCGGCCCCGCAACACCCAGCGCTCGTTCCGAGGCATCCGCCGACTCTCGGTCATGGCCCTGCAGGCCGTGTTGCTCCTCGCTGCGGTGTCGCTGTCCCAGCAGCTGGCCAAGCACGCGCCGGTCTTCAACCTCAACCAGCTGGCCAAGAACAACGTCGGGCAGGCGAGCAGCCTCCACTACCACCCGGGGCCCTCGGGCTATCCGAGGGACATCTACACCGTGTTGTTCGACCCCCTCCCCTTCAACGCCCACGGGTCGACCCAGCGCCTGGCCGCGTTCGAGAACACGGTGATCATCGCGCTCTTCCTCACGTCGTTCCGGCGCTTTTGGCACCTGGGCCGGGCCTGTTTCACCCGTCCCTACGTGCTCATGTGCGTGCTCTACTCGGTGTCGTTCCCCTACGCCTTCGCCGCCCTCAACAACCTGGGCTTGATCGACCGCGAACGCGTCCTGCTGCTGCCGTTCCTGTTGGTGCCGCTGTGCATCCCCCTGACCCCGCGCGGCCAACCCCCGATCTACGCGTGGGAGTACAGCCAGGGGAGACAGAAGCGCAAAGCCAAGCAGACGCGGTGGGGGGCCTCACCCGTCCCGGCCCGGCGCTAGGGCCGACGCCTCACGGCGCGGCCGGCGCCGAGGGGCCCGGCGCCGGCGCGTCCAGCCACGCCTGGAACATGAGCACGTCCCACACGGCGTACTGGCGATCGTGGCGGCCCGACAGGTGCTCGGCCCACAGCCTGCGCACGACCCCGGGGGCCAGGTAGCCGTCGGCCCGGAGCCGGCGCGCGTCGAGGAGGTCCTCCGCCCACGGCCGCAGGGGGCCGCGCAGCCAGTCGCCGAGGGGGATGCCGAATCCGGCCTTGGGCCGCTCCACCAGGGCGGGTGGCACGTAGCGGTGCAAGAGGCGTCGCAGCAGCCACTTGCCCGTGCCCGACCGCACCTTCAGGTCGGGGGGGAGCCGCCAGGCCAGGGCGGCCACGTCGGGGTCGAGGAAGGGCATGCGGCCCTCGAGGCTCGAGGCCATGGTGGCCCGGTCCACCTTGGTCAGGATGTCGTCGGGCAGATACGTCATGGTGTCGAGGTACATCATGCGCTCGACGGCGTCGTCGAGGACTGGCCACGAACGGCGATCGGTGAGCACCGTGGGCGGTTCGGTGGCGCCGAGGACCAACCGGCATGGGTCGTCGGTGTGCGACGCCAGGGTCATGTACGTCTGGTGGAGGTCGGCGGCCGGCAGGACCTGCGCCACCTTCTGCACCTTGGTCCCGGGCATGCGCAGCGCCATTGACGCGGGCAGGAGGTGCTCGGCGCCGGCGAAGGCGCGGTCCCACCAGCGCGGCGGGATCGCACCGAGCGCCGCGGCCGAGGCGCGGCGCAGGGGGAGGGGTATCGGCTCGATCCGGCGCCAGAAGCGCTCGGCCCAGGCGTAGCGGTTGTAGCCCCCGAAGAGCTCGTCGCCCCCGTCCCCCGACAGCGCCACGGTCACGTGCGCCCGGGTGAGATGGGCGAGGACCGTCGTCGGGATCTGCGAGGAATCGGCGAAGGGCTCGTCGTAGATGGTCGGCAGCCTCGGGATCACGTCGAGCGCGTCGCGGGCCGTCACGACGAGCTCGTGGTGCTCGGTGCCGAGGTGCTCGGCCACGGCGCGCGCCTGCGGGGCCTCGTCGTACAGCGCGTCCTCGAAGGCGATGGTGAAGGTCTTCACCTTGGCGCCGCGCTGGGCCTGCATGAGCGCCACCACGAGCGACGAGTCGATACCACCGGACAGAAACGCCCCCAGGGCGACATCAGCGTGCATGCGCATGGCGACGGCGCCACCGAGCACCGCCGCGAGCGTATCGAGCGCGCCGGCCTCGTCGTGCGCGACGCGGTGCGCGCACCCGGCCGCGGCGGTGTCGGCCAGTGACCAGAACGGCACGGGCTCGGGACAGGTCCCCGGTGGCGTCGAGAGGTCCAGGGTCAGGATCGAAGCGGGCGGGAGCTTGGCCACGGCCCGGTGGATCGAATACGGCGCGGGCACGCAGTTGTGCCGGAAGTACAGGGCCAGGGCGTCGCGGTCGACGGTGGCGTCGAAGGCGGGGTGGGCCCGCAGCGCCTTGAGCTCCGAGCCGAAGAGGAAGGCCGTCCCCGACCAGCCGTAGTACAGCGGCTTCTCCCCGAACCGGTCCCGCGCCAATTGCAGGGTCCGCTCGCGCCGGTCCCACAACGCCAGCGCGAACATGCCGTTGCACCGCACGAGGGTGTCGGCCAACCCCCAGTGCTGCGCCGCGGCCACGACCACCTCGGTGTCGCCCGACCCGCGAAAGCCCATCCCCGCCGCCTCGAGCTCCCGGCGCAGGTCCCGGAAGTTGTAGACCTCACCGTTGAAGGCGAGGACGTATCGCCCGTCGGGCGACACCATGGGCTGGTGTCCGTGCTCGGACAGGTCGACGACCGCCAGGCGGCGGCTGCCGAGCGCCACCGCCACGTCGGGGTCGACGAAGGCGCCGCTGTCGTCGGGGCCGCGGTGCCGCAAGGTGTCGGTCATGGCCGACAGCCGCGCCCGGGACTGCTCGACACGAGCCGGGGCCCGGTCCCAGAATCCCGTCAGCCCGCACATGTGCCCACGGTGCAAGTCATCGTCCGCACCGCCACTCTTTGTAGGATAGGCGCCGGACTGAAGGACAGGAGGCTCGGCGGACCGGGGGTTGCCCCCAGCCCGCCCGCCTGCGGGGGGAACCGGTGGAGCGACGGACCGGAGGTGGGGTCGCCCGACGGGGCTGCCGGGTGGTGACCACGGCCATGACGGCCCGGCTCCTGTTGGGAAATCAGCTGCGGGCCCTCGACGACGTGTCGTGGAGCGTGGTGTCGGGCGACGCCTTCGACGACGCCCCCGTCGACCTGTCGGTCGAGGTCGTCCCCATCCGCCGGGAGTTCGCCCTGTCGGACTTCGCCGCCTTCGTCGCGCTGTGGCGCTACTTCAAGCGCCAGCACTTCGACTTCGTGCAGACCCACACCCCGAAGGCATCGTTTCTGGGGCTCCCCGCCGCCCGGCTGAGCGGCACCACCGCCATCTACACCATCCACGGCGCGCTCTACTTCCGCGACAACGGTCGGGTCGCCAACGTCATGGGGTGGCTTTTCGAGCGGTGGTGCTGTGCCTGGGCCGATCTCGTGCTCGTCCAGAGCCGCGAGGACGAGGACGTCCTGCCCCGGGCGCGGGTGTGCGGCGCTCGCAAGATCCGTTTCGTCGGCAACGGCGTGGTCCTGGACCGCTTCGCCGCCCCGGTGGCCGATCACAACGGCTCGGCCCGGCCCGTGGTGCTCATGGTGAGCCGCCTGGTGCGGGAGAAGGGATGCCTCGACTTCCTCGGCCTGGCCCGCTCGCTGCACGGTCGCGCCGACTTCATCCACGTGGGGCCGATCGAGGCCGACCAGCGCGACGCCGTGACGGCGGCGGAGATCTCGGCGGCGTCGGGCGACGTGACCTTCGTCGGGGCCGTCGACGACATCCGGCCCTATCTGGCCGACGCCGATGTCGTGGTCCTGCCGTCGTACCGCGAGGGCGTGCCCCGGGTGGCCATGGAGGCGGCCGCGGCGGGGCGGCCGGTGGTGGCCTACGACGTGCGCGGCGTCCGGGAGGTCGTCGACCCCGACAGTGGGCTCCTCGTGCCCCGGGGCGACACCGCCGCCCTCGTGCGCGTCGTCGCCGGGTTGCTCGACGACGGCGAGCGACGAGCCACCTTGGGCCGCGCCTGCCAGGCCCGCGTCCTGGAACGCTTCTCCGAGGACGACGTCATCGCCCGCCTGCGTCACGTGTACGCCGAGCTCGAGGGGGCGGCGTGAGCGGTCCGGTGTGCATGACCGTCGACGTCGAGGACTTCTACGACGGCATGGCCGCCCTCGGCCACGACGTCGCCCGCCCGCCGGGCCCGCCCCCCGGTCTGATCGCGCTGCTCGACCGCCTCGAATCCCAGCCGGGAAAGCCCAAGGTCACGCTGTTCGTCGTGGGCAATTACGCGGGCATCGGTGCGCGACGACCTGGCCGCCTTCGCCGCGGCCGGCCACGAGATCGCCAGCCACGGTCCGGACCACGGGCGCCTGCCCGCCACGGGCGTGGTCGAGTGGTTGCGCTCCGGGCGCCAGATCCTCGAGGACCTGCTGGGTGTGGCCGTGCACGGCTTTCGCTCCCCCCGGTTCGACGTCCCCGGCGACGGGGGGCTCGAGGCGTACCGCGACGCGCTGGCCCAGGCCGGCTACCGCTACGTCTCGGACACGTCGGTGCTCGGGCCCCGTTCACCGGTGCGGGAGATCCCCGTGCTGCGTTGGCGCGGCCTGCGCATCGGCGGGGGAAGCTACCAGCGGCTGCTGCCCTTCTCGGCCGTGGCCGCCGCCACCCGGGTCTCGCCTCCACCGGCCGTGCTCTACTACCACTCCTATGACTTCGACGGCACCCTTCCCGGGCTCGGTGCGGTCCGCTCGCCCATGCTCGCCCGACAGCTCCTCGGGCGCGCCCGCATCGCGCCGGTGGCGTGGCGCCTCACGGAGCGTTTCGGAAGCGAGACCTGTCTAGATGCCGCCGGCTGACTTCGAGGGTTACTTCCACCGCCGCGCGTCGCGCTTCGCCGCCTTCTATCGCAGCGAGGGCCTGTCCCGGCTCATCGGGCGGGGCCCGCTCTTCGACCGGCTGCGGGGCAGCGTCGACATCGTGACCACGCTGCACGCCGCGTCGGTCCTCGACGTCGGATGCGGGAGCGGCCCGCTCTTCGACCCGCTCGCGGCGCGCGGCGTGCGCGTCACCGGCCTCGACCCCGCGCCGGCCATGGTGGCGCTGGCCCGGGTGGAGGCGGGCCAGCACCCCGACCTCGTCACGGTGCAGGAGCGCGGTTGGGAGACCATCGACGAGGAGGACGCCTACGACGCGGCTGTCGCCCTCGGGGTGTTCGACTACGTCGACGAGCCCGCCGACCTGCTGCGGCGCATGGGCCGCGCCGCCCCGCACGTGGTGGCGTCGTTCCCCGCCCCGGGGCTGCGCCTCGAGCTACGCCGCGTGCGCTACGGCGCCCGTGGTGTGCACGTCCACGGCTACCGGCCCGCGACCCTGGCCGGCCTCGCCGCCGCCAGCGGTCTCGAGACGGCCGAGCTCAGGCCCCTCGGGGGGGCCGGGTACCTGGTCCACTTCGCCCGCGCCGGGAGCTGACGCCGCGTGCCACCAGGGGATCGAGGAACGACGTCCAGCACGCCGCCACGGCGTCGAGGCTGAACCGGGCCAGGCACCGCTCGAGCGCGGCGTCCCCCATGCGCCGGCGCAAGGCCGGCTCCGACAGCAGTTGCGCCGTGGCGTCGACCATGGCGTCGACGTCATCGACGTCGACCACGAACCCCCCGACCCCGTCCTCCACCACGGTGCGGACCCCCGGCACGGCGGTGGCGACGACGGGGAGGGCGCTGAGGCCCGCTTCGATGAGCACGCCGGGCATGCCCTCGCCGGTGGGGAGGCTGGCGAAGACGAGCACGTCGGCCCCCCGCAGCAGCTCGGCCACGTCCGAGCGCGATCCCAGCAGTTCGACGCCGGCGGCGGCGGCGGGGCCTGTCAGCGCCGGCGCCAGCACCCCGTCGCCGCACACGAAGGCGCGCAGGGCCACGCCGCGCTCGGCGCAACCGGGCCACCACCTCGACGAAGCGGTCCGGCCGTTTCCCCGGGGTGAGCGCGCCCACGAAGGCGAGGGTGGGCCCGTGATCGTCGGCGCCGCGATCGTCGGCGCCGGGCCCGAGATCGGGCCGGGCCGGGTGGAACTCGTCGGGGTCCCGTCCGTTGGGGGCGAGCACCGACCGCGCCGGGGCCACGCCGAGCAGCTCCCGGCACTGCACGAGCACCTCGTCACCCTCGGCCGCCACCACCGCGGCGCGCCGGAGCAGGGCCCGCCACAGCGCCACGCGCGCCCGTCGGCCGGCGTGCTCGAAGGTGCCGGTGGCGTAGTACGCCAGCTCGATGGGCGTGCCGAGGATGGCCGGGACGAGGTACTTGAGCGGGTCGCCACCGTGGGCCACCACCACCGTGGGAGCCGTGCGGCGCAGCGTCGAGCGCAGCCGCCACACGAGGCGGGGGTCGAACCCCTGGGCGGGCCGGTCGCCGCCGGGATGGTCGAGGGCGAGGTCCACCACCACCTGTTCGTCCCCGTCGAACAGGCTCACGAGGCGGTGGTGCCGCACCCCGGGCACGTCCAGCACGGTGGCCAGCGCCCGGGCCTCGCGCTGCGCGCCGCGCGCCGTGGCCGTGGGGATGACGTGCAGCACCAGCGGCACGCCGTCGCCGCCGTCGACAGGCCTCGGCCCAAGCGGCTCTCTCACCGGTCGCCACCGGCGGCCAGGAGCTCGCCGTAGACCGACTCGATGGCCCGCGCCGCGTTGCGGACGTCGAACATCTCGCTGGCCGCGCTCGAGGCGAGCGCCAGGCGCGCCCGCAGGGCGTCGTCACGGGCCAGGCGCGTGACCGCCTCGGCCAGGAGGTCGGGCCGGCCGGGGGGGACGAGGAGCCCTTCCACGTCGTCGGTGACCACGTCGGGCACGCCCCCCACGATCGTGGCCACCACCGGCAACCCCGCGCTCATGGCCTCCATGAGGGCGACGGGCATCCCTTCCTGGTGCGACGGCAACACGAACACGTCCGAGCCGGCCATGAGGCGCGCCGTGTCGGTGCGCGTCCCGAGGAACGTGAAACGCTCCTCGAGGCCACCGGCCCGGGCCGCGGCGGCCAGGTCGGCCTCGAGCGGGCCTCGCCCCACCGACACGAAGCGGACCGGAGCGCCCGCCGCCACCGCCAGCCGGGCCGCCTCGAGGAGCACGTCGTAGCCCTTCTCGCTGCGGAGGTTGGCGACCGTGAGGGCCAGGATCTCGTCGTCGGCCACCCCGAGCTCGGCTCGCACGTCCCGGCGCCACGCGTCGCGCTGGGCGGCGGGCACGGCGAAGCGGCTGCGGTCGATGCCGTGCACCACCACGCGGGCGCGGGACCGCAGGGCCCGAGGCAGGGCGTCGCGCGCCGTGTCCGACACCACGATGAGCCCCCGGTCGAGGCCGACGGTCGAGCGGTTGAGGGCCTTGGTCAGGATGGCCGCTTTGTTCCACAGGCTGTGCTCGGTGTACACGAGAGCGGGGCGGCGCCCCCGGGGCAGGGTGAGGGCCACCAGACGCCCGAAGGCGGCGGTGTAGGGCAGGTGCGCGTGCACCAGGTCGTAGCGGCCCTCGGCCAGGAGCCGGCGCAGGGCCACCGTCCATCGCAGGTCGGCGCTGGCGGTGGCCCCGAGGCCGTGAACTCGCACCCCGACGCCCTCCAGGGACGCCACCAGGGCGCGCTGGTCGGCGAGGACGTAAGCGACCTCGTACTCGAAGCGGTCGCGGTCTCGGGCCGCCACCACGTCGACGAGGAGGCGTTCGGCACCCCCCAGGCCGAGGCCCTTGATGAGCAGGAGGACCCGGGGGCGGGGGCCCGACGCCCCTGACACGGGCATTTCCCCTGCTCGCACGGGCCGATGGTAGCGGCGGGCATGCCCGATGAGGACGACGATCTGTCGCTATCCGGGCATGGTCCGCAGTAGGCTGGGCAAACGGGTTGGCGGAGCAGTAGAGCGGGAACCGGGGGGAATCGCGATGTCAGCCATAGCTGAGCCGCTTTCCGAGGAGGAAGGCGCCCTCAAGGTCTTCGACGTGTCGCTCGTGCCGGCCGACCCGCCGCCGGAGCTGCTCTACCAGCACAAACCCGAGATGCTGCGCTCGGCGCGCGAGCTGTTCCGGCGGGGCGAGGTCATCTTCACCCTGGCCGAACGCGACATCCGCGCCCAGTACAAGCAGGCGGTGCTCGGCGTCGCGTGGGCGTTGCTGACCCCCCTGGTGAGCCTGGCTCTGCTGTTCCTCCTGGCCAAGAACGTGAAGGGATTCTCGATCGGGGGGCACGTCCCCCTCATGATCAACATGTACACGGGACTGGTGACCTTCGGCCTCTTCGGCGGCGCCATCGGCGGGGGATCGAACTCCCTGGTGGCGAACAAGGCCCTCATGGCCAAGAGCCACTTCCCGCGTGAGTGCTTCCCGTTGTCCCAGGTGCTCGGCTCGGCCTTCACGTCCCTGATGGCGACGGTGCCCCTCGCCATCCTCTTCGGCGTGTACGGCTTCGCGCCGCGTGCCGCGTCGTTTTGGACGCCGTTGTACATCGCCATCGAGATCCCGTTCATGGTCGGGCTCGTGCTCTTCGTGTCGTCGGTCATCGTGCAGATGCGAGACCTGCAGCAGATCATCCCCATCGTCATGCCCCTGGTCATGCTGATCACGGTGCTCAAGCCCCTGTCGCAGGAGGCGCACGGCAAGCTGTCGCCCAACCTGTCGTGGGTGTTGGCGCACGGGTGGCAGCGAGACGTCTACGCCGTGGTCAACCCCATGGCACCGATCGTCGACGGCGTGCGCGACTCGGTGCTGCTCGGGTTCGGCCCCCAGTGGGGGCTGCTCGGTCTCGCCCTGTTCGGGTCGATGATCTACCTCGTCACCGGGTACGTCGTGTTCAAGAAGCTCGAGGTGAACTTTGCCGACCTTACCTAAGGGCACGGTTCACTCCGACCAGGTCTGGAAGCGCTACCGGGCCGACCGCACCCTTCCGCTGTTCCAGGAGCAGGTGAAGGTCCTGGGCAAGTGGCTGCGGGGCGAGCGCCGGGATTTCCGGTGGGTGCTGCGCGACGTGAACCTGCACGTCGAGCCGGGCAAGACCTACGGCATCATCGGTGTCAACGGGTCGGGCAAGTCGACCCTGCTCAAGATGATCTGCCAGACGACGTTCCCCTCGGCGGGCACACTGACCGCGGCGGGGCGGATCGGGGCCCTGCTCGAAGTGCGCAGCGGCATCCACCCCGACCTGTCGGGGCGCCAGAACGTCTACCTGTACGGCAACATCCTCGGCCTCACCCGCGCCGAGATCTCGGGCCGGTTCGACGACATCGTGGACTTCGCCGAGATCGGCGACGCCATCGACCGCCAGGTGAAGTTCTACTCCACGGGCATGGCCATCCGGCTCGGGTTCGCCATCGCCGCCTTCCTCGAGCCCGACATCCTGCTCGTGGACGAGGTGCTCGCCGTCGGCGACGCCCGGTTCCAGCAGAAGTGCCTGGAGCGCATCAGCCAGGTCGTGGCCAACGGCACCACGCTGTTCTACGTCTCGCACGACCTGCCCACGGTCGAAGCCGTGTGCGACCGGGCCATGTGGCTGGCCGACAGCTTCGTGCGCGCCGACGGGCCGGCGCGCGACGTCGTGAACCTGTACCGGGCGTCGGTGGAGGAGCAGGCGTCGATGTCCGTGTCCCACGACACCGGGGTCCGGATCCTGAAGGTGGAGATCACCGGCGAGGACGGCGGCCAGGTCTGCTCGGGTGAGGACGTGCACCTGCGGATCGTGGCCGAGTCCGAGGAGCCCATGTTCGGGGCCTTCCACATCGGGGTCTCCCAGGGCACGGCCATGCCCGTGTTCGTCCTGCGCTACGCGAGCTCGTTCCCCGAAGGCCAGTTCGAGTTGCGGTGCAACATGCACAGCCTGCCGCTGCCCAAAGGCCGCTATTCGCTGTGGGGGGGCATGCGCGCCCCCGGGGCAGCGGGCCCAGCGCCCATCTGCCCTGGCAGCCGCTGGCCTCGTTCGAGGCCTTCGGGCCCATCCCGATCAAGGCGCCGTCGGGTGTCATGGTCCTGTCGCCGGTGTACGTGCCGGCCGATTGGGAGTTGTCCTGACCCACGACGCCGGACCCGGTCTCGACGGAGTCACGGCCGTCGTCGTCACCCACCTGCGCCCCCGTCTGGCCGGCGCCACGGTGCGGTCGCTGCTCGATGACGAGGGCTTCGCCCCCGAGCGCGTCGTCGTCGTGGTCAACGGCGACGGAGGGCTCGACGATCCCGAGCTCGAGGGGCGCGTGCGCATGGTGCGCCTCCCCTCGAACGTCGGCCCCGCCGGCGGGTTCCACCGGGGACTGCTCGAAGCGTTCGCCGACCCCACCACGAAATGGGCCTACCTGTGCGAGGACGACATGGGGCTGCTGCGCCTGCCGACCCCGCGCGTGGCCGGGCTGATGGCGCGCCTCGACGCGCACCGACGCGACGCCTCGGTCGGCGGCACGGGCCACGCCGTGGGGGCGGTCGTGGCCTTCGGCCGGGTCTTCGTCCCCCGGTCCGGGCACACCGTCAACGTCGTGCCCCGCCGCGGCCTGCCCGGCGAGCTGAGCCCGGTGGACGTGTCGACGTGGGGTGCGACGCTCGTGTCGCGCGCCGTGGTGGACGCCGGTGTCTTGCCCGATGCCTCGCTCTTCTTCGGGTTCGAGGACTTCGACTTCTACTGTCGCATGCGCGCCCGCGGGGTTCTCGGTCCTCGTGGACGTGATCTGCGCCCGCCAGGTCGCGCACCGCCAGACCCTGGCCGGTCGCGACGACGCGCTGCTCGGACAGCGGCCCAACGACGCCGATGAGCCCTGGCGCGCGTACTACCTGGCCCGCAACTACTTCGCCCTGGCCCGGCGCCACGGTCGCCCGAGCTGGTTCGCGTGGCATCTCCTCTACTCGTTGCGCCGGCTCCAGCTCGCCCACAGCGGCGCCGAGCGCGTGGCCACGCTCCGGGGCGTGCTCGACGGGGCCCGGGGCCGGCTCGGCCTCGACCGCCGCTACCTGCGCGAGGTCGGCGAACGGGCCCCGTCCCACGACGACACCGACGCCGACATGGCGTCGGAGGCGGGGACCGAGACCGCGGCCGAGCTCCCGGGCCCGTCGGACCTCGGGCCCGGCACCGTCGCCCTCGTCTTGTCCCACAACGCCCCCCACGCCCTGGCGCGCTGCCTGGACGCCATCGAGGCCCAGACGGTGCGCCCCGCATCGGTGGTGGTGGTGGACAACGCCAGCGACCCGCCCGTGCGCACCGACACGCTGCAGAGGACCCTGCCCGTCTCGGTCGTACGCTCGGACACCAACCTGGGCCCCGCCGGGGGATGGGCCCTCGCCTTCGAGGAGCTCCTGGCCCGGGCGGACGACTTCGCCTGGGTGCTCGACGACGACATCGTGGCCGACCCCGAGTGCCTCGAGGCCTTGCTCGGTCAGGCCCGCCACGACCCCAAGGGCGCGTTCTGCTTCCCACGCGCCATACAACCCGACGGGACCGTGGGGGAGTGGGGGTCGTGGTGCGGGTTCGTGATCTCCCGCCACATCGTCGAGCAGGTCGGCGTGCCGCGGGCCGAGCTGTTCTGGTGGGCGGAGGACAACGAGTACTGCCATTGGCGCATCCCCCAGGCCGGGTACCCCCGGAGCGTGGTGGACGGGGCTGTCGTCCAGCACGACGCCATCCGCCAGGGGGCCCGCGTCCCGTTGTGGAAGTACTACTACGAGTCGCGCAACATGCTGTACCTCCACCTCCATGTCATGCACCGTGTCGGCTGGTACCCGCGCAACGTGACCAAGCTGGTGGCACGGGCGCTGCTGCGCGAGCGGGGCCGGCGAGTGGCGTGTCTGCGCACGATCCTGCTCGGGCTCTCCGACGGCGCCATGGGCCGGCTGGGCGTGCGCTTCCCGGTGGAGCCCATGCACGAACAGCCCCGCCCCGGCCGCGACGCCCGCTGAGCCGTGTTCGACGACGCCCTCGCGCCGCTGGCGCCGCGGCGGGCCGGAGACGACCCCCGGCCCACGCCGAACCTGTTCGTGGTGGGGGCGCCCAAGTCGGGGACGACGGCCCTCGCCAGCTACCTCGGCGCGCACCCCGAGGTGTTCGTGGCGGGCAAGGAGCTCAGCTATTTCGGGAGCGACCTCGTGTTCCGCACCACCAAGGGCGGTCGGTGGCGCATCGGGTACGACACCTATCTCGAATGGTTCGCCCGCGACGGCCAGGCGCGCTACCGCGCCGACCGCTCGGTGTTCTACCTCTTCTCGTCACGGGCGGCGGGGGAGATCCACGCCTATGAGCCCGACGGCCGGGTCATCGCGCTGCTGCGCAACCCGGTGGACCAGATGCACTCCCAACACAGCGAGATGCTGTTCCAGGGCGACGAGGACATCGCGTCGTTCGAACGGGCCCTGGCCGCGGAAGAGGCGCGCCAGCGCGGCGAGCGCGTCCCCCCCGGGTGCCAGAAGGTGTTCGGCCTGCGCTATCGCGCCATCGCCCGCTACGCCGAGCAACTCGAGCGCTACCTCGCCGCGTTCGGGCCCGACCGGGTGTGCACGGTCCTCTACGACGACCTCGTCGCCGACCCCGCCGCGGCCTACCGGGGCGTGCTCGAGTTCCTCGGCGTCGATCCCGAGCACCGTCCCGGCTTCGAGGTGGTCAACGCCAACAAGGTGGTGCGGAGCACCCAACTGCGCCGCCTCCTGCGCCAGGCCCCTCCCGGACTGCGCCGCCTGGGGCGCCTCGCCGTCCCCGACGAGCACGCCCGCGCCGCCCTGCGCCGTCGGCTGCACGTCCTCAACACCCGCGGCCGGGCCCGTCCCCCCATGCCCGTCGAGCTGCGGCGCCGGCTCGTCGAGGAGTTCACCCCCGAGATCCGCCGGCTCGAGGCCCTGCTCGACCGGGACCTGGGCGCCTGGCTCGACGCCGGGACCGGCCCGGGCGGCGCCCGTCGCCCCGCCGGTGGTGCGGGCGCACGCCGGCGGGCCCGGTAGCGCGGTGTCGGGCGTCGTCGTGCTCGGCATGCACCGCAGCGGCACCTCGGCCGTGAGCCGGATCCTGAACCTCCTCGGCGCGGACGTCGGTCCGGCCGGCGACCTCCTCACCGAGTACGACAACCCCGCCGGGCACTGGGAGAGCAAGGTGCTCGTGGCGTGCAACGACCGCATCCTCGCCGCCTTCGGGCGGTCGTGGGACTTCCCGCCCTGGCTCGCCCCCGGATGGGAGTACGGCGAGCGGGCGTCGCGTCTCGTGCCCGAGCTGGCCGAGGCCTTCGCGTCGGTGTACCCCACGAGCCCGTGGGTGTGGAAGGACCCCCGGACGTGCCTGACGCTCCCGCTGTGGCGCCGGGTCATCGGCCCCGGCGCGGTGGCGGTCATCGTGTTGCGCGACCCGGGCGCGGTGGTGGCGTCGGTGCGACGACGCGACGGGATCCCGAGCCTCTACACCACCGGGCTGTGGCACCACTACGTCCGCGGCGCGGTGGCGGCGTCGGCCGGGATGCCGGTGGTGTGCCTCCGGTTCGAGGACCTCGCCGCGTCGCCCGCCGCCGCGGTGCGGTCGCTGGCCGGGGACCTGGCCGCGCTCGGGGTGGACCTGCCCGGCGACCCCGGCGACGCGGCGGCCTCGGTGCTCGGCGACCTGGTCCACGGCCAGCCCGCTTCCCCGCTCGTGCGCCGCCTCACCCACACCACGGTGGAGCTGCTGCGGTCCCTCCCCGCCCGGAGCGCGGAGTTCCGCCCGCCGACGTGGCGAGAGCCGCGCTGGGTCCGCCCGCTCCTCGTCGCCTACCGCGGCCCGTGGGCCCTGCGGGCCCGCGCCGGCCACCCCCTGCGGCCGGGGTGGGCGTGAACCGGTCCGGCCCCGTCTCGGCGGCCGCGGCACGCCTGGGGCGCGTCGCGCCGTGGCGGGCCGCCTCGCCGCGCGGTGTCGTCGTGCTCGGCATGCACCGCAGCGGCACCTCCGCCGCGACCCGCCTCGTCAACGTGCTGGGGCCGGCGACGTGCCCGCCCGACGCCATGGTGCGCGGCCCGTGGAACCCCAACGGGCACTTCGAGAGCCGCGCCCTCATGCACCTCAACAACGCCCTTCTGGCCCAGATGGGGCGGACGTGGTGGTACCCGCCGCCTGCGGGCCCGGACTACGACGCGGTGGCGGCGCGGATCACGACCACCACCGCCCAGGCGCGCCGCGTCTTCCGGCGCGTCCACCGCGTCACCCCGTGGGTGTGGAAGGACCCCCGCACCTCGGTGCTGGTCCCGTTCTGGCGCGACGCCCTGGGCCCGCACCTCGCCGCGGTCGTCGTCGTGCGCAACCCGCTCGAGGTGGCGCACTCCCTGCGGCGTCGCCACGGCGTGCCGCTCTCCTTCGGCGTGGCCCTGTGGGAGCGCTACAACCGGCTCATCGTGGGCCACAGCGCCGGGATGGCCGTGCACGTCACGCGCTTCGACGACCTCGTGACCGACCCGCGGTCATGGTCCGAGGAGGCCCGGGCCTTCCTGGCCGGCCTGGGCATGGCCCTGGCGCCGATGCCGCCGGGCCCCGGACCCGGCGAGGACGTGGTCGACGCCGGGCTGCGCCACGCCGAGCACAGCCGCGACGACCTCGTCGCCGCCGGCGCCGCGGGTGCGACGGCGCTGGCGCTGTACGACGCACTCGAGTCGGTGGTGGGCCCGAGCCGGTCCTTCGTCCCCCCGCGCTCGGCCCCGAGCCGGCCACGGTGGCGGCCGAGCTCGACACGGTGGGCCCGGGCACCGAGCTCCCGTGGCACCCGCCTCCCTGGGCCCCGGGGAGCGCCGGCGGGCCCGGTACCGGGTCGGAGCCGGGACATGACCGGTAGGATCGACGTGCCGTCCGGGACATCGCCGCGGCAGGGGAGGCGCCGTCGATGGACCTGATCGAGCGGCCCGGCGGTGACGTGCGCCGCCACCCGTGGGAGCTGGCGCGCGCCCGCTTCTTCATCCGTCTCATCCAGCGCCTCGGCCTCCCCGCGGTGTCCGACGGCGTGCTCGACGTGGGCGCGGGCGACGCCTGGTTCGCGCAGCAGCTGCAGGGCGTGCTGCCCGCCGGGACGCGCCTGGCCTGTTGGGACAACCACTACGCGCCGACGGCGAGCGGGGCGGGCCCCGAGGCCGTGGCCGGCATCGAGCTCAGCGCGCGGCGCCCCGCCGGGCGTTTCAGCGGGGTGCTCATGCTCGACGTCATCGAGCACGTCGAGGACGACACCGCCTTCGTCCGTGAGATCGTCGACGAGTCGCTCGCCCCGGGCGGATGGGTCTTGGCCAGCGTGCCCGCCTACCAGTCGCTGTTCAGCGCGCACGACCGGGCCCTCAAGCACTTCCGCCGCTACTCGCCCGAGCAGATCCGGGCCGTGCTCGAGTCCGCCGGGTTGACGGTGACCGCACGCGGCGGGCTGTTCCACGGGCTCCTCCCGCTGCGGGGCGCGCAGGTCCTGCGCGAGCGCCGCCGCCCGCCTGAGGCCCCGCCCACCGGGATCGGGGCCTGGCGGGGAGGCGAGGGGCTCACCAGGGTCCTGACCGCCGCGCTCGACGCCGAAGCGCGCGTCTCGCTCGCCCTCGGGACGAGCACCCTCCCGCCCGTGCCCGGCCTCACCACGTGGGCGTTCTGCCGGCGCGCCGCACCGAGGGGAGCGTCCCGGTGAGCGCGCCCCCGGCCGTCATCGTGGTCCCCTGTTTCAACGAGGAGCGCCGCATCGACGAACGCGCCTTCGCGGCGCTGGCCGCGTCGGGCGCGCTCCGGCTGCTCTTCGTCGACGACGGCTCGGTCGACGACACGGCCCGCGTGCTGGCCCGCATGGCCGAGGGCTCGGCCGGGATCGAGGTCTTCACCCTGGACCGCAACGCCGGCAAGGCCGAAGCGGTGCGGCGCGGCATCCTGGTCGCGCTGCGCGGCGGGGCGCGCGTCGTGGGCTACTACGACGCCGATCTGGCCACGCCGCCGGCCGAGCTGCTGCGCATGGTGGACCTCCTGCACAGCCGGTCCGATCTGGCCGGGGTGCTCGGCAGCCGCGTCGCCCGGCTGGGCAGTGCCATCGAGCGCAACGCGCTGCGCCACTACCTCGGACGCGCCTATGCCACGCTGGCCTCGATCGTGCTCGGCATCACCGTCTACGACACCCAGTGCGGGGCGAAGGTCTTCCGGGTCACCGACGCCTTCACCGCCGCGGTGGCCGAGCCCTTCCGGTCGTCGTGGGCCTTCGACGTCGAGCTGCTGCACCGCCTGCTCACCGGCAGCGGGCGGGCCCCGGGCGTGCCCGTCACGGCCTTCACCGAGGTGCCGCTCGACGCCTGGCACGACGTCTCGGGCTCCAAGATGCGATTGGGCCCGGCCCTGGCCGCCCTGTTCGACCTGGTGCCCCTGGCCCGCCGGCGCGCCCGCCCCGGCTCCGGCGCCCCGGGGCCGCAAACGGGACCGCGGCCCGTGGCCATGGCACCGCCCGTTCCCGCCGATGTCCCGGGCCCGGGAGACTCCCGACCGGACAACGGGGATCCCGGCAAGAAACAGGCCTGAGCGGCCCCCACGGCCGGGCCGCGCCAGCTGGGAAATTCCGGGGAGAAAGCCCTGGTCGGTCCTCAAATGTGATGATGACCCGCAGGGTGATCGGTCCTATGGTTACCTCCGGGGGTGAGGATGAACGACCTCGGAAGTCGCCCACGGCGGCAACGGGCTCTTAGCCCCGTGATTGAAAGGCGCGCGCGCCGGCATCCGTGGCACGCGCGCGCCGCCGCCGTCCTCGCCGCTGTGATGGTGGCCGGCGTCACGTCCACCGCCGCCTTCGCCAACGCGGCCAGTCCCAAGTCGAGCCCCCTCACGTCGGGGACCGTGGTCCAGAACGCCAACGGCACGGTGACGGTCACCGCCAGCGGCACGTGGCTCTGGGCCTTCGGTACCGAGAGTGCGGTGACGGCGGGGCTCGCCGCCACCGTGAACCATCCCTGTGACAGCCGCACCGGTGTGGGCTGGGGCGTGGTGTGGAACGACCCCAACGACCCGGGCATCCACGAGACCTATGTGACCAAGCACGGCAACTTCGTGGCGCAGGGCGTCAACGTCGGGTCGCGCGGCACCAACCCCATCAATGCCGACTCCAGCGTGCAGTACAACCGCCGCGACCCCTGCGGGCACTTCGTCCAGACCAACAACCCCCGTCCCGGTGACGGCTACGACACCGGCAACTGGACCAGCACCCACACCTACGACAGCGCGGCCTCGCTGCCCGCCGCCGTGTGCGTCATCACCTACGACCTCGGCTTCGGCCGCCCGCCCACTCCCCACCGCCTCAACTTCGACAACAACGACAACTCGGTGCAGTGGGCGCTGTTCACCACCGGGACATGGGACAAGAGCACCAGCGACGACAACTGCGCCACCTTGCCCCCGGCCGTGCTCGCCCCGCCCAAGCCCGTGGTCACCACCACCATCCCGCCCGTGAAGACCGTCAGCCACACGACCCCGCCCACCACGGTGCCCCGTGTCGTGAGGACGGTCCCGAAGACCACGGGCGCGCTGGCCTTCACCGGGTTCGGACCGACCGGCCAGCTCCTGGCCCTGCTGGGCATGATCCTGGTGGTGATCGGTCTGGTCATCTACTTCGTCGACGTCCGTCGCGTGGCGAAGTGGTTATTGGGGTTGTGACGGCGTAACAGGGCGCGCCCGCCTCCGGTCCGACCGAGCAACGGGCGGCTGCGCTACAGACGGCTGCGCTACGGGCCGCTGCGGTCTCGGGCCCCGGCGGAGCGCCGCCTGAGCACCACGGTCGCACCGGCCGCCACCAACCCGACGATCACGATCCCCGCCGCGCCCAGACCGGCGCTGAAGAGACCGGGCCAATAGGTCAACTCGACCACGTGCCGGCCGGCGGGGACACGGGCCTCGAGCATCGCCCCCGCGGCCCAATCCCGAAGCGGGAGAGCGCGGCCGTCGATGGTGGCGTGCCAGCCGGGCAGCGCCGTGACGCGCAGGCGCAGCATCCGGGGCCCGGTGGCGTCGGTGACGACACGCACCGACGCCGCGCCGGGATGCGTGACGGGCACCGGCGTCCCCGGTGCGTCGATGGGCAGGTGCCCCCCGGAGCCGGGGAGCTCGGACAAGGTGGCCTGCGACGTGCCCGTGACGTGGAACAGCGCTTCGCCACCGACGGTGCCCACCCGTGTCGCCCCGGTCGGGCCGCGACCGTGGCGAGGACCGAGCACGTAGCTCACCCCGTAGACGCGCGCCTCGGTGGCCGTGGTGATCTGAGGGCAGAACAGGCCGACGCGCCGCAGGCTGGGGGAGAGTTGCTGTCCGCTGACCGCCGTCCACGACGCGTAGTAGCTCGTGGGGAGGACCGGTTCGTACACGGCGAACTCGTCCACGCCGTAGCCGATGTTGGCGTTGGGCCTGATCCCGAACTCCGTGGCGTAGGGGTAGGTGAAGGGCCGGGCCCGACAGGGGCCCATGGCGACGAGGGAGCTCCCCACCGTGTGCTTCAGCGCCGTCACGGCCGGGGTGGGGGCGAAGTAGGTCGAGCTGATGGACCAGAACGACACCCCGGCCACCACGAGGAAGGCGCTCTGGGCCACGAGGAACCCCACCGCCGCGCCGCGCCGCGCCCGGGCCGAGGCGTGGTGGCGGCCCACGTGCACCCACGACGGCCCGAGCCCGGCGGCGAGGAGCAGGCCCACGCCCACGACCACCTCGACCGCGGCCCAGGCGAGGCGGGACCGTGCCCCGCCGGCGGTGTGCTGGGCACCGACCGCCACGGCCAGCGAGACGAGCGCCACGATCACCGCCGCGGCGCCGAGCGTCCCCAGAGCCCACGGCCGGAACCGGGCCGGCACCTCGTCGCGCCAGAAGGCGTCGAGGCCGGCCGCGCCGAGCACGCCGAGGGCGAGGGCGAGGAGCATGACGTCACGGTTCCAGGTCACCTGGCCGAGGACGGGGAGCGCCTGCACCAGGATGTGGAGCGGGTTCTTGAAGGTGAGCAGCAGGGCGGCCACCGCCACCGCCGCGAACCCCAGGATCTCGGCCCGGTGCCAGAACAGGCGCACCGCCACCACGGCGAGGACGATGGCGAGGACCCCGACATAGGGCGACGGCACCCGGAAGTCCGTGCCCTGGAGCCCCACCACCAGGTCCGACAGGTGCGAGAGGGCGTAGGGCGCCCCCCCGGTGGCCCCGGCCCGCCCCGAGGCCTGGACGACCTGCAGCCCCGGGAGGATCAGGGGGGCGCCGAGACCCACTCCGCAGGCGCCGGCCACGACCAGGTCGACGACCGGGCGACGCAGGGGGGCGCCGTCGCGCCGGGCCCGCACGCCGAGGTAGACGGCGAAGAAGAGCACGATCGACAGGCCCAGGACGGCCACGCTCTCGGGATGGCCGCCGTAGATCGCCGCGGCCACGGCGAGGGCGAGGAGCACGGTGTCGCGCAGGCGGTGCCGGCCCCCGATGAGCGCGATGGCGGCGACGAGGATCCAGCCCGCCCAGCACGTCACGCCGGTCATGGCCCAGCCCGAGTAGTGGACCATCGGCCCCGACAGTTCGAACACGGTGCCGCCGAAGGCGGCGCTGATCGGCCGCATGCCGAGCACGCGGCACAAGGTGTACGCACCGGTGCCGGCGATGACGAGCTTGGCCAGCACGATCACGGTGTAGGCAAGGTGCGCCGGCGCCAGGTAACTGAGCAGCACCGGCACGCTGAACACGCCCGACTGCCAGCTGAAGGCAAGGGGCATGCCGAGGACGTTGTCGGGGTTCCACAGCGGCAGTTGCCCCGAGTGGACCTGGTGCCAGGCCAGGTTCGTCAACGGCGCGAAGTACAGGATCTGGTCGGCGGGGAACTCGCTGTGCACGGCCACCCCGGCGTGGTGGGTGAGCCCGATTCGTGACAACAGGTCGAAGGACCCGAGCGACACACCGGGCCGGAGCACCGGTGCCATCACCGCCACCGCGGCGAGGACCGTCCAACCCAACCCGACCACGTCGGGGACCCACCTCTGGGATCGCCCCCGCGGCTGCATTCCGGGCAGTGTAGGTCGGGCCAACGGGCCTAATTGGCCACTAGACCTGGCCTTTCGCCTATCATGGGCACGGGTCGATTCTGGGGGGTCATGTGAGGAAGTTTCTGGCGGCAGCAGGGTCTCTGGCACTCGTCGGGCTGGCGGCGGGCTGTTCGAGCTCGGCCACGGTGGTCAACCACGCCAACGGCGCCACCAGCGGCGCCGTCGCCCACGTCGGGGACACGCTCGACCTGAAGACGCAGTCGGGACGCGGCTTCACCATCACGTTGAAGCAGGTCGTCGATCCCGCCACGAGCACCAATAGCAAGGCGCCGCCCTCGGGCAAGCGCTACATCGCCACGGTCTTCGGCGTGAACAACACCTCGGGTCAGACCCTCTCCACCGACGGCGACCTCGACGCCAACCTGATCGGTTCGAACGGCCAGAGCTACCTGCCCGACCACCGTTCGTTGAGCGAGTGCGCGTCGCACACCCCCCGGGTGCAGCTGGCCGGAGGAAAGTCGGGCACGAGTTGCGAGTCCTACCAGGTGCCCACGTCGGTGAAGATCACCAAGGTGCAGTTCTACCCCGCCGCCGGCTCCGCGTCGGACTACGGCGAGTGGCTCGTCCCCTGATCTGAGCGCGGCGCATCGGATGCCATCGGTCGGTCTCGTCCGGCACGGCGGGCGGGATCGGTCGCCGCTCGGCGAGGTTCCGGGCTAACCAGTTCGCCAAGTCCAGGGGGCCGACCGTTGACGGTGGAGGACGACGTGTCGCCACCGGCTGTCGGCGCCGTCGGCCGGAGGCGGCCCGAGACGGTTCGCATCGCGGTCCGCGCCGTGCTCGCCGTGGCGGTGGCGGCCGGAGCCTGCGACCTCGCCTGGCGGGCGGTGCCGCACCGGTTGTCGGTGACCACCGACATCGTCGGGTTCCCGATCTTCTACCACTTCGACCCCAACCGGTACTTCGACGCCTTCTACCTCATCGCCATCGCCTTTCCCTTCCTGGCCATCGCGCTCTACACCTTCGTCCCCCTGGGGCGAGGTCGAGGGCCCAGGGTGCCGCGCACCCCCATTCGCCCGATCCCCCTGGTCGACCCGGACCACGAGGCCATCTCGGACCACGCCCTCACAGCCGGCCGCGGCGTCACCGCGGAGCCCCGGGGGGTGGCCCTGGCCCGGCGTGGAGCCCGCCTGGCCCTGCCCGCCTTCGCCGTGGGCGTGTGCGTGGGTGTGATCGCCGCCGGCGGTGGGCCGACCCTCAGCCCCTGGGGCGTCGTCGCCGGCGTGGCCTACGTCGCCGTGGTCGTGGCCGTGTCCCGGGCCGGGCGCGCCCGGAGTGTCGAGCGCGCCGCGCTGGCCCCGGCGGTCAACGGGGGAGCGGCGCTCGTCGTCGTCCCTCTCCTCTACTTCGTAGCCCGGTCCTCATCGGTCCTCGTCCAGTCCGACCACCGCCTGCACCGCTATCCGTGGCTCCCGCTGTGGCTGGTCGTCCCCGTCTTCGTCGCCCTGTGCCTCTGGTACCGGCACCGACTGCGACCGGTCCCGGCCGTCGGTGCCTCGCTCGACGGTCCGAACGGGCTTTCTCGGCCCCGGGCCGAGGGCGCCGAGACCGCCGTGCTCACCTATGTCGTGGGCGCCACGCTGCTCCTCGTCCTCGTGGCGCAGCTGGCCAGCCCGCTCGACACGACCTTCGCCGCCTTCGACCAGGCCCAGTCGCTGGCCAGCGCGCAGCTCACCTTCGCCCACGGCCTGTTCCCGTGGAGGGACCTCTATTTCATCCACGGGGTCTTCGGCGACGTCCTCGCCGGCCAGCTCGGCATGTCGGTGTTCGCCCCCAACCGGTGGGGCTCAGCCTCGGGCTTCACCATCTTCCTCGTCCCCATGCTGTGGCTGTCGGTGTACGTGTTCGCGGCCTACTTCGCCCGACGGAACCGGCTCTTCGCCGCCGGGGTGGTCGCCGTGGCGGTGCTGTGGCTCACCGGCGGCCGCCTGGCCGGGGTGGGGCTCCTCCTCGGACGCGACGTGATGGGCTACGCGGAGGGGCTCTTCCGTTTCGCCTTCCTCCCGCTCGTCTTGGTCCTGTTGGACCAGACCATCCGGCGCCGGAGCCGGGCATGGTGCGCCGGCCTGGGCGCGGCACTGGTCGTGCAGGCCATCGTGGTGCCCGAGACGGCCCTCATGGCCGCGGGCATCCTCGCCACGCTGGTGGCCTTCGAATGGCTCGGACGCGCCCGGGGCGCGCCGTGGGCGGGGACGCTCTTCCGCACGTGGTGGTGCGTGGCGACGGGCGCCCTGTTCGTCGCGGGCTGGGTGGTCTTCCTGGCGGCCACGGGGGCCTTGCGAGGGTTCGTGGACTACTACCTGATCTTCGGTCCCGGGCACACGCTGTCGGGGGCCAAGAACGCTTTCTGGATCGGCAAACAGCTCGACACCACCGTCGAATTCATCGTCCCGGTGGTCCTGCTCCTGCTGACCATCCTGCGCGTCACCGTCCAGGTGCGGCGCCGACAGCCCTGGTCCCGGCGCGACTGGATCATGGTCGCCGCCGCGAGCTACGTCCTCGTCTACTACCAGAAGGTCCTGGCCCGGGCCGATCCGATCCACGTGGCCGAAGTCTTCGTCGTGACCGTGCCGCTCCTCGTGCTGTGGCTGATGACCGCGGTCGAGGCCCTCGACGGCGGGTTGCGCCGGCTCGGTGCGGCCCACCCGGGCCGGCGCGCCGGCCCGGGCAGCGCCGTGCGGCGAGTGCTGGCCGGGGTGCGCCACCCCGTGACCCTCGTCGCCCTCGTCGCCCTCGTCGCCCTGGCCCCCGCACCGCTGGGCCCGGTGCGGGCGGTGGCGGCCCACTACCACCTGCGCACGGCGCGCGAACCGGTGCTCGACCGGCTCGGCTACTCGGACCCCGGGGTCATCGACACGACGATGGTGCGCGACCTCGGCACGGTTCTGGACCGCTACGCCGGGACCGACGGCGCCGTCTTCGACTTCAACGACGAGCCAGGGCTCCTCTACTACCTGCTCGACCGCGTCCCCGGCACGCGCTACTACAACGTCAGCATGGCGGACACCGGTTTCGCCCAGCGCCAGCTGATCTCGGACCTGACCCGCAGCCGACCCCGGGTCGTCGTCTTCTACGGCCAGGACATCGGGCTGCCGGCGTGGGACGGCATCGAGCCCACCGTGCGCCATTACGACGTGAGCCAGTTCCTCCTCGACCATTACGCCCCCCTGGCCGACGTCGACGGGCAGCTCGTGATGATCCGCGACGACCTGGCCGCGTCGGCGCCGCCACTGCCGCCGCTCATCGGCCACGCCACGTCACAGGACCTGTATCTGTCCAACCCCCAGTGCGCGTGGGGATTCTCGCCCAACTTCCTCGTTCGCCCCACGCCCGTCCCGTCGCAGCCCGCGGTGACCGCCACGGCCCGGCTCGTGGCCAACTCGACATTGCAGTTGGCAGGCTGGACCCGCGACCGCCGGCCGGGCCAGTCCCCCCTTCCGGTCCTGGCGGCACGCGACGGCCAGGTGGTGGGGACGGTGGTGCCGAACCTCTACCACACCGCGTCCTCACCGGGCAGCGAGTTCACCATGGCACTGCCGGTGACCGCGGCGCCTGGGCCCGTGTCGCTCTACTCCGAGAACCCCGACGGCACGGTGTCGCCCATCATCCCGAAGGCGACGGTGTCGGGCGCACTCGTCATCACCGGGCGCGCCACCACGGTGACCACCTCTGACGGCCGCGTCCACACCGTGCGCGCCCGTCGTGGGGGGGAGCTCACCAGCGCGGCGGTGAGCGCCAATCGCCTCATCGCCCTCGACCTGCCGCCGGGAACCGACCTGGCCCACTACCGGTGGCTCGAGCTCAGCGCCCCGGCCGTGGGTGCCGGGCCGGGAGGCTACAGCCTCATCGACGGGATCGACCAGTCCCCCAACCTCGTGACCTTCAGCACGCTGCTGCGGGCCCCCACCCACCTCTTCGTCCGGGTCGGGAGCTGCCCCCAGTGGCGCGGGTTCTCGGCCCCGGGGTTGTCCCTGGTGGTGCACGGCGGTCCCCGGTCACTCCCCTCGGTGCGCCTGGTGGGATGAGGGCGCCAGGTGCCGCTCGAGGTCGGCGAGCCCGGCCGGGGTCCCGATCTCGAAGAACCGGTGCGCGGCTTCGAACCCGGCCAGCCGGCCCTGACGGCTGAGGGTGCCCAGCGCGTCGGCCAGGTCGCTGGGCCGCCCCGGGGGCACGATCTCGACAACGACGGCGGCGCGCAGCGCACACAGCCCGTAGTCCACGAACTGCATGTCGGGCGGGGTGGGGGTGACGCCCTTTTCGTAGCGGGTGACCATGCCGTCACGGAACACGACGTTGCCCGGTTCCCACCGGCCCTCGTTGCGGTAGACGGTCATGAGCGCATCGCTGCGGCGCGCTACGAACGATGCCTCCACCGCGCCGATATCGATGGTCAGGTAGGAGTCCCCGTACAAGACGAAGAACTCCTCGGCCAGCGCCCCCCGCTCGACGGCGAGGCGAAGCGCGCCCCCCGTGCCCGCCCGCCGTTCCCCCTCGTCGACGTAGGTGACGGTGACGCCCCAGCGCGACCCGTCGCCGATCTCGGCTCGGACCATCTCGCCCAGATGGCCGATGCTGAACACGACGTCCTCGATCCCCTCCGAGGCCAGCCAGTCGAGCTGCCAGTGGGCGAAGGGGCGTCCGGCCACCTCGATCAGGCACTTGGGCACCGACTGGGACCTCGGGTACATGCGGGTGCCGAGCCCCCCCGCCAGGATGAGGCACTGCACGCCGATCAGCCCCGGCCCGGGTCAGTCCCGCACGAGCAGCGACGACCCGTCGAAGTCGAATACGAAGCGCACCTCGCTCAAGCCCTCGCGGCCCATGGCCGCGCGCAGGGAGTCGAGGTCCTTGGCGTAGAAGAGCAGGAACCCGCCCGACCCCGCGCCCACGAGCTTGCCGCCCAGGGCGCCGCTGTTCATGGCGATCTCGTAGGACCGGTCGATCCGGTCGTTGGACATGAGCGTCGAGCGTTGGCGCTTGCGGCGCCAGTGCTCGTCCATGAGCGTGGCGAACTTGGTGGTGTCGCCCTGCTCCAGCGCCGCCTTCACCGCCAGCCCGTTCTCCTTCACGAAGTGCAGGCTCTCCACCATGTCGCGGTCCCCGCTCTGCGACTTGCTGCGCTGCTCGGCCAGGACCATGTCGGCGGGCCGAGAGTAATGGGTGAAGAACATGCACAGGTGCTCTTCGAGGTCGCGCAGCGTCTCGTTGGACACGAGCAGGGGCGAGACGTTCACCTGGCCGCTGGGCTCGATGTCGAGACAGGTGAGCCCGCCGAACGACGCGATGTACTGGTCCTGCTTGCCCACGGGGCGGTCGAGCACGTCGATCTCTATCCGACACGCCTCTTCGGCCAGGTTGGCCGCGGTGACGTGCTCGCGCTTGAAGGCGTACAGGGCCCGCAAGAGCCCCGCGGTGAACGATCCCGACGAACCGAGACCGGTGCCCGCCGGGATGTCGGCCACGCTGACGAGCTCGATCGACGGGCCGATGGGGTGGAGGCGCAGCGCTTCGCGGATGATGGGGTGCTCGATGTCGTCGACGCTCGCCACCCGCTCGAGCTCGGAGTACTTGAGGAAGTAGTCGTCGCCGAAGGTGCGGTTGATGGCGATGAAGATGTAGCGGTTGATCGCGGCGGAGATCACGAAGCCGCCGTGCTGCTCGTAGTACGAGGGCAGGTCGGTGCCCCCCCCGCCCAGCGTGATGCGCAGCGGCGTGCGGGAGATGATCACGGGGCCGACCCCGGGCCGGCCAGCGTGGCCACGGCCACCATCTGCCATCCGAAGGGGGACGACGCCAGGTTGAGGCGGAAGGCCCGGTCGAAGAGCCCCAGGACCGCGCCCTGGGCCCCGCCCGATCCCTCGGACGGGGCGCCTTCGAGATCGGCGATCAGCCGCCGGCCGCGGGCGATCACCGCCAGCCGGTAGAGGTTGAAGAACGGGAACCCGGCCCGGGTCACGCGACCCACGTCGAATCCCGCCCCTTCGAGCACCCGGCGCAGCCCGGCCGGGGTGAAGTGCTGGCGGTGGCCGATGTGGCGGTCGAAGGCCGAGCGGGGCCCCCCCGGCACGGTGACCACGAGCCGGCACCCCGGCGCCAGGTACTGCGACGCGTTGCGCAGGAGGAGGACCGGGTCGTCGACGTGCTCGAGCACCTCCGAGCACACGGCGTAGGCGGCGCGGCCCCGCCACGCCGGGCTCACCTCGGCGCTGTGGAGGAGGTCCCGCTGCGCGAACTCGATCCCCACCCCGGCGGCGCGGGCCGCGGCCTGGGCCCGTGCCACCCCCTCGGCGCTGTACTCGATCCCGGCCACCACGGCGTCGGGGAACCTCTCGTGCAGCAGGAGGGCGAACTCGCCCTGGCCCGAGCCGATATCAAGGATGGTATCTCCGGCGCCGGGGTGCCCGAGCAGCCCGAGCACGAGCCGGTGGCGGTAGGCGTTGGCCGGGTTCCCTTCGGCGGGCTCGCCGTAGAGGGCCCAGTGCCGGTCCCACTCGTCACGGCCGGCGGCCGCCTCGGGGGGGACCATCCCCGGTCGGCTCACAGCGCGAAGCCCGCGCTCTGTGCGTCGTCGTGGAACATGCGCACCGTGTCGAGCGACACGTCATCGAGCCCGCGCCCGAAGCTCTTGAGCTTGGCCATCAGGTCGCCGGTCACGGTGATGATGTGGCAGCCCACCGCGGCGGCCTGGGCCACGTTCAGGACCTCGCGCGGGCTCGCCCACAGCAGCTCGAGCCCGGGGTTGGGGGCGAGGATGGCCAGGGCCTCGGCCATGATGGGGACGGGGTCGCGCCCGGTATCCGCGATGCGCCCCGCGAACACCGACACCACCGCACCGGGGGAGTCCGCCAACGCGTCGGCGACGGTGCGCACCTGGTCCACCGACAAGATGGCGGTCACGTTCAGGTGCAACCCCTCGGCCGACAGCTCTCTGATGAGCGGGGCGGCGCTGTCGCCGCGCGTGTTGGTGACGGGGATCTTCACGAAGACGTTGGGCCCCCACGACGCGATGGCGCGCGCCTGGGCCCCCATCTCGGCGAAGTCGTCGCACAGCACCTCGAAGGAGATGGGCCTGTCGGTGATGGTCTCGAGGACCTTGCGGGCGAACCCGGGATAGTCCTCGACGCCGGCCCGCCGCATCAGCGACGGATTGGTCGTGAAACCCGAGACCACCGGGTTGCGGGAGAGCTCGAGGATGGCCTCGAGGTCAGCTCCGTCCGCGAAGATCTTGATGCCGTAGGGAAGATGATCCGACACTGCCCCCCTCCTCCACTCGCACGGTCATCAGGACCCACTCGAGTGCTTCGACCGGGTTGTGCACCACGTGGTCGGGCTCGAATGCCCCCTGTTCCTGATAGCCGTAGTCTACATACACGGTGACGCACCCGGCCCCCTGACCAGCGGCGATATCCGACCATCGGTCCCCGACTATAAAGCTCTGATTGAGGTCGAGGTTGAGGTCCCTGGCCGCAGCGAGGAGCATGCCGGGCTGCGGCTTGCGGCACGCGCACCCGTCGGCGGTGTCGTGGTGGCAGACGTAGACGGCGTCCACGGCCACCTGGCGGCGCAGCAGCGCGTTGATGGCCGCCACCCCGGCCGCGCTCTGCAGCCCCCGCGCCACGTCGGGCTGGTTGGTCACGACCACCAGCACCAAACCGAGCTCGCGCAGGTGCCGGCACGCCTCGGCCACCCCGGGGAGCACGACGAGCTCGTCGGGAGATCGCGGCGCGAAGGGCTTGCCGTCGCGCACCACGGCCTCGTTGAGCACGCCGTCGCGGTCGAGGAAGACGGCGCGGCGCGGCGCTCGTGCCGAGGTCGTCACGTGAGGCGCCCGGACTTGGCGTCGCCCAGCATCGACCGCAGCGACGCGGCGAGGGCTTGGCGCGAGGACATGGCGTTGGCCCACCCCAGGGCGCGGATCCGATCCGTGTTGATCCGCACCACGGGCACGTCGCCCTTCCAACCGCGGTCGCCGCCCGAGTACCGGAAGGTGGTCCCCTCCAAGCCGAGCACCTCGACGGCGAGCTCAGCGATCTCGGCCACGGTGATGTAGTCACCGGTGGCGACGTTGAAGGCCCGGAACGGGCGCGGGGCGCGGCGCGCTGCGAGGAGGACGGCGTCGACGATGTCCGACACGTGCACGTACGACTTGCTCTGCCGGCCGTCGCCGAGGATGTGGAGCTCGGTGGGGTCCTCGAGCAGGCGGCGGACGAAGTCGTACCCCACGCCGTGGGTCTGACGGGGCCCGACCACGTTCCCGAACCGGAACACACAGGCGTTGAGGTCGAACATGAAGCAGTACGACGCGATGAGCGCTTCCCCGGCCAGCTTGCTCGCGCCGTAGGTCGACACCGGCACCAGGGGGCCGTGGTCCTCGGTGGCCTCCACGTCGCCGAGGTCGCCGTAGACCCCGCTTCCCGACGCGTACAGCACCAGGGCCACGCCGGTCAGCCGGGCTGCCTCCACCACGTGGTGGGTGAGCAACGTGCCCTGGTCGAAGTCGACGGCGGGCTCGGTGGCGGCTCGGGCGATGTCGGGGTTCGAGGCCAGGTGGATCACGGTGTCGCTGCCGGCCATGGCCTTCACCAGATCGTCGAGATCGCGCACGTCGGCCTCGACGACGTGCAGACGTGCATCGGCGTGGTGGTGCTCGAGGTGCCAGGCGCGGCCCGACGAGAAGTTGTCGAAGACCGTCACCGCCGCCACGGCGTCGTCGCAGAGCAGCCGGTCCACGAAGTGGCTCCCGATGAAGCCCGCCCCACCCACGATGCAGTAGCGGGTGCCGGGGCCCGTGAGGGCGGGAACGCTCACCCGAGGCCTTCCCACTTCGTGCTGTGGGCGGCCAGGGCGGGGTGGCTCACGAGGAGGTGCCAGAGCACGGCGCACAGTCCCTCGGTGTGCGGGGTGACGCGGTCGGGGTAGGTGGGGGGGACGACGACGCAGGCCGAGGCCACCGTGGCGGTGTAGCCGCCGTCGCGCCCCACGATCCCGAAGATCGACGCGCCCCGCTCGACGGCCAGCTCGAGGGCCCGCACCAGGTTGACCGACACCTGGCGCTCGGCGCTCCCGCCCCCGACGGAGAACACGAGCACCCCGTCGCGCCCTTCGAGGCGCGACCCGCGCAGCCAGGCCACGAAGGTCGTGTCCCAGCCCTCGTCGTTGGTCCGGGCCGTGAGCTCGCTCACGTTGTCGGTCGGGGCGTAGGCCTCGAAGTCGCACAGCTTGCGGAAGTCGTTGACGGCGTGCGAGGCGTGCCCGGCCGAACCGCCCACACCGAGGATGAACAGGCGTCCGCCCCGGTCACGCACCTCGGCCAGGCCCGAGGCGCACGCTTCGAGCGCGGCCGGGTCGATCGCCCCCAGGATGTCGATCGATTCGGCGAGAAACGCCTGGCTGAAGGTCATCGCGCCGCCCCGCCGGGGCCGACCCGGCGCCGGCCCGGCCTGCAGGGGGAATGGCTCATCGCCCTCACAATGCTACAAAGCCACCCCGCCGTCCCCACCGTCAAATTCTGGGGAACGTGGGCACGGCGCCGATGGGGGCGGCCCGGCCGGCCCGTCGGTCACCGGTCGATGTCCTGCGGGGCGCTCCACACCTGCCCGTCGTAGGTCGCCGCCCGGCCGAGGTCGTCGAGGGCGACGCAGAAGCTCGCCGTCGGGCACGACACGCTCGTCAGACCCAGGGAGGGTTCGATCGAGGCGGGGCCGGACCACGTCCCGTCGTGGTCGGTGCGGGCCGCGCCCCGCCCGTCCACGGCGGCGCAGAAGCTCGCCGTCGGGCACGAGATGGCGGTGAGCCCGTCCCCGTCGCCGGTGGTCGCACTCTGCGGGTCCACCGCGACCGGCGCCGACCACGACCCGGAGTCGAAGGTGAGCACGTCGCCCCCGGGATCGACCGCGGCGCAGAACGCGGGGGTGGCACACGACACCGCGCCGAGGGCGGAATGGTCGAGATACCGGTCGAGGCCCACGACCTTGGCCGGCACGAGGGCGACGGGGCTCGACCAGTCCTTGCCGTCGAAGCCCGTCGCGTTCCCGGCCACGGTGACCGCCATGCACGAGGTCGGTGCCGCGCACGACAGGCCCGAGATCCCGACCGTCCCGTCGTGGCGGTCGCTCAGGTAGAGGTCCGTGGGCTCGAGCCGGCGCGGTCGCCTCCATCTGGTCCCGTCGAAGGACGACACCCGGCCGAGGACGTCGCCGGCCATGCAGAAGGTCGGGGAGGCGCACGACACCGTGCTCAGGCCGCTCGTCCCGAAGCTGTCGGTCTCCCCCGCGCTCTTGGCGTCGATCGACAGGGGGGAGGACCACCGCGACCCTCGCATGGTGAGCACGTCACCGTTGACGGCGACGGCCACGCAGAAGCGCGGGGTCGGGCACGACACGGCGTTGAGCCCGGTGTCGACGAGGGAGCGCGGTGCCGACCACACGCCGTCGGAGAAGGTGACGGCCCGACCCTGGTCGTCGACGGCCACACAGAACCGTGCCGTCGGGCACGACACCGCCAGCGCCACGTTCGGGCTCACCTTGTTCGAGTGCGCGTGGGCCGGGCGCAGCGCCAGGTAGGACAGCGCCGCGCCGGCCCCGACGACGCCGACGATCGCGAGCAGCGCCATCCGCCGCCACAGCAGGCGCATCGGCTCGGCCACCGCCGTTTCCGGGGGCGCCGTGTCCGGCGTCGGCACGTCCGCGTTCGCGTCCGAGCGGCCCACTCAGATCAGCTCCCGGTAGAAGTCGGGGTCCCGCTCGATGCGCCGGTAGACGTCGTCACTGAGCCGCTCGGCCACGGCCGCGGTCTCGGCGTGGAACCGCTGGGCCCGGGCCCGGTTCCGGCGGCGCAGGATGCGCCCGAGGCCCGGGACGTGCTTGGCCCGCGTCGTCAGCTTGGGGGGGTTCACGAGGTCGACGCGCCCCACGGCCCAGCGGAAGCCCGCACCGTGGTGGTAGACGATCCCGCCGTACACCCCGAACCACAGCGGGTGGAGGTTGACCCGGTTGCTCCGCAGCAGCGGCGTCCACGGGTCCCCGGCGTGCTCGAGCGCACGCAGGAGGTTGCCGCCCACGTCGGTGGTGGGCGTGCCGGCCGAGGTCTGCCACGCATACCCCGGTGACCAGTCACCGTGCAGGCGCTCCCAGTCCCGGACCCGCACCGCGGAGAACGACGGGTGGGGTTGGCGGTCGGTGTCGTTCTCGTCCCGGCGCACCGCCACCAAGGCCGAGGTCTCGAGACCCCGGCGCACGCTCGGCCCCGGGTCGGCGATGGGGAAGGCGTCCCCGTCGAGGAAGAAGATGATGTCGTCGGGGGCGGCGTCGAGCGCGATCTCCCCGGCCAGGAGGTTGAGCTTCCCCGGATGGTCGCCGAGCACGTCGAAGACCCGGTCGAACTTCTCCTCGTGCCCCCCGGGCACGTCCTGCAGGTTGGCGTAGACCTTGAACGGCTCGTGCAGGTTCCGACGGAGAAAGGCCAGTTGGAGATCGATCCAGCGGGCCGAGGCGACGTGCACGGTGGCGACGTAGATCACGGGCCGTGCGTCGCCGTGGCGTCGTCGGGATCCTGCCGGCGCGCCCGGGACACGCCACAACCATAGGCAAGACCGAACGGTTGTCGGAAAACATCTCACTGTGGCAGCCTGACCACGTGGCCCTCCGCTCAGCGCTCGGGAACGCGCTGTACCGGGCCCCCGACGGACTGCGCAAGGTCCTGCCCCGCGCCGTGCGCGAAGCCGTCCGGCGCCGCGTGGGCCCCTTCGCCCCGTGGGAGGCCGGCTACGGGCACGTGCCGCCGACCCCGGGGCCGGGCGAGGAACCGGGGCCGCCCGACTTCGTGGGCATCGGCGTGCAGAAGGCCGGGACCACGTGGTGGTTCGAGCTCATCGCCGCCCACCCCGACGTCTCGCACCACGCCGCGGTGCACAAGGAGCGCCACTACTTCGGCCGCTACGCCACGCTCGGATTCGGCCCCGAGCAGATCCAGGCGTACCACCGCTGGTTCCCCCGGCCGGCCGGCAAGGCGACGGGGGAGTGGACCCCCGACTACGTCTACCAGTCCTGGGTGCCACCGCTGCTCGAGCAGGCCGCCCCCGAGGCGCGACTGCTCGTCATCGTGCGTGACCCCGTCGAGCGCTTCGTGTCGGGGCTCACCCACAACAACCTCGTCCCGGGATCGCACATCGGGACGGTGGTGGCCGAGTCGGTGAGCCGCGGCTTCTACGCCGCGTCCCTGCGGCGCTGGGGCGGTGCCTTCGACGCGGGGCGCGTCCTCGTGCTCCAGTACGAGCGGTGCGTGGCCGACCCCGCCGGGGAGCTGGCCCGCACGTATCGCTTCTTGGGGCTCGACGACAGGTACCGGCCCCCGTCGATGCGCCGGGCCTCGAGCCCGACGCGCGGGCCGAAGGTGGCTCTCGAGCCCGACGCCCGCCGACGCCTCGTCGCCCTCTACGCCCCCGACGTGGCCGAGCTGGTCGGGCTCGTCCCCGGGCTCGACCTCGGCCTGTGGCCCAACTTCGCCCCCGGGGCCGACTGAGGACCAGGTTCAGCGGGGAATCGCCCCGGCCCGGCGCGCGGCGCGGTCGGGGCCGGTCAGGTAGACGTGGGCCAGGCGCGCCGTGGCGGCACGGCGCGGGCCGCGCTGGGTGGCGAGGCGCACGACGAGGCCGAAGAGCGTGCCGGCCCGGTACGACGTCCAGCCCAGAGGTCCGTACCACTTGCGGACGTAGCGCTCGATGGCGCTGTGCAACCGGAGCTGATGCCTCGTGCCGTCGCTCTCGGTCCCGCCCGCGGCGTGCTCGGCCGAGACCTCGGGGCACAGGCGCACCCGCCACCCGCGCGCCACGGCGCGGCGTTGCCAGTCCTCGTCCTCGCTGTACAAGAAGAAGCGCTCGTCGAAGCCCCCCACCTCGTCGAGCGCGGCCCGGCGCAGGAGCAGGACGGCACCGCCCAGGAAGTACCTCGCCGACTGCAGGCGTCGGCGACTGAGGCCGACGGCTTCGGCCCACGCCCCCGCAGGCGTGTGCCACGGCCAGCGGGCCCGGCTGGGCCGGTCCGAGCCCGGCGCGTGCTGGACCGGCGCCACGCAGGCGACGTCGGGGTGGGCGAGCAGCTCGTCGTGCAGGCGCGCCACGGCGTCGCTGTCGATGCGGGCGTCGGGGTTCAGCAACAGCACGTCGCGCCCCGGGTCGGTGAGGTGCGACAACGCCACGTTGACCGCGGCGGCGAACCCGAGGTTGGCCCCGGCGTCGACGTACCGGGCCCCGGCCCGGCCCACCACGGCCGCGGTCGCCTCGGAGGACGAATTGTCGACGACGAGGACGGCGTACTCGCCCTGCAGCGCCGACAGCGCGTCGGCGAGGGACTCCGCGGGTCCGTAGGCGACGACGACGACATCGATGCCCGCCCCGCCCGCGCTCACGGGGCCGGCGCGCCGCGCCGCGATCGTCGGCGGAGGACCACGCCCGTGCTCAGGGCCAGCACGCCGCCGACGACGACGGCCCCGGCCACGGCCAGCCCGGCGCTGAAGGCGGTGGGCCAGTAGTCGAGCACGATCACGTGCCGGCCGGCGGGGACGCGCGCCTGGAGCATCGACCCCTGCGCCCACGACTGCAGCGACAACGCGTGACCGTCGATCGACGCGTGCCATCCCGGCACGTCGGTCAGGTGAAACCGCACGATGCTGGGCGCGGTGCCGTCCACCACCACGCGCCACGACGACGGGCTCGGGTAGGTCACGGGAAGGAGCGTTCCGGTGGCGTCGATGGGCAGCGCCGCCCCGCCGGGGGGGACCGGATCGGCGATGGCGGGGCCCGCGCCGGGGATGAAGACGAGCCTCTCCCTGTCGAACACGCCGAGCGCGATGTACTGGCCTTCGAGCTTGACCCGCCCTGGTGGCTCGAGGACGAAGCGCACGCCGAACTCCCGGGCCTGCGCCGCGGTGGAGATCTGCGCGCAGAACATGCCCAGTTGGATGAGCGAGGGGGGCGATTCCTGGCCGCCGGCGGCCAGCCACGCCCGGAAGTAGGCGGAGGGGATGATGGGGTCGTAGACGACCATCTCGTGCAGGCCGTAGCCGATGTTGGCGTTCGGCCTGATCCCCACCTCGTTCTTCGACGGCGTCAGGTACCGCAGCGTGCGGCACGAGCCGTAGCCGACCAGTGACGGCCCCACCGTGTTCTCGAGCGCCGTGATGGTCGGGGTGGTGGGGAAGTAGGTGGAGCTCACCGGCCAGAAGGGGATGCCCGCGGCGAGGAGGAAGCCGGTCTCGAGGGCGAGGAGCACCGCACAGCCCCAGCGCGTCCCGCGCCGACCGTGACCCGGAGAGTGGCCGCCGGCGCGACGCGACCACAACCACCACCCGGCCAGCGCCAGTCCGGCCACGGCCTGGACGGCGGGCCACACGAGGCTCGAGCGGTGGCGGGCCACCGCCGGGGCCGAGCCGAGTGCCGAGGCCGCGGCCAGGCCGAGCACCGCCACGGCGAGCACGCCGAAGGATCCCGCCGCCCACCGCAGCGCCACGGTGTCGCGGGCGCTGCGCACCAACGCCTCGACCCCGTACGCCCCCAGGATGGCCAGCGCCAGCGCCATGAGCATGACCGACCGGCTCCACGTCACCGTGCGGCCCCCCGGCACGAGGTGCAGGAGCGAGTTGGCGGGGGAGAAGAAGGTGAGCAGAGCGCTCACGACCGTGACCGCCACGAGGGCGGGCACCTCGGGTCGTTTCCACGACACCCGGGCCCCGACGACGGCGAGGGCGAGGACGATGACCCCGACGTAGGCCGCCGTGGTGAAGTCGTTGCCCTGGAGGCCCACGAGCACCAGGTTGGGCAGGTGCGACAGCGGGAAGGCCGGGGTCCCGGTGCCGTTGCGCCGCACCGAGGACAGTGCGAGCTGGACGCCGGGGAAGAGAAGCGGCGCACCGAGGCCGAAGCCGCACAGCGCGCCGACCACGAGGTCACGCACGGGCCCGAGGACCGCTCCTCCCTCGCGGCGGCCGCGCACCACGAGGAAGGCCACCACGAACACGACCGCGGCCAGACCCATGGCGATCAGGCTCTCGGGGTGGCCCCCGTACACGGCGAAACCGACGGCCAGGGCGAGCATCACCATGTTGGGCATCCGCCGCCCCCCGCGCAGGAGCCCGACGATGGCCGCGAACATCCACCCGGCCCAACACGTCACCGAGGTGTGGGGCCACCCGGCGTGGACGATCATGGGGCCCGACAGCTCGAACGCCGTCCCCCCGAAGGCGGCCGCCAGGGGGCCGAGCCGGAGCACGCGGCACAGCACGTAGGCGCCGGTCCCGGCGATGACGAGCTTCGTGAGCACCATGGCCGTGTACGCGAAGTGAACCGGGAACAGGTATCCCACCAGGGCGGGGATGCTGAACACGCCCGATTGCCAGTTGAACGCCAACGGGGTCCCGAGCACGTTGTCGGGGTCCCACAACGGCAGGTGGCCGCCGTGGACCTGCTGCCACGCCAGGTTCGTCCACGGCACGAACTGCTGGATCTGGTCGGCCTGGACGGCGTTGTGGACGGCCACCCCGGGCTGGCGGGTCAGCCCGAAGCGCGACAACAGGTCGAAGGGGCCGAGGGACACCCCCGGCCGCAGCAGCGGCACCAGGACGAGCACCGCCGCCCCGACCGTCCACAGCACGCCGACGACGTCGCCCACCCACGCCCGACCGGAGTCGGCTCGCATCTCGCTCCCGGCCTCGAGCGCGGCGCCCGTCGCCACGCCGTGGCGGGCTACCCCCCGCTCGCGCACCCCGGGAGCCTAGGCGCGGGGCGCGAGCTGCTCGATGACCCCGACGACGCGCCCCAGGTCCGCGCCCGACAGCGTGGAGCCGCTCGGCAGGCACAGGCCCCGCTCGAACACCCCGGCCGCCACCGCGCCCCCCACCACGGGGGTGCCGGCGAACAGCGGCTGGAGGTGCAAGGGCTTCCAGGTGGGGCGGGCCTCGATGTCCTCGGACTCGAGCGCCACCCGGATGTCCTCGGGGGAGGCGCCGAAGGCGTCGCGCTCGACCAGGATGCAGGTCAACCAGTCGTTGGGCTCCCCGTAGCCGGCCCGAGGCATGAACGTGATGCCCGGGACCGCGCCCAGGGCGGCGCGATAGGCGGCGTTGATCTCGTGGCGACGCGCCATGTGGCGGTCGAGGCCCCGGAGCTGTGCCACGCCCAGGGCGGCGAGCAGGTTGCTCAGGCGGTAGTTGAACCCGAGGTCGATGTGCTCGTAATGGGCCTCGGGCTCACGGGCCTGGGTGGCGAGGTGCCGGGCCCGGTCCACGAGCTCCTCGTGGCGCGACACGAGCATCCCCCCACCGCTCGTGGTGATGATCTTGTTCCCGTTGAACGAGAACACGCCGGCGTCGCCGAAGGAACCGGCCGCCGCCCCCCGGTGCGTGGCGCCCAGGGCTTCGGCCGCGTCCTCCACCAGCGCCACCCCGTACTGCTCGCACAGGGGCACGAGCCGCCCGTAGTCCGCCGTCTGCCCGTAGAGGTCGACGGCCACCACCGCCCGGGGCAGCGCCCCGCGCCGGGCCCGGTCCTCGAGCTCCTGGGCGACCAGGTCGGGGTCGATCTGCCACGTGTGCGCGTCGCAGTCGACGAGGACGGGACGGGCGCCGATGTAGGTGGCCGCGTTGGCCGTGGCCACGAAGGTGAACGTGGGCACGAGGACGTCGTCCCCGGCGCGCACACCGACCAGGAGCAGCGCCAGATGCAGAGCGGCCGTGCCACTCGACAGCGCCACGGCGTGAGGGACGCCGACGCGGCGCGCCATCTCCTCCTCGAACAGGTCCACGTGCGGACCGAGCGGCGCGATCCATCCCGAGTCGAGCGCCTCGAGGATCATGCGCCGCTCCTCGTCACCGACGTCTGGAGGTGACAGGTAGACGCGGCTCATGCCGGTTCCTCGGGGCCCGGCGACAGCGCCCCGCACACCCCGGCCACGCCCACGACCACGACGGCGGAGGCGGCCACGGCGGACAACGGCGCGGCCAGGCCCGTGGCGCGCGACGCGCCCACCGCCGCCCCGGCCAGCACGGCCTCGCCTCCGACGTACGCCAGGGCGGCCGCGCCCCGCGCCCAGCCACGCGCCACGACGAGATCGTAGGGGTGGCGCCGGTCACCGCTCGTGATGGACCGCCGGGCCCGGGCCCGCCGCACGATGGCGAAGGCCACCTCGCCCACGGGGACGGCGACGATCACGAGGCTGGCCACGCCGAGCGCAGGCCGCGTCCCCGAGGTCCAGGCCGACGCCAGCAGGACGCACAGCGCGGCGCCGAGGAGATACGAACCGGCGTCGCCGAGGTAGACGCGAGCCGGCGGGCGGTTGTAGACGAGGAATCCGGCCAGGGCGCCGGCCAGGGCCACGGCGAGATCCCGACCACCGCCGTGGAGCACGACGGCGAAGGCCACGCAGGCCACGGCGACGACCCCGGCGGCCAACGCATCGAGCCCGTCGAGGAAGTTCACGCCGTTCATGAGCACGACGGTCACGAGCACCACGAGCACGCCTCCCCCCGCCGCACCCAGTCGCGTGGGCACGACCGCGGCGATCCCCGCTCCCACCGCCACCTGCCCGGCCAGTCGGGCCACGGCGGGCACGTCGAAGCGGTCGTCGAGGACACCGAGGACCACCGCGCCGGCCAGGGGCCCGATCACCGCCGGATGGCCGAGCGCCGCCCCCACGAGCGCGGCGGCGAAGACGGCCACCCCGCCCAGGTACGGGACGGGCGACGCCTGGGGTTTGAGGGGCCCGGGCCGGTCGACGACCCCCGTGCGTGTCGCCACCATCATCGCCACCGGCGTGAGCACCACACCGGCGGCCACCGCGGCGACGGCGATCCCGATCAGGCGCGTCACCGGTCGCGCCGGGGCGCGGCTCGGCCCCGCCGGGGGTGGGGGCGCGCCCCACGGCGCAGCGCATGAGGACCGATTCGGTGCCCCGGTGCATCTCGAAGGTCTGCGCCGGGCTGAAGCCGGCCCGGCGGTACAAGGCGATGGCGGGCGCGTTGTCGGCCCCCACCACCACGTGCGCCGAGGTGACGGCGCGACGGTCGAGCTCGGCGAGGAACGCCTCGACCAGTGCTCGGCCCACGTGCCGGGCTCTCCACCGGGGGTCGACGGCCACCGCCAACAGCTCGCCACCCTCGGCGGTGGGACCACCCCGTCCGTGGCGCAGGGTCTCGAGGACGCGCGGCACCGCCGTCACGAGACGAAGCGGCGCGCCGAGCGACGCGGCCAGGCCGTCGCGCCGCAGGAAGGCCCGGTACAGCCGACGCACCGCCACCGACCCCGCGATGAACCCGATGGGGGAGCCCTCGGCCTCGGCCACCAACAGGAACGAGCCCTCCGATCGCGTGATGCGGCGGTACAGGCGCGTCAGAAAGCGCGGGCCGAGGCTCGACAAGAAGCCCTCGGCGATCAGCTGGGCGTGCAGCACGGCCACGGCGGACGCGTCGGCAGCGTCCCCGGCCCGCACCGAGAACGGCACGGCGTCGGACCCGCTGGCCGGGGCGTCTCCGCTGCCACGCATCGTCGCCCCTCTCCCACGATCCGCGGAGCCAGGCATCGCCCCGTACCAGCCCGAAGTCTACGTCGAGCGACGCGCCAACATCGACGCCATGACGCGCGACTGGAGCCCCGGGTCCCGGCGGCGGCGCCCGGCTCGGACGGCGGCGAAGCTCGATGCGAGCAGCGCACCGACGGTGACGCTGTCGCGCACGGAACGCCCCGGCGCGGGGACGAGGCCGCGCACCATGGCGCCGCGCCCGTGCTCGTAGCCGGCGAGCACCGTCTCGTGGAAGAGGCGGCACGCGCCTGACATCTCCGCCCCGTGCTTGGCCAGGAAGTTGCGCCTGCCGATCACCTGACCGTCGGCGGTGCGCGTCACCCGGCTCCCACCGTGCTGGGTGTAGAGATACCCCACGTGCGGCACGGTGCGCACCGCCCCGTCCTCCGCGCAGCGCAGCCACAGGTCCCAGTCCTCGCCCGTGGGCAGGTCGGGGTCGAAGCTGACGTCGAAGCGCAGGGCGCCCCGGCGCAACACGGCGAAGGGCAGCGCCACGAAGTTCTGCCACAACAACTGGTCGCGCCCGTACTCGAGCGGGCCGCGGAACACCGCTGCTCCGCCGCTGCCGGGGTGGAGGACGACGTGCCACGACGAGGCCGCCACCACGTCGGGGTGTTGGTCGAGGAAGCCCATGATCACGCCCCCGACGCCGGGGAACCAGGCGTCGTCGTCGTCGCAGAACGCCACGAGCTCGCCGCTCGCCACCGCCAGGCCGCGATTGCGGGCCACACACGGTCCCACGGTCTCGTCGGTGTGCACGACACGGACGCGGCTGTCCTGGGCCGTCAGGCGGTCGAGGACGGCCGGGGTGTCGTCGGAGGAACTGTCGTCGACGATGACGAGCTCGAGGTTCTCGACGTCCTGGGACAGGACCGAGGCGGCGGCCCGCCCGACTTCGCGGGCCCGGTCGTGCGTCGGCATGACCACGCTCAAGAGTGTTGACACGACCTGTTCACCTTATAGGCCGCCACCCCGGATCAGTGGGCCCGCGTCGCATCGGTGGCCCCTGTCGGCGCAGCGGCACGCGTCAGTTCAGCGGCCCCGCGCCAGCCGGTCCCGGACCGCCACGTACGCCTGGCGGGCCCGCCAGAACGGGCTCTGCTGCATCGACGCCACCTGCAGACGGGCCTGCTCCAGCTCGTAGTTCAGCGCGCCCTGCTCGTGACGCAGGCGCGTGACGAGCTCGGCGACCGCCGCCGGCGTCACCCCCGCGTCCTCGTCGACGGGCCCGTCGGGGACTGCCGGTCCAACCGGTGCATCCGCGTCGGTCAGCCAGGCCCCGATGGACGACAGGTTTGTGTGGATCGGGAGGAGATCGGCCCACTTCTCGGCCAGCACGCGTTCGCTCTCCCGGTACTTCCACGGCACCCGGCCGGTGAGCGAGTTGTGGTGGCACAGCGCGTCGAGGACCACCACCCGCAGCGTCCGCTGCTGTGCCTGCAAGGCGAGGTCGGTGCCGTAGAGATGCCACCCCAGCGCAGCGTCGACCCGCAACGGTGTGTCTCTCGGCACCACCATGAGCAGTTCGTCGAGACCGTCCACGTCCGAGGGCAGGCTGCGGTGGGCGAGGAGGCGGTCCCTGTGCACGACGTGCCCGATGGCGTCGAAGGGGACCTTCCGGTCGAGCACCCCGAACACTCCGGCGATCCCGATGGGGCCGCCGAGCGCGCTCGGCCAGTCGCCACTGGGTCACCATGCGAGCCGGCCAGCCGGCGGGTAGGTACACGTCTTGGTGCACGAGGACGACGAATTCGTTGCGGGCCCGCTCGATCCCGGCATTCAGCCCTTCCGCCGCGCTGGCACAGTCGCGGAAGGTGAGCAGCTCGTGGGGTCCCCCGGCCTCCAGGCACGGCGAGCGGCGCAGGTTCGCATCGAGCTGGGCGTCGTCGTTGACACAGGCCACGAACGTCAGCGGCACCTCGTCGGACGCATTCGCCGGGGGCAGTGCCGAGCCCCGCACGATGAGACGCGACGTGCGCAGATCACGTTCGGCGTCGGCGGCCCCCACGCCCAGCAGTTCGAACAGCGGCGCGCCGGCCACCACGACGGCCGCGGCCCCGTCGTCTTCGACGCGACCGACGGTGTTCGGCGCGTAGCCGGCGTCGAGGAGCACCTGCATGACGCTCGCCGAGGTGAAGAGCCGGACGTAGGACGGATCGAGGAGGGTGCCGGGGATGTAGGGGAACAGACCACGCAGGATCCCCGCCACGAGCCCGTGATGCTGCAGGTTGGGGACCGAGCACACCACCGACCCCGTCTCCGACAACAGCCCGCGCTGGCGCAGGAGCGCGGCCAAGGGGTCGACGAAGCGGGGAAGGACGTCTGCGTACACGATGCAGTCCACCGAGCCCGGCGCGAGCGGGGGGAGGGCGCACTCGAGGTCGGTCTCGTGATAGCCGTCGAGGTCGTCGAACCCAGGAGCGGCCCGGGCCGGGCCACGCGTGGCGGGGCCCGTCGAGACGTCGGGGAAGTCCGTGCCGTATACGACCGGCGCGGGCTGACGCTGCTTCAAGCGGCTGGCGATCCACCCGGTGCCGGCTCCGCACTGCAGGACGGTCCTCGCCGTCACCGGGATCGCATCGGCCAGGGACGTGTCGGGCGTGGCGGCCTCGACTCGCCCCTGGCGCTGCTCTGGCACGTCGCTGAGGCTACTGCCCGTCCTCTGCATCATCGTCCTATAGCTTGGGCGCCTTCGGCGCGGAACCATCGGGACGACGAAGACGGCGTCGAGGAGCGATCTTCTTGAGAGGCGGCGACGCGGCGTTGGCCAATACCGTCGAACGAGGACTGCCTCCGGGGCCGTGGGTCCTCGTGGTGGGAATGCACCGCAGCGGCACGTCCGCCTTGACGGGCGCGCTCGGCCACCTCGGTCTGACGGTGCCCGCCGGCGACGATCTGGTGGTCGGCCGCTACGACAACCCCGTCCACTACGAGAGCCAGGCGCTCACCGACCTCGACGATGCGGTCCTGGGCGCGCTGGGCGGGAGTTGGAGCGCCCCTCCCGAGCTCGACCCCGGGTGGGAGCGCGCCCCGGTCGTGGCCCGTCTTGCGTCGGGCGCGGCGCGCGCGGCCCGGCAGGCCTTCCCCGTCGACGGACCGGTGGTGTGGAAGGACCCTCGCCTGTGCCTGCTCCTGCCGTGGTGGCGGTCGTTGCTGCCGGCGCCCGTGGCCACCGTGCTCGTGTGGCGCGACCCCGTCGCCGTGGCCCGGTCGTTGCGTGTCCGGCAGGGGTTCACCCTGAGCCTCGGGCTCGCCCTGTGGGAGCGTTACAACCGCGCCGCGCTGGGCGCCCTGGCCGGGCACCCCGGCTACGTCATGGCCTACGAGGACCTCCTGGCCGACCCCCACGAGGCGGTCGGCGCCCTCGCCCGGTGGCTCGGCCCCGCGTCGTCGGTGCCGTTGCGCGCCGGTGACGACGACCTGGCCGGTGCGGCGGCCTCGGTCTCGGTCTCGGGGGACCGGGCCCGCCCCGCTCGCGACCAGGAGCGTGGTGAGGGCACGGAGGAGACCGTCGAGATCCTGGGCGCTCTGGCCGGGCCCCACGACAGGCTGCCGGGGACGCCGGAGCGCGAGACGCCGCGCTGGATGGCCGACGCCGTCGCGCAACGCCGCGAGTACGAGGCGCTCTATGCCCGCTACATGCGCTACATCCGATGGCGACGGCGGATCCCGCTGGTCGGGCGGTCCCTGCGCCGACCGTCTCGAGGTGCGGCCGCGCCGCGGCGTTCCGAGCCCTAAACGGGTCGGCCCGGCCTTCGTCCGAGCACGTCGTCCCACAGCGCTTCGAATTTGCGGACCATGTCGTCCACGCCGTGGCGCTCCCCGACGAGGGCGGCTCCGGCCCCGAGCGCGGCACGCGCCCCGGGGTCGTCGAGCAGGCGGGCCAGTGCGGCGCTGAGCGCGTCGACGTCGCCCGGGGGGACGAGCACGCCGCTCACGCCGTCCTCGATCAGCAGGCGGGGCCCGTCGGTGTCGGCGGCCACGACAGCCTTGCCCGCCGCCATGGCCTCGAGGACGGCGAGGCCGAAGGACTCGGCGTGCGACGGGTGCACCACGATGTCGGACCCCGCCACCAGGTCGTCCTTCAGCGGGGGGCGCACGTCTCCGGGGATGAGGAGGCGCTCCTCCAGATGGTGCTCGACCACGAGGCGCTGGAGCCTGCGCCAGTAGGCCGAGCCCTCGTCGGCCGGCCCGCACATGACGCCGTACAGGTTCGGAAAGCGCGTCGAGAGCCGACCCAGGGCGGCGACGAAATCCGCCTGGCCCTTCATGAGCCCCACCCGGGCGAACATCGACAGCACGAGGGCGTCACCCGGGATGCGAAACGCATCACGGCCGCGTGCCGGATCGCCACTACGGCACTGCTCGACATCGACACCCGGGGTCACGACCGACCACTCGACGTCGGGGAACGGCACCGTGCGACGGCGTGCGCCGTCGGAGGTGAACACGATGTGCGCAGGGGGAAGTCTGCGCAGGACGCGCGCCACGGCGCGCTCGGCACGTCCACGCGGCTGCAAAGGGGAATGGATGTGCCAGATCACCGGGGTCCGGGTCAACCGTCCCGTCACACTGGCGTACAGCAGGGCCGTGTTCTCACTGGCGTGGATGAGCGTCGTCTTCTCGCGCTGCACCACAGCGCGTAGGCCGAGCACCAGCGCCACCAGATTGCGCGGCGACCGCAGGCGGGAGCGGGGGAAGCTGTAGGCCGCCGTGCCGCTCTGGCGCACGAGGTCGGGCCATCCGCCGGGGGACAAGCACGCCAGCGCCGGGACGAACCGGTCGCGGTCGACCCGGGAGATGATCTCGTTCAACACCGTCGACGCCCCACCCAGGTCTGCGTACCCGGAGCTGTCCACCAGGAGCACGTGCGCCGGTTCCGCCATCAGCCGCCCTCCCCGACGCCGCCCAGGTCCGGGACGCGGTGCCGGCGCGGCGGGATCATGGCTTGCTGGCGCGCCGTGCGGACGGGGCCCGAGGCGTAGAGCCGGGCCAGGCGCACCGAGGCGCGCCGGCGCTCGCCACGCGCCGGCACGGCGCGCCGCAGTGCCGTCAGCACCGTGGCCGCCTGATAGGAGTGCCATCCCCACGTCCCGTGCCACTTGCGCACGTAGGTCTCCACCCCGGCGTGGAACCGGACCTGCCGTCGCGCCGGGTCGGGGTCCGTGGCCGCGCCGGCATGCACGGCCGACGCCTCCTCGCAGTAGGCCACACGCCAGCCGCGGCGCGTGGCCCGACGCTCCCAATCGGCCTCCTCGGCGTAGAGGAAGAACCCTTCGTCGAGCCCTCCGACATCGACCAGGGCCTCGCCGCGCACGAGGAGCACCGAGGCGATGACGTATCCCCAGCCCCGCGAAGCGCCCCAGGCCCACCGCCTCGGCCCAGGCCCGCGCCGGTGTCGGGAAGGGCCAGCACACCGGCGACGACGGCACGTCGGATCCCGGGCGATGCTGGGCCGGGGCCGCGCACGCCACCGATCCTCCGGCGTGCAGGGCGCGGCGCAGCAGCTCCACGGCGTCGGGAGCGATCACGGCGTCGGGGTTGAGGAGCAGGACGTCCGCGTCGCGCAGGGGGATGGAATCGAGGCCGAGGTTGACCGCCGCGGCGAAGCCGAGGTTCTCGCCCGGATCGACGTACCGGGCCCCGGCGCGCGCCACGACCGCACCCGTCGCCGCCGAGGACGAGTTGTCCACCACCACCACCGGGTACGCGCCGCCCAGCGCCTCGAGGCAGTCGCCCAGCGCGGCCGAGTCCCCGTAGGCGACGACGAGCACGTGCACGCCGGGCGACGGGCCCACCCCGACGACCTCGGGAGGGGTGCTCACCGGTACCGGCGCATGACGCGCCCCAGCTGCGCAGCGATGACGGGCAGGGAGAAGGCTCGCTCGGTGAGCGCTCGGCCGTTGCGCCCGAGCAGATCGGCGCGGTCGCGGTCGCGATACAGCGTCAACAACGCCTCGACCCACTCGTCGTCGGAGCTGGCGGCCAGGCCCACCTCGGCCATGGCCAGTACCTCGGTGTTCATGCCCACCGGGGACACCACCGCCGGGACCGCGCACGCCAGGTACTGCAGCATCTTGAAGGCGCACTTCCCCTTGGCCCAGTCTCCGCCCGTGAGCGGCATCAAGCCCACGTCGAAGCCCTGCACCGCTGACGCCTCGGTGTCCGGGCTCCACGAGACGAGCTCGAGCCGGTCCGCGGGGATACCCGGGAGGTCGACGAATGCATCGGCCATGACCGTCACGCGTGCCTCGGGTGCCTCGGCCAGGAAGCGCCCCACGGCCGGGGCGATGGCGCGCAGGTAACGCAGGCTCGACCCCGAGCCCGTCCATCCGAGCACGAAGCCGTCGTGGGGGAGCGCCGCGGGGGCGAAGCGCTCGGTGTCGATCGCCGTCCACACCCGTTCGACGGCCGGAGCGACAGTCCCGAACCAGTCGGCGAGGAAGTCGTTGCCGGCGATGACGCACGCCGCGCTGCGGGCCACGGCCCGGGCGGCGCGCTCGTGCCCGGGGGACAGGAGCCAGATGGCGTCGTCCACGTCGAACAGGACGGGACGGTGCAAGACCGGCTCGAGGGTGCGGTGGCCGGGCAAAACCTCGCGTTCGAGCCAGGTCATGTCGGCGCGCCACGAACGGGCCACGCTCGGGAGCCGCGCCGCCAGCTTGGCTCCCTGCAACGCCAATCGCGCCCCCGGCGCCAGCGCGCCCCGGTGCTCCCAGCGGCGGGGGAGCGAGGCGTACTTCGAGACCCGCGGTGGGCGCGCCGAGACCGCGATGCCGAGGCGGCGCAGCGGCTCGACGTGCTGGAGCACGCGGAACCGGCTCGACGCCGCCAGCCGGCCCGACGTGATGGCCTCCACGCGCAGGTCGGGCCCGGCACCGGTACCCGCGTCGGTGCCCGGGGCGGCGGGCGACGGGACGCCGGACGTCATGGCCGTCGCTGGAGGTCGAGCCCGCGCCGGAACATCGACTCCAGGCGCTGGCCCGGCAGGGAGAAGCGCAACGCCGACAGGGCGTGCATGGCGGTCCAGACGTCCTCCTCCTGCGCCGCGGTGGAACGTCCCAGGCCCATGCGCAGGAGTCGCGCCAGAAGGGTGTGGCCGGCGAGGAGCTCGGCCCGGGTCCGGTCCCGCAGGACGGGCCCCATGACCACGTTCCACAGCACCACGGTGAGCGGGTTCGGCGGCAGGAGCCGGCGGGGGGACTCGAGGCGCGAGAAGAACCGGCGCCACTCGTACCAGGGCACCGGGGCCACGCGCTCCATGGGAAGGGCCTTCCACGGCAGGCGCCGGGCCACCTCCCACGTGACGTCCTGGGCGAGCGCGGCATAGGGAAGGTCGGCCCAGTCGGTGCGACGCGACAACGCCTTGTCTTGGCCCTCCGCCCACGCGTCGACGAACGCCGTCCCCGGTGCCGCCGCGCACAACCCGCCGAAGAAGCGCCCGAGCTCCTTGCCGAAGCACACCACGCCGGTGTCGTCGAGCTCGTCGAGGAGCTGCGACAGCGGCGCCAGCACCACGGTGTCGACGTCGATCCAGACGCCCCCGTAGCGCTGGAGCAGTCGGGAGCGGACGTAGTCGGAGCGGAAGTTGGGAGCCGGCAACGACTCCCAGCGGTCGACGTCGAGGTCGGGCAGCCAATCGATCGCATCGTGGCGCGACAGCACGTGCAGCTCGAGCGGCGCCACGTGGCGCTCGATGGTCTCGACGCACAGGTCGAGGTACTCCGATCGTCGATCCCGCCGATGGTTCTCCCAGTAGGCCCACACCGCGCCGGTGGGCTCGGTGGTCATCGGGTCGCTCCCGCAGAGGTGGTCGATATGCTCGCCGGGTGCAGCTCGGCATCCTGTTCTGGTTCTATCGCGATGTCGTGGTGTGCGAGAACCGGTTGCGGCTCCTGCGCCGTCGCAACCCGGGCGTCCCCATCTACGCGCTCTACGGCGGGCCCCGTTCCGAGGAACGAGACTTCACTGCCGCGCTGGGACCGCTCGTCGACGACTTCTGGGCCTACCCCGACGACCGGGACGAGCGCTACAAGTGGCGCCACGGCGACATCATGCTGAGCCGGTGGTTCACCGGTCGCGGCGCCGGCCTGGCATGGGACTCGGTCTTCCTGGCCCAGTGGGACACGGTGGTGGTCTCGCCCCTGCGCACGGTCCTGCCCGCCATGGCCCCGGGGGAGATGCTCATATCCGGCGTGCGCCCGGTGCGCGAGGTCGAAGCGTGGTGGCAGTGGACGCGCGGCGAGGCGCGGCGCGAGTACGACACCTTCCTGGACCACGTCGCCCGGCGCTGGGGGCCGGTATCGGACCCCCTGTGCTGTCAGTTCATCGGGCTCGTGGCGCCGCGCGCGTTCATGTCGGCCTACGCCGGCATCGACGAGCCCGAGCTCGGGTTCCTCGAGTACAAGATCCCCGTCTACGCCCAGGCCTTCGGCATCCCGCTCGTGCCCGACACGTGCTTCCGGCCGTGGTGGCCCGAAGAGCCGGCCACGTCCCGTGCCACGCGCACCGAGACCCTGGTCCACGCGTGGCGCACGCCGGTGCGACTCCCCGTCATGCTCTACGAGTCGAGGCGACCGGGCGGCCGGCGCATCTTCCACCCGTACCACGGCATCTACCCCCACGACGTCACGTCCTTGGCCGAGCTCGCTCGCCACCGGCGCGGGCGCGTCCGGTAGGCCCGGGCCGCAGCGTCGAGAGCCGCCTCGATGGCGTCCACCTCGGCGTCGAGCGACAGCCGGTCCTGCGCGTGCCGGCGGCAGCGGTCGCCCAGATCGGGCTCCTCGTCACGCCACCGGTAGAGCGCGGCCAGTGCGTCGGCCAAGCCCCTCACGTCGTGCGGTTCGACGAGGTACTGCGACAACCAGCCTGTGAGGATCTCGGGGTTGCCCCCGACGCGCGTCGCCACCACGGGGACGGCGCACGCCAGCGGCTCCATCACCGATCGCGACAGGGGCTCGGGCCACAAGCTCGGCACCACGGCCACGTCCGCCGCCTGGATGATGCCGAGCACGTCGCTCTGGGCGGGCAGGAAGCTCACGGCCCGGTCCCGGGCCAGATCGCGCAGCTCGGCCTCATAGCGCCCCGAGTCGGCCGGGTCCGCCCCGAGCGACGGAGAGCCCACGACGAGGAGATGCGCGCCCGGGGCCCGCTCCTCGAGCGCCGCCACGGCGCGCACCAGGACGTCGACGCCCTTCTCGCGTCCGATCCGCCCCGCGTAGAGCACGAGGAAGGCGTCATCGGCGATCCCGAGCTCCCGCCGGATGGCGGCGCGACGCCCGGGCGGGGCGGGGACGTAGCGGAGCAGGTCGATCCCGGTGAGCACGACGCTCGTGACATCGGCACGCAAACCCGTGCCGGCCCAACGGGTGGCGGTGTCCTGCGACACCGACAACGTCCGGCTCACGCGCCGAAGGAAGGGCCGGAGCCAGGGCGGCACCGAGCCGGGCGGGGGAAGACACAGATGGAACACGACAGGGGCCCCGGCTAGGGCGCCGACGGTCACCGCGTAGGGAATGTCCCAGTAGCGGTAGACGTACAACGCGTCGGGCCGCAGGCGGCGTCCCGCCCGCAGCGCGCCGGCCACGCCCGCCACCGAGGCGAGCGGACGGCGGCGACGCAGGAGCGTCCCGGCCGTGGGGACCATGGTCTCGGCGAAGGCCTCCCACTCCTTCGTGAAGTCACCGGCGCTGACGTAGACGAGGTCGAGGCGATGGCCCCGGGCGGCGAGAGCCCGGCAGTTGGTCAGCTGCGTCCGTTCCAGGCCCCCCCGTGCGCCGAGATGGTTGGCCACGGTCAGGATGCGCACGCGCGGTGACAATACAAGGGTGGTTCCCCTGGCCCTGGCCCGTGGCGTTGACCGGCGATCCCCGGGATCGGCCCCGGTGCCCGGCTAACCTGACGCCGCGGCGACGGGGGGAGCCGTGTGCGGAGGGATCTGGTGGTGCGTCGTCGACTGCTCGAGCTCTTCGGTTGTCCACGCTGCGGCGAAGCGCTCGCCCCCGAGGACGCGTCCGAGCCGAGCTCCGTGGTGCGGTGTCCTCGAGGACACCGGTTTCCCGTCCAACAGGGGTACCTCGACCTGAGCGGCGATGCCGCTCCCGACGCCACGACGGCGCGGACCTTCGAGAGCTTCGGCTACGAGTGGAACACCTTCGACGACGTGCGCGACGAGGACAGCCAGTTCGCCGAGGTCTACTTCCGCGACCTCGACATGGACTCGCTGCAGGGTCAGATCGGGCTCGACGCCGGATGCGGCAAGGGGCGCTACACCCGCTTTCTCGCCCCCCATCTCGAAGGGTTGGTCGCCCTGGACGGCTCGAGCGCGGTGAAGGCGGCGGCGCGCAACCTCGCGCCCTTCGACAACGTCCTCGTGGTCCGCGCCGACCTGCGATCGGCCCCCGTGCGTCCCGGCGGTGTCGACCTGGTGGTGTGCCTCGGGGTGCTGCACCATCTCGAGGACCCCCGCGCCGGGTTCCGCACTCTCGTGCGGTGGCTCTCCCCCCGGGGTCGGGTCCTCGTGTACCTCTACAGCCGGCCGGCGCGATTCGGGGCGCGCCGCGTGGCCCTGGCCGCCTCCGCGGCGTTGCGGTCCGTGACGGTGCGCACCCCGCACCGGCTGCTGCGCCTCCTGAGCGCGCCGGTGGCGGTACTGCTCTACCTGGGCGTCGTCCAGCTCGGCGCGGCGGGCCAACGGGCCGGCATCGGGCCCCTCGCCCGCCTCCCCATGGCGAGCTACCGGGGCAAGCCGCTGCGCAGCCTCGTCCTCGACACCTTCGACCGCTTGAGCGCTCCCGTCGAGCACCGCTACCTGTGGGAAGAACTGGCGCCGTGGTTCGCAGAGGAGGGGCTCGTCGTCGACGCCGCCCGGGACGAGGCCGGCTGGTTCGTCCTCGCCCACCGAGGCCAATAGCCCCGCTGTCACCACGCTCCGCGAGGTAATGGGCCAACCCGCTACCCAATTCTGACGATGTGCGACGCCGCGACGGCGCTCCATACTTGGTTCTTCGGGGGTTCGGTCAGCTCGATCTGCAATCCGCGCTGCTGCGCGGCAGGTCGGAGCCGGGCCATTGGCTTGGGGGGGCCGGAGCACCCGGTACCCCTCGCGGTGAAGGGGGTGGGGGCTTGAGGATCCTCGTGCTGGGGGGCGACGGGTACCTGGGTTGGCCGACGGCGTTGCATCTGTCACGCCGGGGCCATGACGTGGGCGTGGTCGACAACTTCTGCCGTCGGCAGTACGACTTCGAGATGGGGGTGGACAGCCTCGTCCCCATCACCCATCTCCAGCACCGGGTGCGGCGCTGGAACGAGGTCTCGGGCCTCACCGTGGACGCCTTCGTCGGCGACCTCACCGACCACCGCTTCGTCGAGACGCTGCTCGACCGCTTCGAGCCCGACGCCGTGGTGCACTTCGCCGAGCAGCGCAGCGCCCCCTATTCCATGATCGACCGGGCCCACGCCGTGTACACCCAGGTCAACAACGTGGTGGGCAACCTCAACCTGATGTACGCCATCGCCGAGCGCAATCCCGCCATCCACCTCGTGAAGCTCGGGACCATGGGGGAGTACGGCACCCCCAACATCGACATCGAAGAGGGCTACATCGAGATCACCCACAAGGGCCGCACCGACGTGCTGCCCTACCCCAAGCAGCCCGGGTCCTTCTACCACCTGTCCAAGGTGCACGACAGCCACAACCTGCACTTCGCCTGTCGCATCTGGGGGCTGCGGGTCACCGACCTCAACCAGGGCGTGGTCTACGGCCAGGAGACCGACGAGACCACCATGCACGAGGACCTGGCCACGCGCTTCGACTACGACGCCGTGTTCGGCACGGTGCTCAACCGCTTCTGCGTCCAGGCCGTGGTGGGCCACCCCCTCACCGTGTACGGGACCGGGGGCCAGACCCGGGGCATGCTCGACATCCGAGACACCCTGGCCTGTGTGGAGCTGGCCCTGCTCAACCCCGCGGCGGAGGGCGAGTTCCGGGTCTTCAACCAGTTCACCGAGTCCTTCAGTGTCCAGCAGATGGCCGAGATGGTGGCCGACGCCTACCCCGGCTCCACCACCATCGACCACGTCGAGGACCCCCGGGTGGAGAAGCTCGAGCACTACTACAACGCCGCGCACACCAAGCTGCTCGACCTGGGCCTCGTGCCGCACCTGCTCGAGGAGCCCACCATCAAGGGACTGCTCGAAGTCGTCGAGCGCCATCGCGGCCGCGTCGACCTCCAGGCCATCGACCCCACGGTGCAGTGGCGCAAGACCGCCAGCACCCTCGCGACCGGTGGGAGCGCGTCGAGGTAACTCCGACGGGCGTCGGCTCGGCGCGAGCCCGTCACCGGTGACGGGCGGCGCACCTCACGGCGAGGGGGCCACGGGCTCCTGAGGTCAGGTCGCGAGCGCGCGCAATCGAACCGGTGCTCGGCACCCACCGGCAATACTTTCGGGCACATGACCGGGAACCCATCCGCCGGGCGCGCCCGGCCTCGCCGCCCGGTCGTCCCCGACCTGCTCGGCCTGCTGTGGGTCGTGGCCGCGGCCGGTGCCGTGCTCGCCCCCGCGTTCGCCCACGGGCCGTACCTCGGTTCCTTCGACTGGGTGTCGCGCTTCGGCCTGTCGAGGAACCCGAGCGTCGTCGTGCACGACCGCCAGGCGTTCGACCAGATCGCCGAGTTCATCCCGTGGACCAAGCTGGCCTGGACCCAGGTCCACCACGGGCAGCTCCCGTTGTGGAACCCCTCGAGCGTCCTCGGCCTCCCCCTCGCCTTCAACTGGCAGGCCGGGACCTTCAGCGTCCCGGTCGTGCTCGGCTATCTGTTCCCGCTCAGCCTGGCGTACACGGTCCAGGTGGTGACCACCCTCCTCATCGCCGGCACGGGGGTCTACGTGCTCGGCCGGGTACTGCGGCTGAGCGTGGTGAGCTGCGCCCTGGCGGCCACGGTGTACGAGTTGAGCGGGCCCTTCTTCAGCTGGCTGGGGTGGCCGATCGCGTCGGTGATGTCGTGGGCGGGGTGGCTGTGCGCCGCCACCGTCCTGGTCGTCCGGGGCCGCCGGCGGGCCCGGGCCGTCACCTTCTTCGCCGTCGTGCTCGCCTGCGCCATCTACGCCGGCCAGCCCGACACCCTGGTGCTGCTGGGGTCCACCGTCATCGTGTTCCTCGCCGCCCTCCTCGCCGCCCGGACGCCCGGTCTCGGCGGCTCGGGCCCGATCCGCCGCCCTCTCCTCGACGCCGGGCTCGGCGCGGTGGCGGGGGCGGCCCTCGGGAGCCCCTTGCTCCTCCCCGGTCTCCAGCTCATCTCCGGTTCCGTGCGCACCGGCAAGAGCCTGAGTCAGGCGGTGTCGGTGCAGAGCCTCGTGCTCGTCCCGTTCCAGGGCTTCGACGGGCTGCCCGTGGCCGGGAGCCGGTTCTTCGGCTCGGGCTACTACACGAAGTCCGTCGCCTACGTCGGGGTGATCGCCGTGGCCCTCGCCGCGGTGGCCGTCCTCGCCGCGGTGAAACAGCGCCGGCACCGCCCCGAGGTGATCGCCTTCGGCGCGGTCGCCGTCGTCATGGCAGCCATCGTCTACCTGCCCATCGTGGAGTCCTTCCTCGACGGTCTCCCTCTCGTGGGCAGCGTGCTGTGGCGCCGGGCCACCATTCCCATGGCGTTCGCCCTGGCGGTGCTGGCCGGGCTGGGGGCGGAGGTGATCGTCCGGTCGCACGCGGACCGGACGGTGCGCCGCTGGTGCGGAGGCGCCTTCGCAGTGGCGGCCGTGGTGATCCTCGCCCTGTGGGGCCTCGACCGTGGACGGCTTCCGGACGTCGAGGCGTCGATCCGCGCCAAGAGCTTCATCTGGCCCACCGCCACCACCGCGCTGGGCTTGGCCGTCACCGCCGCGCTGGTCCTGCACGCGCGCCGGCGCCGGCTCACCGGCACCGCCCCCGACGACGACGGGCGCGCCGGCGCCAGGCACCTGCGCCCCGGGCGGTTCGGGGTCGGGCGGTTCGGGGCCGGGCGGGTCGCGGTGGCGGTGTTCCTCGCCTGTGAGACCGCGTTCCTCGTGAGCGCCGGGACCCCGCTGTGGGCGTCGAGCCCCACCTACCTCACCCCCACGCGGGCCGAGACCACGCTGGCGCGCACGGTGGGCTCCTCGGTCGTCGGGTTCGGGGCCAACACCTGCTTCGGTGACCAGCTCGGCATCGTCCCCGACTACAACGTGGCCTTCGGCATCAAGGAGTTCGCCGTCTACGAGCCGCTCATCCCCCGGGACTACGGCATCTCGTGGCGCGACGACACCGGGCAGTTCGCCGCGCCTGTCCAATTCCCCGGTGTGCCGTTCTCCGTCTTCTGCCCGTCGGTGACCACAGCGGCCATCGCCCGGCACTACGGCGTGGGCTTCGTGCTCGAGAAGGCCGGGGTACCGGGACCGAAGGGCGCGGTGTACGACCGGAAGGTGGGCGACGAGGACCTGTACCGGATACCCGGGGCCGGCGCCGCCACGCTCGTCCCGGCGCCTGCCGGCGGCGGGGATCCGGCGCCCGACGCGACCGGAACGGTGGTCGGGGTGTCGGAGTCGGACCCGGGCTCGCTGCGGGTCACGACGCACGGTGCGCGCACCGAGGTCCTGCGGCTCCGGCTCACCGCCGTGCCGGGCTGGCACGCCACGATCGACGGGCACCCGCTGACGCTGACCCGCTTCAGTGGCGTCATGCTCCAGGCCCGCATCCCGCCGGGCCGGCACGTGGTGGAGCTCCACTACTGGCCCACGGCTTTCACGGCCGGCCTCGGGCTGGCGGCGCTCAGCATCCTGTGCCTCGGCGTCGCCCTCGTCCTCGGATGGCGTCGGCACCGGCGCGCCACGACGCCGGCGCGACCAGCCGCGCCACCCGTGGCGGCGGCGACCGGTCCGCCCGGCGCGGCGGGCGACGCGCCCGCCCCGGCTACTGCCCCAGGCTGAGGTCCCCGAGCGACACGGGGTCTTCGACGAGACCCTTCCCCGGCACCCACCACTCGAAGGGGAGGTTCTGGGTCTCGACCAGCGTCCGCCACGCCTCACGGAGGCCGTCGTCGTCGCGCGCCCCGAGCCCTCGCCACGCCTTGCCGATCTGATCGCTGAGGTCGGTGGCGTTGAGCGCGGCCGCGCCCTGTCGGAGCTTGCGCACGAACTGCGCTTCGGACCGGTACGGGAAGTGCCGGATCTCCAGTCCCGCCGTCCGGCTCCCCCGGCGCGACACCCCGTGGTTGCCGTAGGCGACCCGGGCCCGGCGCTGCGCCCGGAACGCCACCTTGTGCAACCGGTTGGGCTGGGTCTTGCGCCACCGCAGCCGGCGGACCGGGTCGGGCTCGCCGAGGTCGTCGCCCGGTGTGGGCACATGGTTGAACATCGGAGCCTGCACCACGGCCGCCTCGCACGCGCCCAGCCAGTCCGCGAGCGAGCCCGACGGAGCCATCCAGATCTCATCGGCGTCGAAAGGGACCACCCAACTGGCCCCGTGCCGGGCCGCGGCCCGGGCCAGCAGTGTCGTCTTCTCGCCCTGGTAGTAGTCGGGCAGCCGGTCCCGCAGGACGGTCACCGGGTGCGACCGGGCCAGGTCCTCGAGGATCTCGAGGGTGCCGTCGGTCGACAGGTTGTCGGCGATGAGGACCCGGGCCACCCCCTCCGACAGCAGGTGCCGGACCACGGTGCCGATGATGTCGGCCTCGTCCCTGACCATGCCGACGGCCCACACCCCGCCGGCCCCGTCGGTGATGTCGGGGACCGGGTCGAGATTCCGTCGTGCCGCGGCGCTGTGGCGGAACCACCCCGGCTCACGCTTCAGCCGCTTGGGCACGGCGGCCACGCTAGCGCGGGTGGTGGGTCACTTTGAGAGTCCACCAACCACCTGCAGAGTCACAACCGACTTCTAAATTCGAGATCGATGGGTCGTTGCCGCTCCTACCGCTACCTGCTCCAACCCGCTCCGCCAACGGGACGGCCTCGAGAAGCTGCTGCGCAATCAGTGTGAGCTCTACAACGCCGCCCTCGAGGAACGCCGGGGTGCCTGGAAATGGGAGCGGCGCTCGGTGTCCTATATCGACCAGACCCGGACCCTCACCACGCTGCGAGGATCACGCCCCGAGGTCCTCGAACACGGGGTGATCGTGTGCCGGGGGACCCTCAAGCGCCTGGACCGGGCATTCGCCGCCTTCCACCGCCGTTGTCGGGCCGGCCAGAGCCCCGGGTTCCCCCGGTTCAAGTCCTCCCAGCGGTGGGACTCGGTGCAATGGGAAGACAGATCGGGCTGGCGCCTCGACAGCGTGCGGTCTCGTCTGCGACTGCTCGGCATCGGCGAGGTAAAGGTCCGGCTCCACCGGCCGGTGAGCGGCACGCCCAAGGCCATCACCGTTGCCCGAGAAGGAAGACGGTGGTGGGTGACGCTTCGATGTGTCGATGTCCCCGCCGAGCCCCTGCCCCCCACCGGTCGCCAGGTGGGCATCGACCTGGGGGTCGTCGCCCAGCTGGCCACGAGCGACGGCGAGGTCGTGGAAGAGGGCCGCTACGGACGAAGAGCCGCGGCACGCCTGGCGGGGGCCCAGCGAGCCCTGGAGGGAAAGCGCCGGGGATCTCGCCGTCGACAAAGGGCGGTGGCCAGAGTCGCCGCCGCCCACCGCCTGGTGCGCAGCCAAAGAAAAGACCTGCCCCACAAGCTGTCGCGGCAGTTTCAACCGCTATGACCTGATCGTCCACGAGGACCTCCAGATCGCCAACATGGTGCGCCGCCCCCGGCCACGGAGAGCCGCCGACGGCACCCACGAACCCAACGGAGCGGCGGCCAAATCCGGTCTCAACCGCTCCATCTCCGACGCCGGGTGGGGACAGCTCCTGCAGTGCATCGCGTACAAAGCGGAAGAGGCTGGTCGCGTCGTCATTGCAGTGAACCCCCGCCACAGCTCCCAGCGGTGCTCCTCGTGCGGGCACACTGCCGTGGGCAACCGGCGCACCCAGGCCGCGTTCCGATGTCTAGCGTGTGGACATGCAGCGCACGCCGACGTCAACGCGGCCATGAACATCTTTTGGGCCGGTAGGGCCCGACAGGCTCAGGCCTGTGCCGGGTCGGCAAACTGACCCACTACCCCGCGATGCCTCTGCCCAACCTCTTCGTCATCGGGGCCCCCAAGTGCGGGACGACGTCGTTGCACCGCTACCTCGACCAGCACCCCCGCATCTCGATGTCGACCGTGAAGGAGCCCAAGTTCTTCCTCACCGACGGCACCCGACCCCAGCACCGCGGCCCCGGAGACGATCGTGCGTGTCGCGCCTATGTCACGAACCGTGATGCCTACGAGGCCCTGTTCCACTACCCGTCCGGGCCCGGCGTGTACGCGGGGGAGTCGACGCCGTACTACCTGTGGCACCCCGACGCCACGCCGCGCATCCGCGCCCTCGTCCCCGAGGCGCGCCTGGTGGCCGTGCTGCGCGAGCCCACGTTGCGCGCCTATTCCAATTGGGCCGACTTGCGCGAGCAGGGTCGCGAGAAGCTCGACTTCGCGTCGGCCATGGCCGCCGAGGAGGAGCGGCGCCGCCTGGACTGGGAGCCCTTCTGGCTGTACCGGGAGCTCGGCTTGTACGGGAGCCAGCTCACCCGGCTCTTCGGCGTCTTCCCCCGCGACCAGGTGAAGGTGGTCCTGGCCGAGGACCTGGCCGAGGCGCCCGACGGCCCGGTGGCCGAGGTCTTCGACTTCCTCGGGCTCGAGCCGCTGGGCGCTGCACTCGAGGACCAGCGCCTCAACCAGACCATGTACAAGCCCGTGGACCGCAAGAGCCGGATGCTCGAGGCCCTCTTCGAGCGGGGCCAGCGGGCCCGGCCCCTGGTCCCGCCCCGGGTGCGCCGCATCGCCCGGGAAGCCGTGCGCAAGCGCCTGCGCTCCCAGGCCACCGCCGGCTCCCACGGCTCACGCCTGCGCCACGAATTCCTCGACGCCTTCGCCGAGGACCGGGCCGTGCTCGAGGGCCTGGGCTACGACGTCTCACGCTGGGAGCGCCGGGCCGAACCGGCCAGCTGAGCGACCCCGTCCTCGGGATGAGGGGTGGGGTAGAATTCGTCAGATGTGACGATGAGAAGCCGACTTCGTGCTTCGTAGAGTCGCCACCAGGAGCTTGACGCGTGCCGACCGCGCCCGGAGGCACGCTGGTTTGCGTGTCCGGGCCGTCGTCCACCTGGGGGGGGATGGGTTGACCGAGGTCGATCGTCAGTCGGCGGTTCTGGCGGTGCGCGCCGAAAACGGCCCCCTGGTGGACGACCTGGGCGGGCCCGGCCACGTGGCCCCGCCCCGGGCCCACGCGCTGACCTCGCTCCCCGGTGATGGCGGCGTCCCCGCCGACGAGCGCATCCCGACACGCCTCGAGGCGGTGGCGGCGCGCGCCGAGAAGGTCGGCCTGCACCGGGTGCAGCTGCTCGCCTGGCGCGACTTCGAGGACCCCGAGGCGGGCGGCTCCGAGCTCCACGCCCATCGCGTGGCGGCGGCCTGGGCCCGCGTCGGGCTCGACGTCTCCATGCGCACCTCGGCCGCCCCGGGACAGGAGTCGATCTCGTCGCGCGCCGGCTACCAGGTGATCCGCAAGTCGGGGCGCTACGGCGTGTTCCCGCGCAGCGCCTTCAGCGGGATGGCCGGGCGCCGGGGACGGCCCGACGGCCTGGTCGAGATCTGGAACGGCATGCCCTTCTTCACCCCGGTGTGGGCGCGCTGCCCGCGCATCGTCCTGCTCCACCACGTGCACGCGGCGATGTGGCGCATGGTCCTGTCTCCGCGCCTGGCTCGTATCGGCGAGACCATCGAGCTGCGGGTGGCCCCACCGTTCTACCGCCACAGCCGGGTGCTCACCCTGTCCCCGTCGTCGCGCGACGAGATCCTGTCCATGCTCCACCTGGACACGTCACGCGTCAGCGTGGTCCCTCCCGGGGTCGACGAGCGCTACACGCCCGGCGGCGAGAAGTCGCCCGACCCGCTCGTGATGGCGGTCGGTCGGCTGGTGCCGGTCAAGCGCCTCGAACTGCTCATCGACGCCGCCGCGCAGGCCCGCACGGCCGTGCCGAACCTCCGCCTCCTCATCGTGGGCGAAGGGTACGAGCGGCCCCAGCTCGAGGCCAAGGTCGACGCCGTCGGGGGCGGGGCGTGGATCGACGTCCCCGGGCACCTGTCCGACGACGATCTCACCGCGGCCTACCGGCGGGCGTGGGTGCTCGCCAGCACGTCCCTGCGCGAAGGCTGGAACATGACGATCACCGAGGCCGGGGCGTGCGGGACGCCGGCGGTCGTGTCCGACATCGCCGGGCACCGCGACTCCCTGGCGCACGGCGTGAGCGGCTTGCTGGTGGAACCGGGCGACCAGTTCGCCGACGCCCTCGTGCAGGTGCTCACCGACGCCCCCCTGCGTGACAGCCTGGCGCGCGGCGCGATGTCGCGGGCCCGGAACCTCACCTGGGACACCACGGCGGCCAACGTGCTCCAGGCCCTCGTGGAGGAGACCGAGGCGCGTCGCTAGGAGCCCACCCGGCGCCCGGATACGGGCGGGCTCGGGAACTCAGCGTCGGAAGCGGCGCACCAGCTCCACCACGGCATCGGCGCCGAGGAACACGATCGCCACCCACACCAGGATGTTGGCCTGCTCGAAGTGTGTGGGCCACGCGCCGTTCGGGAAGTGCTGGCTCGCCTGCAACGCGATCGTGTAGACGATGTCCCCGATCACGAAGCCGATGACGGCCAGGCCCAACAGTCCCCGCGCCCGCGGCACCATCAGCGCCAGGGCCGCACCCACGCTCACCCCCAGGAAGACCTCGAAGAACACGGCTTGGGGCACGAGCACGCCGGCCCCGAGACCGCACACCGCGCCGGCGATGGCCGCCCACCCTGGTGACACCGGGCGCGCCGGCGCCGAACGGGTTGCCCACGGTGGGGGCGTCCGCATCCGCGTCGCCCTCAGCGTCGACATCCGCCTGAACGTCGGGGCCGGCGGCGGTCGCCACCGAGGGCACCGGCGCCCCCGACGCGTGCGCCGCGGTGCGTGCACGTCGCTCGGCCCGGCTCCGGCGGCGCGGCCACAGCACCAGGGCGAAGCAGGCCAAGACGGCCAGGGCCGACACGAGCAACGCCACCTTCTCCTTCGACTGTGGCGTCCACCGCAGCGTCACCGCCATGGTCGCGGACCCGGTGGGCCGGACCAGCCAGCCGTTGCCGAAGCCGTCGATGAGCGAGGAGGGCCCGAGGTCCTTGCCCGTGCCGTCGACGGTGGCCTTCCATCCCTTGTTGATGCTCTCGCCCAGGACCAGCCAGTACGGGTGGGTGGCGCCGGTGATGTCGAGGTGGACCTGTGTCGCGGTCTGCGAGACCACCCGCACCGCCGGTGCCGGCCCCGGGCGCGGCGCGGCCAGCGCCGCGCCGCTGGCCGCGGCCCGTGGCGAGCCGGCACCCCCCGGCGCCGAGTCGAGGGCCAGCTGGTCGATGTCGATGCCGGTCGTGGCGCCGGGGGCGCTCAGCACCACGTGGCTCCCCGCCGCCAGGGTGATCCCCGCCGCGTCGGGCCCGCACGGGGTCACGGTCAGCCCGCCGCCCTGCAAGGCCCCGGTCGTCGAGCCCGACAGCGCCACCGACACGGGGTGGCCGTCGATGGTGAGGAGGTCCGACCGGCAACCACCGGGGAACGTCGGCGCGGGGGCGCCCACCCGGGTGCCGGGGATGCCGAGCTCGGCGATGCCCAGGGGCAGAGAGATCGGTGGGGTGGTGCCCTGGAACGAGTAGTCCGGCGTCGTCTCGAGCCGCGCCCCGGTCACCGTGACGGTCAGGTCCTTGCCCGTCACCGCCGGAAACGTGACCGGGACGCTCACGGTCGCGCCCGGGCGCCTCCCGTCGGCGGTGGGGGGGATCGTCACGTCGCTCGACGGGGCGTCGGCGGGGCAACGCCCGTCGGCGGCGAGGCGGTCACAGGCCGAGATGCGCAGCCCGGTGGGTACCGAGTGGCGCCCGTCTGCCACCACCGCCAGGTTCAGGTGGTCGACGCTGGAGCTGGCGGGCCGGTTCACCTGGACCCACGCCCCGACCTGGTTGCCCGTTCCCATTCCCGGCGACCACACCGTGGCCGGGTTGCCGTCGAGCGCGGCCGACGCCGTGGCCTCGAGGTCGCCGGGGAGGCGCTGCGAGGAGTACGCCACCACCCCGCCCGCCGCCGTGCCGGGCCGCCCCACCTGGGCGTCGACGACCTGGTCCGACGCCATGGCGCTGAGACGGGCCGTGCCGGTCAGCGTGAACGTCCGCGCCGTGGGGAGTGTGAACGTGCGGGCCAGGATCGGCTCGGGGTCCGAGGCGGGGGCGACCGGGGCGACGCGCTCGGCGCGTCATCACCAGGACGAGGCGATGCCCCTGCGATGCCTGGCCCACCGAGGAGAGGAGGTCGGTGGGCATGGCGATGATCTTCTGGGCGCGGACCCCGCCCACGCCCACCTCGGCCAGGCCGACGGGTGACGCCGCGGTGGTGGTGTCCTTCGACGTCCCGCTCAGGTTGGTGGCCTCGACGGTGATGCGCAGCGTCGTGAAGGTCCGTTTCGAGAATGACACCACCTGGCCGGCTCCCGAGGGCGACGGCGCCCCCAGCGTGACCGTGATCGGAGACCCGCCGTCGAAGGTGAGCGTGGCCTTGGTGATCCACTGGTTGACCTGATAGTCGCCGGCGGCGGGCTGGAGGATGGTGAGATGCCCCGTCGTCACCTGGCTCGCCAGCGTCACCTGCCAGAACTTGCCCAGGGGGGAGGACCCGATGTGGGTCGACCAAGCCGTGCCGGGCAGCCCGTCGATGGCCATGTCGGCGGAGTGGTCGGGGTCGTCGGGGACGCCGGTGACCGAGGCCACCCCCGCGTACTGGGCCGTGGTCTGCGCGTCGGCCGGCGCGTCGGGGAAGATGTCGAGCGCCACGTTGGGCTTGGGGTCCGACGCCGCCAGGGTGATCCCGGCGTTGTTGGACACCGTGTTCCACAGGAACGACTGTTTGCGGTTGCTGTCGGTCACCACCAACGTGGCGCCGCCGTCGACCGCGCTCGACAGGGCGGCGCTGTCGTTGTCGAGGGTCCCCGAGTACAGGACGGGCGACGTGGTGTCGAGCAGGCCGAGCCCGGCCGCGTCGTTGAGCCCGACGGCGTCCCCGGCGACCACGAGGGCCCCCGAGGTCGACTCGGCCCGCACGATGGGCCGGGGGTTCGCCACCCCCAGGACCTCGAGGGGCGAGGGCCACGGCGCGTTGGGGGGCGACGCCAGGGTGGACTCGTCGAGCATGGGTATGGCCGAGATGTTGGGGGTGGGGGGCCCGTAGCCGACCGGGGCCGACAGGCCGTCGAGCGGCAGGTGCAGCGACTGCCAGAACAGCTGGGGCGAGGGCCGGTCGTAGAGCTCGTAGGCGAGGTCGTTCTGCACCAGGACGTCCCCCACGCTCATGAGCCTCGACATGGGCGCGATGGCGGCGGGGTCCGCCGTCTGGTTCTGCATGGGCACGTCCAGGGCGTACGTCATGTCGTAGCTCGGCAGCGATCCGAGCACGAGCTGCTCCCGGGTGATGAAGGGCCGGGTGAGCAGGCCGGGCCAGATGGGGTCGACGGTGTTGGCGTAGCGGTACGCCGCGTCGTTCTCGCCGGGGATGGCGAGGACCCGCGTCTGGGTGTTCTCGGCGTTGAGCGCCTTGGCGGCCTGGGTCACGTAGCCCGGGACGGGGGTGGGGAAGGTGTAGCGGTCGAGGACGGTCGTGCCGTTCCAGACCGGGGGATTGGCCGCGGCCACGAGCACCAGGGCCAGCCCGGCCGCGCCCAGGCCGACGAGCAGGCGGCGCCGGGCCAGGGCGGTGATGCCGGCGCCGAGGAGCATCGCCAGTCCGAGCAGCACCATGGGGGTGGCGCGGTTCGTCGAGCGCAGGGCCAGCCCCGCGGTGGTCTTGGTCATGAACGTCTTGATGAAGCCGCCCACCGTGGACGGCGCCGCGTAGGGGTTCGACCCCACGGCGAGCACCATGCCCACCACCACGAGGACGATGAAGAAGGCCCGGTGGCGCCACCGGACGAAGACCGCGGCGGCGAGCGCCACCAGCGGCACGAGCGAGGACACGCCGATGAGCCACAACTGCTGGGTGAACCCCGTCGACGTGGCCGCCCACGGCCCGGCGATGTCGGACCCGTAGAAGAACCAGTAGCCCAGGCCCCGGATCACCTCCGACGCCAGCGACGTCTTCGCCACGGCCGAGACCTTCTCCGTCGTGCCCAGGACGTTGAGGCCGAAGCCCGACTCGATGGCCAACGCGTACGCCCACCACAACGACACGCCCGCGGTCAGCACCACGATGCGCCACACCGTCGCCCACGCCTGGCGCAGCGTGTGCTCCTTGACGACGAACACGGCGTAGACCAACCACAACGCCGGCGCCACCGCGGCGTAGACCGGCCCGCTGGCGTTGATGCCGCTCACCGCGAACCACACCAGCCCGAACAGCGCCGGATAGCGCCACCCGCCCTGGCGCACCCCGCGCATGACGAAGCCGATCATCCAGCCGAGCCCCGCCCACGGCAACACGAGCACGCCGCTGCGGCCCATGTCCTGGAGCCAGTAGGGAGAGAGCATGTAGGCCACGGCCGCCACGAACGGCCCCGGCCCGGCCAGGTTCACGGTGCGACACAGGTACAAGACGCCCGACCCCGCCGCCAACAGCACGCCCCCGACCCACAGGCGTTGCCCCACCCACAACGGGATCCCGAGGGCGTGGACGGCCCAGAAGAACGGGCCCAGCGGGAACAGGTACCCGATCTGCTCGTGGGTGACGGTGCCGAGGCCCACCGTGGGGTCCCACATCGACGCCGATTGGCGCAGGTAGCGCGCCGCGTCGAGATAGAGGTAGCTCTTGTTGTCCGAATCGGCGACGCCAGGCTGCGACCACAGCTGGGGGACCACGGCGATCGCGGCCAGCACCACGTGCTCGACCCAACCCCGAGCCTGCCACCGCGCTCGCCGAGGACGGGGCCGAACGGGCACCGCCGTGCTCGGTGTGGTCAGGCTCAACGCGCCGTCCCCCTCTCGGCGTGGGTGCCATAGGAACGGGCCAGTATGGCATGTGCCCGTCTGAGACCGGCGCCAGCACCGGTGCCGCCCGAGCTTCGAACGGCCCTCCGGGTATCGTGGACGGACGGGGAGCGGGACTGGGCCAGTGGTCGTCGACATGAACATGCGCAAGCGACGCCCGTTGCGCCCCGGCGCATCCGGGCGCAGGCCACCTGACCGTCTCGTCGTCCTGAGCCTCGTCGTCGCGCTGGCCGTGGCGGGGTGCTCGGGGACCTCGGACGCCCACGCCCCGCTGCCGACCACCGGCAACGTGGGCAGCACCCTCGAGGCCTCGGGGGCCCAGTACACGCTCGATCAGGTCATCCCCGACGCCCTGCAGAGGGTCGTCGTCGTGGTGCTCACCGCCCACAACACCTCGAGCGCCGCGACGCAGTTCGGGAACCTCTCGGTCACGTCGCTGCTGAGCGACACCGCCGGGCACACCTACAGCCCCGACCCCAACAGCACGGCGGTGGAGTCACAGTGCGAGCAGGGCGGGTTCTTCACGCCCGTCGCGCCCGGGCAGTCCCAGCAGGGCTGTGAGTTCTTCCCCGTGCCGCCCGGCACCGTTGCCGCCCAGCTCGAGTTGCTGGTGCACCCGACCCTGCGGTGGCGCATCGCGCACGTCCCACCGCCGGGCACGGCCGGCACCGGGGCCGGCACGGGAACCGGCACCGGCACGGGAACGGGAAGCGGGACCGGCACGGGGACGGGCACGGGCACGGGCACAGGGACCGGCACGGGAACGGGAACGGGAACGGGACCACGGAACGGGCACCGGGACCGGCACGGGAACGGTCACGAAGAAGCACCACGCCCACACCGGGCACAAGAAGAAGAAGCCGAAGGTGAAGAAGATCAAGAAGGTGAAACCGAAGGTGAAGGCGAAGAAGCCGAAGAAGTAGAACTAGGGACCGTGCCGAGCCACCGATGAGTGAGCCCGCCGACCCGGCGTCCGGGGACGCAACGTCGGCACGAGTCGGCTCGTGGTTGGCGCTGGCGGGCATCGCGGGTTGGGGCTGTCTGCGCTGGCGCGCCGAGCTCACCCCGGTCGCCTACGCGGATGACAGCTCCGTGCACCAGCAGATGGTGCGATTCGCCGTGGCCCGCTTCCAGGCCGGGCGCCTCCCCACGACGAGCTGGTTCCCGTATCTCGGCCTGGGCTCGCCGCAGTTCCTCCACTACCAGGGACTGCCGGCCATGATCACCGGTGTCGTGGGATTGGCCACCGGCGCCGACAACGCCTTTCGCCTGACCCTGTACCTCCTGCTGTCGCTGTGGCCGTTGTCGGTGTACGCCTCGGCCCGGCTCTTCCGCTTCGGGCGCGGGGCGTCGATCCTGAGCGCGGCGGCCGCACCGCTGCTCATGAGCGCGGTGGGCGTGGGCTACGAGCCCAAGGCCTACATCTGGATCGGATACGGCGTGTGGGCGCAGCTGTGGGCGTCGTGGACGCTCCCCCTGGCGTGGGCGTGCACGTGGCGGGCCATGTCGTCGCGCCGGGCCGTGCTCCCCGCCGCCGTCTTGGTGGCGCTCACCATGGCCCTGCACTTCGAGACCGGCTACCTCGCCTTCATCCCCGTCGCCCTCTTCCCCTTCCTCGAGCCGAGCGCGCTGCGGGCCCGCCTAGCGCGCGCCGGCGCCGTGGCGGCCGGCGCGCTGCTCTTCTCCGCCTGGGTCACCGTTCCCCTGCTCGTCCAGGGGCGGTGGGCCGCCACCAACGAGATCCTGGCCCACACGCCCCTCGTCAACGGCTACGGCGCCAAGCAGGTCATGGCGTGGTTGTTCGGCGGGCAGCTCTTCGACGCCCATCGCTTCCCCGTCGTGACCATCCTCGCCGGGGCCGGGCTCGTGGTGTGCCTGCGCCGGTGGCGCGCCGAGCCCACCGGGCGCGCCCTGGTGGTGTTGCTCGTGATGAGCCTCGTGCTCTCCTTCGGCCGCACCACCTTCGGCGGGCTCACGGATCTGCTTCCGGGGAGCAAGGACATCTTCATGCGCCGCTTCATGATGGGGGCCCAGCTGGCCGGCCTGTACCTGGCCGGCGTCGGGGGTGCGGCGGTGTTGCGCGTGGTGGGGGAGGGCGCCGCCCGATGGCGGCCGCGCCTCGTCGCCGGGGCCCGAAGCCGGCGGGTGGTGCCGGTGGTCGTGGCCGGCGTGGTCGGTCTCTGTGTCCTCGCCCCGGCCTGGACCCAGATCGACGCCTTCGCCGCCACCAACACCACCTGGGTCGACGACCAGCACGCGGCGGACACGGTGCAGGGCGGTCAAGTCGACCGGCTCGTCGACTACGTGGACGTCCACGGCGGGGGCCGCGTCTACGCCGGGATGCCGTCCAATTGGGGATCGGAGTTCACGGTCGGCGCCGTCCCGGTGTTCAAGTACCTCGAGAGCCGCGACGTCGACGAGGTCGGCTACACCTTGCGTACGGCGTCACTCATGACCGACCCCGAGTACTTCTTCGACGAGCACGTCGCCGGTGACTACGCACTGTTCGCCGTCCACTATCTCGTCCTCCCCGACGGCCATCGCCCTCCCGTGCCGGCCCGCCTGGTCATGCGGGCCGGGATGTACGAGCTCTACGTCCTGCCCGCCACGGGGTACGTGCGCGTCGTCGACACCGTCGGGGTGCTCAGCGCCGACAAGACCGACGTCGGGCTCATGAGCGTCCCCTATCTCCGCTCGGGCCTCCCCGGCGCCGCCCGCTACCTGGCCGTCGCCTACGGCGGGTCGGCCCCCGCCCCGCTCACCGCCCCTGACGCGGCGCACCTGGCCGGGACGGCCGGCGCGGTGCGCGCCGAACACGACGATCTCGCCGCGGGGACGGTGCGCGCCACGGTCGTGGCCCGGCGCGCCGCCGCGGTCGTGCTGAGCGCCTCCTTCGACCCGGGATGGACGGCGCGCGTCGACGGGCAGGTGGTGCCCGTCGAGATGGTCGCGCCCGCCCTGCCGTCGGTGCGCGTGGGGCCCGGCGTCCACACCGTCACCTTCACCTACGGCGGCTTCGGCCTCTACCCGGCGCTCTTCGGCGTCCTCGTCGTGAGCGTCGCCGCCTTCGTATGGGGCGGGCCCTTCGGCGGCTGGGACCGGGTCCGGCGCCGGGCCCTCAGCGGGCGCTCTGGCGCCGGCGGCGTTGCTTGACCCGGTACATGGCGTGGTCGGCCTCGGCCAGGAGGTCGGCGGGGATCACGTCGGGGTCGCTGGTGAGGGCCAGGCCGACGCTCACCCCCACGCTCAGCTCCACGCCGTCGACGTTCATGGGGGCCTCGAAGGCCGCCTCCACCCGGTTCGCCACGGCCGTGGCGCCCTCCTCGTCGATGCTCTCGCACAGGACGACGAACTCGTCGCCGCCGAGATGGGCGGCGGTGTCGGCGGGGCGGATGACCCCTTCGATGCGCCGGGCCGTCTCCAGGAGGACCTGGTCCCCCACGGCATGCCCGAGCCGGTCGTTGATCCCCTTCAACCCGTCCACGTCGCAGAACATGACCCCGAGCGTCCTCGGCTCACGCCGGTCCCGGGCCAACGCCTGCTTCAAGCGGTCGTCCAACAGGTAGCGGTTCGGGAGCCCGGTGACGGGGTCATGGGTGGCCCGGTACGCCATCTCGGCGTCCGCCATGGACCGTTCGGTGATGTCCCGCATGAGCGCGAGAACGGCGGGCTCGTCGTCCCAGTCGGTGGACAGGACGCGCATGTCGGCCAGGCTGGCCTCGTTGTCGGCGCGGCGAGCCGTGGTGGAGACGACGGGGAAGCTGGCCGCCTTCCCCACCAGCTGCGACCGCGTCGAGCCCAGCATGACCGCGGCGGCGCTGTTGGCGAAGACCACGATGCCGTCGCGGTTCACCACGATGACCCCGTCGGTGCTGTTGTCGACCGCTCCCCGGAAGTGGCCCTCGACGTTGGTCAGCCGGTCGCGCAGCTCCCTGACCTCCTGGCGGAGGTCGTTGCGCTCGTCGTCGCCCTCTCGATCACCGTCGCCGGTCGCCAACTGACTCTTTCAGGCCGCTCTCGGGCGAAGTGACGCCGACGCGCGTGACTCCGACCGCGGTCTCTGCCGCCGCCGGCCGGTCATGCCACTCCTAGCCCCCCATGTGCCACTGATTGTGGGCCATTTCCCCCTCTGGCGTCTCAACTTAGTCACAACCCTGATCCAATTCCGGCTCGTCCGGCCACGCAGCGTCGGAGGGGCCTCGGCGAACCGGATCGGGCGCCCGCTCGGGGACCGCCGCGCCGGGGTGCCCCACCGAGCATCCTGGTGGTGTGGCCGACCGGCACCTCGGGATGTTCCCCCTGTCGACGGTCCTCTTCCCCCACGCCCGCCTGCCCCTGCAGGTGTTCGAGGCCCGGTACCGGTCGCTGGTGGCGGACTGCCTGGCCGGCGACGGGTGTTTCGGGGTCGTCCTCATCGCCCGGGGCTCGGAGGTCGGGGGAGGCGACGAGCGGATGGCGGTGGGCACGATCGCCGCGATCGAGCACGCCGAGCCCGTGGCCGACGGGCGCTGGTTCCTCGTGGCGGCGGGGCGCCGGCGTGTGCGGGTACGGCGATGGCTCGGGGAGGAGCCCTATCCGCGCGCCGTCGTCGAGGAAGATCCCGGGGCGCCGAGCGAGCCCGGCGACGCCCTGCACGTCGCCGAGGCGGAGATCCGGCAGCGTGCGCGCCCTGCTGTCGGAGCTCGGTGAGGGCGCCGCGCCGGCATCGTCGCCGTCACCGGGCGACACACCCGAGGAGATCGCCTGGCGCCTGTGCGCGTCGGCACCCGTGAGCGTCTTCGACCGGCAACGCCTGCTCGAGGCGCCCGACACCGCGCAACGCCTGGCGCTGCTCATCGAGCTCGTGCGCGACCTGGGTGACGACCTCGGGCGCATCCTCGCCGGCGGCTGAGGCGCGCCTCAGTCGAGGGCGTTGAGCGCCTGCTGCGCGGCCTGGAGGCGCAGCACCTTGGCCCGCTCCTCCTCGTCGCGTCGCCGGCGCTCCTCGTCACGCCGGATCAGCACCTGGCGGTATCCCTCGTTGGCCGCCTCGACGCACATCTTCACGTACTGCACCGCGCCCTTGAGGTCCGCGGCGGGGACGGTCCAGTGGATCGTGCCGCCCGTTCGGATGTCAGGTGACGGCATGGTGACGAAATCGGGCGAACCGCTGCGCTGCACCGCCGCATCGCGGAACTCCCGGGCCCAGTCGCTCGTCGGGCGCCGGTTGAGGGACCACACCACGCGCACGGCGTCGCCTTCCACGTCGACGGCGTTCTTGCTCGTGATCGAGATCGGCTCCCACGGCAACGTGCTGCGACCTCCTCAGGCTCGAACCCCGAGGTTAACCCAGGGGTCACAGCTACCTCGTCGTCCCCGCCACCGACCCCGGGGAGCGGTGTCCGCCGGACCAGTGCCCCCCGCGCTGCGCCCACGGGGCATCATGGACCTCTGTGCGACTGGTGCTCGTGCGTCACGGCCACGCCGGGACGAAGGAAGGATGGGACGGCGACGACCGGCTCCGGCCCCTCGACGCCCGGGGACGGCGCCAGGCCGAGCACCTCGTGGAGGTCGTCGTGCCCATGGCACCGGCCCGGCTGCTGTCGAGCCCCTACATCCGTTGCCTGCAGACGATGGAGCTCATCGCCGCCAAGACGGGACTGGTGGTGAACGAGGAGGCCGCGCTCACGCCCAACGACGGTCCCGACGCCATGGCGTGCATCAGGGCGTTGACCGCCTCGGAACCGTCGGGCGCCATCGTGGTGTGCACGCACGGCGAGGTGATCGGCGACGTGTTGGCCACCTTGGCCCGCGAAGACGGCGTCCGCCTCGGTCGTCGCCCGCCCGGGCTCAAGGGGTGCGTGTGGGACCTCGACGTGCGCAAGAACAAGGTGGTCACCGCACGGTACGTGTCTCCGGGACGCTGACACCTCCCGACCCCGCCCGTCGTCACGAGACGCCGCACACCTGCGCCCGCTCACGGCGCGACACGACGGACGAGACGCAGAAAACGCGTGAGCCCGTGGTAGACAGGCCGCCGTGACGACGCTCGACAGTCGGCCCGACACGCGCGCCACCACGCGCCCGGCGCATGCCCGGGCACCCCGGCAGGGATATCACGCCGAGATCCTGCTCGCGAGCTTCGCCGTCTTGCTCATCGAGGTCTGTTACACGCGGGTCATCTCGTTCAAGCTGTACTACTACTACACCTACCTCGTCATCGGCCTGGCTCTGCTCGGGCTCGGGTCGGGAGGGGTCCTCGTCGCCGTGTCACGGCGACTGCGCCGGGCCCGTACCAACACGGTGCTGCTGTGGGGCTTCCTCCTCGGCGGCGTCACGGTCGTGGCGAGCTATGTGGCGGTGGCCAAGACCTCACTCGACTCCCTTGCCATCTGGGACTACGGCACCTCTGGGTCGGCCAAGAGCATGGGCGAGCTCCTCGCCATCTGCGTGTTCATCTTCGTCCCCTTCGTGGCCCCGGGCGTGATCATCACCACCCTCTTCGGCCGACGGCCCGAGGGCGTGGGAACGCTCTACTTCGCCGACCTCGTCGGTGCCGGGCTGGCCTGTGCCATCGTGATCTACCTGAACGGCACGATCGGGCCCCCCGCGGCGATCATGCTGGGCGCGGCGGTGCTGTTCTCGGGCGCGGTCATCGTCCTGGGCCGGACCCGTCCCATGGCCATACCGCTGGTGCTGGCCCTGGTGGTCGGCGCCATCGTCGTGACCGTCGACCCCGCCTTGCTCCCCGACCAGCACCTCGACACCACCAAGGTCAGCTTCAAGGTGGAAAAACCGATCTACTCGGCGTGGAGCTCGATCTTCCGGGTCGACGCCGTGCAGTCCAGTCCCGACGTGCGGGCCCTCTACCACGACGGCATCGTCGGGTCCGCCATCTACAAGTGGAACGGGCGGGTGGCGTCCCTGGCCCACTACGACTTCGCGGCCGACCCCCGCGCCTTTCCCTTCGCCGTGTCGAAGACCCCGCCGCGCAACGAAGCCATCATCGGCGCAGCCGGTGGCCACGAGGTCCTGGCTTCGCTGTGGTTCGGGGCGAAGCACATCGACGCCGTGGAGCTCAATCCGGTCACGTACTCCCTCGTGACGACCACCTTCGCCGACTTCGACGGCCATCTGGCCCAGGACCCCGCCGTCAATTACGTGAACGCCGACGGCCGGTCGTACATGGCGCGCAGCCACACGGCCTACAACCTCATCTGGTACCCCGCACCCGACAGCTACGCGGCGACCAATGCCGCCACGGCCAGCGCCTTCGTGTTGTCCGAGAGCTACCTCTACACCACCAATGCCATCGTGGGTGCCCTGCAGCACCTCACCCCGGACGGGATCTTCGTGGCCCAGTTCGGTGAGATCGACTACAAGACGAGCCCGTACCGCACGACCCGCTTCGTGGCCACGGCCCGACAGGCACTGGCCCAGCTCGGGATCACCGATCCCAAGGACCACATCCTGGTGGCGAGCTCGCCGGCACGCTTCTTCGGTTCGTTCACCTTGTCGACGATCATGGTCAAGCGGGCCCCGTTCACGCCGACGGAGGTGAGCCGCTTCGTGGGAGACCTCCCGGCGGTGCCGGGGACGACGCTGCAGTACGCCCCCGGGCACGCCGTGGCCTCGAGCCCCGTCGACACCGTGGTCACGAGCACCCCGTCCCAGCTGCGTACGTTCTACGACACGTATCGCTACAACATCGTCCCCACCACCGACAACGACCCCTACTTCTGGCACTTCGCCCGCTTCGGCACCGTGCTGCGCGACTACTTCCATCCCATCACGAGCACCGACCGCGAGTACCAGGTCGGCGAGCGCGTCCTCGTCCTGCTGCTGGCGCTCGCCGCGCTCATCTCCGCCGTCTTCCTCCTGCTCCCCTTCGTGGCCATCCGCTCCACCTGGCGCCGGCTGCCGCGCAAGTGGACCGCAGCCGCGTTCTTCGCCGCCATCGGGTTCGGCTTCATGTTCTTCGAGGTGACCTTGATGCAGCTGTTCAACCTCTTCCTCGGGTACCCGACCTACGCCTTGACCGTGACACTCATGGCGCTCTTGGTCTTCACCGGCCTCGGCGCGCTGCTGAGCGCCAAGCTGGGGGAGCGGCGACACACGGTGCCCGTGCTCGTGGCGGTGATCGCCGCCCTCACGCTCTTCTATCTGTTCGGGCTCACCCCGCTGACCGACGCCCTGCTCTGGCTCGCCCTGCCGGTGCGCGTGATCCTCGCCTTCGTGCTCCTGGCTCCTCTGGGGCTGTGCCTGGGCACCTTCATGCCCCTCGGGGTCAGGACCGTGTCGAGGATGAGCGAGGCCCGCCGGGAGTACGTGGCGTGGGGTTGGGCCGTGAACGGCTTCTCCTCGGTGGTGGGTGCGGTCATCGCCACGATCCTGGCCATGATCTTTGGCTTCCACGTCGTGCTCGAGCTCGGCCTCGGGGCCTATCTCCTCGCCCTCCTCGCCTGGCGCCGCCTGGCGCGCCGTACCCCGTCGGCGGGGGCCGGCGTGCGCGCCTGACGGCTCTGCCGGGGCCCGGCCTCGGCCGTTACCATGGCGCGCATGACGACGTCGCCCGATAGGGCGGCGCCGTCCCTCGACGGTTCGGACAGAGGGGGACTGCGCCGTTCGGTCGCGCTGTTCCGCGCCTTTCGCGTCGAGCAGACCGACCCCGACCACTTCTACCGCTTCCAGGCGTCCGACACCGTGGACCAGCTGCGCCGGTGGACCGCGCTCGACGGCCGGCTGGTCGTGGACCTCGGGGGCGGGGCCGGCTACTTCACCGAGGCGCTGGTCGCGGCCGGGGCACGCTGCATCCTGGTCGAGCCCGAGGCCGGTTCCCCCGACGACAACGACACGCCGGACGAGCCTGCGACGTCCAATGGTCTCAGCCCCGCCGACGCGGCCGAGGCGGCCCGGCGCGCACGCCATCGCGTGGCCGTTCGGGCCGGGCGCCTGGCCCCGGGGGTGACCGTGGCCGGGGACGGCAACCGCTTGCCCTTCCCCGACGGCGTTGCCGACGTGGCCTTCTCCTCCAATGTGCTCGAGCACGTCCCTGAGCCGGACCGGTTCCTCGACGAGATGATCCGTGTCACACGCCCCGGCGGCATCATCTATCTGTCCTTCACGGCGTGGTACTCGCCCTGGGGCGGCCACGAGACGGCCCCGTGGCACTACCTCGGCGGTCACCGTGCCGCTCGCCGCTACGAACGGCGCCACGGCCGGCCGCCCGGCAACCGGTTCGGGTCGTCGCTGTTCGCCTGTCACGTGGGACCGACCCTGCGCCTGGCCCGCTCCCACCGCGACGTCGAGGTCGTCGCCGCGCTGCCCCGGTACTACCCCGACTGGATGCGCTGGATCATCGAGGTCCCCGGCCTGCGTGAACTGGCGACGTGGAACCTCCTGCTCGTGCTGCGCCGGAGGGACACCACGTGAGCACGGGGGGGCGCACCGACGAGCGCTCCGATCCCGATCAGGTCACGGCGCCGGCCACGATGGCGCCGGTGACGATGGCGCCGGTGACGATGGCGCCGGTGACGATGGCGCCGGTGACGATGGCGCCCGACCCTCCCGGCCTGGCGCCGATGACGGCGGCCCCCGACGCGCCCGACGCCGTCGACGCGACGGGGGAGCGCGCCCCGACCCGAGGACGCCGCCGCCGGGACAACCGGCGATGGTGGATCTGGTTGGAGGTCGTCACGTTGCTCGGCTTCGGCATCCGCCTGGCGACCGTGCTCGGACGGCCCAACCGCCGGCCCGGCGGCGACGCATACTACTTCCACAACGCCGCCAACCTCCTCGCCGAGGGTCACGGCTTCATCGACCCCTGGAACTACGCGCACCACCCTCAGCACATCGTGCAGATCGCCAACTGGCCGCCGTTGTTCGTGGTCGTGCTGGCGGCCTCGTCGGTGATCGGCTTCAAGTCGTTCTTCGCGCACCGGGTGTGGTGCTGCATCATCGGCGCCGGCGCGGTGACGCTGTGCGGCATGAGCGGCCGGGCCGTGGCGGGGCGCCGGGCAGGGCTGATCGCGGCGTTCCTGGTGGCGGTGTACCCGAACATCTGGATGAGCGACGAGCTCGCTCTGTCGGAGACGCTCACCCCGGTCCTGGTCGCCCTCGTCGTGCTGTGCGCCTATCGCTTCTGGAGCCGGCCCGGCATGCGCCGCATGCTGCTCCTGGGGGCGGTGATCGGCGTGGCCATGTTGGGGCGCGACGAGTTGGCGACCCTGGTGCCGTTCATCATGCTCCCGCTAGCGCTCATCACCCGTGTGCGCTGGCGCACGCGGGTGCTCCTGGCCGCGTGCGGGGTCCTGGCCACGTGCGTCGTCGTCGCCCCCTGGGTCGGTTACAACATGAGCCGGATGCAACGGCCCACCTTCATCAGCTCGGGGCTCGGCATCACCCTGGCCTCGGCCAATTGCGACGTCACGTGGTCGGGCCGATTCGAGGGCTACTGGTCCCTGGACTGCGCCCGTCACGCCCACATCGACCGCCAGGCCGACGGGTCGGTGCAGGCGGCCGAGGGCCAGGCCTACGCGGTGCACTACATCGCCGTGCACAAGGACCGGTTCCTGCGCGTCGAGCTCGCCCGGCTCGGGCGGGCCTTCGGTGCCTTTCACCCGCTGGCCCAATTGGATCTCGACTACTTCGTCGAGACGCGCCCGTACCACTGGGCATTGGTGGGCCTGTGCATGTACTACACGCTCATCCCCTTGGCACTGGGCGGCACCCTCGTGCTCCGTCGGCGCCGGGTGCCGTCCTTCCCGCTGTGGGCCCTCGGCGCCACCGTGGTCGTCACCGTCCTGCTCAGCTTCGGCAACACCCGGTACCGCACGCCCTTCGAAGTGACCCTGGCCCTCCTCGCCGCCGTGCAGCTCGACGCCGTGTGGGGGGCGCTGCGGCGGACCGGGCCCCCGGCCGACGTCGTGTGCGGCCCGCCCCGGGGACGCACCGGGTCGCCGCCCGACACACCGCCTCACCCCGAGCTCGCCGATGCCAGGGTTTAGGTGGTGGTGGCCCGGGCCGCGGTGGCCTCGCCCCCGGTGACCACGGCGGCGCCGGCCTCGGGCGAGGCCCGGGCCGAGGGGCCCCACCATCCCAGACGGTCCTTCACGCGCAGGACGGGACGCTCGAGCAGCAGGTAACTGGCCGTGGCGCACAGCACCGACAGGCCCAGGGCCACGCCGAAGAGGGTGGGGAACGGGATGCGGAACAGGTCGCCCGTCCAGCGGATGTACATGTCCACCCACGCCTGGTGCCAGAGGTAGATCCCGTAGGAGACCACGCCCAGCGCGGCCACCGGTTTGCACCGCAGCGCCCACCGGATGGCCCCGCGCCGCTGCGGGCCGAAGACGGCGGGGAGGAGCACGAAGAAGGCGAAGAGGCCGTAGAGCACCTCGAGGGCGAGGCCCCGGCCCGGCGGGTTGTGCTCGAGCGGGGCCCGCGACACCCCGAGGTGCGACACGGCCCACAGTGCGCCCACGGCCATCATCCAGCTGACCCAGGGCATGGCCGGGTGCCACAACCAGGGCGGGGTCGACTTCGTGTGGGCGAACCAGCTGCTGAGCACGGCCAGGAACATCCCCAGGGCGAACAGGTCCAGGCACGACGGCAGCCACTCGAGCATGACGTAGCCGAGGAGCGAATGCAGGTGCAGGACCCCGAAGCGCACGCCGAGGCCGATGACGAAGAGCCCCGCCACCGCCACGAGCTCGCGGGCCAGTTGCCGGCGGTCCGAACGGCGCCCACGCGCCACGACCATCGCATAGAGAGGCACGAAGAGGTAGAAGGACACCTCCGTGCACAGCGACCACGCCTGGGTGAGCCCGGTGAGGGCGTGGGCCGGGAAGTACAGCTGCACCAGGCCCAGGTAGATCAGCAGCGAGTGCCACCCCGGATGGACCTTGGTGTCGATGTGCATCACGTAGTCGGTGACGAGAAACGCCAGCCAGTACGCGGGGACGATGCGGAGGAACCGCCGCGCCCAGAATCGGCGTACCGCGGGCGCCGCTCCCCCGGCGATGTGCGACGCCGCGAACGGCCGGTACAGGAGGAAGCCCGAGATCAAGAAGAACACCGCCACGCCGACCTCCAGGCGGGAGGTGTAGATGCCGGCCCACGACCGACCCGTGAACCCCGACGCGAACGACGTGTGCACCGCCACCACCAGGAGTGCGGCCAGCGCCCGTAACCCGTCGAAGCACGGGAAGTGTCGGGGCCGCGTGGCCGTGACGCCGTCGACGCGGCCGTCGCCGTCCGCCACGGCTGGTGCGGCGTCGATCCCCAGACGCGACGTCACCCGTGTCGTCGACGGCCTCGGGGGCGGGACGCGCCGAGGCGTCGACCGTCACCGACGGCACGGCGCCATCCCGTCGGCTCATCAGGACCGGCGGACGTGCTTGCCGCGCCGGCGCCCGGCCCGCGCCGTGCTCACGTCGGCGTCCGCACCCGTGGTCGCGGCCGGAGTCGCGGCGCTGGGCGCCGATGGAGATGTCGGACCCGTGTCGTCGGGGCGCGCCGCCCGTCGGGACCGACGCTGACGCGCTTCTTGCACCAACGCGTCGGCCCCGAGCGCGGCGACGGCGAACCATGCCAACGTGCCGGCGCTCTCGAAATGATTCGGCCAACCGAACTCCGCCACATAGCGCGACGTCGCCTGGCCGTTCGTCACGATCCAGTCGACGGCGACGAGCACCCCCACCGAACCGAACGCCAACAGCGCGCGGCCCGAGCGCAGCACCAGGGCGACGAACGCGGCCACAGCCACGGGCACGCCGGCCCACGGGGCGACGATGGCCGAGGTGACGGCGCCGGCCACGACCGACACGACCACCACCGAGACCCACCGCGGGCGCTCGCCCCCCGACCTCCACGGCGCGCCGAGGGAAGGTGCGGTGTCGACCGGGCCCAGTGTGACCGGGTCAAGTGCGACCGGGCCCGGTGCGTCGAGCGCGTCATCACCCGCCGCCACGGCCGTGCGCCGGCGGCGCGGACGCCAGCACGCCAACACCAGGCACACGACGAGCGTGGCCCCCGAGACGGCCAGGGCGATCCACACCAGTCGCTGCGGCGTCCAGTTCAGGTTGATCACCATGTCGCGCCCCGGCCTCGGCGGCGTCACGAGCCACCCGTTGGCGTACCCGTCGATCAGCTGCGGCGCACCCAGGTCCTTCCCCGTGGCGGTGGTGGCGTGCCAACCGGCATTGGTGCTCTGGCCCAGGACCATCCAGAACGGGCCCGTGGGGTCGTGCACCACGACCGTGGCCGACGTCGTGCCCGAGTGGGAGACCGTCAGCGACGGCGCCGGGCCCGACTGTGCCGGCTCGACGCGTCCCGACGGCGGCACAGGCAGCGCCGCCCCGCCCGGGGCCGAGTCGAGCACGAGGCTGTCGATGTCGACGTCCACGCCGGGTGGAAAGCCGGGTTGGGTCTGCACTTCGTGGGGCCCGGGCCCGAGCGTGATCCCGTGCGCAGCCGATCCGCACCCGCTCACCTCGAGTGTCCCGAGCGCAGCAGCCGACGCGGTGGTCCCGGTGATGCGCACGGGGACGGCCCGTCCGTCGATGGTCAGGAGGTCGCTGCGGCACGACGCGGGGAGCTGCGCCGGCCCCGGCACGGCGCGGGGCATGCCGGGCACGTCCATCTCGGCGACGCCGATGGGCAGCGCCACCTGGGTGTCGGCGTAGTAGTCCCGGTCGGTCACGGGCCGCACCGTGTCGAATCTCACCCGGACATCGGCGCCGGTCAAGGCGGGGAAGTCGATCGTCACGTCCTGGGTGGCCCAGGGCTGAGACCGGTCGGCCACAGGCGGGAGGGCCACCGTGTCGCTCTTGCCCCCGGCGCTGACCGTCACCGACGTGGGGACCGAATGCCGACCGTCGGTGACGAGGGCCATGGACAGGTGGTCGAACGTGATGGGACGCACCAGGTCGTACTCGAGCCAGCTGCCGTCCTGGGGTCCGATGCCGGGGCTCCACACCGTGGACAGGTTGCCGTCGAGGGTGGCCGAGGTTCGGTCCTGCACGTCGCCGGGCAGCCGCCCCGACGAGTACGCCGCCCTGATGCCGGGCGGAGTGGTGCCGAGCAGCCGGTCGAGCACGTCGTCGGGGACGAGGGCGGACAGCGCCGCGGTGCCGCTCACCGAGAAGGTGCGTGCCGTGGGCAGCGAGAACGTGCGGGCGATGTCGATCTCGGGATCGGTCGCGGGGGGCACGGGGGAGGCGGTCTCACGCGTCATGATGACCGTCAGCCGGTGCGAGGCCGACGCCCTGCCCGCCGCATCGAGAAGGTCCTCGGGCATGCGCAGCACCTCGTGGACCTGTTGTCCGGGCAGGCGCACCTCGGCGAACCCCACCCCGGACTTGCCGGCGTAGGACTTGAGTGTGCCGGCGTTGGTACCCTCGATGGTGATCGTGAGCGTCGTGAAGGTGCGCGTCGGGAAGGACACGGTCTGCCCGGCTGCGGTCCGTGACGCGGGGCCGAGCCTCACCGTGAGGCGACGCCCGCCGTCGAAGCGCAACGTGGCGCGCGTGATCCAGCGATTGCGCGGCCCGTACAGGGGCTGGACCAGATTGACGTGGTCGGTCGTGATCGGGTGGTCGAGGGCGATCCGCAGGTACTGCCCCACGGGGTTGTCGAAGGCGGCGACCGTCCACGTGGTGCGGAGGTTGCCGTCGAGGGCCTGGTCGGGCCGGTCCTCGGGGACATAGGTGATCGGGTTCCCGTAGTTGCTCGCCTGCACGCTCTTCACGCCCCGCTGCTCGGCCACCGTCTGGTTGGTGGCGCCGGGCGTGGTGGGGAAGAGCGGCAGCCGGGCGTCGCGGGGATCGGGGACGAGCGGCTTCTCCGTCGCCGTCTCGGTGTAACCGTCGTTGTCGCCGACCGTGCCGAACTGCTCCGCCTGTTTGCGGTTGGTGTCGGTCACCACCAGATCGGCACCGGCCGCCAGGGCCCGGCCCAGAGCGGAGGGGTCCGACGCCAGGGACTGCGAGTAGAGCACCGTGGCCCGACCGTCGAGCAGGCCGGCGCCGGCGGCCGCGATCAGGCCCGAGCCGTCGCCGTCGACCACGAGCGGGCGCGTCGCCCCCTCGGCGCGCAGGATGGGGCGGGCCCCGGTCACCGGGAACACGGCCACGGGTCGGGGGTAGGGGGCGTCGTGGGGGAGGCCGAGCTCGGTCTCGTCGATCAGGGGGTACTTGACCGGCGGCGCGGCGGTGACGGCCGGGCTTCCGAAGCCGACCGGGTCTCCGATCCCCGGAGGGGGCGGGTCGAGCTTCTGCCACAGGGCGCGGGGCCGGGGCGTGTTGTAGTGCTCGTAGGCCAAGTCCGACTGCACCACGAGATCCCCGACGCTCATGAGCCGGAGCACCGGCGCCACCGCGCTCGGGTTGACCGTGTCGTCCTGAATGGTGTCGTCGAACGCGTCGAGCAGGTTCGCCGACCCCGGCGAGCCGTAGGGGACGAGGCCCCGGTCGACCTCGGGCCGGGTCATGAGGCCCGGGAGCACCGGCTCGAGGGTCGTCCCCCACCGGTAGGTCGAGAAGTCGATGCCCGGCTCGAGCGCCACGCGTGTCGTGCCGGCACCGGGTTGCGTGTCGAGATAGTCGGCGGTCTGCTGCCAGTAGGCCGGGATCTGCTCGGGACGGGACAGGTTGGCCGCCACGAATTGCCCGGTCCACAACGAGGGCAGATCGGCGGCCACGAGCCCGGTCGCCGCCACCGCCGCGATCGCACCCAGGACCTTCCAGCGGCGCGCCAGCGCGGCGACGCCGGCACCGAGCAGGACCGCGGTCCCGAGCACCACGAGCGGCGTGGCCCGGCTCGTGCTGCGCAGCGCCAACCCGACGGTCGAGCCCGTGTCGGCCGTCTTCACCAGGCTCCCGAGCGGCGACGGGCCCGACAGGGGGTGGGCGCCCACCGACAGGACCGTGCCCACCACCACCAGGACGACGAAATAGGCGCGCTCGCGCCACCGCATGACGAACGCGGCGAGGAACGCCACGACGGGCACGGCGAAGCTGACCGCCAGCAACCACAGAGACGTCATGTACGGCCCCGCCATGGGCAGGTAGAGGCCCAGCTTGTCGACGCCGTAGAAGAACCAGTACCCGAGGCCCCGCAGCGTCTCCGAGGCCAGGCTGGTGCGCGCCACGGTCTGGATGGACTCGGTGTAGCGCAGGATGTCCATGCCGTAGCCGCCCTCGACCACGAGCCCCGACGCCCACCACAACGACACCGCCGCGCTCAACGCCGCGATCTTCAGTGCGCTCGACAGGGCGCGACGCCACCGCACCCGACCGGCGACGAGCTCCCACACCACCCACAGGGCCGGCCCGACGCCCACCAGGATCACGGCCACGGCGTTGGTACTGCCCACCAGCGCGACCACGAGCGCGAACAACGCCGGATGCCGCCACCCCCCCGTGCGCAGGGCGCGCGCCGTGAGCCCGACCATCCACGGCAGCCCCACCCAGGGCAGGAGCAGAGCGGACTGGCGGGCCTCGTTCTGCAAGACGTAGGGCGACAGCATGTAGGCGAAGGCCGCCACCATGGCGCCGACCCCGCCCACCGTCGCCGTGTCGAGCGAGCCGTCGCCGGGCCGCGACGCCGGGGCCAGGGTGCGCAAGAGGAAGAGCACGCCCGCACCGGCGAGGAACAGCAGGCTGCCCGTCCACAGGCGCTGTGCCACCCACGTGGGCACGCCGAGCGCTTCCATCAGCGCGTAGTACGGGCCCATGGGCAGGAGGTAACCGATGTACTGGTGCGTGACCGTGCCCATGGACACGTCGGGGTTCCACAGCGACACCACCTGGGCCATGAAACGCGCCGGGTCGGTGTAGAGGTACTGCTTGGAGTCGTCCTCGACCAGGCCCGGGGCCGTGCGCAGCAACGGGATGTAGGCCACGGCTGCGAGCACGACGTGGGCGAGCCACGCCGTCGCCACCTGACGGCGCGGTCGGGGCGGGCTGTGGTCTGGGAGCGGACGGGGTGGGGTCACGGCGCGACGGTGGGCCTCGGCACCCGAGGCTCGAGCTTCACGAGCCTCCCGGTGGCGGGCGCAGCCTACGAGGCGCGCGGGCCGAAGTGCCTGACGGGTCACGGGCCGCCAACAGGGCCGTCCCTGTCGCCACCGACGACGGCGTGTAGAACGGACCGCGTCGGAGCGGCCGTGGGAGAGCGAGCGGGCACATGAGCGACGGGCTCCGGACAGGCGACCTCGGGCTGCGCTCCTGGCGCGACCCCGCCATCGTGGCCCTGGCCCTCATGGCCTTCGCATCGGGGTTCGGCCAGGGGGGCGCGGTCGCGGCCCTCGGCGACGTGGCCAAGCACTTCGGCCACGTCGTGCACGGCACGACCATCGCCGATCAGGCCGGCTTGTCGGGCACCGTCCTCGGCGTCGGGCTGGCCGTGCTGCGCCTCGCCTCGCTCGGCGCCCTGCCCCTGGCCGGGCTGGCCGATCGCCTCGGGCGTCGGGGCATGCTCCTGGCCACGTGCACGATCGGCCTCGCCTTCACCGTCCTGGCCGCGGCCAGCCCGGGGTACTGGTGGTTCATCGTCATCTTCGCCCTCGGTCGGCCCCATCTGAGCGCCACCAACGCCCTGGCCCAGGTCAGCGCGGCGGAGGAGAGCGACAGCGCGCAGCGGGCCAAGGCGGTCGCCCTCGTCGCGGCCGGGTACGGCGTGGGGGCCGGCCTGACGGCGGTCATCCAAGGGCTGACCAAGAGCACCTTGGGGTTCCGGGGCCTGTTCCTGCTGGCCACCGTGCCCCTGGCGGCGATCCTGTTCATCCGGCGCCGGCTGGTGGAGCCGGGGCGCTTCTCGGTCGCGGCGGCCGGCGCGGACCACCCCACGCCCGTCCTGGGGGCGGTGGGCCCGCTCTACCGGTGGCGCCTGCTCACCGTGGCCACCATCGCCTTCGCCGTGGCCGTGGTCACCGGACCCGCCAACAGCTTCGTCTTCGTCTACGCCCAGAACGTGCTCAAGATGTCCGGCGACCAGAGGGCGGCCATGGTGACCGTGGCCTCGGTGTTCGGCCTGGGCGGCCTGCTGCTCGGTCGGATCCTCGCCGATCGCATCGGCCGCCGCCCTACCGGTGCGCTGGCCATGGCGGCCATGGCGATCACCGGCGCCATCGCCTACAGCGGATCGCGCGACGCGCTCCTCGTCGGGTACGAGCTCGGCGTCCTGGCCGCCGCCACCCTGGCCCCTGCCGCCGGCGCGCTGGCCAACGAGCTGTTCCCCACCGCCGTTCGGGCGTCGGTGGCGGGGTGGCTGGTCGCCGCCAGTGTGGCCGGCGCCACCGTGGGGCTGGTGGCGTTCGGCGCCATCGCCGACGTCGGCAACCGGTTCGCGTTCGGCGCGGCCGTCACGTTCCTGCCCGTGATACTCGCCACCGGGCTCTTCCTGCTGATCCCCGAGACCAGGGGCCGCGAGCCCGAGGAGCTCTGGCCCGACGCCGCGTAGGACCGTCGGCGGAGGCTACCGTCGATCAGGTGGACCTCATGCACGTGCTGCGCACGACCGGGGCCGTGCGCGACTTCCTCCCCGACCCGGTGGACGACGACGTCCTCTACCGGCTCTTGGACACGGCCCGGTTCGCGCCCAACGGCGGGAACCGACAGGCGTGGCACGCCATCGTGGTGCGCGACCCGGTCCGCAGGCGGGTCCTGCGCGACCTCTACCTCCCGGGTTGGTACGAGTACCTGGCGCAGAGCGCGGCCGGGCTCGTGCCGTGGGCCCCGGTCACCGACACCGAGGCGGAACAGCACGCCATCGACCAGTCCGACGCGTTCGCCGCCGCGGCCCGCGCCGGCCCGGGCGGGTTCGCCGAGCACCTCGACGAGGTCCCGGCCCTCATCCTCGTCCTCGCCGACCTGCGCAAGCTGGCCAGCGTCGACCGCGGCTTCGACCGCTACACGCTCGTGGGCGGGGCGTCGGTCTACCCCTTCGTCTGGAGCATGCTTCTGGCGGCCCGGGCCGACGGGCTGTCGGGGGTCATGACGACAATGGTGGTGCGGCGCGAGCCCGAGGTCCGCGCCGCGTTCGACATACCGGAGCACTTCGCCGTCGCCGCCCTCGTCGCGCTGGGCCGGCCCGTGCACCAGCCCAGCCGCCTCACCCGCCAGGCGGTCGAGACCTTCACCACCGTCGACCGCTACGACGGGCCTCCGTTGTCCAGCCCGGCCTGACGGGGCGACGTGGACCGGCACCCGCGGTGACGCGTCGGAGCACGCGACTGATCGAGTTCCGCGTCGAGGATCCCTCGACGGTGCTCGACGCCATGCGCGCCCTCGACGTCGCCCACGACGGGTGGATCAACTTCCACCCGCAGGTCCGTCCCGAGGACGAGCCGCCTCCCCGGTCGGGACTGACCACGTTGCTCCTGGCCGGACCCGTCCACGACGTGCCCGTGTGCACCTGGGTGGCCGGAAAGGTCACCCGTCAGGGCCCGCAACCCGCCTCGATCGGCGTGCAACACGCGGCCGGGGCCCGGGTCCTCGCCCGGCTGGTCGGCGCCGGCCTGCCCCTGCCCGACGGCTGGGCTCTGGTGCAGGACCATCCCCGCCGCGGTCTGGTGGTGACTCCGGTCACCGGCGCCGACGACAGCGCCGTGCTGTCGTGGCTCGTCGAGGCGGGGTCGATCCTGAGCGCCGTCCGGCTGACCGGCGACTGGCAAGCCGAGGTGCACCTCCCGGCCTGAAGGGCCCCTGTGCCGGGGTGGGTGGCCTGTAGCCTGCTGCGATGCCGCCCATCCGCATCGGTGTGCTGGGCGCGGCGAGGATCGCGCCAGCGGCGCTCATCCGTCCCGCCCGCCACGTGGCGGACGCCGAGGTCGTGGCCGTCGCGGCGCGCGACCCGCGCCGGGCCGCGGCCTTCGCCACCAAGCACGGCATCGCCCGGACAGTGGGCTCCTACGAGGAGCTCGTCACCGACCCCGACGTCGACGCCGTCTACAACCCCCTGCCCAACGGACTGCACGGCCGGTGGACCATGGCCGCGCTGGCGGCCGGGAAACACGTGCTGTGCGAGAAGCCCTTCACCGCCGATGCCGCGGAGGCCCGCGTCGTGGCCGCGGCGGTGCCCCCCGGGCACGTCGTCATGGAGGCCTTCCACTACCGGTACCACCCCGTGTTCCGGCGGGCCCGCCAGCTCCTCGACGAGGGCGCCGTCGGGACGGTGCGGCGCATCGAGACGTGGTTGTGCTTCCCGCTCCCCATGTTCAAGGACATCCGGTACCAGCTGGCCCTCGCCGGCGGCGCCACCATGGACGCGGGGTGTTACGCCATCCACATGGCGCGGCACCTGGCGGGGGCAGAGCCTGAGGTGGTCGCGGCGCGGGCCAAGCTCCGATCGCCGGGCGTGGACCGCGCCATGCAGGCGGACCTGCGCTTCGGGCCCGACACCACGGCCCGGGTCACCTGTTCGATGTGGTCGCGCCGGCTCCTGCACGTCGGCTTCCATGTCACCGGCGACGACGGCGAGCTGCGGGTGTTCAACCCGGTCGGACCCAACGTCTACCACCGCCTGTCGGTGCGCGGCCGCGGCGGGCGGAAGGTCGAGCACCTGAGCCGACGTCCGACCTACGAGTTCCAGCTCGAGGCGTTCTGCCGGGCCGTCGCCGGAGGTGAGCCCCCCATCACCGACGTCGGCGACGCCATCGCCAACATGGAAGTCATCGACGCCGTCTACCGGCACGCCGGGCTCGAGCCCCGGAGCCCGACTCCCTGAACCCGGCGTGACCGAATCGCTGAAGTTCGTGGCGCTGGTGGCGTTGCTCTTCCTGGGCGCCGGGGGATGGGGGACCGCGGCGGTGGCCGTGATGCGTCGGGCCGGGTGGGACGCGGCGCGCCACGAGATCGGCCCGCCCCTGCAGCTCGTGCTGGGCGTGTGCCTCTTCCTCGTCGTGGGGGGCGTCCTCGTAGCCTGCGGTCTGGCCCGGTTCGACGTGCTCGTGGGATTCCACGTCGTGGGTGTGGTCCTGTTGGCGCTGCGATCCGGTGTCGTCCTGGGGCGCCTGGCCGCGGCCACCGCCCGGGAGTGGCTCTTCGGCCTCGTCGGCGCGGCGGTCGGCGTGGTCCTCGTGCTCATCTCGCTCGGGGTCGCCATCGGTTCGCCCTTCTACAACATCTACGACGACGACGGCGCCTACATCTACCTGGCCAAGCGCGTACTCAGCACCGGGGGACTGATCGACCCGTTCAACGCCCGACGTATGACGAGCTACGGGGGGTCGACGCTGTACCAGTCGATGTTCCTCCATGTCCTGGGGAACTCGTCGCTCCGGGGCTTCGAATTCACGTTCGCTTCGTTGTTGCTCGTGGCCGTGACCGTGTCCACCACCACGCGCCGGTGGTTCGCGCTCGGGACCCTCGTGGTGGGACTCGGGATCTTCCTCGGCCACGGCATCGGCCCGGTGCAGAACCTGAGCCCGACCCTCTCGGCCGCGGCGTTGTCATTGGCGGCGTACCAGCTCCTGGCCAAGGTCAGGACCTCGGCCGAGGCCGACCAACCGTGGCTGTACGTCGTCATCGGGATCGTGCTGGGGGGGATCCTCGCCCTGCGCTTCTACTACCTCATCTCGGTGGTCGTGGCGACCGTCATCGTCTTCGTCTTGAGCCGGGGCCGGCGGTCGCTGTGGCCCATCGTCGTGAGCGGCGCTGTGGCGGTCGTCTCGGTGAGCGGCTGGGCGGTGGCGCTGTACCGGTCGTCACGGACCCCGCTGTTCCCGCTCCTCGAAGGGAACTACAACCCGTCCTACCCGGTGGGCCCCAATCCCCTGGCCAACGGGATCGGCTCCTACGCCCATCAGCTCTGGGCGGTGCTCAACGGCTACGACGTGGGCTGGGTGGCACTGGCGTGCGTCGCCATCCCCCTCGTCGCCCTGGCCCTCGGACGCGGCGAGCGCCGGGCCATGGTGGTGCTGCTCGCCGCCGGTGTCGGATGCGTGGCCCAGATGTTCAGCTTCACCGTCATCTTCTCGGGCTTCGCCGCCATCGAGATCGACCGCTTCGAGGGCCCGAGCACGTTGGCGTGCGGGCTGTTCGCGCTCTACGCCCTGTGGCCGCGGCGCGCCCCGGTCACAAGCGCAGCCGGGCCCGAGCGCGCCTCGGCCCGGGCGTTGCTCAGCACGCGCCCCGTGCCGTGGCGCGCCATGGCGCCCGGGGCGATGACCCTCGTGCTCCTGCTCGGGCTGTGCACCCTCACGTTCGGCGGGACGATCGGGGTGGTGTGGCGGGGGTCGACCAATCACGTGCGATCGGGCTACGACGTCGTGCGGGGCCGGATCGGCTTCCCCGACCGCTACGTCGCCTTCGAGGCCGAGTACGCCCATCTCAACGCGGCCGTGCCCACCGGGGCCAGGGTGCTCGCCGCGGTGGACTACCCCACCCTGCTCAGCTTCTCGCGCTACCAATTCGCCACGCTCGACCTGGCCGGCAGCGCGTCGCCGCCTCCGCACATGCCGTACTTCACCGGCGCGTCGGCCAAGGTCGCCTATCTGCGGGGCCTGGGCTACGACTACATCGTGGCCGACTCCAAGCTCGAGCGCGGCCTCTACCAGTTCAAGGCGTGGGCCAACGACCTCCATTCGCCGCGTTACAACTACCGGGCCTGGGCCCCGTACTTCCTCGACTGGATGAGCACGGTCACGACCCTCGAACGCACCGACGCGGGGCGAGTCCGGTACTTCGGCTCGTTGGTACTGATCCCCATCGGCTCCTCGTAGCGACGGTCGGCGCTCCTCGCGCCGGAGCGTGACCCGACGGGGTCAGAAGATCCCTGCCGCCAGGCCGGCTGCCAGTGTGGCGCCGAGTTCGCGCACGTCCTCGACGTGGGCGGGGCTGGTCTCGCCCACCACGGTCACCGGGAGCAGGACGCGCCGCCACCGCAGGCCGGTGGCGATCCGTTCGACGCTCCCCACCGCGCCGTCGACGTCGGTGTCGCCCTTCACGACGAGGCAGTAGGGAAGGCCGGCGGTCTTGTCCAGGCAGGGGTGGTAGACGCGCTCGAAGAAGTCCTTGAGCGCGCCGGCCATGTACCCGAAGTTGGCCGGCGTGCGAGGAAAATCTTTGGTCTACTACTCCGACCAGGGGGCGGGGTGTCGCCACCGTAGAACCGGAGGCACCGTACTCATGCGCTACAACAAGGCGAGCGCCAGTGTCGCCACGCTCGTCGAGCAGGGTGCCCACCTGGTGACGGCACTCCAGAACTTCAGCGGGCCAGAGCGGCGCAGCGAGGTGACCGATGCCCTCGGGGAGTTAGAGGCGGCCCGCCACCGGGTCCGGCTGGCGATGTTCGCCTTGGCCAAGGAACAAGGGTCAAGCGCCAGCGATTTGGCCCGAGCCCTCAGCATATCGCGCCAGCTCGCCTCTCGCCTGGCAACTGAGGCCGAGGAAACACACCGGTAGACGACGCATCGCCGTCCTCGGATTTGCGTGCCTGGCCCCGTCCGGGTTGACCATCCGCAAGTGCCGGTTCTGTGCGCCCAGACACAGCTACCCTCAGGCCGACCGGGAACACTTGATCCCGGACCGGACCAGGGCATCCGCAATCCCCGGCGATTGTAGGGTGGGCTCCGCGCCGTCGACGGGCGGACGCAACCGCCGAGCAGCACGGCCCTTTGGCTGCTCGCTTCTGCCGATATCAGAAATGAAACGGCCCGAGGGTTATCATCTCGCCCTGTGGAGGAATCGGCGGATCCTCTTCCGGAGAAGTGGATGCCCGGCGATGAACCCCCACCAGAGTTGGAAGGAGGATCGCCATGTTATGGATCGCCCTGACGCCGCTTCTGCTCCTGGGCCTGGCAGTCGGACTGGTCCCAGTGATCATAGGAATCGTGCACGACAACCGTGCACGGCAACACGGTGAGGCGTACTCACATCTCTTTTTCCAGCCACGGCCGCGTCGCTCGTCCCCTCGCGTCTGACTGGGATTTCCTCTAGCGGCCGGGATGGCCTCACTACCAGGTCCACTGGGATGCCGCCCCAGGCGGTATCACCTGCGCTACCGGGCGGTCCTATGTACGGCGTACTCAGCGGTGGTCCTGGGTAAACCCAGGCGCAGCGCCGACCGATATTTCCCACCCCGAAGGACGCCCCTCTCGCTACTTGACCGGTGGTGGGCCGTTCCTAGCTGTTCACTCTCCGAAAGGCGTCAGCGTCAATGTTGGCTGGCTCTTCGTGCGCGCTTCATCACGACCAGCACGTTGCCGACGTTCTGGGTCGTAAGGGAATCGACCCACTCCCACATCGCTTGGGCAGCCTCGTTCAGTTCCTGTTCGAGCGTCTCTCTATTGGAGACGTGAATCACCTTGTACTCATCGGTCATGACTAGTTGTCCTCTTGTTGAATGTCGAATGTGAAGAACAAAAGGCGGCGAGGGCGCAGGACTCCGAGGGGGGGAGTGGATCGACCCCTGATCCTGAAACGTGAAGAGAGGCGACCTGTTAGGACGCCCTCTCACTAGGTCGGGATTGCCAACTCGTCAATGCGCTTGGCGAGGTGCTCGAAAATGCCCTGGAGGTTCCCCAGGGCCGCTGCCAATAGGGCTTCGGTACTCTCGCCCTTGCCGATCATCTCGTGAACCTGACCGTCCAGCTTGGCGAAGGACTCAGTCACGAACTGCTGGTACGTGTAGGGGGTCATGCCTCAAACCCTAGGGCCAAAAGGGGGAGGCCCTCGGCGGCTATGGCCGGGGGCCTGTTCGACGTTCGCACGCCACGTCCTGAGGGAGCGAATAACACTTGATATGTGGGTGATCCACCAGGCGGGATGACCTCACCGACAGGGTGGAGCCTTCCCGATGGAAGGAGACCACCCAGATGTCGCTCCACCTATCCGTCGAGCGTTCTTTTGCGCCCTCGGGCGAGCAGTTCGTCCGACTCGGGCACGAGCACCTCGACGACTATTTGACGTTCCTGGCCGGCCGGGCCCGGCCGAACTCTGTGCTGGCCGCTGCGTTCGATCTGAAGGTGTTCTTCTGCTTCGTGCAGAAAGAGCCGTCGCAGATCACGAGCCGCGACGTGCTCAACTTCATCGCCGCTCAGAGAGCTCCTCGGACTCAAGCGAACATCGTGCGCATCTCCGACGGAGGGTCGGGACTGTCGGCCCGGACGGTGGCCCGGCGACTGTCATCGATCTCGGGACTGTTCGGCTACCTGATCGTGCGCGGCGACGCTGGCGTGACGACATCCCCGGTGCCGAGAGGGTTGATGACCCGTCGGGCCCGACGAAACAATGGGCGGGCAGCTCCGCTCGTGCGCACCCCGAAGCTTCTGCCGAGGATCCTGCAGCCGCAGGAGGTGGACGCCTTGATGGCGGCCCTGCGCACCAAGAGGGACCGGGCCTGGTCGAGGCCATGGTCCTCGGTGGCCTGCGACGCTGTGAGGTGCTGGGCCTGCGTATGGCCGACCTTCTGGTCGCTGAGCGCAAGGTGTTCATCGCCGACGGCAAAGGCGGACGCCAGCGCGTCGTTCCCATGTCGGGCCGGTTCTTTGACTCCGTGGCCCGCTACCTCGACGAGGAACGTCCCACCGACGCTGACACCGACGTCGTCTTCGTCGTGTTGAAGGGCAAGCGGCGGGGACAGCCGCTGTCGGCCTATGGCATCGACGAGATCCTCGAGTTGGCCAAAGAGCGGGCTGGCCTTGTCCATGCCACGTGCCACGAGCTGCGCCACACCTGTCTCACCAGACTGCGCGAAGCGGGCATGGCCCTCGAAGCCGTCCAAGCCCAGGCCGGACACTCCTCGATCGAGACCACCCGTCTCTATCTGCATCTGGCCGACGACTGGTTGGCCGGCGAATACCGCCGGGCAACCGAAGCCATCGACGCCCAGGCCCTGGCGGCGCTCCGATGACGGCCCTGGCGCATGCGAAGCCGGCGCCGTCTCTGTCCGAGACCATGGCGGCCTATCTGGGCCAATTGTCGCTGTCCTTGCGGCCTCAAAGCGTGGCGAGCTTCGGGAGCGACCTGAAGATGTTCGCCGCCTTTCTCGCCGACAACCACCCGGAAGTCAGCGGGGCCGGCGACCTCGAGCGCCGTCACATCGAGAGCTTCAAGAGCCACTTGGCCACCGCCGCCGGAACCAAGGGCCCGCGGCTGGCCACGGCGACGGTTCGGCGGCGGCTGTCGACGCTGCGGATGTTCCTGGAGCGCATCATGGAATGGGGCTGGGACAACGCCCCGTCCCGGGTGCTCATCTTCGCCGGGGATCTGCCCAAGTGCGACGAGGCGCTGCCCAAGTTCCTCGACGATGCCCGGTTCGCCGCCTTCATGCGGGCGGCGCGAAGCGAACCCCGTCCACTCCTGCGACTGGCCATCGAGCTGCTCGCGCGCACGGGGATGCGGGTGGGCGAGCTGTGCGACCTCGAAGCCGACGCCACGGTGAAGATCGGTGACACCCATTGGCTGCGCATCCCGGTGGGGAAGCTCCACAATGACCGCTACATCCCGCTTCACCCCCAGCTCGTCGACATGCTCGAGGAGTGGTCGCAACACCCTGACTGCGGGGTGGGTGGGCGCCTACTCAGCAACGATGGTCGCCCGCTCAACCGGCACGCCGTCGCCCGCATGTGCGACCGCTGCGCCCGGGAAGCGGGCATCGGACACGTCCACCCCCATCAGTTGCGCCACACCGTGGCCACCCAGGCGGTGAACCGGGGCATGAGCCTCGAGGCCATCGCCGCGCTCCTCGGCCATCGTTCCATGTCCATGACGATGACCTATGCCCGCATCGCGGATCGGACTGTGGCCGACGAGTACTTCGCCGTGAGCGAGAAGGTCGAAGCTCTCTATGACAAAGCGCCCGTCTTGCCCGCCAACGCCGAGGGACCGAGTATGCGTCGACTGCGCCGTGAGCACTACCGGATGCTCGGCAATGGCCTTTGCACCCGGCCTGTCGAACTCGACTGCGCCTTCGAGACCATCTGCGAGGGCTGCACCTACTTCGCCACGTCTGTCGAGTTTCGTCCGACGCTGCGGCGACAACTGAAAGACGCCACCCGCAAGGGACAGACCGGCCGCCAGAAGCTCTTCAGCGGCCTGCTCGAAGGGATCGAGGAGGTGCAGGACCCCGCGGGCGGGTAATAATCAGGGACCAATCGGACGGATCACCCACATAACACCTGCTATCGGTCGGTCGGGTCGGCCTGTCCCGACCGCACCAACTTGCCCGTGGCGTGCCGCAGCCCTGTCAACCCAAGGTGGATTAGATAGCCGCCAAGAACCAGCATGACCGGCCCAATGACGTCCAGCCACAGGCGGTTGTAGAGCGGACCGGCGACCACGACCCACACCCCTGCCAGGACGAGCAACACACCACCGCACAGGCGGACCCAGGGAAGAGAGGGGCTATGCCGCCACCGGTCGGCAACTCCCAGTCCTTCTGCCATGGCTCCAGCATGGACCCTTCGAGTAGCCGCCGCCTAGAGCCACACGTCCCGTCCTAAGTGGGGGGGGCGGCCTGTGGTTGGCGAACCTGACCATCAGCACCGCACGGGTCGGCATCGATGACCCCCACCTTCAACACTGACCTCCCCATGTATTAGCCGCTCAAGAAGGGTACAGATGCCAACGATTACGAACGATCAGGCCGACGAAGCTGCACGCCAGCCGAGCATCAAGCCAATAACAAACGCAGTGAATTGAGGCTCCCCAGTTTTTGTGGACACCTGACAGGCTGACCTTGGGGTCGGCTGGAAGGATGTTCGAATATGGGAGCTACGAGGCGGAAGTTCACGCTGGAGTTCAAGACCGAGGCTGCTCATCGCGTGATCGACACTGGCAGATCGGTTGCCGAGGTGGCGGGCGAGTTGTCGGTGGCGGACAGCTCGTTGGCCAGGTGGGTACGCGACGAGCGTCGACGGATGGACACGGTGGCCGGAGGATCGGATGAGCCGTTGACCGCAGCGGAGCGGTCCGAGTTGTTGAGGTTGCGCCGCCAGGTCGCGGAGCAGGAAAAGGACTTGGCGTTCTTGGGAAAAGCTGCCGCGTACTTCGCTTCGAATCCACCAAAGCAGAGAGATTTGCGTTGATGGCCGCCGAGTGCGCGAACTTCGAGATCACCCGGATGGCCCGCCTCCTGGAGGTCTCGACCGCCGGCTACTACCGCTGGAGGGCCGCCCAGGACCGCCCGGCGTTGCCGAGCGAGGTCCGCAGGGCTGATCTGGACGCCAAGATCATCAGCTTCCACCAGGCGTCGGGCGGAACGTATGGGGCGCCGAGGATCACGACCGATTTGTGGGAGGCCGGGGAGAGCGTGAGCCGCACCACGGTGGCGGCCCGTATGGCTGCCCTGGGGATCGTCGGGGTCAGTCCACGATTGTTCAAGGTGACCACCACACCCGATCCGTCTGCCAGCTACCCGGCGGACCTGGTGAACCGGGAGTTCCACCCCGATGGGATCGACGAGCTGTGGACCTCGGACATCACCTACATGCGAGTGGGCGAAGGCGAGGCGTACATGTGCGCCATCCGTGACGAGGGGTCATCACGGGTGCTGGGCTTCGCGGTCGCTGACCACATGCGAACCGAGCTCGTCCTCGATGCCTTAACCGAAGCCGCCACCACCCGATTCGGTTGTATCGCTGGGACCGTGTTCCACACCGACAGAGGCAGCCAGTTCAGCGACCACAAGATCGTGGAGTTCTGCGACAACTTCCACCTGGTCCGTTCCATGGGGGCCACCGGCAGCTGCTACGACCATGCCAGCGCCGAGAGCTTCTGGTCGATCTTCAAACACGAATACTTCTACCGCCACACCTTCGCCACCATCGACGAACTCCGAGCCGGGATCGCCATCTACATCAACTTCTACAACCACCAACGCCGATGCGCCAAGGCCGGCGACGTGAGCCCCGTCCGCTACGAGCTAGCCTTGACCCGAAGGCAACAAGCCGCATAACCCGTGTCCACAATTTCTGGGCAACCTCAAATGCCTTCGTGCGATCGTTGGGCGACCTGGACTCGGTTGCCGCTGCGAGAGCCGCCATCGCACGCCGGTCAGGCAACAGGATGGACGCAACGAGTACCGGCTCGACCAGTCTCGTGCTTCTCAGTCGAGAGCTTCGCCAGGTGTTGACCGACCTGGACCCCGAGCAGGACCGGCAACGTGAGTTCATCAGATCGTTGTTCGCTGACGACGACGTCGACGCCGAGCCGACGGTATGAAGGTCGCACCCGCTGGACAAAGGAAGTGCACCTCCGCCCGACAGGTCGAGACGTTCCACAAGGGCGGAGCCGATGCAGCCGAGACCGTCCGTCAGGCCGAGTCCCGGGACAGTATCCGCACGATCGAGGCCTGGTTAGAAATCTCGCACCGCCGATGCGTCGCCGCCGAGGTCGACGCCGAGGTCCAAAGGACCCTCGCTGAGCGGGATACCGGAACACTCACCACCCCTGACACCGAGTTCGCCTCCGGTGAGGTGGCGTCGTAGCGCTTCTCGCCGTGACCTGACCCGTCTACGGACCGTCGGGACTTCACGATGGGCGAATCTGGGCGAGCGGCTTCTGTCACCGAGGCCGGTGGACGATGCGTCGCCCCGTGAAGACCGGCGAGGCGATAGCAACCCAGTGGTCCTTCGCTCCCCCTGCCCAAGGCACGAGCGAGCGTGTCAAAATGCGCTCGGACCAAGAGTCGATGGCCCCAGTTATTTCTGTGCCGTTACCTGCACGTGGACGCTCCACCCCTCCCGGTACAGCGTGTCGGTTTCATCGATCTCAAAGGCCACACGACCAAGCTTGGCCCACGTGAGCTTGGTCCCGGGATCGGTCCGGAAGGCCACAGTCCGTCCTTCGAAGACGTAGTTGACCGGAAAGATCAGAGGCTGGTTGTCACGGACAACAGCGATGCGTCCAACCGAGTGAGCCCCGAGAAGCTCAAGGCACTCTTCTTCTGACAGTTCTTCGAGCGTATTCTCGTCCACAACTATCACTCTTCCGCGGTTGGTGTCGTTAGTCGTTGGGACGACCACAGGCTCAAATCCTCCCGTGCTCTGCGTCCCATTGCGCCTGTTGCGCCGCATGTTCCGTGAGTTCGGTGGCGTACGTGGTGCGCAGGTGCTCCAACAATGCCGGGTAGTCGCCCGACAACTTGATGGTGATACCCACGTCCACATCGTCGAGCCCTGCAACCTCCTCGAACAAGAGAGCCACGTCATCGATCGAGTCGGGCTCGATTTCGATGGCACCATCGGATACGTAGACCGAACCCCCGCCACAGACGGTCGCCTGGAGCACGTCCATTAGCTCGACCATCGCCTCGGAACCCGGAACCACCAGCCTCTCGTTCCACAGTGCGCCGGTGCCCACGAGTTCCTCCAGGGAACCGAGGTCGAGGTCGTCAGCGATCAGTGTGCTGGTGCTGAGGTCAATGAGCGAATACTGCCCGCTGCGTGTGTCCTTCCGTACCCGTGCGCCATAGCCCACGGTGGTGCGGACGCTTCTCGCTGCCCGCCGCACTCTCCACTCTCGTGCCGTCGTGGTCATCTTCAGTTCGGGTCCCATCGGGTGTGTCCCCCTTGTTTCGTTTTGGATTGTCGGAGCCGAGGAACCCTTTCGGCAAAGTTCTCGCCCCACGTCGGGCCAAGGAGAGGAGCCGGATGGTGGGACGTTTGCGAAACTCACCCGCCGTCCGTCCCTCACTGACCTCAGCCGCTCAGGTCCCGTCGCAGACGCTCGACCATATCGGGCAGATCACGGGCATGGAACCACACGGTTGTGTGCGTTACAGGTTGATGTTCATCGTCGTCGTTGACCTCTACCATGAAGCGCCAACCAAGCCTGATGGAACCACCAAATATCTCGCTTCCGTCCCTTTCTATCGCTATGCGAGCACCCCTTGACTTGTCTTCGATAGCACCAAGGAAGCGACGCATGTCGTGGACGTGATCGAAGATCACGCACACTTCTTCGGTGACGTCATCCATTGAGTACTCAGAATTTGGGCTGATCCTCTCAACTTCTTCTTTCAATGTCTTGTAGAGCGAGGCTGTGGTGGTCATGCTTCCATTTCGTTGAAGTTAGGACGGCTGCTCAAGCCGAAGCGCAGAATGAAGACCGCGACGGCGCACACATCCTAGCGGCTGCATCCACGCCGCTTTGTCTCGCATCCCTCGCTGCCCTTGGCTACTCAGGCAAGAACCACATGCCAAGAATCTGGGTCCTGAACCCAATGCGCCGTTTCGGGCGGGAGGGGATGGGGCGTGTCTATGGCCCCACACCACGGTTACACAAGACTGCTGGGGATTCTGAACCTGTCGGTGCAGAGCGCCGAGCCGAGTGTCATTGGACAACTGAACGGCACAAGGAAAACAGCGACCCCGCTCTGGTGACCGGATATACCCACGTCCCACCGAGAGCCACTCCCAAGGGAATGTGTTCCGCTTGGTTGGATCGCCTAACGCAAATCTGACACGTACCTCATGCCGAAGTCAGGGTCCAAAGTCCCAAATGGGTCAACGTCGAGGAGCGACTGCCTGCTCCCGACGGGGCGTGCCCCCCATCGCCGCCCCGTTCGGAGGGCAGGACACTCGTCATCGTGACAGGAGGCGGTCCCCGTGAAAAGAACCGACCGAAGCTCCTATGGTTGTCAAGAGGTTCTTGGGCTCGGTGGCATGGACAGCGGGCGGACCAATCAGGAGCCACTCGTCGGACGAGGGCAAGCTCTTACCAAGCCATGCGTCGATGCTCTCCGAGCAGGGTTCCGAGTGACGGGCCGGCAAATCGGACGAAGGCCAGTCCGAAGACGGCAGGTAACGTTGGAGCCAGACCCGCCGCTCGGAGATCTAGGCGCGAGGAAGGTGCTTGAAGACCTCGCGGGCGACATAGCGCTTGAGGACTCGGATCACCTCCCGCTTGGAGCGGCCCTCTTTCGTCCGGCGCTCGAGATAGGCGCGGGTGCGAGGATCCTTCGCGATGCGCGTCATGACGATGCGCCACAGGGCGGCGTTGGCGCTGCGGTCGCCACCTCGGTTGAGACGGTGTCGGGTGACCTTCCCTGAGGATGCCTCAATGGGCGCCACGCCGCAGAGATGCGCCCAGGCGGCTTCGGAGCGCAGGCGCTCGGGGTTGTCGCCGGCGGCGACGAGCAAGACGGCGGCGGTGTCGATCCCCACGCCGAAGAGCTCGAGCAGGTTCGGCGCCGTCGCCTCCACGAGCTCGGCGAGTCGCTCGTCGAGGTGCGCGGCCTCCTCTTCGAGGGCGTGGACCCGGCGCCCCAAGCTGGCGAGGGCCATCTTCGTGGCCGAGACCACCGGGTCGCCCCCGACCCGGACCCGCAAGGCGGCGGCCTCGGCGACGAAGTCGCTCGTCGCCAGGCCTTTGAGGCGGCATCGAAGCTGGTCGGGGGCCGTGTAACTCAGCTGGCGCATCTGGTGGACGGCGCGGAGGCGACCCTCTCGAGCCGAACGCTTGGCGACGACCAGCGCCCGGATGGCCTCGACGTTGCCGTCCCTGGACTTCGGGGCCCCGGTGCAGCGGCCGCTCAGCACAGCCCGGGCCGCCTCGACAGCATCGGCGGGATCGGATTTGCCTTTGGCCCGGCGCACCTGGCGGTTGGGCCGGTCGACCTCGACCACCTCGATGCCGGCGCGAGCGAGGAACCGTCCGAGCCCGGCTCCATAGGCGCCGGTGCCCTCCACGCCCACCTTGGAGATCGTCCCGAAAGCGCTCATCCACTCGAGCATGGCCGTGTAGCCCTTGGGCGTGGTCACGAACGACTCCACTCCGAGCACGCCGCCGATGGCGTCCAAGGCCGCGGCCACATGGACATCGAGGTGGGTGTCGACACCACCGACAATGGTGCGGCCAGCTTCTACGATGGTCACTGCCATCCCTGTTCTCCTTTAGTCAAGGGGTGGCGCGGCCGTCCCGTGAAGGAGGTGACGGTGATCTCCGCCCTGCACGAACAGGGCGGTCCATCACCCCTCTGGAACGGGGCGCGCCGTTCATGGTCCGAGATGTCGGCCGACAGGACAACGTGATCCCGCTATCAGAAAGTCAGGCCAAGATCTCGGTGCCCTCGCACGGTAATGAGGTTCAACCGCTCAGCGGTGGATCTCCATCAGAGAGAGGGCTCTTTTATTCTGATTGGTAACAAGGATCAGTCGGTTCCCCGGTCGGCCTCACGTCCCATCGAACGCAGCCCGTCAAGAAGAGTGATCTTCATGCTCCGGTCATGATCCAGCACGCACTATTTCCATGGAAGGCGGTAGGTCGTAAGCGACCTACTCGTTGGCTGTTGCAGGAGGCGAAGAGTTCTATGACCAATGTGGTACTCGAACGCAACGCAGATCGTGACACCTCCGTGGTGGCCGACTACCCGCCATTCCCCGCCTACAGGGCGTGGTCCGAACAGGAGCGCCGGTGGGTCGGCATGACATTCGATGAGCATCAGGCGTGGCTCACCCGTCCTGACCTCGACCCCGCCGAGTTCGCCTCCGGTGAGGTGGCGTCGTAGCGCTCGGCTGTGACCTGGCGTTTCCGGCACACGAAGTGCTGTCAGAACTCCCGCTCGTCGATTACCGCCCGACGGTGTCCCCAAGTTTGTTGAAGTGAGGTGGTGGTCCCCCTCCTGAGTCCTGCCGTGAGGTAGGTGTTCAGGAGACCAATCCAAAGAACCACCCGTCATCGCCCTGGGCGGGGTCGTGGCCGGGGTGTTCATCCCTCGCCCGCGCCGCGCCGGGCCCGAGCCCGACCCGGTGGCCGCGCCCCTCGACGCCGTCGCGCTCGAGCCCGAGGGCTAGCGCTCCTGGGGCCTCCCGGCGCCGGCCTCAGTCGAACTGGTGCCAGTTGGCCACCGACGGCTGCGACGTCGAGGCCGGTCCGGTGCCGAAGAGGGCGAAGACGTTCTCCATCATGCGCCACAGCACCGGCGTGACCCCGGTCACCGGCGCGAACACGATGTTGGAGTCGATGCGCGGCGCGTTTGACAACCGGCACACGAACATCGCCGACCCGGTGGCGAGTACGCCCCCGCCCCCCGGCGCGGTGTAGTACGTCATGTCCGAGACCCGGCCCCGGCCGCGGTTGGCCACGGGGGAGTGGGCCAGGATCGTGACGTTGGCCGGTCCGCTCAAACCCGGCTCGTAGCAGTCGTACTCACCCTGGACGACGCGCGCCAGGTGTTGCCCGTCGACCAGTCCCGTGCCCGAGAAGATCCAGGACCCGGCGTCGGCGACGACCATGTCCGCCATGGCGTCGACGTCCGCGTACTGCGAGCCCACCAACTCCTGCTCGGGACGGGGCACGGGGCCTTCGGGCCAATTGGACGTCACCTCGGCGGGGTCCGTCCCCCACAGGGGGTCTTCCCGCTCGAGGTCGGTCTTGTAGCACACCTGGTGCCGGTCGGTCCCCAGCGCAGAGGGCTCCAGCCGGATGTGGCGGTACACGGCGTTGGCCCCCAAGAAGGCCAGGTTCACCCCCTGGCTCAGAGCCTCGGACGCGCCGTCGCGCATGGCGCTCGACCAGTACTCGTCGTGTCCCAGGCTGAACAGGCAGCGATGGCGCAACAGCCGGCCCGGCGACTCGTGGAGATCGATGTCGGTGAAGTAGGTGACATCGAGGCCGAGGCTTTCGGCCAGATAGATGAGGGGGTACTCGTTGCCGGTGAAGTCCGGCGCCCCCCAGCCGCGCTGGTCGTAGGGGCGGTCGAACGACACCACCCGGGAGCGGTTGGCGGTGCCCGTCTCGCCCACGCGCACCGTGCCGGGCCCGACGTACAGGCTCCGGCCCCCGTAGGCGTTGTAGGCCTGCCACGTGGTGACCGAGTGCATGACCGCGAACGCGGCCGTGCTGTCGTCGTCGCGCACGCACAGCGGGATATAGCCCGCCGTCATGCCGTTGTCGCTCCCGGTCAACTTGAACAGGTACGCGCCGGGCGGCCACGTGGCGTCGATGCCCACCCGCATCGTGGGCTGCCACTGGCACTCGACCATGTTCGTCCCCGGCGCCACCGTGGCCGGCGGCTGGGCGGGCCCGCCCGCCACCGTCGACGAGTGCCACACCAGGCGACCGCCGAGCCCGCCGTAGTACCCCATGCGGTACAGCTCGACGCGGTACGGCACCGGCGGCGGGTCGACGAACAACGTGACCACGTCCCCGTGTGCGGCGCTCACCCGGTCGCTGTACCCCCAGATGCGGCTGCGGGCGCTCATGACCCAGTCGAGGGTCCCCGGGAGCTGGTTCTCGGCGACGACCCAGTCCGCCGAGGGGACCGACACACCGCTCTCCAGCGTCACGGCCCGCACGGACTCGGCGGGTTGCGCCGGATCGGTCCCCCGTGTCGCGCCGCCGCCCCGCCGCCGCCGGGGCCGGCTGGCTTCGGCACGGCCGTACCCGGCGCTCTGCCCGAGCTGGGCCCCGAGGTCCCATGCCCCTGCTCCCAGGGCGGCCAGGCCCAGACCGGCACCGGTGGCGCGCAGGAGCGCCCGACGGGAAACGGCCGCCTCGCGGTGGGTGCCAGGACCTTCGACATCACCTGAGCGGTCAGGAGGGGATGTCTCCGGGGGACCGATGCACAAAGACTAAGCGGACCGTCCCCCCGGTCGTGAGCGCCCCGCCGGCGCAGAGCGAACGTGTGTTCGATATCATGGCCGGCGTGGGAGAGCCCGTGGCGTTCCGGTGGAAGAGGGCCGACGACGACGACGACGGCCAGCCCCGGCTCTTCGCCGAGGAAGAGCTCGTCGACCGGCACGTCGGCATCGGGGAGTACCGGGGCCTCGAGTTCCTCCACGTGAACGCCCGACGGCTCATCAACGAGGTGCCGGCCTCGTCGCACATGCCGTTTCGTTTCACCATCAACGCCTACCGGGGATGCAGCCACGCCTGCACGTACTGCTTCGCCCGCCCCACGCACGAGTACCTGGGGCTCGGCATCGGCGAGGACTTCGAGCGCAAGCTGGTGGTGAAGGTCAACGCGGTGGAGCGTGTCCGCGCCGAGCTCAGGGCGCCGCGCTGGGCCGGGGCGCACATCGCCATGGGGACCAACACTGATCCCTACCAGCGCGCCGAGGGCCGGTACCACCTCACCCGCGGCATCGTCGAAGCCCTGGGCGAAGCCCGCAATCCCTTCTCCATCCTCACCAAGTCGACGCTCATCCTGCGCGACCTCGACCTCCTCGTCGCCGCCGCGAGCCGCACCGACGTGCACTGCAACCTCTCCATCGCCACGCTCGACGAAGCCGTGTGGAAGGCCACCGAGCCGGGGACGCCCCATCCCCGACGCCGGGTGGAGGCCGTCCGCCGCCTCAACGACGCCGGGATCCCCACCGGTGTCCTCATGGCCCCGATCATCCCCGGCTGGTCCGACGCGCCCGAACAACTCGAAGAGGTCGCCACGGCGTGCATCGAGGCGGGGGCCGTGTTCGTGACCCCCATCGCACTGCACCTGCGCCGAGGGGTGAAAGAGCACTTCCTGGCCTTCATGCGCGCGCACCACCCCGACCGCTCCGAGGCCCTGGCCCGCCGCTACGCCCGTTCCGCCTATCTCTCGCCGGCCGAACAGGACGGCATCGCCCGACGCGTCCACGCCGTGGTGGCGCCCGAGCGACGCCGCCGCACCACCGCCGACACCTTCGGCCACCCCGGGCCCACCCCCGAGGCCCCGCCCCGGCCCGGGGCGGAGCCGGGGCCCGCGCCGGGGGGCCAGCTCCCCCTCATCCCCCCGGCCTGAGCGACCCGAGCCCGACCGCGGGGGACCGCGGCGCGGTCGAGCTCAGGCCTCGATGAGGCGCCCGTGGAGGTAGTCGTCGTAGGCGCCCAGATCGAGGAGTCCGTGGCCGGAGTACGAGAACAAGATGACCTTCTCCTGCGCCGCCTCGCGTGCGGCCAAGGCCTCGTCGATCACGGCCCGCACCGCGTGCGCCGTCTCGGGGGCGGGGATCGTCCCCTCGGTTCGGGCGAACTGCATCGCGGCGTCGAACACCTTGCCCTGGGGATAGGCGACGGCGCGCATGCGGTCGTTCTTGACCAGGTTGCAGATGATCGGGGCGTCGCCGTGGTAACGCAACCCACCGGCGTGGATCGAGGGTGGGACGAAGTCGTGGCCGAGCGTGTACATGGCCAGGAGCGGCGTCATGCCCGCGGTGTCCCCGAAGTCGTACTCGAAGCGGCCCTCGGTGAGCGTCGGGCACGACGACGGCTCCACCGCCACGAGCTCCACGGCGGCGTCGGGGACGAAGGGCAGTGCGATACCACCCAGGTTCGACCCGCCGCCGCAGGACCCGATGATGACGTCGGGCCGTTCCTCGCCCGCCAGGGCCAGCTGCTCCTTGGCCTCGAGGCCGATCACCGTCTGATGGAGCAGGACGTGGTTGAGGACCGACCCCAGCGAATAGTGCGAATCGTCACGGCTCGCCGCGTCGCGCACGGCGTCGCTGATGGCCGAACCCAGGGATCCGGGGTGGCCGGGGTCGTCGACGGGGGAGGGCTCCACATCGGCGCCCCAGACCTCCATCATCACCCGGCGGTACGGCTTCTGCTCGAACGAGGCCCGCACCATGTACACCTTGCACTCGAGCCCGAAGAGCGCCGAGGCGTAGGCCAGGGCGCTACCCCACTGGCCGGCGCCGGTCTCGGTGGCCAGTCGCGTGACGCCCTCGGCTTTGTTGTAGAAGGCCTGGGGCACGGCCGTGTTCGGCTTGTGCGATCCCGCCGGGGACACCGACTCGTCCTTGTAGTAGATGCGGGCCGGCGTCTGCAGCGCCTCTTCCAGGCGCCGGGCCCGCACGAGCGGGGTCGGCCGCCACGACCGCAGCACGTCGAGCACCTCGCCCGGGATGTCGATCCACGGCTCGGCGCTCACCTCCTGGCCGATGAGCGCCATCGGGAACAGCGGGGCGAGGTCGTCGGGCCCCACGGGCTGGCGTGTCCCGGGGTGCAGGGGCGGCTGCAGGAGCTCGGGCAGATGCGGGGCCACGTTGAACCACGCCTGGGGAATGTGGTCGCCGTCGAGGATGTAGCGCATGGGGCCTCCGCCTCTCGTGGTCGTCCTCGTCCATCGCACGCCGGAGGCGCATGCGGTCTCGGCCTGCGACGCGACGAAACTGTAGCGGCGTGGTGCGGCGTCGGCCTCGGAGCGCGGCGCCATCTGCGAACATGACCTCGTGGGGGAGCGCGGCGCCGAGGGCACATGGCTGATCGACCTCGACGGGGTGGTGTGGCTGGCGCAGGACCCCATTCCCGGTTCCGCTGACGCCGTGGCGCGACTTCGCCGGGCCGGTCTCGGCGTGCTCTTCGCCACCAACAACGCGTCACCGACCGTCGACGAGCTGCGGCACCGCCTGGCCGCGGCGGGCATCGAGGCCCGAGCCGACGACATCGTGACCTCGGCCCAGGCGGCGGCGTCGATGCTCGCGCCCGGTTCCACGGCCCTCGTGTGCGCCGACGGCGGCGTGCTCGAGGCGCTGGCGGCACGCGGGGTCTCGGTCGTGACCGAGGGACCGGCCGACGCCGTCGTGGTGGGATGGACGCGGCGCTTCGACTTCGAGCTCCTCGCCACCGCCGCCACCGCGGTCCGGCTCGGGGCCCGCCTCGTGGGCACCAACGAAGACCCCACCCACCCCACGCCCGGGGGCCTGCTCCCGGGATCGGGCGCGCTCCTGGCCGCGGTGGCCACCGCGGCCCAGGCCGTGCCCGAGGTGGCCGGGAAGCCCCACGACCCGTTCGTGGCCCTTCTCCGTGCCCGAGCACCCGACGCGCTGCGCATGGTGGGGGACCGGCCCTCGACCGACGGTGCGTTGGCCCGGCGCCTGGGGCTGCCGTTCGCGCTGGTGCGGACCGGGGTGACCTCGGACGGGCGCGAACCGATGAGCGTCGAGCCCGACGAGGAGGCTCCCGACCTCCTCACCCTGGTGGCGCGGCATCTGGACGGTTCTCCCCCCTGACCGTGGCCCTTGCCGCGCCGCATGGCGCCCCGTAGCGTGGCGCCATGAGCGAGAACGACGGACTACGGCGTTATGTCGAAGCGGCGACGGCGCTGACCCAGATCACCCGCTCGCGCGCCGAGGAATTGGTCCGCGAGCTGATCAAGGCCGGAGAGCTCGAGCGCCACCGTGCCCAGGAGTGGGTGGAGACGCTCGTGAAGACCAGCCGCGAGCGTTCCGAAGCGCTCGTCGACGCGGTGCGCGGTGAGGTTCGTCAACAGCTCAAGGAGCTCGGCTTCACGAACGTCGACGACCTCGCCAAGAAGGTGGCCGACATCCTGGCCCGGTCCTCGGCGGCGGGGCGCATTGCCACCCATCGTCCGTCGGGCAAGGCCAAGAAGTCGAGCGCGACCAAGAGCGCCAAGAAGTCGAGCGCGACCAAGAGCGCCAAGAAGTCGAGCGCGACCAAGAGCGCCAAGAAGTCGAGCGCGACCAAGAGCGGCCCCAAGAAGACGAGCGCGACCAAGACCGCGGCCCGCAAGGCATCGGGGACGAAGAAGGCGGGCGCCTGAGCGCCACGCGGGTGCGCCGACGGCTCGACACCGAGCTCGTGCGGCGGGGCCTTGCCGTCTCCCGCGACAGTGCCCGGCTCCTGGTGACGCGCGGTGCGGTGCTCGTCAACGGGTCGCGCGCCGACAAACCGGCCCGGTTGGTGGCCGAATCCGATCCCGTGATCGTGATCGACCCCGAGGCGCGACGATTCGTGTCGCGCGGTGGGCACAAGCTCGACGCCGCACTGGCGCGCTTCTCCCTCGAGGTGTCGGGTCGCCGCTGCCTCGATGCGGGCGCGTCGACGGGCGGCTTTACCGACTGCCTGCTCGATCGGGGCGCGTCGACGGTGGTGGCCGTGGACGTGGGCCACGGCCAGCTCGACGCGCGCCTGCGCCGGGACCCCCGGGTCGAGGTGCGGGAGCGGACCAACCTCCGCTCCCTGCGGCTGGCCGACGTGGGAGGGATCCCGTTCGACGTGCTCGTCGCCGATCTGTCGTTCATCTCGCTCGTCACCGTGGCCCCCGTGCTCGCCGGGGACCTGGCCGGCCCCGACGCGGACCTCGTCGTTCTCGTGAAACCGCAGTTCGAGGCGGGGCGGGCCGAGGTGAGCCGGGGCAAGGGGGTCATCCGCGACCGCGGCGTCCGCCTCGCCGCCCTCGAATCGGTGGCCTCCGCCTTCGCGTCACAGGGAGCCACCATCATGGGGGCCATGGCGTCCCCCCTCCTCGGCCCGGCCGGCAACGCCGAGTTCCTCCTCCACTTCCGTGTCCATCGCGCCTCGGGGCCCGACCCGGGCGCGCCGGGGCTCGATGTGGCCGAGGTCCTCGCCGCGGCGGTGCGCGAGGCTCCCGACGCCGGCGAGGCCCCGGCCGAGCACGAACCGGCCTCGGCTCCCGGCGCCGCGTCGCCCACCGCCACGCCCGAGAGCCGGTAGGACCGTGGCCACGATCGCGTTCGTCGTCCATCCCGAGAGGCCCGGCGCGGCGGTGATCGCCCGGCAGGCCGCGGCGTGGCTCGAGCAGCGTGGGCACACCGTGGTCGAGGTGCGGGACGCGTCCCCGTCCGAAGCCACGCCCCATGCCGACGCCGGGTCGCGGGGGCCGGGCTCAGTCGTCGAACTCGATGCGTCGACCGACCTCGCCGTGAGCCTCGGGGGCGACGGCACCATGCTGCGCACCGTGGCCCTCGCCTCGCTCCACGGCACCCCGGTGCTCGGCGTCAACCTCGGGCGTCTCGGCTATCTCACCGAGGTCGAGCCCGACAGCCTCGAGCTGGCGCTGGAACGCTTCCTGAGTGGGGCCTTCATCGTGGAGGAGCGCATCACCCTCGAGGTCACGGTGCAACGGGCGGGAGCCGATCCGGCCGATGTCGCTCGCCGCGTCATCGTGCTCAACGAAGCCGTGGTGGAGAAGACCGTCCCCGGCCACACCATCCGCGTGGCGGCGTCGATCGCGGGACGCCCCTTCGTCACCTACGCCGCCGACGGCCTGCTGGTGTGCACGCCCACGGGGTCGACGGCCTACAACCTCTCTGCACGCGGGCCCATCCTGAGCCCGGGCCTGCGCGCCGTGGTGCTCACACCGGTCTCCCCCCACATGCTCTTCGACCGCCCTCTCGTGCTCGAGCCCGAGCAGTGGGTCCGCCTCGAGCTCCTCGGCCCCCGCGCCGCGGTGCTCGTGCTCGACGGACAGAGCGCGGACTCGCTGCAACCCGGCGACGCGGTGCTGTGCCGCGTGGGGTCGTCCCCGGCCCGGCTCGTGACCTTCGGCCCTCGTGACTTCTTCTCGATCCTGCGCGCCCGGTTCCACCTGGCCGATCGCTGACGGGGCGACGAGCCGATGCTGGTCGAACTGCGCGTCCGCGATCTCGGGGTGATCGAGTCCGTGGCGCTCGACGTCGGGCCCGGCATGACCGCCCTCACCGGAGAGACCGGCGCCGGCAAGACCCTGCTCGTCGACGCCCTCGAGCTGCTGGTGGGAGGGCGGGCCGATCCCGCCCTGGTGCGCCCCGGGGCCACCGAGGCGCTGGTCGAAGGCCGGTTCACCGTGGACGACGACGAGGTCATCCTGGCTCGAGCCGTTCCCGCCCAGGGACGGTCGCGAGCCTGGATCGACGGCCGCATGGCCCCCGTCTCGGCGCTGGCCGAGGCCGGGGCCCGACTGCTCGAGCTCCACGGCCAGCACTCCCAGCAGTCCCTCCTCGACGGCCCGGCCCAGCGCCGGGCGCTCGACGCCTTCGGCGGCATCGACCTCTCACCGCTCACCGCGGGCGCGCGGCACGGCGCGCCCTGGTGGCGGAGCTCGAGGCGCTGGGCGGGGACGATCGGGCCCGGGCTCGCCAGGCCGACCTGCTGCGCTACCAGCTGGCGGAGATCGACGGCGCCGCGCTCCAGGGCCCCGACGAGGACGACGAGCTCGCCTCCGAGGAGGACCGGCTGGCCGAAGCCTCGGCGCACCGCGAGGCGGCGGCCGTCGCCCTGGCCGCGCTCGACAGCGGCGACGGCACCCGGGTGGCGGTCATCGACCTGCTCGGCACGGCGCAGGGCGCGCTCGAGGGGCGCCCGCCGCTCGCCGCCCTCGCCGGGCGCCTGGCGTCGATCCAGGCTGACGCCGCCGACGTCGCCACCGAGCTCCGAGGTGTGGTCGAGACCTGGGAAGACGACCCCGAGCGCCTCGACGAGGTCCGGGCCCGGCGCCAGCTCTTACGGGAGCTGACGAGAAAGTACGGCGAAGGCCCGAGCGGGGTCCTCGCCTTCGCCGACGAGGCGCGCCGGCTTCTGCACGAGCTCGACGCGGCCGGGGAACGGGCCGAAGAGCTGCAACGGGAGCTCAACGCCGCCGACGCGGCGGTGGCCGAGGCCGAGGCCGCCGTGGGCACGGCCCGGCGCGCCGCTGCCCCGGAGCTGGCCCGCGCCGTGGAGCAGCGCCTGCGCACGCTGGCCATGCCCCACGCCCGGGTCGAGGTGGCCGTGGCCGAGGCCGACCCCGGCGACGACGTCACCTTTCTCCTCGGCGCCAACCCGGGCGAAGCGGTGCTGCCCCTGGCCAAGGTGGCGTCGGGGGGCGAGCTGGCCCGGGCCATGCTGGCGCTGCGCCTCGTCCTGACCGACGCCCCGCCCACCATGGTCTTCGACGAGATCGACGCCGGGGTGGGAGGAGAGGCCGCCCAGGCGGTGGGACAGGCCTTGGCCGAGGTGGCCGAGCACCACCAGGTCCTCGTGGTCACGCACCTGGCCCAGGTCGCGGCGTGCGCCTCGCAGCAGCTCGGGGTGCGCAAGGACGTGAGCGCCGGACGGACCGTGGCGCACGCGACGGTGCTCGAGAACGAGCCCCGGGTGGTCGAGCTGGCCCGCATGCTGTCGGGACGCCCGGGCTCGGCCACGGCCCGGCGCCATGCCGAGGAGCTCCTGGGCTCATCGGCGCCCGACGCGCCCGCCCCGGCCCAGGTCCCCGGGCGCAGAGCGCCGCGGTCGCGCTAGGGCGGCCGCGGCGCGACCTTCCACCGGTACATTGGGCTCGTGGTCTACCGTGGAACGATGCCCCGGAAGCGGCGAGCTTGACCAAATACGTCTTCGTCACCGGCGGCGTCTCCTCATCGCTCGGCAAAGGCCTCACCGCCTCTTCACTCGGTCGGTTGCTCAAGTGTCGTGGCCTGCGGGTCACGATGATCAAGCTCGACCCGTACATCAACGTCGACCCGGGCACGATGAACCCGTTCGAGCACGGCGAGGTGTTCGTCACCCACGACGGTGGTGAGACCGACCTCGACCTCGGGCACTACGAACGGTTCATCGACGTCGAGCTCAAGACAACGTCCAACGCCACGACGGGGTCCATCTACTCCGAGGTGATCCGCAAGGAACGCCACGGCGCCTACCTGGGCAAGACCGTACAGGTCATCCCCCACATCACCGACGAGATCAAGGCCCGGATCCGCCATCTCGCCTCCGAGGAGATCGACGTGGTCATCGTCGAGGTGGGCGGCACCGTGGGTGACATCGAGATCGTGCCCTTCCTCGAGGCCATCCGGCAGTTCCGCCACGACGTCGGGCGCGACCACGTCTGTTACGTCCACCTCACGCTGGTGCCGTACCTGGCGCCCTCGGGGGAGCAGAAGACCAAGCCCACCCAGCACTCGGTGACCGAGCTGCGCAGCCGAGGCATCCAACCCGACGTCATCGTGTGCCGGTCGGACCAACCGATCTCCGACGGGCTCAAGCGCAAGATCTCGCTGCTGTGCGACGTCCCGGTCGAAGGCGTGATCTCCGCCGTCGACGCGCCCAGCATCTACGAGATCCCTCTGGTCCTGCACGACGAGGGCCTCGACCGTGTCGTGTGCCAGATGCTCGACATCGACAGCGACGTCCATCCCGTCGACCTCTCGGGGTGGGAGAAGGTGGTGTCACAGGTCTCCGCGTCGGAACGGCCGGTGCGCATCGGCGTGGTGGGCAAGTACGTAAACCTCCCCGACGCCTACCTCTCGGTGGGAGAGGCGCTGCGCCACGCCGGGTTCCACCACGGTGCCAAGGTCGAGGTGGACTGGATCCAGGCCGAGAAGGTCCCCGACCTCTTGGGCACCGACCGCATGCTCCAGCTCGACGGCATGGTCATCCCGGGCGGGTTCGGCGAGCGCGGCATCGAGGGGAAGATCGACGCCGTCGAGTTCGCCCGCCAGCGCGAGATCCCCTGTCTCGGGCTCTGCCTCGGCCTCCAGGTCATGGTCATCGAGGTGGCCCGGCACCTGGCCGGGCTCGAGGGGGCCAACTCGCGCGAGTTCGACACCATGAGCCCCCATCTCGTGATCGACCTCATGGACGACCAGCACAAGGTGGTGGACATGGGGGGCACCATGCGCCTCGGGTCGTACGTCGCCCAGCTCGCACCGGGCTCGATCGTGGCCGAGGCCTACGGGTCACTGGTCGTGTCCGAACGCCATCGGCACCGCTACGAGGTCAACCCCCGCTACAAGCCCCGGCTCGAAGAGGCCGGCCTGCGCTGCTCGGGGTCGTCGGCCGACGGCGTGCTCGTCGAGTTCGTCGAGCTCCCCGGGCACCCGTTCTGGGTCGGGACCCAGGCCCACCCCGAGTTCAAGAGCCGGCCTGACCGCCCCCACCCGCTGTTCCGCGAGCTGCTCGGAGCCGCCCTGCGCCGCGCCGACGGGCGCCTACCCCGCCTCATCACGATCGACACCGACGTCGGTGCCGCCTCCTGAACAGGGGTTCCGGCACCTCTCCGACGAGGTCCGCCTCGAGGGGTGGAGGATCTCCATCGTCAGCGCCGAGTATGAGGCACCCGACGGGACGCGTTTTCACCGCGACATCGTGCGCCACCCCGGAGCCGTGTGCATCGTGCCCGTGACCGAGCGCGACACGGTCCTGCTCGTGCGCCAGTACCGGGGCGCGGTCGACCGCGAGCTCCTCGAGATACCGGCGGGCACCCGCGACGTCGAGGGCGAGCCCCCCGAGACGACGGCGCGACGCGAGCTCGAAGAAGAAGTGGCCGTGCGGGCCCGCTCGGTCGTGCTCCTCGGCACCATACTCAACAGCCCCGGGTTCTGCGACGAGGAGACGCTGCTGTACCTGGCCCAGGGCCTCGAGCCCGGCACACCGGCCCGCCACGGCGAGGAGGAGCGCTCCATCGAGGTCGTCGAGGTCGCGCTCGGAGACGTCGACGCCATGGTGGCGTCGGGTGAGCTCATCGACGGGCAGACGATCCTCGGCCTCTTCCTGGCGCGCCAGGCGCTGGCGCGTCGAGCCACCGACGGCCCCGCGCCGCGAGCCGAATCGGGCCAGTGAGCGCGGGCGGGCCATGACGCCGATCACCATCGACGTGTCCGACACGGGGCCCATGCTCAGCCGGCACGCCGAGGAGTACCTGACCTGGCTGGCCATCGAACAGGGTCGGGCCCGCAACACCATCACGTCGTACCGGCGCGACCTCGTGCGCTACGAGGCCTTCCTGGCCGGGCGGGGCCACACCGTCGACAACGCCGGTGTGGACGAGATCGAGGACCACCTGGCGGCGCGGCGCGCCGAGGGGCTCGGTCCCGCCTCGGTATCGCGCGCGCTGGCCGCGCTGCGCGGCCTGCACCGCTTCCTGCTCGAAGAAGGTGGTGTCGGCGCCGATCCCACCGCCGATGTCCGACCCGTGCGCGCTCCGGCGCGACTGCCCAAGGCCATCGACGAGGACGACGTCGGCCGGCTGCTCGACACGACGACCAAGAAGGACCCTGCATCGGTGCGCGACCGGGCCATTCTCGAGGTCCTGTACGGCACGGGCATGCGCGTGTCGGAGCTGGCCGGCCTCAGCCTGTCGGACCTCGGGTCCGACACCGGCCTGGTGCGCGTCCTGGGCAAAGGGGACAAGGAGCGACTCGTGCCCATGGGCCGGTGCGCGCGCCGGGCCCTCGACGCCTGGCTCGGCCCCCGGGGGCGCCCCGAGTTCGAGCCCCGCCGCTGGGCGCGGCGCGGTGACGCCGAGGCGGTGTTCCTCAACGCCCGGGGAGGCAGGCTGACGCGTCAGGGCGTCTGGGGCGTGCTCAAGAAGCGGGCCCGCGCCGCGGGGATCGAGGACAAGGTGCACCCCCACGTGCTGCGCCACTCCTGCGCGACCCACATGCTGGCCCACGGAGCCGACATCCGGGTGGTGCAGGAGCTCCTGGGCCACGCCTCGATCGCCACCACCCAGCTCTACACGAAAGTGTCGTTGGAGCACCTCCGGGAGGCCTATGAGCAGGCGCATCCGCGCGCTGACTGGGTGAGGGGGCAGTAATCTCAGAGGCGTGTCTCCCGACGCCCCGACTGTCGATCACCGCGCCCTTCTGGAGGAGGAGCGCACCGACCTACTGGCCAAGCTCGACGAGCTCGGCCTCAGTGGCGCCAACCTGACGTACGACTCCAACTTCGCCGATTCCAGCCAGGTGACCGCTGAGCGTGGTGAGGTCGAGGCTCTGGGAGCAACGCTGCGGGAGACCCTGGACGACGTCGAACGGGCCTTGGCCAAGCTGTCGGCGGGCACCTACGGCACCTGCGAGGACTGCGGGCAGCCCATCGACCCCCTCCGCCTCGAGGCGAAGCCCGCGGCGCGCTACTGCATCAACTGCGCCGCGAAACACTGAGCGCCACACCGTGAGCGACGCCTGGGGCTCCCCGCCGGCCGGGCCACCGCCGCGCCCGGGGGGTATCAGCCAACGAGCGGTCATCTGGATCGTCGGCATCGTCGCGCTGGTCGTGATCCTCCTGCGCACGCACACCCTGCACATCCAGCGTTTCGACGTCATCTACATCTGCGTCCTCATCCCGTCGATCATCCTCCACGAGGTCTCCCACGGCGCGGTGGCCCGGATCTTCGGCGACGACACCGCCCAGCGCGCCGGCCGGCTCACCCTCAACCCCCTCCCGCACATCGACCCGCTCGGGTCGGTGATCCTGCCCGGACTGCTGATCCTGTCCCACGCCGGGGTGGCCTTCGGATGGGCCAAGCCCGTGCCGGTCAACGTGTCGAGACTGCGCCACCCGCGCAACGACAGCATCTGGGTCTCGCTGGCCGGCCCGTTCACCAATGTGGCGCTCTTCGTGATCGCCGCGCTCGTGTTCCGCTACTCGTTCGCGCACGGGCTCTTCGTGTCACCCACCGACACCACGATCCCCCTCGCCTACGAGGTCCTCCTCGAGGCCGGGCTGGCCAACCTGACACTCGCCTTCTTCAACCTGCTGCCGATCCCTCCCCTCGACGGGTCGGTGCTCATCGAACGACTGCTGCCGGCGCGCGCCCAGGCGCGCTACTTCGAGCTGCGCCCCATCGGCATGATCATCGTCTTCGTCGTCGCTTTCTTCGCGTTCCAAAACCCGTCGGTCCAGACCCACCTGCTCAACGGTGAGCTGCATCTGTGGAACGGCGTGAGCGGGACCGCCTTCTGAGGGCGCCCCCGGCCCTCGATCCGGCGGCCCTCAGGCGCTGAAGCCGCCGGGGGGGGCGAGGAGCCCGACGGCGCGCATGGCCCGGTCGAGCGTCGGGCCCGCCACCACCCGGGCCTTGGCCGCCCCTTCGGCCAGCACCGACTCCACGTACCCGCGTTGGGTCTCGAGCGCGGCGGCGCGTTCACGCACCGGTCGCAACAGCTCGGCCAGGGCTTCGGACACGTCCGCCTTCAGGCTGCCGTAGTTGGCGTAGCCACGGGCGAGCACGGCCGGGTCCCCGCCCGTCGACGCGGCCAGCAGCTCGAGCAGGTTGGACACGCCCGGCTTGGCCCCGGGGTCGTAGCGCACCTCGGCGTCGGTGTCGGTCACCGCCTTGCGCACCTTGCGATCGATCTCCTCGGGGCTGTCGAGGACGAGCACGGTGCCGAGGGGGGAGTTGACCGACTTCGACATCTTGCGAGTGGGCTCTTGCAGGTCCATTACCCGCGCCGCCAACCTGGGCACGGCCGCGTCGGGCACCACGAAGGTGTCGCCGTAGTGGTGGTTGAAGCGCATCGCCACGTCGCGGGTCAGCTCGAGGTGCTGGCGCTGGTCGTCGCCCACGGGCACCCGGTCGGCGTCGTAGAGCACGATGTCCGCCGCCATGAGGACGGGGTAGGTGAGCAGGCCCACCCGCACGCTCCCCTGCTCGCCGCCTTTCTCCTTGAACTGCGTCATCCGTCTCAGCTCCCCGTAGGTGGCGGTGCACTCGAGCAGCCACGTCAGACGGGGGTGTTCGGGGACGTGGCTCTGCACGAAGATCGTGCACAGCGCAGGGTCGAGGCCCATGGCCAGCAGTGTCCGGGCCGTGTCGAGGGTGCGGCGGGCCAGCAGGGCGGGGTCGTAGTCGAGGGTGAGGACGTGGAGGTCGACCACACAGAAGAAGGCGTCGAACTCGTGCTGGTCCTCCACCCAATTGCGGAAGGCGCCGAGATAATTGCCCAGATGCAGGTCCCCACTCGGCTGCACCCCGGACAGGACCCTGGCCATGGCGAGCATGGTACGGGACCCGCCCGCGCCCGCGGCGCGAGCGGCCCGCCGCCCCGGGGCCCGGGCGGAGACCGTCTTTCCTGTTCACGGGGCATGCACGGGGAGCGGTAGGGGAGCCGATAGGGTCGGCATCGTGGTGGCGCACGTCTCGACGCCCGTCTACGAGGGGCCCTTCGACGTGCTGTTGCAGCTCGTGTCGGACCACAAGGTGGACATCTACGAGATCCGGGTCTCGGACCTGGTGGACGCCTTCATCGCCGAGATGGCCGCCCGCCAGCCCTTCGACGTGCAGACCGCCAGCGAGTTCCTCGTGATCGCGGCCATCTTGATCGAGCTCAAGTCGCGCAAGCTCCTCCCCGGCCCCGACGACGTCGAGGACGACGAGGAGCTCGCCGGCTTCGAAGAGCGCGACCGCCTCCTGGCCCGCCTCCTCGAGCTCCAGGCCTACGCGGCCGCCGCCGATGCCTTCGCCGTGCTCATCGAGCGGGCCCGACACACCGTGGCGCGCGCCGCGGGCCTCGAGGAGCGCTTCCGCGACCTGGCTCCCGACCTGCTGGCCGGGGTCACCCCCGAGCAGCTCGCCGCGGCGTTCATGCTCGGGACGGTGCCCCGGCCCGAGCTCATGCTCGACCTGTCGCACGTCACGGTCGAGGCCGTGACGGTGTCCGAGGCGGTCGCCGAGCTCGAAGAGCGCCTCCCGAGCGCGGGCCGGATGTCGTTTCGCGAGCTCACGTCGCACTGCACCACGCGCATGCAGATCATCGTGCGCTTCCTTGCCCTGCTCGAGTTGTGCAAGCGGGGTTGGATCTCCCTCGACCAGGGCGAGACCTTCGGCGACCTCGTGGTGGTGTGGTCCCGTGACTCGTCCGTGCTGTCCACCGTCGGCGGTGGCGACACGGTCGAGGAGTACGACGGCTGAGGGGCCGGTGCATGGGACTTCCTGAGGAGTACCGCGCCATCGAGGCCATCTTGTTGTCGGCGCTCGAGCCCGTGCCGCCCAACATGCTGGCCGAGCTGCTCGAGATGCCCACCGAACGCGTCGAGGCCGCCTGCGCCGAGCTGGCCGCCGGGTACGAGGCCGAGGGCCGAGGATTCGTGCTGGCCCGGGTGGCGGGGGGCTACCGCTACCAGACCCATCCCGACCTCGCCCCGTTCGTGGAGCGTTTCGCCATGGAGGGCGTGTCGTCGCGCCTGTCGTCGGCCGCGCTCGAGACCCTCGCCATCGTCGCCTACCGCCAGCCGGTGTCACGGGCGCAGATCGCGGCGTTGCGGGGCGTGAACGTCGACGGTGTCGTACGCCTCCTCGAGCAGCGCGGCTACATCAACGCCGTCGGCCACGCCCCGGGCCCGGGCCAGCCCGTCCTGTACGGCACCACCGCCGCCTTCTTGGAGAGGCTCGGGCTCTTCGCCATCGACGAGCTGCCCCCCGTCGAGGACCTCCTGCCCGGGCCCGAGGTCGTCGAGCAACTGGAGGAGCGCCTGCGTCCGGGCGCCGATGCCTGAGCGGGGCTCGCCGGCACCACCTCCACGACGGCGGCCCCCGGCCCGAGACGACACCCCGGTCGGAGAGCGGCTCCAGAAGGTCCTGGCCCGGGTGGGCCTCGGGAGCCGGCGGGCCTGCGAAGAGCTGATCGCCGCAGGACGGGTCACGGTCAACGGCGAGCGGGCCGAGCTCGGCCGGCGCGTCGACGTCGCCGTCGACGGCGTCTGCCTCGACGGCGTGCCCCTGCCCGTGGCGCCCGGGCTGGTCCACTACCTCCTGCACAAGCCGGCCGGGGTGGTGACGACCGCGCACGACCCACAGCACCGGCCCACCGTGCTCGAGCTCGTGCCCGACGCGCCGCGCGTCTTCCCGGTGGGGAGGCTCGACGCCGACAGCGAGGGGTTGCTGGTCCTCACCAACGACGGCGAGCTGGCCCAGCGCCTCACCCATCCGTCTTTCGGGGTGGAGAAGGAGTACCTCGTGGAGGTGGACGGCACCCCCGCCCCCGGGGCCCTGCGGCGCCTGCGCCTGGGGGTGGACCTCGACGACGGCCGGACGGCCCCGGCCACGGTGGGCGTCGTCGCCCCCGGCGTGCTGCGCATCGTGATCCACGAAGGCCGCAACCGCCAGATCCGCCGCATGGGCGAGGCCGTCGGCCACCCCGTGCGCCGCCTGGTGCGCACCCGCATCGGGCCCGTCACCGACGACCGCCTCAAGCCGGGCACGTGGAGATCTCTCACCCCCGCCGAGGTACGCGCCCTGGCCCGGGCGGCCACGGCCCGCGACGGCCCTGGTCAGGACCGCAGGCCGCCGGGGGGCGACACCCGTCCTCGCTAGCATCGGGCCATGTCCGCCGTCCGAGCGCTGCGCGGTGCCACCACCGTGGACGCGGATACCCCGGCCCAGGTCTCCAGTCGCATGCAGGAGCTGCTCGGGGCGCTGCTCGCCGGCAACGGGCTCGAGCACGACGACCTCATCAGCATCGTGTTCACCGCCACCGGTGACGTGGTGTCGATGTTCCCCGCCGCCGCGGCCCGGGCCATGGGCCTCGGCGACGTCCCCCTCCTGTGCGCCCGCGAGCTCGACGTCGTGGGGTCGACCCCGCGGTGCCTGCGGGTGCTGCTCCACGTGGCCACGGAGTTGACCCGGCCCGAGCTCCACCACGTCTATCTCCACGGAGCCCGGGAGCTGCGCGATGACCTCCCCGAGTGACCCCCGACGTGCCGCGGTGGTCGGCACCGGCCTGATCGGCGGGTCCATCGGGCTGGCCCTGCGCGCCCGGGGCTGGTGGGTCACCGGGCGCGACGTCGATCCCGCCACCGCGGAGCGGGCCGTGACCCTCGGCGCCCTCGACGCCGTGGGGGACGACCCCGACGCCGAGGTCACCTTCGTCGCCACCCCGCTGCACGCCGTCGTGGCCGAGGTGACGGGCACCCTGGCCCGGGCCCGGCGCCCCGGCGCCGTGGTGACCGACGTGGCCGGGGTCAAAGGGCCCGTCGCGGCGCGCCTGGACCAGCCCGGATTCATCGGGGGCCACCCCATGGCCGGGTCCGAGCAGGTGGGCATCGACGGCGCCGACCCCGATCTCTTCGTCGGTGCCACCTGGGTCCTCACCCCCGTCGCCGGCACCGACCCCGCCGCCTATGCCCGCCTCCAAGCCGTGGTCACGAGCCTCGGGGCCGAGGTCCTGGCCCTGTCGCCCGAGCAGCATGACACCCTCGTGGCCATGGTCTCGCACGTGCCGCATCTCACCGCCGCCACGCTCATGAACCTGGCCGACCGGGCCGCCGAGGAACACGGGGCCCTGCTCCGCCTGGCGGCCGGGGGGTTCAGGGACATGACGCGCATCGCCGCGGGCCAGGCGTCGATCTGGCCCGACGTGTGCGCCGAGAACGCGCCCGCCATCGTCGCCGCCCTCGACGCGTTGATGGCCGACCTCGCCGCGATGCGCGCCCGGGTGGCCGCCGCGGACCGCGCCGGGCTCCTCGCCGAGCTCGAGCACGCCGCCGTCGCCCGACGCTCGCTGCCGGCGCACGCGGTGCGGCCCGAGCGCCTCGTCGAGCTGCGCGTGCCGGTACCCGACCGCCCCGGCGTGCTGGCCGAGATCACCACGCTTGCCGGCGACCTCGGGGTGAACATCTACGACATCGAGCTCGCCCACAGCGTCGAGGGCGACCGCGGCGTGCTCGTGCTCGTGGTGGACGGGGACATGTCCGAGCGGCTCCACGACGCGCTCACCGGGCGCGGCCACCGCTCGATGTCACGACACCTCGAATGAGCCCGCCCCCGACGGCCGGGAGCGGCGAAGGCGACCTCGTGTTCACCGTGGCGCGCCGCGGCCCGCTGGTGGGCCGGGTCACGGTCCCCGGCGACAAGTCGGTCTCGCACCGGGCCCTGCTCCTCGGCGCGCTCGAGCGCGGGGGAGTCGGTGGTGCGGGGGCTGTCCGACGGCGCCGACGTGGCCCACACCGCCACGGCGCTGCGCGCCCTCGGGGCCCGGGTCGAGGGCGTCGACGGGTCGTCGACCACGGTCGTCTCGGGCGGCCCCGCCGGCCTGCGCGAGCCCGCCGGCCCCCTGGACATGGGGAACTCGGGGACCACCATGCGGCTGCTCGCCGGGGTGGTGGCCGGGCACGACTTCACCACCCACCTCGTCGGGGACCCGTCGCTGTCGGCCCGGCCCATGGACCGCGTCGCCGTCCCGCTGCGGCTCATGGGGGCCGACGTCGACGGCGTCGGGGCGCGCTGCACGCCGCCGCTGCGGATCCGGGGGGGCGTGCTGCGGGGCATCGACTACACCACCCCCATGGCCAGCGCCCAGGTCAAGTCGTGCGTGCTGCTCGCCGGGTTGGGGGCCGAAGGCGACACGGTGGTGCGCGAGCCCGTGCTCACCCGCCGGCACACCGAGGAGCTGCTGGCCCGCTGCGGCGCGCTCGTGGCCGAGACCGAGGAGCACGACGGCGCCCATGTCGTGCGCCTCACCCCGTCGCGCCTCGCCCCGTTCGAGCTCGTTGTCCCCGGCGACCCGTCCCAGGCCGCGTTCTGGGTGGTCGCTGCGTGCATCGTGCCGGGCAGCGCCGTGACCGTGGCGCGCGTCTACGTCGGGGCGGGACGGCGCGGCTACCTCGACGTGCTGGCGCGCATGGGGGCCGACCTCGACGAGGTCCCGGTCTCGGGGCCGGCCGACCTCGCCGCCACCGCCGACCTCGTGGCCCGCCACGGCGCGCTGCGCGGCACCGAGGTGCTGGCGGCGGAGATCACGGGCCTCGACGAGGTCCCCGTCCTGGCCGTGGCGGCCGCCTGTGCGTCGGGCGACACGGTCTTCAGGGACGTAGGAGAGCTCCGGGTCAAGGAGTCGGACCGCCTGCACGGTGTGGCCGAGCTGGTGCGGGCCTTCGGGGGCCGGGCCGAGGTGGACGGCGACGACCTGTGGGTCTCGGGCACGGGCGGGCTGGCGCCGGGCAGCGTCGACGCCCGCGGCGACCACCGCATGGCCATGGCCGCGGCCGTGGCCGCCCTGGCCGCAGGGGACGGATCCTCCACCGTGGCGGGCTGGGAGGCGGTCGCCACCAGCTACCCCGGCTTCGCCGCCGACCTCGCCCGCCTCGACGGTGCCCGGTGAGCAGCGGCGCCCGACGCGCCAAGACCGCGACGGTGCGGGTGGTGGCGATCGACGGCCCGGCCGGAGCGGGCAAGTCCACCCTGGCCCAGGCCGTGGCGGACCGCCTGGGGGTCGAGCGCCTCGACACCGGGGCCATGTACCGGGCCGTGGCGTGGGCGGCGTTGGCGCGCGGCGTGGACGTGGCCGACCTCGACGCCGTGGGCGGCCTGGCCCGGGCGCTGCGCATCGAGGTGGGCGAGCGCGTGGTCGTCGACGGCGAGGACGCCACCGAGGCCATCCGCTCGGTGGCCGTGGACGCCGCTGTCTCCGCCGTGGCCGCCAACCCGGCGGTGCGCCGGGAATTGGTGGCGCGCCAGCGGGCGTGGGTGGCCGAGCGGGGCCGGGGCGTGGTCGAGGGCCGCGACATCGGCACCGTGGTGCTGCCCGACGCGGACGTGAAGATCTACCTCACCGCCGCCACCGAGACCCGCGCCCGGCGCCGGGCCCGCCAGCGCGACGACGGGCGCACCGTGGCCGCCGTGCACGACGACCTGGTGCGCCGGGACCGGCTCGACTCGACCCGGCTCGCCTCGCCCCTCCCATCACCCGAGGACGTGGCCGCGGATGCCAAAGTGATCGACTCGACCGGCAAGTCCAGCCAGGCCGTGCTGAAGGAGGTGCTGGCATGCCTGTGAAGCCCTACCTCGACGTCGGCGACGACGGCGCGGCGCCAACCCGACGGCGCGCCGGCGTGCGCGTCCCGTCGTGGGTGTACCGCGTGTTGCGGGTCGTCGTGCACCTCGTCAACCGCGCCTACTGGCGCGTGGAGGTCGACGGGGCCGGCACCGTCCCCGACACCGGGCCCGTCATCTTGGCCCCGGTGCACCGCAGCTTCATGGACTTCTTCGTCGTGTCCGAGGTGACCAGGCGCAAGATCTTCTACATGGCCAAGGACGAGATGTGGAAGTCGCCGTTGCTCGGCTCCTTCCTCGACGCCGTCGGTGCCTTCCCCGTCCACCGCGACGCCGCGGACCGCCTGGCCCTGGAACGGGCCCAGGACGTGCTCGAGCGCGGCGACGTCCTCATCTTGTTCCCCGAGGGCACCCGGCGCGCCGGGCCCGTCGTCGAGGACCTCCACGAGGGGGCCGCCTTCCTCGCGGCGCGCACCGGCGCCGCGATAGTGCCCATCGGCATCGGGGGCACCGCCGAGGCCATGCCCAAGGGGTCGAAGTTCGTGCGACCGGTCAAGGTCCACCTCGTGGTGGGCGCGCCCATCCCCGCCCCCGAGCGCTCGGCCCGGGGCCGGGTGCCGCGCACCCAGGTCCACGCCCTCACCGAGCAGCTGTCCGCCGAGATCCAAACGCTCTATACCGACGCCGAGCAACGGGCCACACCACGAAAGCGATGAGCGCCACGAAGCCGAGGGCCGAGATCACGAAGCCCTCGAGCACGCGATGGGGCCGGTAGGTGAAGTGCACCAGTGAGGTCCCGACCGGGACCGTCACCGCTTCGATGAGGCCGTGGCGCTGGACCTCGGCCGCGTGGCGGACCGGCTTCGCCCCAGCCCGGGCCGAGGTGGTGACCGTCGCCTGCCACCCCGTGGCGTACTGCTCGGAGCGCACCAGTGTGGCCGGGCGCGCCGTGGTGACGCGGATGGTCTCGTCACCCCACGGGGTGCTCGACACCACGCGCGCCGCGCCGGCGCGGCCCCCTTCGACCCAGGCTCTCCCCGCCGACGCCTCGGTGAAGAGCGAGAACGGGCCGATCATGCCCGCATAACGCCACCGGCTCGGGGACACGGCGTCGCGCAGCGACCCGTCCACGCGGTAAGTGCCCTGCCCCGCCGTGCGCAGGACCGCCGCCCCGATCCGCACGGGGGGGAGGGGCGTCGGCGCCGGGCCGACCGGCACCACCGCACCCGGCGCCGAGCCGCTCGTCGGTGGTGCGGGGACGGCACCGGCCTCGAGGACGATCCCGCTGGCCTCGGTGGGCGCGACGGCGCGCACCGTGGCCGTGCCGGGCCGGGCCCCGGTCGTCCCGATCCACTCCGTGGCGGTCCCGGCCGGGGAGAGCAGACCCACCCGCAGCGTCCCCGATCCGGACCACACGGGCACCGACACGGCCGTGACCGACAGGACGGTGCCGAAGTACTGGGTGCGGGCCCGGCCCGCACCGAGCGACACGGTGGGGGCGGGGGCCGGGGACTGCTGGTAATTGGCGTCGGAGGTGGGGGGCGGGGGCGTGTCGTCGACGGGGGCGTGCGGCGACGGCCCGACGGGGGGGATGCGGGTGGTCCCGGTGACGATGCTGGTGGGCAGGCCGGGGGCGGCCCCGACGAGGTGCACGAAGTACTCCGGCACCGTGGCGAGCACCCCCAGGTCGAGCTGGGCGAAGGTCCCGTCGGCCAGCGCCGAGGGCCGCATGTCGAGCTGGGTGTGGGTGTCGGTGGCGCGGTCGTAGCTGGCGTCGACGACCGCCCCGTAGCCCTGCACGCTGCTCAGGCTGCGCAGGATCGTGAGGTCGGGCTGGCCCAGGGCCTCGGCCTGCGAGCTGTAATAGCGGTCGGGGTCGAACAGCGCCACGCGGCGCTGGTCGACCCGCGGCCCCGGGCTCTGCGCGGCGACGAAGGCGGCCAGGGCGTTCGCCGAGGTGCTGGTGGCGGAGGTGGCCCCGTCGGGGTCGGGCGAGCCCTGGGTGAACCCGTTGAACAGGGCCAGGTCCACGAGCAGCACCACCGTCACCAGGCGCGCCATGAGCCGGGCCAACCGCTGGCGCTGGAGCACGAGCCACATGGCGACGGCCGCGATGGCGCTGGGGATGGTCAAGAAGGCCACGAGGGGCCACAGCGACGACCGGGTCACGTGGCCCGGCACGTGCATGAAGTGCGGGAGCCACGTGCCGCCGATGAGGAGCACCACCTGCAGGGCGATCACCAACGCGGGCGGGACGAGGGGGAGCACGACGTCGGATCGCCATCCCCGGGGCCCCGGCAATCCTCTCCGCCACCCGACCCCGGCGCGCCACTCGGAGGTGGGGGCCTCCTCTCGCGCGTCGGGAGGTCCTGTCGCGCCCGCCGGGGCGGGGCGCGCCAGGAGCATGTGGTCCAACCACGTCGCGAACAACACGGCGACGGCCAGGTCCACCTCCAGGAGGTTGCGGGCCAGCAGGCGCTGGCGGTTGAACAGCGGGATGTGGAAGAAGATGTGGCCCAGAGGCGTGAACCCGCCCCAGGTGACGACGAGCCCGAGCGCCAGCACGCCGTACCAGATCCGCCACCGCCGGGCCTCGGCGTGACGGCGCCACCGCCGGGCCAGCAACCCGACCACACCCATGAGCGGCATGATGCCGACGTAGCTCGACACCTCGGCCAGGCTGTAGGTCCCGAAGAAGTGGAGCGGGAACCCCCCGCTCGTGCCGAGCAGCAGCGGATCGAGGCCGAGCACGGTCAGCGACTTGTTCATCGATCCCGACGTGAAGAACTGGTAGCTGTGCACGGCGCGCTGCGACTGTTCCTGGATCAACGCGCCGGGGACGAGCTGCGCGCCGGCCAGGGCCAGGCCGAGCGCGACCCCCGCCACCACCGTGCCCACGAACGACCAGCGTCGCCCGGGGTTGCGCCACCACAGCCACAGCGCGTACAGGCCGAGTGCGAGGCCGCCGTCGAGGATGGGCTCGGCCGCCCCCGACAGGCCCATGAGCCCGATCGAGGCGCCCAGGATCCCCACCCAGGGGGCCGCCGACCGCCCCTCGTCGCGATGGGCGAGGCGGTCGAGAGCGGCAAAGGCCCACGGCAGCCAGGCGCCGGCCTCCACCACGTCGATGTGCACGTTCTGCGCCGCCATGAACCCGCCGTAGGAGAAGGCCACAGCTCCGAGCCCCGCCGCGGTCCAGGAACGGCCGAGCACGCGCAGGAGCACGACCATGCCCACAGCCGCCACCACCTGGACGAGGGCCTGGTTGACGACCCAGGCGAAGGCCCCGGGCAGGACGCTGAAGAGCCACGTGGCCGGATAGGCGGCCCCGGCGTTGAACCCCGACAGCAAGGGGGAGCCGCTCCACAGGTACGGGTCCCACACCGGGGCGTGCCCGTGGCGAAGGTCGATCCCCACCAGCACCCGCAGGGGGAAGTTCTGGGTCAGGTTGTCGCTCACCAGCCACGTGACACCGGCCAGGGCGGGCAACCCGAACAACGCCACCGGGGTGGCGATCAACCAGGCCAGAATCCGACTGCCGGGCCGGCGCACGAGACGCGCGGCGCGAGCAAGCACCGTGCCCGCTCGCGACGAATCAGGTCAGCTGCGGTCGCGCAGCCAGCTGCGCACGATGTGCCGCGCGTACGCACGCATGGCGTCGTGCCGACGCGCGACGCGCGCCGGGGCGCGCGTCGAGGGCGTGACGGCTCTCGGCCCCATCAGAAGGTGCGGGGCCGGGCAAACACCTCGCGCACGAGAGGCTCGAAATGCGAGAGGTCCTGGGTGGGGTAGTCGGGGTCGAAGCTCGTCTGGTCCCATTCATCTGCGAACCGCTCGCCCAGCGCGAACCACGGCTCGCCCCGGTACTGCTCACGCGCGTCGGGGTCCCCGCCGAAGTGGTGGTAGTAGTGCCGACCCTGGAAGTCCTGATGCGTGAGGATCACGTGGAAGATCTCGTCGCGCACATAGGGCCGCAGGATCTCCGCCGCGATGCGCGGGTGGTTCGGCACCGACACGTACTTGCCGATGTCGTGGCACAGCGACGCCACCACCATCTCCGCGTCGGCGCCGGCCTCCTCGGCCCTGGTGGCGGTCTGCAACGAGTGGCGCAGCTGGTCGACGGCGAACCCGTCGGTGATCGCGCCCAACCCTTCGAGCATGGCGAGCACCTGCGAGGCCACTCGGACCTGGCTCTTCGACGTGAGGGCGCCGATCTCGGCCCACTGCTCGGCGTTGGACTCGTCCATCCGGCGGAACGTCGTGGTGCTGGTGGTCTTGGCGGTGGTACTCATGGCGCCATTCTCGCACTCCGGGCACCGATGCGCCTTGACCTGCTCCGTCGCGCCCGGTTTCCTCAGAGACCTCACAGGTTGGAGCCGGCGGGCTCCTGGGTGGGGTGACCCAGCGGCGTGGCCTCGAGCGGACAGCACACCCCCATCGTGTACCGGTCCGATGGCGCCGCCGGGCCCCGGCTCCAGAGGCGTCGTGCCCCGGCCGGATTGCGCACCAGGAGCGCGGCCAGCACGCCTCCCAGCGCGGCGGCCACCCCGGCGAGGACCACGGCCCGTTCGAATCCCGAGGAGAACTCGCCGGGGTGGGTGTAGCTATGCCCGCTCAGGCCGGACAGCGCCGGCAACAGCGCCACCGCGATGAGCCCACCGGCGCGCGCCACGTCGTTGTTGACGGCCGAGGCCATGCCGGCGTGCTCGACCGGGGCTGACGACAGCGCCGTGGCGGTGAGCGGGGCCACCGTGATGACGAGGCCGACCGCCAGGACGAGCACCCCGGGCAGCACCTCGGTCAGGTAGTTCCCCGTCGGGCCGATCAAGCGCAGGAGGACCATGCCCGCGCCCACGAAGACCGGTCCGACCGACATCTGGAGCCGCGGCCCGAGCCGCACCGCCAGCGCGCCGGACCGGGCCGACAGGGCGAGCATCACGGCGGTGAGGGGCAGGAGCGCGCTGCCCGCCTCGAGCGGGCTGTAGTGCGAGACCTGCTGGAGATCCACAGGCAGCAGGAACAGGGCTCCGCCGATGGCCGCGTACACCACGAAGGTCACGGCGTTGGTGGCGCTGAACTGCCGCGACCGGAAGATGTCGAGGGGCAACATGGGGTAGCGCTCGCGCTGTTGGCTCACCACGAAGGCGGCGAACGCCGCCGCGGCCAGCCCCAGCGCGGCGAGGACGATGGGAGAGGCCCAGCCGTCGTCGGGTGCTTCGATGAGCCCCCCGGCCAGCCCCACGAGCCCGACGGTGACGAGCGTCGCGCCGAGCACGTCGACCGGGCCCGTCGCGGTCGGGTCGCGCGTCTCGGGCACGTGCCGGGTCGCCACCACCGCCACCACGACTGCCAGGGGAAGGTTGATCAGGAAGATGAGGCGCCACGACACGGCGCTGATGAGGAACCCGCCCGCGAAGGGGCCGATGGCGGTGGCCACGCCACCCAGACCGGACCAGGCGCCGATGGCGCGGGCGCGGTCGTCGGACACGAACGAGGCCTGCAGGATGGCCAGGGACCCCGGCATGAGCAACGCCCCGCCGACACCCTGCAGAGCGCGCCCGGCGATGAGGACGGTCGCGTCGGGGGCGACCGCACAGGCGAGGGACGCGACGGCGAACCACACCACGCCGATGACAAAGACGCGGCGACGGCCGTAGCGGTCGCCGAGCGCCCCTCCCACCAACAGCAGGCCGGTGAGCGACACCAGGTAGGCAGTCACCACCCACTGCAAGCTCGACACGGGCAGGGCGAAGTTCCGCCCGATGGCCGGGAGGGCGATGCCCACCACGGTGGAGTCGATGGCGGTCACCGCGGAGCCGAGCACCGTGGCGGTGAGCACCCAGCGGCCGACCGGGCTCGAGTACCGGAGACCGACCGCCTCTGTCCCCGCGCTCATCCCGCCAGGCGGGCCAGCACGTCGGCGGCCGAGATCTGCCGGTCGCCGACGACGGCCCCGACGTCAGGTCCCGTCGCGGCCGGGGGCGAGCCCTCGACCGGGGCGGGCGCGCCCAGGCCCACGGCCACCGCGGCGGCCAGGCCGCGCAGCAGGTCGCGCAGCTCCGGAGGCGGCGGGAAATACTCGTCCTCGTCGGTGACGTGCACCTCCTCGACGCCGGCGATGGGCGCCAGCCGGGCGACGACCGCCTCGACCAGCTCGTCGGGTGCCGAGGCGCCGGCGGTGACGCCCACGGTGCCCGAGAGATCGTCAGGAAGCTCCGACGCCTCGTTCACCCGCAGGACCCGCGGGCATCCCGACGCGTGCGCCACCTTCTCGAGGGCGCGCGTGTTCGACGAGTTCACCGAGCCGATGACGACGACGGCATCGGCACGCGCCGCGATCACCTTCAACGCCGCCTGGCGGTTGGTGGTGGCGAAGCACAGGTCCGAGCGGTTCGGCATCCACAGCTCGGGGAAGCGCTCGCGGGCGTGGCTCATGATGTCGGACCACTCGTCGTGGCTGAGGGTGGTCTGGGCCAGCAGGGCCACCGGGGCGCCCGGGGCGATCTGTTGCGCGGCGGCATCGACGTCTGCTTCCGAGCGCACCAGGCGGACCGACTCGGGCGCGACCGCCATCGTCCCCACGGCCTCCTCGTGGCCCTCGTGCCCGACGTAGAGCACCGTGTACCCCTTGCCGGCCCGCACCTTCAGCTCGTGATGGACCTTGGTCACCAACGGGCACACGGCGTCCACCACGACGCGACCGCGGTCCCGGGCCGAGGTCACCACCTCGGGTGCGGACCCGTGGGCCGAGAGCATCAACGGCGCCCCGGCCGGCACCAGGTCGACGTCGTCGACGAAGACCACGCCCCGGGCCCGGAACTGGTCGACCACGTGCCGGTTGTGGACGATCTCGTGGTAGCAGTACACCGGCGGCTCGAACACCCTGACCATCCACGCCAGGGCTTTGATCGCCTTTTCCACGCCGGCGCAGAAACCCCGTGGCGACGCCAGTAGGACACGCTCGACCGGCACCAGCCCAGGTTACCGGGCCTCTCTCGCCTTCCCGCCGGGCCGGGGCGCGGTGGGGACCAACTAGCCTGACAGCCATGTCGGCGCCTCGGGTGGTCTCCGTGGCGGCCGCCTCCCCGGCGCAGCGGGCCGGCCTCCGGGTCAACGACGAGCTGCTCGCCGTCGACGGCCGCACCCCTCGCGACATCATCGAGTACCGCCTCCTCGTGGACGAGGCCGACCCCGAGCTCGAGATCCGCCGGGGGCACGAGGAGCTGACGGTGCAGCTGCGCAAGCAGGCCGGGGAGGTCCCGGGGATCGACGTGTCCTCGGCCGTGTTCGACCGGGTGCGGACGTGCGACAACCACTGCGAATTCTGCTTCATCTACCAGCTCCCGAAGGGGATGCGCCGCAGCCTGTACCTGAAGGACGATGACTACCGCCTGTCGTTCCTCTACGGGAACTTCACCACCCTGACCCGCTTCACCGAGCTCGACCTCGAGCGCGTCCTGACCGAGCGCCTCTCGCCGCTGTTCGTCTCCATCCACAGCACCGATCCCGACCTGCGTTCCTCCATGCTGCGCAACCCCCGGGGTGCGACCAGCCTGCGGTGGTTGCGCGCCCTGCTCGACGGGGGGATCGAGGTGCACGGCCAGATCGTGGTGTGCCCGGGTGTGAACGACGCCGAGGCGCTCGAATCGACGCTCGCCGGCCTCGTCGACGAGTACAGCGACCTGACGACCGTGGCGTGCGTGCCCCTGGGGGTGAGCGACTACACGACCGAGCCGGCCATGCGCGCCCACACCGGGGCCGAGGCCGCGGCCGTGGTCGACCTCGTGGAACAGTGGCAGGAGCTGTGCCTGCGCGCCCTCGGTCGTCGACTCGTCTATGCCGCCGACGAGTACTACCTCCTCGCCGGACGACCCTTCCCACCGACACCGGCGTACGACGGCTTCCCCCAGCACGAGAACGGCATCGGCATGGCCCGGGCCTTCGAGGCCGCCTACCGCGGCGATGTCTCGGCCGCCCACGGCGTGCAGCCCGGGTTCTTCTCCTGGGTCGACGGGGCGCCCGCCGCGGGCTATCGCGCCCCGCGCACCGACGGCCGTCACCGGTCACCCGGTCCCGATTCCCGGCCGGCGCGACCCGTCCCGGTCGCCATCCTCACCGGGGAGTACGGAGCTGCGGTCCTCGGCCCGTTGCTCGCGGATCGGCTGGTGGGGGAGAACGGGGGCGACGCGCCGGCTCCCGTCCGGCTGGTGCCCGTGCACAACACCTTCTTCGGCGGCAACATCGCCGTCACCGGCCTCATGACGGGTGCCGACGTGGCGCGGGTCCTGCGCGACGAGCCCGCCGGTGAGCGCTACCTCCTCCCCGACGTGTGCTTGTCCGAAGGGCGCTTCCTCGACGGCATGACCGTGGCGGAATTGCCGGTCCCGGTCGAGGTGGTCCCGAGCGACGGGTACTCGCTGCGTCTGGCGCTGCTCGGGGAGGGCTCGACGCCGCCGCCGCCCCGCCCGGCCGCAGTCGCCGTGACCCTGGGGGCGTCGCGGTGAGTGGCCCCGCGCCGGCTCGTGTGTCGCGCCGCTCGGACCCCGGCCCCGACGCCACCGCGGTCCGGCCCCTGGTCGTCATCGCGGGTCGGCCCAACGTGGGCAAGTCCACGCTCGTGAACCGGTTCGTGGGTCGGCGTGCCGCGGTGGTCCAGGAGAAGCCCGGCGTCACGCGCGACCGGCTCGAGCTCCAATGCGAGTGGAACGGGCGCGCCTTCACCGTGGTCGACACCGGGGGATGGTTGGGGCGCGGTGACGCCCTCGACGCCAAGGTGACCAAGCAGGCCGAACGGGCCGTGGCCGCGGCCGATCTCGTGCTCCTCGTGGTGGACGCCGCCGTCGGGGTCACCACCGAAGACGCCGATGTGGCCCGGGTGTTGTCGCGCTCGGGCCGACCGCGTCCTCCTCGTCGCCAACAAGGTCGACAACGATCGCCGCGAGGCCGACGCCTGGGAGCTCGTGTCCCTCGGGCTCGGTGACCCCTGGATGGTGAGTGCCCTCCACGGAAGGGGAACCGGCGACCTCCTCGACGAGGTGATCCGCCTGCTCCCCGAGACGGGCGCGGCCGGGTCGGATGCCGACGCCGCCGACGCTGATGCCGCACCCGCCGGGCCATCGGGGGGAGCGGGGCCCGACAGCGACGCCATCCGGGTGGCGATCGTCGGGCGTCCCAATGTGGGCAAGTCCACGTTGTTCAACCGCATGCTCGGTGAGGAGCGCTCGGTCGTCCACGACCTGCCCGGAACGACACGCGACGCCATCGACACGCAGATCGATACGGCCGAGGGACCCATCCGCTTCATCGACACCGCGGGCATGCGCCGACGGTCGCGTACCGAGGAAGGCACCGAGTACTACGCCATGGTGCGGGCCCTCCAGGCCCTCGACCACGCCGATGTCGTCCTCCTCGTGATCGATGCCACCGACGGGGTCACGCACCAGGACCAGCGCCTGGCGGAGCGGATCGGGGCCTCGGGAAGCCCTGTCGTCGTGGTCCTCAACAAGTGGGAGCTCCTCGGAGCCGAGGCCCGTCGGGATGTCGTCGACGACGTCGACGACCGCCTCGCCTTCCTGGGCGAGTCGCCCACGGTGAAGGTGAGCGCCCAGAGCGGCATGGGGGTGCACAAGATCCTTCCCGCCCTGGCCCGTGCCATCGAGGCCTACCACCACCGCATCCCGACCGGGGAGCTCAACCGCGCCATGGGGGCCATCCAGGCCGCGCACGCCTGCCCCGGTTCCCGGATCCGCTACGCGGTACAAGGGGCCATCGATCCTCCCACCTTCACGCTGTTCGCCACCCGGCGCCTCCCGGCGCCCTATTTGCGCTACGTGGAGCGCAAGCTGCGCGAGCAATTCGGGATCGGTCCCACGCCCGTGAAGTTCCGGGTGCGGATCGGGTCGTGAGCGCCTGACCATGCCGTGGTGCGACGTCTGCGAGCACATGGTCGAGGACGACCAGCTCACCGACGAGGGCGAATGCCCCGAGTGCGGAGAGCCGCTGGCCCGGCGCAAGATCCCGTGGCACTTCAAGCTCATGATCGCCGCCACCGCGGTGTACCTGGGTTGGCGCTCGTACCAAGGGATCGGCTGGCTCGTTCACCACGCCTGACCCGGCTCGCCTACACTGACACCTTGCAGCAACGGGCTGTGGCGCAGCTTGGTTAGCGCGCTTGACTGGGGGTCAAGAGGTCGGGAGTTCAAATCTCCCCAGCCCGACTCGCCTACCGTGGTCAGAGTCACTCTCTGCTACCGCTCGTCCCGGCGCTACTGCCCGTCGGCGGTCAGCGTCGCATTCTGCAGGCTGGCACGCGCCGACACCCGCATAGGGTGGGCTCGACGCGACATTCACGACGCAGGAACGGCAAAGCATGGACAACGGCACCCGCGACGAGCTGCTCGGTCGCCTGGCCGAGGCGGTGGGATCCGTTACGATCGCGCACCCCACGCGGGTCGCCGTCGACGGACCGCCCGCCGCCGGCAAGACCACGTTGGGCGACGAGCTCGCCGTCGTGCTGCGAGCGCAGGGCCGCGCCGTCATCCGCGCGGTCGATCGAGGGCTTCCTACTTCCCCGGTCACAGCGCTATCGGCGCGGCGAATACTCTGCCGAAGGCTGCTATCGCGACAGCTTCGACTTCGACGCGCTGCACCGCGCCCTGCTCGATCCGCTGGGCCCGAGCGGAGACCGAAAGTACCGGCAGGCGGTCTACGACCGCCCCACGGAGACCGCAATGTCCCAGCCCGTCACGACGGCACCCGCCGACGCCATGCTGCTCTTCGACGGCGTCTTTCTCCTGCGCCCCGAGCTGATCGACCGGTGGGACCTGCGCATCTTCGTGTCCGTCGCGTTCGAGGAGGCACTGGAGCGCGCCCGGACTCGAGACCTGGCGCTGTTCGGATCCACCACCGAGGTCGAGCGACGCCACCGCGAGCGCTACAGACCCTCCCAACAGCTCTACTTCGACACGGTCCGCCCAAACGATCACGCCGACATCATCGTGTACAACGACGAGCCCCAGCAGCCGGCATGGGAAGTCCGAACACGCTGATTCAGGTGCACATCGAGGTGCATTGCCGGCGAGCGAACGGAATGCCGACGGTCGTGCTCTGAGCTCCGGAACCTCGACACCAGGTCTGCCTCCGGTTGCTCACGGTTTCGACGAGGCGAGCACTCCGCTATCGGGGGCGTCGCTCGCGTACCAACAGGTACGCGGTTCCTCGCCCAGATCGACGCCTGCCGATATCGTAGCGATCATGAAGCTAGTCGTGATGATTCCGTGCCTCAACGAGGAGCCCACGCTGCCGTTGGTGCTCAGTACGATCCCAAAGGCCATCGAAGGCGTCGACACGATTGAGGTCCTCATCATCGATGACGGATCGACGGACAACACCGTCGAGGTTGCCAAGAGCCTCGGGGTCACAGAGTTCGTTCATCACCCCAAGAACCGTGGACTTGCCCATTCCCTGCGCGACGGCATTCAACGGGCCCTGGAGCTGGGGGCCGACATCCTGGTGCTGACCGATGGAGACAACCAATATCCCCAAGAGCGGATTCCAGATCTCATTCGCCCGATCCTCGAAGGAAAGGCCGACACGGTAATCGCCGACAGGCAAACGCAGACCATCGAGCATTTCTCTCCCACCAAGAAGCTGCTTCAGAAGCTCGGTACGGGTGTCATGAACGTGGCGGCAGGAACGAATCTACCCGATGGAACGAGTGGCTTTCGGGCCTATTCGAAGGAGGCGGCCATCAAGCTCAACTTGATCGGTCGTTTCAACTTCGCGGCCGAGACGACGATTCAAGCAGCGAACAAGCGCCTGGCTCTCGCGACCATCACGATCGAGACAAACCCCAAGACTCGCGAGTCACGGCTCTTCAAGTCCTCGTGGGAACACGTGAGGAAGAGCATGGTGGCGATGCTGAATGCCTTCACCATGTATAAGCCGTACACGGTCTTTTTCAGCATCGCCGGGCTGTTCTTTGTCCTCGGAATCATCCCATTTGCGCACTACTTCTATCTGGTCCTGACGGTCAAGAACCCCAATGGGGCCCATCACCTGCAGTCGCTCGTGATCGGTGCGGTGCTTCTCAATGTGTCCTTCGTCTCAGTCACCCTTGGGATCGTCGCCAACCTCATTCGCGTCAACAGGTCGCTGTTGGAAGACACCCTGGAGGTGATCAAACGTGATCAGTTCAAAGGATTCAGTACCAACGTGACCTCGGTCGACGATGTCGCAGAGGCCGACCGACTGCGGCAGATTCAGTGAAGGTTCGCCTCTGTCATTGCCCTTAACCGCGGGGCGATCGTCGAGGGGATCATCGGACTGGCGTTGTTTGCCGCTCGAATTGCCCTGGGCGCGTTCCGCCTGGCCATTGAACGGCGATCCTGCTCGAACGTCGTCCCCGACGTCAGAGCCCCAGGAGCCAGGCGCCGACTCGGCGCACGTTCACGAACAGCAGGATCAGGCCGAGAAGCAGGAAGAACGCACCCAGTATGGCGAGCAACTTCCCGGTCGTTCCCAGGCCTGTGAACGCGAGGCTGCCCGAGTTCGCGTCTGACGGCCCCCGAGCCCGTCGACGCCGGATCGCCTGAGGTCGAAGCGCCTGCGCCCGATCCTCCGCCCGTCGACCTCGTCAGGCCTGGGGATCCGGGAGTGGTCCCCGGTGCGGGGGAACCGCCCCCTCCCGGGGAGGGAGACGTGCCTGGCGCGGGCGTGTGGGTCGTCGCCGGCGGAGTCGTCGCCGGCGGAGTCGTCGCGGGCGGCGTGGTCGCCGGGGGAGTGGTCGCCGGCGGGGTCTTCGAGGCGGGACCCAAACCGAGGAACGTGATCGGCGTCGACACCACTTCGTGCGCGGTGTCGTAGAACACGAGGGAGCACGTCACCCCGGCCTCCTGCTGGGCAGGCGACGGCGGGCACGGATAGTTTTGCGCGTCGGCCCGGGGGCCTTTGCCGGCGCTGTCGGGACGGCCACCGCACGGCCCGAAGACCGAGTACACACTGCACGGCGGGCCCAGGTTCCTGCTCACGTGGACCTTGATGGTGGTCGAAAGGGTCCCGTCGGAGCTCGTGGACACGATGTACTTGAGCGAGGGTCGGCTGCATCCCACGGGAACCCTCTGGTCGAAGGGGGCTCCGACGAACACCGTGGGTTCATGGGGCGCGCTGTTGCACTCGAGGGCATATCCGAACGCATGATCAGCGAGCCCCGATCCCGCCACCCTCACGATCTCCCCTTGCACAAGGCCGTTTGCAGGGCTCACGCGCAGAGACCCGGCGGCGAATGCCGGCGCGCTGGCCATGCTCAAGACGCCCCCCACGACGAGCGCGGCAGCAATCACTCGGGAGCGCCGGGAATTCTTCATGACCCCCTCTCACACCGTTCGTGATGAATCGACAACCCTCTTGGCCCTCGCCCGCCGCGGAGAAGCACGAGCGTGACATTAGATTACGGAGCGGCGCCGTGCCGTCTGTGCTCATGCGCGAGGAGAAAATCAACACGCTCTGCGGTTAGGCGGATGCCAACAACCGCCACGATAACGTCAGACAACCCTCCAGGCACTTCTGTCCCATCCGGATGAACCGACGCCGGCGACGACGCAGGGCGACGACACCGCCGCTCCCGGCACCCGAAACCCCGTCACGCCGGGGTCCCGGTCACCTCGTAGCCGGCACCCGGCATCGGGTCCAGACGTGCCGTCGCGTCACGCCACCGATCCGAGCACGCACGCGCTGTGGTCGGTCGGACCTCGCCCGACCTCGAGAGGTGCGACCCTCGACGACGAGCACGACCCCGAGGGTCGACGGTCGCGTTCGAACGGGCTCAGATCGCGGCGCTACTCAGAGAGTCCGGCCTTCCCACCGGCACGGGCTCAGGCGGGTGGGCCGGTGGTGAGCTGGATCGACGCGTTGTGGTTCGTGCCCCCGGCGTCCACCCATCCCACGGTCACCGATTGGCCCGGCTTGTAGTGCAGCAGGGCGGTCGAGAGGTCGGCTGCGTTCGAGATGGTGGTGGAGTTGATCGACACGATCGTGTCACCGGTCCCGATCCCGGCATTGCCGGCCGGGCTTCCCGACTCGACCCCATCGACGTAGGCCCCGGCCACGGTCGACCCGCCTGAACCTCCGAAGAACCCGTTGGCACCGGACTGCGACGAGTCGGTGACATCGACACCCAACAGGGCGCGCGCCCCGATCTGCACGGTGGCGCTGGCCTGGCCGCGCTTGATCTGGTTGGCGATCGACATGGCCTGATCGATACCGATGGCATAGCCCTGGTCCGTCTGGCCGTCACCGGTCGGCGCGGCGGCGGTGTTCATCCCGATGACCTTGCCCGCCGTGTTGACAAGGGCCCCACCCGAGTCTCCCGGTTGGATGTTTGCATCGGTCTCGATGAGGCCCTTGAGTGTCTCCGACAGCGTGCCAGTGTCACCGGCGGTGATGGTCTGGTCGAGGGCCGTGATGGTCCCGCCCACCGCGCTGGGAGTGCCGCCCGTCCCGCCCGCGTTGCCGATGGCCACGACGGGTTGGCCGACACTCAGGTTGGAGGAGTTGCCCGTGCTGACGGTCTTGAGTCCCGAAGCGTTCTGGAGCTGGAGCAAGGCGACGTCGTCGGTCACCGAGTAGCCCAGGACGGTGGCCGAGTACGTCCGTCGGCCTCCGACCACCTGGACATTGATCGTGGTCGCGTTCTCGATCACGTGGTTGTTGGTGAGGACCAGGCCCGACGCCGTGAGCACCATGCCCGTGCCCGCCGCCGCGCCTCCCTGGGCCACGGTCGTGTCGATGTCCACGAGGGCGGGATCGACCTCTGAGGCGATCGCTGTTGTGTTGAGGCCGGCCGGTGCGTTCCCCGACCCGGTGCCGGTCCCTTCCGACCCCGATCCGGTGTTCCCCGTGCCTGACCCGAATGGCGACAGTCCTTGGGACGGGAACGCCCCACCTGACGGCGTGCCCGCGCCGTTGTTGTCCATGGCGTGCTCGACCGCGGCGCCACCGATGCCGGACGCGGCCACCACGACCAGCGCCACGACGGCCAGGATTCCCCAGGTCCCGAGCGACTTGGGCTTGGACGGCGCGCGGTAGAAGGGAGAAGGAGACCCGTAGGGGTAATGACCCGCGTAGGGGTACGGCGGAGGCCTGCCGGGAGGCACGGACCCCGGCACCCAGTACCCACCCGGGACGCCGGCACCGGGAGGCGCCGCCCACGGCGGTGGCGGGGGGGGCGGGGGCGACGAGCCAGCCGGGTCGGCCGGCCCGCCGGTGGCGGGGAATTCTCCCGTGGGCGCCCCGGCGATCGGAAACTGCCCGGTGGGCTGCTCGTTGGGGGGCGTGACCTGGGGGGCATCCGGCGCCGACGGCACCGGGTCCCCGGGGTCGCCCCACTGCCCTTGGTCAGAACCGTCGTTGTTCACAGTGCTCCTGTCTACGTCTCGATCCGGGGTTTCCATCGACACCGTGTCACAGTGCCGGAGTCATCTTCGGCGCCGAACCTGTAGATCAGCTTGGAGTTTCCTTTCGACCGGCCAAGAGGCAAGCCGTCCCCATTGAGGTCACCGGTCCTCGGCTCTCCCGCCCGGCACGCTGCGCTGCGGCCCAGGGGCGCGAATCACCGCCGTCGCCGTCGAGGTGGGCAGGGTCGACTGGGACCCTCACTCCCTATGCCGACGATAGTCCCCGGCGAGGCCGCGTCGAGCCACTTGCGGGGCGGAGGTGCAAGGCGGAGCCGTGCGCTCAGGGCGAGTCGGGCGCCCGCCAGTCGATCCAGTTGCCGTGCTGGTGCACGAACCCGAGGAACACGCGACTCGCCTCTCCGCCGTCGAAGCGCACGGCGCCCAGCATGTTGGGCATGGTGGGGTCGTGGTCCGGCGCCCCCTCGCCGGCAAAGGCCTCGACGGGCCCTGATCCTTCGGCACTCACCCAGGTGATGGGGCGCGACGCCGACGCGGCCTCGAGGATCTCGACGAAGCGGTGCCGGGCGTCCACGGAGAAGTAGGCGAAGGCCCACGTGGTGAGCACCGCAGCCGCGGCGTCGTTGGGCAGGTCGGCCAAGACGCGGGGGAGGACGTCGTTGGCGTCGCCCGCCACCACCCGCGGCGGGTCCGATCGGGCCAGCCCGATAGCCGCCGCGGTTCGCTCGCGCCGACCGGTGTCGGGCCACACACAAGCCAGCAGCCACCGCGCGTCGTCAGGGTCGGTGAGATCGACAGGATCGCGGTCGATGCCGACGCGGGCGACGAAGGGCGGGAGCGCAGGGGCGATGGGCGGGTCGCCGCCCACCACCCGGCAGTCGATCCGGACGGGGGAGTCCGCCGGACCCGTGGCCCCGTGCTCGGCGTAGTCCATGCGGTAGCGGTCACACAACAAGGTGAGCCCGGCGCTGGCCCCCACGTCGACCAGCGCCAACGGCCGCGTCGACCGGCGCGCCAGCCGGGTCAGCGCGGGACCGACGACCGCACTCCGACCGCAGTCGTTGGTCTGCGTGTGCCGGGTCTCGAGCAGGGCGCCGATGGCGTCGCGCTCATCCCGGCACACCTTCACGAACAACGGGGCCGGATCGGCGTCGGAACGGCCGGCGTACACCTCCCCCAGGGGATGCTCGAGCCCCTCGAGCAGGAGGTAGTGCATCGCTCCGAACACCGTCGTCGGCATGTGCGCAGCAGGCGGTGCCGCCGCGATGAACTCGAGGAGCTCGCGATCGCCGGCGACGGCCGCCGCGATCCGCTCATAGAGCGGGGAGTACCCGCGGCACTGCGCTTCGGAGAACCACGCCCACAGCTGCCCCAGGTCCGCGACGGGGTCGCTCATGACCGAGTCGGCAACGCACCCGAGGGCTCACCACGCCGCACGACGAGCCGATCTGCGGTCAAACGTGCCTGGAAAACCCTGCGCCCGGTGTCCGCTTACGTTGGCGTCGGCATCAGCGTGCTGGACCCGGGCACCGGTTGGGTCTGGGTGGCCGGAATCGGATAGGGCGCCAGCGAGGGGTTCAGCTCGGTGATCTGAATACCCTCACACTCCCTGCCCACCACGCCGGTCGTGGTTTTCCCCGACGTGGGCGGCAGGGTGGGGACTTTCGTCACCGGGCTGTTGATCGTGGGGAGTGTCGAGACCAGGTTCCCGGCAGTGGCCATCCGCCAGTCCGAGATCCGCAGCTCCCTCTGTAGCTCCGTGTCCGAGATCCCGAACCGGTTGGCAATGAATCGCAGCTGCGAGGTGTGGTCGAAGGTATCCGAGCACACCCAGCCACCGGCACGGGCACTGAAGGGCGACACGACCAGCATGGGGACGCGCACGCCGAAGCCGATCGGACCCGACACGCCTCCGGCGTCGGGCGTCAACGGGTGGTCGGTGACGTACTCACCGGGTGTGCCCGGAGGCGCCGTCGGCGGCGACACGTGGTCGAAGAACCCGTCGTTCTCGTCATACATGATGAACAGGACCGTCTTCGCCCATACCTCGGGTTTCGACATCAACGCCGCCAGGACCTGCGCCGTGTAGTACTCGCCCAACGCGGGCGGAGCGGGGGGGTGCTCGTCGTACCCGTCGGGGGGGATGATCCACGAGACTGCCGGAAGCTTCCCGTGCTTGATGTCATGCGCGAAGTTGTTGGGCCCGGTCGTGTTGAACGTACTGCCCGGCGGCACGTTGGGACCGTGGTAGTTGAACGCAAGGTTGTACAACACACGGCTCTCTTTGGCCTTGTTGCGCTTGTACTGCTCGAAGTACATGAGGACGTTCTTGCACAGGATCATGGACGACGAGTTCGGGGGCTTGTAGGAATTCCCCGACGGATTGTACACCTTCCACGACACGCCGGCATTCGTCAGAAGCTCAGGCATCGTCGTCCAAGAGCAGGTGTACTCCAGATCGCTTTCGTCGTTCGTCACCAGCACCGGCCCGCCCTTGACGCCACTGGGGTCGAGATTGCCCGTCATGTGCATCAGGCGATTGGGGTGTGTCGGTCCGAGCACCGAGCAGAAGTAGTTGTCACAGATGGTGAACTTCTGCGCCAGGGCGTAGTAGAAGGGGATGTCGACTGGCTCGTAGTAGCCCATGGTGAGCGTGCCGTTGGCAGGGCCCTCGAACTGCTCCGACACGTGCGTCGAGACAAAGCTGTCCATCGCCCCGTGGTTCCACGAGTCGTGCTCGGCTTGCCAGGAGTGCGACAGGTCATAGGTGCACTCGGCGTTGTGGGTCTGCGGGTCGAGGTGGAACGGCAACAACGTCGAGTTCGCCCCGCCCGGCCATGCCTGCGCGAACGCGGGCGAGTCGGTGCCGAACCCGTTGACCCCTCCCAGCATGCCGAAGTAGTGGTCGAAGGACCGGTTCTCGTGCATGAGGATGACGACGTGCTCCACCGCGCCCATGTCGCTCCCGTTGGCCTTCACCCCCGCCGCGGCCTTGGCCAAAGCATGTTGTTTCTTCTTGCGCAGTAGCTGCGCCTTCGACGTTCCGAGTGCGACCGCACCCGCGGCACCCCCAGCCAACACTTGTCTGCGACTAACAAGCGGATTTGTCATCTGTGCATGCTGTCACGAACCAACTCTGCGCACCATGGTTTCTTTCCGCCTCTCGACCCCGTCGACCTCGACCTAGTCAATGTCGACCCCGATCTAGTCAATTCAGACGAGAGCACGGGGGTCGAAACGGCCTCGGCCCCCGTCCGAGCGGGCAGGACACGCCGTCCCCGGTCATCACGGCTACGGGCCGTTCCGAGCCGGTGACTACCTGCGTTTGGCGCCGCCGCCCGGGTACGCGCCCAGAACGGGCGCCGGGCGTGGGTGGTGTCGTAGGGCGAGGGGCCTCGGACCGACGACCGTCGGGACCTCGGTCCTCGTGGCCCCCACGTCGGACCGGTTGGCCACGTCGGACTGGAGCGTGATCGTCCCCAGGGCCAGCACCACGAGCGTCACACCGAGGCCCACACTGGCCCAGCGCACGCGGAACAACGATCGCGCATGGCGGACGGGGTTCTCCACCGCCACGTACGTGATGCCCGACGCCGCCAGCGCGACGGCGTCCCATCCCAGGTTCTGCCACACCGACAGGCTCGTCTTGTCCGCGTACTCGGCCGCGATGATGAGGATCGGCCAGTGCCACAGATAGAGCGAGTACGAAAGCTTGCCGAGCAACCGGAAGGGTGCAAGACCGAGGACCGCCTCGACGCCGTAGGGCCCGGCCCCGATCCCGCCGGCGATGATCGCTGCGGCGCCGACGACCGGGATGGTGACGAGCGACCCGGGGTACGCGCTGTGGCTGTCGAAGGCGAACGCGCCGTAGACGATGGCGCCGAGCCCGAGCCAGGTCGCCACGGCCCCCACGGTGCTCGGCACCACCTTCTTGATCCACGGCGTGGCCACCGCCACCAGGGCGCCGAGGGCGAGCTCCCAGGCGCGGGTGAACGGGGAGAAGTACGCGGCCGTGGCGCTGGTCGCGGTGTCGACGACCGAATAGGCGAGCGACGCACCGATCACCACGAGCAACCCGATGGCCAGGCGCGCCCGGAGCGACAGCGCGGACCGTATTCCCGCCAGCACCAGGAACAACGTCGGGTACACGACGTAGAATTGTTCCTCGACCGACAGCGACCAGTAGTTCTGGAGAGGCGACGGGGGCTGCTGCGCGGCCAGGTAATTGGTCCCGACGGAGCTGAAGTGGAAGTTGGCCAAGAACACGGTCGCCCACCGCGCGTCGCTGGCCGTGCGACCTCCGGTTCCGATGCCCAAGAAGAGATAGGTCAGCGCCACCGAGACGATGACGACCAGCGTGGCGGCGGGGATGATCCGACGGCAGCGCCGGCCGTAGAAAGACAGGATCGACGTCGTACCCGCGGTGGAGCGCTCTCGCAGCAAGACGCCGGTGATGACGAACCCGGAGATGACAAAGAACACGTCGACACCGATATAGCCGCCCGACACTCCGGAGACTCCCGAGTGAAACAGCACCACGAGGAGCACGGCGACGGCCCGCAGGCCCTCCACGTCGGGACGAAAGGGCCGGTCCCCAGGCGAGGTCCCCGACTCGTCACCGGATGCCAGGAACCTCGGTCCCCGAGGCGCCGTATCCGGATCGCGCACCACCATCCTCCATGGGCAGGGCAAGTGTCGACACAGAATACTGCACCAGCTATCGGTTCTCCCGTTCCGCGCGCGACGCGCCATCGCCCGCACTTCGTTGTCGGCGCGTCACCGCACGCAGGCCGGTGCCATACTCTGAGCAGCTCAGGTGGGGCGAGCGCCACCCCGGTGGGGACACGAGGAGAGCGATGGCAGGGGAGCTCGGCGGATCGGAGACGACTGCTGCACCGGATCCCCTCACCCGGTCAAGACCTCGACACGGACGGCGCAAGAAGCCGACCGGTGGGGCTCCGACCGAGCCGGCCGTCGACGGCCCCACCGAATCGACCGGATCGGCGTCGACGCACCGTCGCTGGCTCTCCGACACCCTGGGCATGCTCTGGGTCTTGCTGGCGGCGGGGGCCGGGCTGACGCCCGCGCTGGCGCACGGCTGGTCGCTCGGGAACTACGCCACGCAGACCATCTACGGCGGTCTCGCCTCCAGTGGCGCACCGGTGCACTACACCCAGGCGAGCGATCAACTCACGCTCTTCATGCCGCTCACGAACCTGGCGTGGACACAGGTGCACCACGGCCATCTCCCCCTGTGGAATCCCTACAACGCCCTCGGCCTTCCGCTCGCCTTCAACTGGGAGTCGGCCACCTTCAGCGTGCCGGTCCTGCTCGGGTATCTCGTGCCCCTGCACCTCGCCTACACGGTGCAAGTGCTCGTCACCTACGCCATCGCCGGAAGCGGCGTCTACGTCCTCGGGCGGGTGATGCGCCTCGGCGTCCTGGGCAGCGTCATGGCCGCGACTGTGTTCGAGCTGAGCGGCCCCGTCTTCGGACTGGTGGGATGGTCGTTCGGGGGGGTGATGGCCTGGGCCGGGTGGCTGTTGGCCGCGACCATCCTCATCCTGCGCGGTCGCCGCCGGGCTCGCTCCGTCGTGCTCTTCGCCGTCGTGGTGGCCTGTGCGATCTACGCCGGCGAGCCCGAAGCCCTGGTCTTCCTCGTGATCTCCGCCGCTCTTCTCGTCGTGGCCGTCCTCGGTGCACGGATCTTCCGGCTCGGGACCCGCGACCCTGTGGTCCGGCCGCTCGTGGACCTCGTTCTCGGAGGCGTGGCCGGCGCCGCGCTCGGCGCACCCCTGTTGCTGCCCGGCACCCAGGTCGGTGGCCTGTCGCTGCGCAACGTGCGAGGAGGGCAGGTGTCGCTCGGCGGCCCGAGTTCGGCGGCCGAAGCCCTGCCGTTGCACAACCTGATCCACGTTCTGTTCCAAGGCTTCGACGGCCTGCCCGTCACCGGGACGCCGTGGTTCGCCGATCGCTACATCTACATCGACACCGTCGCCTACGTCGGGGTCATCGCCGTCGTCCTCGCCGTCCTGGCCCTGGCCAAACGGTGGCGCGACCCCGAGGTGCTCACCTTCGGGGCGATCACCGTCGTCATGGCCGGCCTGGTGTTCGCCTCCCCGCTCGTGTCGTTCCTCGACCAGCTTCCGTTCCACCTCGGTGGGGTGCTGTGGTACCGGGCGGTGGCGCCCATGGCCATGGGCTTCGCCGTTCTCGCGGGCGTGGGGACCGACATCGTCGTCCGCTCCGGCACTCGGGCCGATGTCCGACGGTGGCTCGGGGCCGGGTTCGCCGGCGCCGCCCTCGTCCTCGCCGCCCTGTGGCTCTTCGGTCGGGGACATCTCCCGCCCGTGGAGGCGACCTTCCGGGCCAAGAGCTTCATCTGGCCCGCCGTGGCGACCCTCGTCGGACTGGGCGCGCTGGCGTGGCTCTGGTTCGCACACCGACAGAGCCACGGTGCCGGAGACACCGCGCCGCGCTCGTCGTCACGGGCCGGCATGTGGGCCGCCAGCGCCCTGTTGGTGTGCGAGACCGTGTTCCTGGTCGTGTCCGGGGTTCCCGTGTGGTGGTCGAATTCGAACGGCTTCACCCCCACGCCGGCGGTCGTCGCGCTCAGGCGCACCGTCGGTTCGGCCGTCGTCGCAGAGGGCACCACCGGTTGTGACCACCAGGCCATCACGGCCAATGTCAACGCCGCATTCGCCGTCCACGAGCTCGTGGCCTACGACCCCGTCATCCCGCGCGTCTACTTCAGCAACTGGAGGGTCGTCACCGGTCTCGCCGCGGGGCCGGCCGGGAACTTCATCTATTGCCCGGCGGTGACCACCGCCGCGCTGGCTCGACGCTACGGCGTCGCCTATATCCTCGAGCCCCACGGGGCTCCCGGGCCCGAGGGCGGTGTCTTCGACCGTTTGGTGGGCGACGAGGACCTGTACCGCATCCCCGGCGCGGCGCAGGCCACCCTGACCGTCGCATCGCACGGAACATTGCCACCCCCCGACGCCAGAGGGACCCCGGTTGCCGTCACCCACCCCGATCCCGCCAGCTGGAAGCTCATCACGCATTCGCCCCGGTCGACCATCGTGCGCCTGCGACTCACTGACCTGCCCGGGTGGCACGGCACCATCGACGGAAAACCGCTGCAGCTCTTGCCGTTCTCCGGGATCATGATGCAAGCGCGTGTCCCGCCGGGGACCCACACCATCGAGCTCCACTACTGGCCCGGCGCCTTCACCGCCGGGCTGGTCCTCGCCGGCGTGAGCGTGGTGGCGCTGTGTGCCGTGCCGCTCGTCGGGAGGATGCGGCGCCGGAGGTGAGCAACGCCGTGGTCCGCCGACGCGGGCAATATCGACGCGACCTCGACCGTTGCATGGAACGCGTTCCCCCCGGCAACCTCGGCGGAGGAGGGCTTTGCGCCCTCTGTTCGAGCATGTGCGACCCGACCTGGTGTGCGCCGACTACAGACAGTGTTCACGTGATGGCGCGCCATCGCGACGCGTGGAGGGGTCGAATAAGGTGGGACGCGTGCGGGCATGAACAGAGGTGGAAGCGCACGGGGACGTCGCTTCGCCCGGCAAGGGGGGAACAGTGGTGCAATCCAACACCGTCGTCGACATTGCGGCTTCCGTGGCGGCTGTGACCGCGACCGCAGGCTTCTTCTACGCTCGGGCGTCGGCACGTGCCGCGCGCGAGGCGCAAGCCGCAGCCCGTCGGTCGGTCGAGTTGGCCGAGCGGTCGCGACAGGCCGCCGATCGTGCCCGCCTGCGCCAGCGGGTGGAACGGGTCGGCGAATTGGTCCAGGCCATTGCCACGTCGTCGCAAGCCGATCCCAACACCGAACTGGTGTCGCCCCGCACCAAGAGCCAGTGCACCATCTTGAACCGGGCGGTCATCGGCCTCCGCGACCTCCTTCCCCTGTCGGCCGAGCTGTCCCGGGCTCGCTCACCGGGTGAGCTCGCCGAGCGGGCCGGGAACGCCGGCGTCGAGATCGACGGCGTCCTCAAGAAGCTCACCCGGCACAGTCCGCACAGCGCCTACCGGCCGCGGGGTCAGGTTCCCTGGAACCGGCCGTCGACGGCTGGCGCCGCGTCATCATCGGGGGGCGCGGTCGGACAGGACGGAGTCACGCGTCCACCGGCTCCGTGACGAGGCGCATCACGTCCACCGCCACCTCGAGGCCATGCGATGCACCGCCTCCTTCCACCGATCCCCGCAACGGGGACACATCCCAGTAATCGCGTCCCCACGCCGTGGTGATGTAGGACTCGGCCACGAACTGATCGTTGGTGGGGTCGACGTCGACCCAGCCCCACCCCGGCAGGTACACCGACGCCCAGGCATGCGAAGCGTCGGCGCCGACGAGGCGCTCCTGGCCCGGGGCGGGCACGGTCTCGATGTACCCGCTCACGTAGCGCGCCGCCAGCCCGACAGAGCGGAGACATCCGATCATCAGGTGGGCGAAGTCCTGGCACACGCCGCGCCGCTGTTCGAGGACCTCGAGCAGCGGAGTGGAGATCGAGGTGAAACCCGGCTCGTAGTGGAACTCCGTGAAGATCCGGCCCGTGAGGTCCTCGACCGATTCGACGAGGGACCGGCCGGGCTGGAACGACACCTGCGCGTACTCTGCCAGGTCGATCGAAGTGGGCACGAGCCGCGACGGTGCCCGGCACCGCCGGGCGTCGCGCGCCGCGGGCTGCCGGTCGATCGCGAGCAAGGTGCGGACAGACTCCCACGGTGGCCCTGTCGGCGGACGCGGTGACGGCGACACCACCACGTCGCTCGTCGCCGTGACCGACAGCCGTTCGAACCCACCTTGGACGACGAACGTCGCCATCGCGTTGCCGAAAGGATCGATCGACTCGAACCGGGAGGTAGGCGCGGGGTCGATGTCGAGAGCGTGGGCCCGGCACATCTGGTGCTCGGTGTCGCGAGGACGGAGGTGGCTCTCGTTGTACGACTGCTCGACGGGAGCGGCGTACTCGTACGTCGTGGTGTGCACCACTCGGTACGCCCGGTCCTCGGCCACGCCGCCGATTCTGCCCGTCGCCAGCGCCACCGCGGCGGACCGCGTTGACCAGGCCGGCGCGGTCACGACCCGGTCCGCCCGGCCATCGAGCTTCGACGCGAAGGCGGCCGGGGCCGCGAAGTACGCCGCCTCGATGTGATCGCCGACGTTCTCGATGGCAGGTCGGAGCTCGCCCAGGAAGGCCCGGAGACGGGTGAGTGTGGGGCGAGCGACGGGGGCGTCGGCGACCAACACGGCGGTGTCGATGCATGCGGCGAGGATGCGCTCGTTGTGCGGAAGCGCCTTCACCTGGTCGCGTACCTCACCCAGGCATGCGCTCACCGCACGGGGGAACGCCTCGTCCTGCAAGAGGAAGCGCAGGGTCGACGCCGCGTCGGGTCGCGTGGGCGTGGTCCGCCTGAACGGCTGGTACGAGGCCAGGGACCGCAACACGGCCATGTGACGGACCTCGTAGTAGTCGTCGGAACCGGGACCGGGGACGGCACTGTCGGCTCGCACCGCCAGCAACCGGCACGTCATCTCGGCCCGCTCGAGATGCTGGCCCAGCCGGAAGAAGGCCAGCGCCTCGTCACGTCGCATCGTGCCCTGCATCACGCCGTTGATCCTCTGGACCTGCTCGATCACGCGGCGGAGCCAGACGACGCGCTCGTCGCGCTGCGCCACGTCGGTAGCGGCGGGGCTCAGAGCCACCCACAACTCGTGGCATATCTCCCACACTTCTCGCGCCACGACGGGCCGGGCCCGCTGCAGGTTGTCGCGAGCGGCCGAGATCGACGAAAGGATCGATGACGGGTTGTCGCGGTCGGTGAGCACGTAGGCCACGACCCGGGTTTCGGCCGAGCGCCGGACCTCGCTCTCGGGCGACCCCGCAACCATCGGGCTGATGCGCTCGCGGTACTCCGCCATGGACCCCGCGATCTCGATCAACGGCGCCCAACCCACGTCCTCGCCGACGGGGATGTCGACGTGGGTCTCCCCGTGGACCTGCACGATCCGGGCGGTGTCCTCGGCGCGCTCGAGGTACCGGCCGGCCCAGTAGACGGCTTCGGCCATCCGCGCCAAAAGCATCACACGCTCCTCTCTGCGGGGTTCGGGGGCATCGTCTGAGCCGCGTCCTATTGCGCTGGCTCCCGTCCCTCGATCCGCAGCGCCCCCTCCGGTCGGTACATCGCGACCTCGGGTTCGCCGACCGGTGCCGTGGGGCGGACCGGCCCGGCGTGGCCCGGCGTCGCGCTCCCGGCGGGGTGGCCTGCTTCACCCAAGGTGCCGTGCACGATCCAGGTGTCCTTGCTCCCCCCGCCCTGTGACGAGTTCACGATGAGCGAGCCCGCGTCCCGGGCAACTCGGGTGAGCCCCCCCGAGGTGACATACGCGCCGGCCGGGCTGAGGAGCACGAAGGGCCGCAGGTCCACGTGCCGAGCCACGACCTCCCCGGCACACAGCGTCGGCATGGTGGACAGCGACAGCACCGGTTGGGCCACCCAATTGGGGGGGAACTGCTCGATCCGCTGCGCCACCAGGGCCAGCGCGTCGGTTCCGGCCGTCGGGCCGATCACCACGCCGTAGCCACCGGACTCGTTGGCCGGCTTCACCACGAGAGCGTCGAGGTGCCCGAGGACGAAATGACAGTCGTCGGGATCACCACATCGCCAGGTGGGCACGTTGGGGAGAAGGGGCTCCTCCGACAGGAAGAACCGGATGATCTCGGGCACGAAGGCGTACACGGCCTTATCGTCGGCGATGCCCGCTCCCGGCGCGCTCACGACAGCCACCGTGCCCTTTCGCCAGGCCCGCATGAGGCCCGGCACCCCGATGTAGGAATCGCGGCGGAACACCTCGGGGTCGAGGAACAATTCGTCGATCCGGCGGTAGATCACGTCGACACGCTCGAGCCCGCCCACGGTGCGCTTGTACACGATGTCGTCGTCGAGCACGACCAAGTCGCCGCCCTCCACCAGGTCGATCCCGAGTTGTTGGGCGAGAAAGGCGTGTTCGAAATATGCGGCGTTGTGCACGCCGGGCGTCAGGATCACCGCCGTCGGCTCGTCGCGACCGGAGGCCAGCGACGAGAGCAGCACGCCCAGTCGGTCGACATAGGAGTCGACAGGCTCGATGCTGTAGGAGCGGAACAACTCCGGGAAGACTCGCTTGGCCACCATCCGGTTCTCGAGCACGTACGACACGCCCGACGGGATCCTGAGGTTGTCTTCCAGGACGTAGAAAGTGCCGTCCTCACCGCGCACGAGGTCGCTCCCGCAGATGTGGGCCCAGATGCCGCCGGGTGGGTCGACCCCCATGCACTCGGGCCTGAAGTTCGGCGAGCCGGTGACGAGGTCGAAGGGCACCACGCCCGAGCGCACCACCCGCTGATCGTGGTACACGTCGTCGATGAAGAGGTTGAGGGCCCGCAGGCGTTGGACGAGACCCTCGCGCACACGGGCCCACTCCGAGGCGGCCAGCACCCGGGGGATCACGTCGAAGGGCCACGGGCGGTCGAGAACGGCGTCGCCGTCGAAGGTCTGGAAGGTGACGCCGATGTCGCGGATCTCGCGGTCAGCCGCCTCTTGGCGCTGCACCAGGGCATCCAAGCCCAGACGCGCCAGGTGGCGGCACAGACCCCGGGCGGTGGGCCGGGGAACACCCGCGGCCTCGATCAGCTCGTCGTAGCCGGGCCCGGGTTGGTAGGAGGACAACATGGATCGACCTTCCGGCCTTGTCAGCACGTGACGCTCGTGGGCGGTACATCTCGAGGGTAAGAGCGCGCCGTGAACGGGGTGGGTCGTGGTGATGACGGCTCTGTTAACCCCGTGGTGGGTTAACCGCGTGGTGGGTTAACCCCGTGGCTCGGTCCTCAGCACGACCGCTCGAAGATGAGCGCTTTGGCCAGCGCCGCCCACTCGTAGGCGACGTCATAGGGCAGGTGCGACACCGGGTCGGCGACCGGGACCATGTGGAGATGCACTGCGGTGCATCGCTTGAACAGCATCCGAGCCCGGGTGGCCTGGCTGCGTTCGGAGACCACGATGAGCTGGGTCCAGTGCCGGCGCCGGGCGAGGCCGGCCACGTACTCGGCCTCCCCCCTGGTGTCGAGGGGGTCGGCGCGAAAGCAGACCACGGCCACGCCATGGTGCGACGGGCAGGCCACAGCGGGGATGCCACCGAGGGAGATCACCGCCACGGGCGCGAACCCGGCCCGCACCAGGTCGATCGCCTCGTGGGCACGTCGCTGACCGGGATCGCCCCCCAGTGCCACCACGGCGTCGACTCGTGCCGCAGGATCAGTCGGCGGCCACACGAACAGCCTGGCCGTGGCTACGAGGAACAGGACGATGACGGCGACGGCGATCATCACCACTCGACCTCTGGCCGTAGAGGGCACGTGGCGCTACGGGCGGACGATGACCTTGCCGGCGTCAGGGTCTCGTTCGAGTCGGGCGAAGCGCTCGGGCAGCTCGTCGAGGCCGATGGTCTCGGTGACCATCGGCACCGCGTCGAGGCGACGACCGCCGAGGGCGTCGAGCGTGTCGATGAAGTCCTCGCGCCCGTAATAGATGGAGAACCGGATGTCGAGCTCCTTCGACAGGCCCCAGAACGGGAAGATGGCGTCGTTCTGGAGGCAGATGCCGACCACGACGACACGGCCGTCGACCGCGGTCATCTCCAGGGCCTGCTCGATGAGACCGGGCCGACCGCTGCATTCGATGACGACGGTGGGCCCCCCGCCGGTGGCGGCAAAGACCCCGGCAGCGAGCTCGCCCTCGGTGGGGTCGAACGTGGCGACGGCACCGAGGCGCGACGCGAGGTCGCGCCGCAGGGGAGAGGGCTCGCTCACGACCACCACCTCGACCCCGATCGACACGGCCCAGGCCACCGCGGCCAACCCGATGGGCCCCGCCCCGAGCACCGCCACCCGGTCGGCCGCCGTCACCGCGCCGCGTCGAAAGGCGTGGCGCATGATGGCCAGGGGCTCGACGAGTGGCTGCTCGTCGAGCTGCACCGACGCCGGGAGTTCGAACAGCTCCTCGGCCCGCACCGACACGAACTCGGCGAACGCCCCCGGACGCTCGAGCCCGATCAGCTTGAATTGCGCGGAGTGGTCGGGTCGCCCGCCCGCGCAGAACGTGCACCGGCCGCAGCCGGCCAGGGGGCGGGCCACCACCGCCCTTCCCTCGGGCCACCGCGCCGGGTCGACCCCGTCCCCGACACGGGCCACCGTGCCGGCGAACTCGTGGCCGAGCACGGCCCCTGTCTCGGCCAGCTGGCTGGCCAGGTGGAGGTCGCTGCCACAGATGCCGCACCCCGTCACGTGCAAGAGGGCCTCGCCGGGGCCCGGTACCGGGGTCGGCACCTCCGCCAGCTCGAGCCGGGGGCGCTCCTCGGCCAGCACGGCGGCTCGCACCGCCGTCAGCCCCCGATGACGACGACGGGGGGATCGCTCATGCCGTGCTGGTCGGCGCAGGCGGCCAGGTAGAACGGGAGGATGGCGTGCGCGTCGATCACGAGCTCCACGTTGCCCTCGGGCCCGAGGTTCAGATTGGCCCCGTGGATGGCGAACCAAACGTCGGTGATGCCGTCGTTGCTGGCCGGCACGTGCAGGGTGTGGATCGACCCCGCCGGCTCGTACAGGTAGGAGCCGGCGGTGTTCACCACATCGGCGTACTCCTTGTAGTACCAGGACCCCTTCTGCGTGAAGGCGAGCACGTGCCCGGTGTGCTTGTGCGTCTGGATCGTGGTGTCGGGGGGGAAGTGGTTCCGCACGATCCACACCCCGTTCGCCAAGTCGACCTGCAGGAGCTGGAGGGTGGCCCCGTCCCCGATGTCGACGAAGGGCAGCTCCTTCTCTCCCCGGTGGATCGCGGTGGGCGGTAGGTCGGTCATCGTCATGGGGCGCTCCTCGTTGCTCCGGTGTGGCACGGCGTACTCGGGTGTCGCACAAGGCTCACGGCCATTGAACCGCGCCCCGGTGGGGTCGTCCACCTCCTGCCCTGGGCGCTGGCGACCCGGGCAGGCCTCCTCGCCACCGGCTCGGGCACGGCGCCCGCTCGACCCCACACCGGGCACGGTTCGGCCGAGTGGGCGGTGGGGCTCGGCCCGGCCCAGGGCCCGATCTCGACCCCGTCCCCGGCCCGGCTTCCAGGCACGGGTGCCTTGACCAGGGCCGGGACGCGGCATTCGTTAGTATTGACGATGCCGATCGGCACACCGAGTGCCTAATGTCGCTACCGGGGGCCGACCGCGCGCGCTGTGCACCGGAGCCATGGGTGCCGGGTGCGGCCGTTCGGGGACATCGTGGATGCGGGGGGTGACGTGGTCTCACCGGCAAGGCGGACGAACACGCAGCTGTCCATGGTCGGCGACGACGACCCGGCCACCGAGTACCGGCGCCTGTCCGCCCAGTTCGAGCGGGCCAGCGCCGAAGAGATCGTGGCCTGGGCCGTGGAACGCTTCGGCCGCCATCTGTCCCTGGTGTGCTCGTTCCAGAATTGCGTCCTCATCGACCTCGTCACCCGCGTCGACCCCAAGGTCGAAGTGATCTTCCTCGACACCGGTGCCCACTTCCCCGAGACCCTGACGTACGCCGAGCGCGTGGAAACGCAGTACCAGTTGAAGCTGCGGATCATCACCCCCGGGCCCGACGCGGACGCTTGGCCGTGCGGCTCCGAGCGGTGCTGCGAATTGCGCAAGACCCAGCCTCTCGCCCGTGCCCTCGAAGGCCAGCAGGCGTGGATGTCAGGCGTGAAGCGGGTCGACAGCGACGAGAGGGCGAGCACCGCCATCGTCGACATCGACGACACCAGGGGGCTCGTGAAGATCAATCCCATCGCCACGTGGACCCACGAGGACGTCTCGCGCTACGAGGCCGACCGCAAGCTCCCGATCCACCCCCTGTTCCGCAAGGGGTATCTCTCCATCGGCTGCAGCCCGACGACGAGGCCGGTGTCGCGGCGGGAGGATCGCCGCGCCGGGCGGTGGCCGGGCACCGAAAAGACGGAGTGCGGGATCCACCTCTAGGGCCACAGGCCCCCCCGACACCGTCTCGGGTGCCGGGCTCAGTGGAAGGCCACGATCCGGTTGGACGAGGCGGCGAGGAGGAACCCGTCGCCGACCGAGGGCGTCGGGAAGTGGTTGGCCGGCGCCCCCACCGTCAACTGCCGGGCGACCCTGCCGTTCGACTTGTGGAGGCCGAACAGCGTGCCGTCGCGCCGCATGGTCCACACGATGTTCCCCGTGAGGATGGGGGGCCCGCTCGAGTCGGTTTTGGTGCTCCACAGCACCCGCATCTTGTGCGTGTGGGCGTTGACCTTCACCGCCACGACGCCGGCCAGGCATGGTGCGTATACCACCGTCGTCGTGAAAGCCTCGCCGCCGTCGACGTTCGTGCCGCAGAAGGGACGCTCCGACAGCTGACCACCCACACCGCCCAGTTTCGACGCGTTGAGCAGGTACGCGGTGTGGGACTTCCCGGCCATGAAGGCGAGCCCGTTGCCCATCAGGGCGGGAGGGGAGGAGCCCAGGTCGAAGTCATCGGCGTTGTCGGTCCGCCATGTCGAGGGTGTGAACGTCTGCAGCACGGCAAGCGTCGACGACAGCTCGATGACCGAGTCACCCTCGTCGGGAGAAGTCCCCGTGGTGTTCGATCCGTTGCCCGTGGCGAACCAGATGTCGCCACTGCCGTCGACGACCGGGGCGGCCCCGCCCAACCACACCGCGCCTTCGTCGTTCGGCGGAGTGGGATCGGCCTCCCATGTGTGCATCGTCCCCCCGGTCTCGGGGACCGAGACGATCCAGCCGTGGTAGGTCGAGCAGTCCCCGGCGTTCCCCCCAAAGGCGATCACGGCCGAGCCCCGGTCGAGCGCCAGGGCGGGCCGCTGCAACTGGGCCGCGGTCAGGGTTCCGGCCGGGTCCACGACCTGGTCGAGCACAACGGTTCCGGTGCCCAGTGCCAGTCCGACGAGGTGATGCGAGATCACGGCGCCACTCACTTCGTCAGCGACCACGAAGACCTCCGCTCGCGACACGTCGATCACCGGGGTGGAGGTGATGCCGACGTTGGGCGAGATGTCACCGCAGGGGAGCGACGAAGCGGGCACCGGCGACCCGACCGACGTCGACCACACCACGGCGCCGGTGGCGGCGTTGAGTGCGTACACGACGTCGTTCTCGGTCGCCGCCACGACCAGGCTCCCCTCCACGAGGGGCTCACCGTAGAGCTGCCCATTGAGCGCCGGTGACGTCCACGCCAGCTTGGCGTGCGCGAAGTTCGCCGTGCTCGGCGAGATTCCCGACTCGATCGAGTTGGCGTGATACGTCGTCCAGTTGGTGAGGGCCGCGCCGGCGTGGGTGGGACGCGCCTGGGCCGGGGTCACGACCACGAGCACCGTGGCCAGCGCGGCGACACCCGCGCTCAGCGCACGCGCCAGGCGCGCCGATCGCCATGGCGGCGCCGACGGGGGAGTGCCTTCGGTGCGGGGCGGGACTCGCGAAAAGGGGTGCATGACAACCGCCTCTCGGTCCGTGTCGGTTCCCGACACGGTCAGGCCCCGATGCTAGGCGAGCAACCAGTAGACGAGCCCGAGCTCGGGGAATACCTCGCGCGCGCACAGCGTGTCCCGACCGTCCGCTCAGGGACGGGGGGCATCATGAAGAAACAGCCCACCCGGAAGAACAACCGCTTCCGGCGAGCGACCTCGGCGCCGCCGACCCGCATCCGCCGAAAGGCGTAGCGTCGCCGCCCATGGCCATCTACGCACTCGGCGACGTGGCGCCCCGTATCGACCCGCGCGCCTACGTCCACCCCGCCGCCACCGTGATCGGACACGTCACCATCGGACCCGACTCGACGGTGTGGCCTGGTGCCGTGCTGCGGGGCGACTACGGCGCCATCGTGGTCGGGGCCCGGTCCTCGATCCAGGACGGCACCGTCATCCACGCCGGACCGGGCTTTCCCACGACGGTGGGAGACGGATGCGTGGTCGGGCACCTCGTCCATCTCGAAGGCTGCACGCTGGAGGACGAGTGCCTGGTCGGCTCGGGGGCCATCGTCTTGCACCACGCCCGGATCGGGACCCGGTCAACGGTGGGCGCCGGTGCCGTCGTTCCTCGGCAGATGCGAGTGCCCCCGGGAGCACTCGCCGTCGGGATACCGGCCACGATCAAGCCCGACGCCTCCCGGATCGACGGCATCACGGTCGCGGCAGCCGAGTACGTCAAGAACGGCGGTCGCTACCGGGCCGAGCTCCGACGCCTCGACTGACCCTCTCTATAACCCTCTAGTTGACGGTAAGAGCCGCCCATTTGGCCAGGTCATGGGGGTGACGTCGGACCGCGTGGTTTCGACGGGGCGAGAGGCCGCACCGAATCGCCCGACGGCACGCCGGCCCGTCCCGGAACCATTCGTCGTCGCATCGGACCCCTCTGCCATTTTTCCTTGTGGCGCAAGTGACTTCGGGGATCGGACACAGCCGGCGCGGACGCCGACGACTCCGCTGCGGTCGGCCACGGTCCGCCCGCGGTGACAGACCCGTAACTACCCTGTTGTGACACGACGGGGTAGGATGAACCTGCACCTGAGGTGGAGGAGGAACCCCGATGGTCGACACTGTGTCCAGTGCCGCGCAGCTTCCCGGAATGTCGGTTGTCGAGGCGGAGGGCTTCCGCGGACCGCAAGTCTGCGCGTTGATCGGCATCACCTACCGCCAACTCGACTACTGGGCCCGGACCGGTCTGTTGCGGCCGTCGATCGCCGATGCACGCGGCAGCGGAACCCAGCGGCTGTATTCGTACACCGACGTAGTCGAGCTCAAGGTGATCAAACAACTCCTCGACGCCGGGATCTCACTCCAGCGGGCGCGACGCGCCGTCGAGTGTCTGCGCGACGGGCTGGGCGGGAACCTCGCGTCGTCGAACCTGGTGTTGGTCGGCACCGACTCGGTGCTCGCCCACACCCACGGCGAGGTCGTCGACCTCCTCAAAGGCGGCCAGGGCGTGTTGAACATCGTGCCTCTGTCGGGTGTGCTCGAAGAGCTCGACGCCGCGATCTTGCAGATCGAGCACAAGACCGCGCGCGACACGACCACCGGTGCCCGTTCACCGGCCCCGCTCGCCGCCATCGCCCGGGAGGCCCGGGGCTAACAGTGGGCACCTCCGAGGTGATGCGGGAGTCGGTCGTGTGTTTCGCCCACGACTCCGAGCAGCACTTCGCGGAGCTTCTCGACTTCTACGGCGTGCGTTGGCAGTACGAGCCCGTCGAGTTCGTCCTCGAGTGGCATGCCGACGGCACTCCCCGGATCGGGTTCCGGCCCGACTTCTTCCTCCCCGACTACTCGTGCTTCATCGAGCTCACCACCCTCAGCCAGAAGCTCGTGACCCGGAAGAACGCCAAAGTGAGGCGATTGCGCGAGTTGCATCCCGGCATCGAGGTGAAGCTTCTCTACCAGCGCGACTACCAGGCCCTCCTGGCGAAGTACGGCTTCACTCGGCGTTCGTCTCCCGCCGCCTAATCTGGCGCCGTGGCGCCCTCTGAATTCTCCTCGACGTCGACCGACGCGCGCCGCCTCGACGGGGCCGGCGACGACGGGTTCCGCCATTCGCCTCTCGAGGCCGCGCATCGCGACCTCGGGGCCAAGCTGGTGCCGTTCGGTGGTTGGCTCATGCCTCTCGCTTACGGCAGCGGCACACTGGCCGAGCACATGGCGTGTCGCCGCGCTGCGGTGGCCTTCGACGTCAGTCACCTGGGCACCGTCCGGGTGGAAGGACCGGGCGCGCATGAGCGCCTGCAGCACCAGCTGAGCAACGACCTCCGCAAGGTCGCCCCCGGGCGCGCCCAGTACACGCACCTCCTCGACGACGCCGACGGATCGGTCCTCGACGACATCATCGTGTGGTGGCTGGCCGACGAGGTGTTCGACGTCATGCCCAACGCGTCCAACACCGACCGGGTCCGCAGCGCCCTCGGCGGTGACGACACCACCGCGGGCCGCGCCGTGATCGCGGTGCAGGGACCGCACGCTCGGCGTCTCCTGGCCTCGGTCGCCCCCGACGCCGCGGCGGTGGCCCACTTCGGCGTGGCGTCGTTCTCGTGGAACGGGGTGGAGTGTGTGGTGGCCGGCACCGGCTACACCGGGGAGGACGGCGTGGAGTGTGCCGTGCCCGCCGATGCGGCACCCGATTTCTGGCAGGCGGTGCTCGACACCGGTGTCGTGCCGGCCGGCCTCGGCGCACGCGACACGCTTCGCCTCGAGGCGGGGTTTCCCCTGCACGGCCACGAGCTCGGCCCCGGGATCACCCCGCTCCAGGTCGGTTTGGACTGGGTGGTGGGGTGGAAAAAGGGCGACTTCCGGGGCCGGGGCCCATTGGAGGCCGAGCGCGCCGCCGGCGTACGGCGGCATCTGCGGGGGCTCGTCACCGACGGGCGACAGCCCCCGCGCGACGGCGCCGCCGTCCTGGCCGGGTCCGTGCCGATCGGCGCGGTCACGAGCGGCAACTTCTCTCCCGTCCTGGGCCGGGGGATCGCCCTCGCCCTGCTCGATGCCGGGCCCGACGCTGCCGCCGACGCCGAGCTCACCATCGACGTGCGCGGACGGCTCCTGCCGGCGCGCGTCAGCCCGCTCCCGTTCGTGCCGGCCACGACGCCCGAGCCCGTGGCGAAGGGCCCGTCGTGAGCGGCTACACGCCCCATACCGAGGCCGAAGTGGCGTCGATGCTCGGGTTCCTCGGCCTGTCGTCACTCGACGACCTGTTCGCGGTGGTGCCCGAAGCCCTGCGCCTGGCGGGGGGGCTCGACCTGCCCCCGGGCCTGCCCGAGCCCGATGTCTACGCCCGCATGGAGGACCTCGCCGCTGCCAACCACCCGTGCGGTCGTGACCTCGTGTGCTTCGCCGGCGCGGGCGCCTACGACCACGAGGTGCCACCGGTCACCCGCGCCCTGGCGTCGCGATCGGAGTTCGTGACGTCGTACACGCCGTACCAGCCCGAGGTGGCCCAGGGCGTGCTCCAGGCCGTGTTCGAGTTCCAGACCCTCATCGCCCGACTGGCGGGGCTGGCCGTCTCCAACGCGTCTCTCTACGACGGCGCCGCCGCCCTGGTCGAGGCCGTCAACTTCGCCGTCGGCGCCACCGGCCGCCAAGACGTGTGGGTGTCGCACGGGGTCAACCCCACGTGGCGCGCCGTGCTCGAGACGTTCGCGGTGGGCACGGGGCATCGCATCGTCGACGTGCCCCTCGTCGACGGCACCACGCACTGGAGCACCCCGCCCGCCGGAGACGCAGCCGAGCCGGGCGCGATCGTGGTCGCCTACCCGAACTACCTCGGCTGCCTCGAGGACATCGGTGAGGCTCGGGCACACTGTGACCGCACCGGGGCCCTGTTGATCGTCGCCTTCGACCCCGTCTGCGCCGGGATCCTGCGCTCGCCCGGCGAGTGGGGTGCGGACGTGGTGGTGGGGGAGGGCCAGGCCCTGGGCATGCCCCTGAGCTTCGGCGGTCCGTACCTGGGCCTGTTCGCCTGCACCCTGGACCACGTCCGCCGCCTGCCCGGGCGGCTCGTGGGCGAGACCGTCGATGCCGAGGGCCGCCGGGCCTACGTCACGACGCTGCGGGCGCGCGAACAGGACATCCGACGCGAGAAGGCCACGTCCAACGTGTGCACGAACCAGACGTTGATGGCGGTGACCGCCGCGATCCAGCTGGGCTGGCTGGGTACGACGGGCATGGCCGAGGTGGCGTTGCGCTCGGCCCGCGGGGCCAGGTACTGCCGTGAGGGACTGCTGGGCGTGCCCGGCGTGGAGCCGCTGGCGGGCGCGCCGGTGGTCCGGGAGTTCGCCCTCCGACTGCCGCGCCACGCGGACGTCGTCGTCGAGCGCCTCGTCGACGAGGGCTTCCTCGCCGGCGTGGCGCTCGACGCCAGCTATGCCGACGGCCGCTCCGACGGGCTCCTGGTGGCCGTGACCGAGCGGCGGACCCGGGCCGAGATCGACGCCTTCGTGGCGGCCTTCGAAAAGGTGGTGCGGTGATGCCCGACGACCTCGTCCCGGCCCCGGCCGCCGGCGGCCGGGCCGCCAGCGCCCCGCTCCTGGGCCGTGACACCGAGCCCACGCTCTTCGAGTTGTCGGAGCCGGGGCGCGCGGCCTGGCAGCTGCGGACCACGGACGTGCCCGCCCTCTCGCTCGAGGAGCTCGTCCCCGAGGCGCACCGCAAGGCCGCGCCGGTGGTGCTCGCCGATGTGTCCGAGCGCGACCTCGTCGGGCACTTCACCCGACTGAGCCACCGCCAGTTCTCCGTCGACCTCGGCGCCTACCCCCTGGGGTCGTGCACCATGAAGTACAACCCGAAGATCTGCGACGCCGTGGCCGTGCTCCCCGGACTGGCCGACGTCCACCCCGCCGCGCCCGCCAGCTGCATCCAGGGTTGGCTCGAACTCCTGGTGGAGATCGAGGCGGCGCTGTGCGAGATCACCGGGATGGCGGCGGCCACGTTGCAGCCCGCGGCCGGCGCCGCGGGCGAGCTGACCGGCCTCCTGCTCATGCGGGCCTGGCACGAGGCGCGCGGCGACACCAGGCACAAGGTGATCATCCCCGACTCGGCGCACGGCACCAACCCCGCCTCGGTGACGCTGGGCGGCTTCGAGGTGGTCACCGTGCCGAGCGACGAACGCGGCTGCGTGGACGTCGCCGCCCTCCACGCCGTGCTCGACGAGGACGTGGCGGGGATCATGCTCACGAACCCCAACACCCTCGGTCTGTTCGAGGAGGACATCCGGTCCATCGCCGATGCCATCCACGGCGTCGGCGGGCTCCTCTACTACGACGGTGCCAACCTCAACGCCATCCTCGGTGTAGTGCGGCCGGGCGACATGGGGTTCGACATCGTCCACCTGAACCTGCACAAGACCTTCGCCACCCCCCACGGCGGCGGCGGCCCCGGAGCGGGGCCCGTGGCGGTGTCGGCGCGGTTGGCGCCCTTCCTGCCCGGTCCCCGGCCCACCCGTCTCGACGACACCTCCCCGACACGCTTCGGGTGGACGACCCCGGAGCGCTCGATCGGCCGATTGCACTCGTGGCACGGCAACGCCCTCGTCCTCGCACGCGCCCTCACATACGTGCTCGTGCACGGGAGCGACGGTCTGCGCGACGTGGCCCGCCTGGCCGTGCTCAACGCCAATTGGCTGCGCAAGCGGCTCTCGGCCACCTTCGACGCCCCCTATGACCGGCCGTGCATGCACGAGTGCGTCCTCTCGGCGTCGTCGCTCAAGCGGGCCACGGGGGTGAAGGCCCTCGACGTGGCCAAGCGCCTGCTCGAGGAGGGGTTCCACTCGCCGACGGTGTACTTCCCCCTCATCGTGGACGAGGCGCTCATGATCGAGCCGACAGAAACCGAGAGCCTCCAGACCCTCGAAGCACTGGCCGGCGCGCTGGAACGGATCGTGGCTGACGCGGCGACCCCCGAGGGGGCGCGTCGGGCCACCGAAGCACCCCATCTCACACCGGTGCGCCGCGTCGACGAGGCCCGCGCCGCCCGTCACCTCGTGCCCACGTTCGACGCCCGTCGGCCCTGACGGTCAGGACTCGGTCGAGCTGACCGGTCCCTTCCTGGCCTCGCGCTCGGCCTGATGGTCGCTGATGGCCTGCATGATGGCGCCGCCCACGGCGCCGATGAACTCGGGACGGTTGTGGGCAGCCCAGTCCCGCGAGCCCTCCAGTGAGGCCAGGGTCCCCTTGAAGTGCGGCACGACCTCCCGGGCGAAGAGCTCGCACGACCGCAGCGTCGCTTCACGGTCGGCCCACTCGTGCGCCATGAGCAGATAGGTGCCGAAGCCACCCGACTGCGCGATGAGGCGCTCGATCTGGGCGATGGCCATGGCCGGGGTGCCCACGACGGCGAACCCGGTCTCCATGAGCGCGTCGACCATCTTGTCGGGGTCGAGCGTCCCGGGAGCCAGGGGCAGGGCGGCGACCCGCTCGAAATAGTCCACCCACTGGGCGAGGCCGTACTTCACCTCGGCACGTGCCTGCTCCTCGGTCTCGGCGATGTGCATCGGCCCCACCAGCCGCCATTTGCGACGATCCACTTCGGTCCCGAACTCGCCAGCGCGCTCTTCCATGACCTGCCAGTGCGAGCCGAGGACGTCGAACCCACCCGCGGAGGTGGCGCCGATGGACAGCAGCGACAACCCGAAACGGCCGGCCGCTCTCGGGCCGGCCGGGGAGATCTGTGCGGCCACGGCCACCTCGAAGCGCGGATGCGTGTAGGGCCGGAGCTGCAAGCGGGCGTTGCGCAAGGTGAACCACGAGGCGTCGCGCGTCACCGGCTCGCCGTAGTCGAGGAGCGCGAGGATGGCCTCGAGGGACTCCTCCATCATGTCGCGTTGGTTCATGGGGTCGATGCCCATCATGAAGGCGTCCGACGGCAGTGCACCGGGGCCGACGCCGAACATCACCCGGCCCCGGGTCAGGTGGTCGAGCAACACCATGCGGTCGGCGAGGATGAACGGGTGGTGGTAGGGGAGTGAGCTCACACCCGTCCCCATCCGGATGTGGCGGGTCCGCTGTGACAGCACGCCGATGAACACCTCGGGCGAGGCGATGATCTCGTACCCCGCCGAGTGGTGCTCGCCGAACCACGCCTCGTCGAAGCCCAGCTGGTCGAGACGGACCACGAGCTCCAGGTCGCGCTCGAGCGCGAGCGTGGGGTTCTGGCCCACGGGATGGAACGGAGCCAGGAAGATGCCGAATTGCAAGGGCCAGTTCATGCGCCGATTGTACGGGGACGTGCGTCGAAGCGCTGGGTCAGCGCCCGGATCCCTGTCCATGTGGCAGTCCGCCCGAGTGACGGCCATTGCGTTGGAGCCACCTCTGGTTCGTCGATGTCGGCAACGACGTCGTCGGACGCATCTCGGTTCCCTGACCGTCACCACCCCGGCGCGCCGAGCCGAGGAGGAGGTGCTCGTCGCTCCCGCCTCGTGAGCGGGCACATACCCCGGTCCTA
>CAWESO010000005.1:0-55262 GCA_963811775.1 uncultured Acidimicrobiales bacterium | reverse complement strand
GGAGTGACTCGGGACCGTCGGAAGATGCACCCTGAGGAAACCGCAGCCACCGCACACCCAACTCACGGCGCCGCCCTCGACGCGCGCGTCTGAAACTCTCCCATCGACCACCGTCGCCTCCGACACCACGAAGGCGCGGTCATCGACCGGCGGCACCCAGTGCTCGCTTTCGCAGAAGGGGCATTTCCGGTGGATCACGGCGCCCTCGACCGCGGCTCGCATTTCAGGAACGGTGGCCCGAGAGCGGTCAGCAGCCATGGCCGCGACCCTACATCCGGACCTGGTCTGCCACTCGGCATATGCCTTTTCGGGTATAGTGCATCTCTGATATGGCCGGGACACCGACAAGACCTCGATCGACCAAAGCGAGGGCAACGGCCGCAGCGGGCTCGCCGCGCCGACCTGCTCCCAACCGGGGCCCGGAAGCGCTCGCCCGCTACGAACGGACCCGCACATCGATCATGGTGGGGAGTGCCGTGCGGGCGGCACGGCGGCGGGCGGGAGTGAGCCAGGCCGATCTCGCCGAGCGGGCGGGGACGAGCCAGCCCTCGATCGCCCGCCTCGAGAAGGGTCAGGTGTCGCCGACGGTCATGACGCTCGACCGCATCGCCCGGGCGCTGGGTACCGACCTCGTGATCGACTTCGAACCGCAGCCTGGGAACAGCCTGAGCACAGCGCCACGGGCACCGGCGCGTCCGTAGCTCGATTCGCCGCGACGACGGGGAAGCAGGGGAGAGGCCGAGAGTCCCATGCACTACCGTTGTCCGGATGCGTAGAACCGTCCCCGCGTTGCTCGCCGCCGTCGTGGCCCTCACCGCGGCGTCCTGCAGCTCGTCGGGCACCGGAGCGGGCGCCAAGACCGCGACCATCGGCTCATTGGCGGGGAAGACCCCCGCCCAGATCCTGAGCGCCGCCACGGCGTCGGCCAAGAAGACCGGATCCGCCCACTACGTGCTGCGCGCCGTCGAAGGCAGCTCGTCGCAGACGATCAGCGGTGACGCCTCGGCGACCGAAGGCCAGCAACAGGTCGTGCAAGGCGCACAGCACATCCAGGTCGTCTACGTCGGAGGCATCGCGTACGTGCGGGGGGACTCCGGCGGGCTGACCTCGGCCATGGGTCTCACCTCCACGGTGGCGGCCAGCTACGCCAACAAGTGGATCGCCGTGCACAGCACCGACAGCCTGTTCAAGTCCATCGTGTCCGCCGTCACCCTGGCCGGCACCCTGGCGCAGCTGAACCCGACCGGCACGCTCTCTCTGACCGCACCGACCTCCGTGGCCGGCCGCGCCGCCATCGGCGTGAAGGGCGGGCTCCCCGGCGCACCGCAGTCGGGCGTGAGCGGCGTCACCACGCTCTATGTGGCCGCCACGAAGCCGACCGTGCCGCTCAAGTTCTCGGGAACGGCGAAGGAGGGGAGCCAGCACGTGACCGACTCCGGCACCTTCAGCAATTGGGGCAAGCCCCTGACGCTGACCGCACCGACGGGGTCCGTGGACTTCTCCACCCTTCCGTCGAAGTAGCCCGCGCCACCATCACCGTCGTCGGGCTACCCGGCGACGGCCACCGGCGGCGGGAAGGCGAGCCCCCGACGGGGAACGATGATGTCGTCGATGAGGCCGTAGTCCATGGCCTCTTGCGCCGTCATGAAGTAGTCGCGGTCGAGGTCTTTCTCGACCTGCTCGATGGGCCGCCCGGTGTGGTGGGCGATGATCTCGGCCAAGCGGCGCGTGATGGCCAGCACCTCGCGCAACTGGATCTCCATGTCCCGCGGTGCACCGCGCGTCCCGGCCGAGCCCTGATGGATCATAATCTTGGCGCTCGGGAGGGCGAGGCGCTTGCCCGGCGCGCCGCCGCACAAGACCATGGCCGCAGCGGACATCCCCATGCCGACGCACACCGTCGACACCTCAGGGCGGATGTGCTGGATGACGTCGTAGATGGCCATGCCGGCGTAGGCGAGCCCGCCGGGGGAGTTGATGTAGAGCGAGATGTCGCGCTCGGGCTCCTCGGCCTCGAGGTACAGGAGCTCGGCGATGATGAGGTTGGCGATCTGGTCGTCGACCTCCTGGCCGAGAAAGACGATGCGCTCGCGCAACAGCAGCGAGTAGATGTCGAAGGCGCGTTCGCCGCGCGCCGACTGCTCGAGCACGGTGGGGATCACCGACTGGTGTACTGGCACGAGGTTCCTCCTGTCCCGGGCACGCTGATATCTCATTATTGAGATATACCATATTCGAGGTATAGTGGAATGTCGACGCCGTCCACGCGAAGGAGGGCCGGTGACCGCGCGCCGCCACGACACGATGTTCCCGGGCTTCTCGGAGATGGCTCGACGACGCAAGGACCTGAGCGCCGAGCTCGTGAGCCGGCGCCTCTCCGCGGGGCTGTCCCAGACCGAGGTCGCCACCCGCATGGGGACGTCGCAGTCCGCCGTGGCCCGGCTCGAATCGGGGGAGTGCGACGTCCGGCTCTCCACCCTGGAGCGCTACGCCGCCGCGGTGGGCCTGGCCATCGACTGGACGCTGGGGGAGCGGGGCCGATGAGCGCGGCCCCCGACCCCGGCCTGCGGGGACCGGCCCGCTTCGACGACGGGACCCGCCGCTCCGCCGCCGACCGGCTCTTCGAGCAGCGGGTCGTCTTCCTGTGGGGGCCCCTGGACCACGCCCTGGCCGGCCACCTGGCCGTCCAGCTCATGACCCTCGACGCCACCGGCGATGAGCCCGTCCACCTCCACATCGACAGCCCGGGAGGGACCCTCGAGGGCGCTCTGTGCCTGATCGACGTCATCGACCTCCTGGGGGTGGAGCTGACCGCCACCTGCGTCGGCCAGGCGGCGGGGCCCGCCCTCGGGCCCCTGGCCGTCGCCCATCACCGCCAGGCCACCCCCCACGCCCGTTTTCGGCTGGCCGAGCCGGTCTTCGAGGCGACCGGATCGGCTCGTGATCTCGAGGCCTGGGCCGCCGCCAACCGGGCCCAGATGGAGCGGTTCGTCGAGCGCCTGGCAACGGCCATCCGGACGTCGCCCGAGGCCCTCGAACGCGACCTCGCCACCGGCCGTTTCCTCGACGCCGAACAGGCGCGTCAGTACGGGATCATCGACGAGGTCTGCGGCCCCAACGCCCGCGTCTACCCGATGCCGCGATCGGGTCTCGGGTTCCGTCCCAGCTCATAGCCCCTTTCGACCCGAGGGGAGGGGCTGCGGTGTGCACGCTTCGTGCCTGTTCCAGGCACAGCCTTTGCGCTACAGCAACTTTACATAAGATACATTATCGGCGGCTTTTTCATGCGTCAGGACGACGGTCTGCAGAGGCCGGAAGGTGCCCACTCCCGAGCCCCCGGCCGGGCCCCGGGTGTCCCCTCGGACCGTGCCGGCGCCTTGCCGCGCCTTCCCGCCGTCGATTTCGCGGGCCCCGACGGGGTTCGCTGACCTGGGACCCGCCCGGATCAGGGGCATTCTCGGGCCTCGGAACCGGGCCGAAACGGCCCCTCCGGACGGCCCCCGGGGTCGGGAACCGGGGCCGGAGGTCAGCTCGTCGGGAGGTACTTCTCGAACCAGGCCAGGGTGCGCTTCCAGGCGTCGAGGGCCGAGGCCTCGTGGTAGTCGGGGCGCATGTCGCAGTGGAAGCCGTGCCCGGCCCCGGGGTAGACGACGATCTCGGTGTCAACGGCGGCCCGGGCCGCAGCGGGCCGAAGGGCGTCGATCTGGTCGACCGGGATCCCCTGGTCCTCGTCTCCGTACAGGCCCAGCCACGGCGCCTTGAGCTCCGGGGCCAGATCGACCATCGAGCCCATCCCGAAGCGTCCCTCGGTGACCCCGCCCCCGTAGAAAGTCACGCCCGCCCCCACCGGCCGGCGCGCCGCGGCGAGGAACGCGACGGTCCCGCCCATGCAAAAACCGACGACGCCGATGCGCGACATCGGGAATCCGCGCTCGCCGAGATGGGCGATGGCGGCGTCGAGGTCGTTGAGCACCCCGGCCTCGGACAGCCCGGCGAACTGGGGCATGATCTTTTCGTAGTCCCCGTAGTCGATGACCGGGTCGCCGGTGCGGTGGAAGAGGTGCGGGGCCACGGCGTGGTACCCCGCCGCCGCGAAGCGCCCGGTGACGTCCTCGATGTGCGGGTTCACCCCAAAGGCCTCTTGCACCACGATCACCGCGGCGCGGGCCTCCCCTGCCGGTTCGGCGTCGTAGAGGCCCATCGCGCCGTCGGGCGTGTTCAGGGTCACCGTCGTTGCCATCGGTCCTCCGTCGTGTGCTGTCGAGTGATCCGTCGTGTCGGCCTCGGCCTGGCGAGACGACACACGATGCCACTGTCGGCACGGGGGCGGCCATCCGGCGCGACCGGCGGCGCCACGCTAGAGCGATATACCGAAGATGCTATGGGCAGGTCCGACGCGCCATCGGCCCGCCCGACCGTGGTTCTGGCCTCGATGGTCACGTTTTCTGGGCCTGTGCGCGGCATGATGAAGGAATATGTGGACGCGCATGAGGGCCCCGGCGGCGGCGGCGATCCTGGTGGCCGTGGGAGCGTGCGGCAGTTCCTCCCCCGCGTCGAGCCTGACCGGGTTCGGGGCCACCGTCGCGGCCTGGAACGCCACGCACAAGAAAGACGCCAACTACGCCGGGCTCCCGGCCTACGGCCCCACCATCTCGACGCCCCAGGGCCCGAGCCCGCAATTCGTGCAAGTCACGGTGCAGAGCGGTCGGGTGTCGCAGTACATCGAGGTGCTCCCCAACGGCACGTCCCTTGCCACGGCCAAGAAGGCGGCCCTCGCCAACCTGCCCTCCACCGCGGCGGCCAAGAGCTTCGTCGTCACCACCTCGTGCGCGTTCTGGAATTTCACGAGCAACGCCGTGGCGAGCGCCGTCGGCTCGAACCAGGTCGCCGTGGAGCTGGCCTACGACGACGCCTCGGGCTCCCCGTACTGGGAACCCAACAACGTGAACACGCTCACCTTCCAGACCGGGCGCGGGGAGACCTCCGACGTGTGCTGACCGCCCCGGCGCGCCGTCGGGCACCCCTCCCCACGGTGATCCGCCCCGACCACTGATGCCCTAGCCTGCCGAGCAATGGCCACCGCCGTGTTCTTCCACGCCCATCCCGACGACGAGGCCATCCAGACGGGCGGGACCATGGCCCAGATGGCGGCCGACGGCCATCGCGTCATCCTCGTGACGGCCACGCGCGGCGAGCTGGGCGAGGTCCCCGACGGGCTCCTGGCCCCGGGCCAGTCCCTCGCCGAGCGCCGTGCCCTCGAGCTCGCCGAGGCCTGTCGCGTCCTCGGGGTGGCCCGGCACGAGTACCTCGGGTACCGGGACTCGGGGATGGTGGGTGAGGCCACCAACGACGACCCCGCCTGCTTCTGGCAGGCCGACGTGGACGAGGCGGCGGCGCGCCTCGCCGCGATCCTGGCCGAGGAGGACGCCACGGTCTTCGCCACCTACGACGAGAACGGCGGGTACGGCCATCCCGACCACATCCAGGTCCACCGGGTCGGGTTGCGCGCCGCGGCGCGGGCCCGCACGCCGCGGGTCTTCATGGCCACCGTGAACCGGGACCACCTGTTGGCCCTGGCCGAGCGCTCGGCGGAGTTCGGCTTGGACATGCCCGACGAGCAACGGGCCATGCTCGACACCCTGGGCGTCCCCGGGGAACGCATCACCACCACCGTGGACGTGCGCGCCTTTCTCGAACAGAAGCGCGGCGCCATGAAGGTCCACGCCAGTCAGATCGGGGACACCTCGTTCTTCCTCTCGATGCCGCCCGAGGCGTTCGCGGCGGTCTGGGGCACCGAGTGGTACATCCGCGTGGGCGCCGAGCGCGGCGCGCCGATCGAGGACGCGCTCCTGCCCGCACCGTGACGCCGAGGGCGGCGTCGCCGGGGCCCACCGACGACCACAACGTCCCCGTCGTCGTGTCGGGCGAGAAGGACACCTTCCTCGCCTTTCTCGGGTATCTGCGCGCCGCGGTGGACCGCAAGGTCGCGCTGCTCTCGGAGGAGGACGCCCGGCGACCGCTCGTGGCATCGGGCACCACCGTGCTCGGGATCGTGAAGCATCTCGCCGTGGTCGAGGTCTACTGGGCGCAGCGGCGGTTCGCCGGGCTCGACGTCGGGTCCGGCCGCGACGGCTTCGAGCTCGACGCCGGCGACACCGTGGCGTCGGTGCGGCGCGCCTACGCCGAGGCGGGACGCCGGACCGACGAGATCGTGGCGGGGTGTCCCGACCTCTCGACACCCCTGGCCCGGGGGCGCCAGGGGCTGACCCTGCGCTGGACGCTGGCCCATCTGGTCGAGGAGACGGCCCGGCACGCCGGGCACCTCGACATCCTGCGCGAGCTCATCGACGGGCGAACCGGGCGCTGAGGGCCCGCGTCGGGCTCAGCCCGCCGGGGCCAGGCCCAAGGTGGCGCTGAGCGTGAGCTTCTGCTGTCCCCGGTACAGCGTCAGCGGGACCTTCGTGCCCGACGACAACGCCTGGACGTCGTTGGTCAACCCCTGCGCCGACGTGACGGCCTTGCCGTCGAACCGCACGATGACGTCACCGGTGCGGATGCCGGCGGTGTCGGCCGGAGAGCCGGCCACCACCGACACCACCAACGCGCCCGACGCCGGCACGAGCCCGTAGGCCTGCTGCTCCTGGGCGGTCTCGTCGGTGACCTCGACCCCGAGATACGCCTTGGCCTTCCCGGCCGTGCCCCCGCTGCGCAAGGTGGCCACGAGGCCCTGGATGGTCGACGACGGGATGGCGAAGCCGATGTTCTGGGCCGGGGCGTTCCCCGTGCTCGACGAGGCCACGGCGGTGTCCATCCCGACCACCTGTCCGGCCGAGTCGACCAGCGGCCCGCCCGAGTTCCCGGAGTTGATCGCCGCGTCGGTCTGGATCATGTTCTGCAGCGTCTCCCCCGCCCCACCCGACGCGTCGCCGGCCTGCACCGTCCGACCCGTGGCCGAGACGATGCCAGAGGTCACCGTGGGCGTGCCCGCCGACAACCCGAGGGCGTTGCCGATGGCGATCACGGCGTCGCCGACCTCGAGCTTGGTCGAGTCACCGAAGGTGACGGCCTCAAGGTCGGCGGGCGGGGAAGTGATCTTGAGCAGCGCCGCGTCGCTCGACGGGTCCGCACCCACCAAGGTGGCGGGCAGGGCCGTGGTCTGCCCGTAGAGGGTGACGGTGATCGACGTGGCACCGGAGATCACGTGGTTGTTGGTAATCACCTCGCCACTGGAGTCGATGATCATCCCCGTGCCCTGGTCCTCGCTCGGACCACCTCCGAAGAGCCCACCGCCCGCGCTCCCCGGACCCTTGGCGTCGATCGACACCACCTCGGGGAGGACGCTCTTCACGATCGTGGGGATCTGGGCCCCGCCGGCCAGGGCCGGCCCCGGTGTCTCCTCCCCCACCCGCACCGGCGGGGCCGAGGCGACGCCGCTCCCGGTCCCGAGCGCTTCGGCGATCCCCGCCCCCGCCGCACCGCCGACGAGGGCGGCCACCACGGCCACGACCACCCACCCCCGCATGCCCGCCGGACCTGTCCTCGGGGTGGGCGCCGGAGCCGGGGTGCCGCCGGGTGTGAACGGGCCCCCGGGGGCGCCGGTGGGCGTGAACGGGGCCCCCGTCGGCGGCCATCCCGGGGGCATCAGCGGTTCCGCCCCTCTCCACACCGGGGCGCCAGGCGTGAGCGACGGGTCGCGGGGGTCGGACGCGGGCGGGACCGGGGCGGGATCGCCCGGGGGCCGCCCCCACTCCCCCGTCGGGGCGGGACGGGGTGGGCCCTCGGCCTGGGGCGCGATGCCCGCGATGGGCGGAGGCGGGACCGGTGTGGTCGGCGCGTCGTCAGCCCCGTGGTCCTGACGCTCGTCGTCCACTGCTCGTGCTCCTGTTCCACCGGGAGAGTCCACGACCGGATGTTCCCGAACGCCTGTCAGACTAGGGAACGCACATGGTGTCCGGGCGCGTTTCGCCCGTATTCTCAGAACCTCCACAGAAACACAGCACAGAGGGTGTCGGGACGGGAACGAGGGACAGGTTCTCGCCGTGTCGGTGCCGACGGTAGCGTGGGCCGACTCCAATGACGCGAAGAATCGACATCGAGCTGACCAGCAGTCGCGACGACGGCACGTGGACGTGGCGCGCCCCGGGGGCCCGCCAACCCCGTGGGTCGCTCGACGGCACCCTCCTCCCCGAGGGGGCCAAGGTCGGTGACGTACTGCGGGCCGACGCCGAGTTCGACCTCGAAGGCATCGTCGTGACCTCGGTGCTGGCGCCCAAGGACGGTGCCAGGGTGGAGAAGGCGGCCCGCATCGAGATCGTCGGGTCGGGCCGCGACAGTGGGCCCGGCGGCGTGTCGGTTGTCCTCGTGCCCGGCAGTCGACGGCGCGACGACGACGGACGAGGCGAGCGCCCCCGACGGGGCGCGTCCGGACGGGGGGCGCCGCCTCGGCGCAACGGCGACAGCGGCGCGCCGGGAACCGACAGAGCACCGGGCGCGGGGCGCGCCCGCCCGGGCCGCGACGGCCGGCCGTCACGCGACGGCGCCACCGCCGGGCCAGGGCGCGCCGGGCGCGCCGACCGTCCCGGTCGCGACGAGCGCGCCGTGCCGGGGTCGCGCGAACGCGCCGTGCCCGGGTCGCGCGACCGCGCCGCCGCAGGGTCGCGCCCGGTCCGCTCCGAACGGCCCGAGCGGCCCCGCCGGCTCCAACCCGTCTCGACGCACCGCAACGCGGCGCTGGCCGAGTTGCGCCCCGAGCTGCTTCCCGTGGCCGAACAACTGCTGCGGGGCGGCATCCCCGCCGTGCGCAGCGCCATCGAGGAGCAGAACGCCCGGGCCCGGGCCGAGGGACGCCAGGAGGTCTCGCCTGACCCCCTGCTCACCATGGCCGAGGAACTGCTGCCCCGCATGAACCTGGCGGGTTGGAAGGACCGCGCCGTCGCGGCGCGCAACGCCGGCAAGGACGCCCCGTTGCGCGAGGTCCGCTCGGTGGTGGCGTCGGCCTCGACCGTCAGCCTCGACGAAGAAGGCCGGGAGATGGTGACGACGCTGCGCGACTCGCTGCAGACGCGGGTCACCGCGCTGCGCGACGGCTGGCTGGCGCGCATCGTCACCGCCCTCGACGACGGCAGGGTGGCCGACGCCCTGCGGGTCTCGGCCCACCCCCCCGAGCCCGCCGCCCGCGTCCCCGCCGACTTGGCCGTCCGCCTGGCCGAGGCGGCCGGCACCGCCATGGCCCCGGGGCTCGCCGAGGACGAGTGGAAGTCGTTGCTCGACGCCGTCGTGGACTCCCCCGTCCGCCGCTCGGTCAAGCCCGCCGGCCTGCCCGATCCCGCCGGCGAGGAATTGCGGTCCACGGTGCGCCGCGCCGCGGGGCAGGTGCCGGAGTTGGCGAAGCTCCTCGGCCTGCCGATCCCTCCGCCCCCGGGGCCCCGCCGACCGAGCCCCTCGGGGCGCGCGGACACTGACGCCCGCCGACGGCGGCGGACCGCGGTGTCAGTCGATGACGCCGTGGGCGCAGAGGAAGTCCTCGAGGCCGTCGACCAGCTCCATGGCCCGGACCTCCTGGAGCGGGACCCAGGACACCGCGGCGGCATCGCTGCCCGCACGGGGGGTCAGCTCGCCGTCGACCACGGTCACGGAGAAGTCGAGGATGACGTAGTGGTACCCCGGGCCCATCCGTTCGGCCCAGCCGAGGAAGCCCCCGCACCGGACCGAGAGCCCGGTCTCCTCGAGCAGCTCACGCTCGACCGCGCCGGCCAACCGCTCCCCCGGCTCCACCCGACCGCCGGGGATGGTCCACCGGCCGTGGCCGGGGTCCGTACCCCGCTGCACGAGCAGCAGCGCGCCGTCGTGGACCGCGACCCCTCCGACCGCGACGACCGGTGGGCCCGGCCCGTCCGGGCCGGGTGCGGTCACGACAGGGTGCGGTGCATCGTGATCAAGCGCGCCTTGAAGCCCGACGCCTCGAGGAGGTTCTTCGTGGCGCGATCGCCGGGCAGCGCGCTGATGTCCACGCCTCGGCACCCCGAGGTCGTGAACCACGCCACCAGCGCCCCGAGCAGTGCCCCTCCGACCCCGACGCCGCGGGCGCCGACCTCGACGAAACAGGCGTCGATGACGCCGAGGGTGGTGTCGCCGACGGCATCGAGCCGACCGAGGGCCATGCCCACCACGGCGTCGTCGAGGGTCCCGACCACGACGAGCCGCCGCCGGTCCGACAGCAGCCGGTCGAGGCCGCCCGGTCGCAGGAGCGCCGTCGTGATGAGCCCAGCCTCGCGGCGGGCCAGGAGGGGCCCACCTCGCGCCCGCTGCACCTCCTCGAGCGCCTCCCGCCACAGATCACCACAACGGGCGCCGTCCTCGCGCCGGGCCGGTCGCGTGCCCTCCACGGGCCCGCCCCGGCCCTGTTCCGCGGCCGTCAGGGCTGCGCACCGTCCCCGCCGGCGAGCAGCTGCTCGACCCGGTGGAGAATGGTGCGCCGCTGTCGATGGGCGGCCTCGTGGGCTCGCACCTCTTCGAGCTCGGGCGACGACAGGCCTTCGAGGCGCTGGACCACCTGCGACGCCGACAAGCTGTCGTAGCCCGGGATGGCCAGAGAGGACGCCGACGCGGTGCCGTTGGCACCCCCGTCCCCCATCCACACCGACGGGGGCCGCGCCGTCTCGCCCGGCCGTCCCCCACCGGGGCCCGACCATCCCGTGCCGGCGCCGGTGTCGCCATCGGCGTCGGCGTCGGCATCGATGTCGGCGTCGGTGCGGGCCTGGGTGGGGACGTCGCCACGGGTGTCGGTGTCGATACCGGCGATGTGGTCCACCCGCTCGTCGGCACGGTGCTGGGACGAGGGGCCCGGGGACGAGTTCTCGTCGCGGTGCGACCGGGCGCCGAGATTGGCGATCGTCTGCTCGATCTGGCGCCGGCCCATCTGGAAGGCGAACTGTCCCACGAGCCGGGCCGTGTGCACCTGCCCTTCCACGCGGTGCCGACCCTTCTCGACGAGCCTCGGGAACTCCTCGACGATGGTGGCCGCCAGCCCCGCCGGCGCGAACACCACGACCTCGAGCAAGCGGTCCCCGGGGGACTTGGTGTCGGTCACGTCGCGCCCTCCTCGTGCAGGTCCGTGCGCAGGGTGCTCACACGCAGTCCCGGCACAGCCCCTTTTCGGGATCGGCCAACTGGCTGGAGTGCTTGACCAAGAAGCAGGAGCTGCACACGAACTCGTCGGGCTGCTTGGGGAGGACGCGCTCGGTTCCTTCGGTCCTGTCGTCGGGCTCGACGACTTCCTCGTCCTCGGCCTCCTCCTCCTCGACGACGAGGCGCTCCTTCAGGATCTCGTCCAGGCTGGCCTCGACGTCCTCGTCCTCGACCTCTTCTTCCTCCTCGTCCCCCTCCTCGGCCGCCACGACCGCGGCGACGGGCACGACCACGGCGTCGGGCTCGGCCTCGACGACCGGCTCGATGTCGATGACCGCGTCGTCGTCCTCGTCGACGAGCGCGACGTCGAGGTCCTCCTCGTCGAGCAATTCCTCGTCGCCGAGGTCCTCGAGGTCCTCGGGGTCGAGCTCCTCGGGTTCGGCTACATCATCCAGGTCGTCGGCCACTTCTGCCCTTTAGGTCGTCGGACGCCGCGGGAGCATATCGGCTCCGATCCGTCCGGCAGACCACCCGCGACAGGCTCAGCCCGAGATCTCGGTTGTCGCACATCCGTCGCGGGCGGCAGGGCCCGGGGACCTTTGGTGCCATCGCCACCAAACCGGCGACACCCGCCGGGGTCTTGGTGGGACGTTCTCTACTCGGTCCCCCGGGTCACCCTCCGCCTCTCACAATCATCCCCCCCTCGCCACCCGCTCAGCCGATGCAACCGGAGGAGCAGTCCGTAGGGGCGTCTGGGACTGGGGGCACAATACGCTGCGCGTATTCGGCCCTCAAGCGACCGTTGTCGGCGCCGACCAGGACCTTCGCGCGTCACCCCTGGTCACGGCGGCGACGGCTTTTCTTGTCGGCTCCGTCGTGCGCACCACGGCGCGCCGGGCGTCAGCTCGGGACGGCCGCCGAACGCCGCGCCTCGGCGCGCTTCTCGGATCCGAGTCGCTCGAGGTCGTATGATTCATGGTCCACAAACGTCATGGCCTCGGCGATGAGGCGGTGCCCGGCGTGCTCGGCGATGAGGCGGTGCATGTCCTGCGCCACGACCCGGTAGGCGGGGTGGCCCTGCTCCCCCGATCGCAGCTCCAACACGTGCATCGCCTCGCGGGCGTTCATCTGCATGGCGTAGCGGACACGGAATGCCAGCGCCACGGCGTAGGGCGCCTGTTCGGGACAGACACGCGCCATGACCTCGTACAGATCGGCCGAACGCGCCATCGAGCGCGCGTACCGATCGGCGAGGCCGGCCTCGGCCACGGTGTCGGGTGTCTCGTAGCCGAGACCGGGCCCGAGGTCCTGCCACTCGATGGTGAGCATGCGGTGGCGCTGCAGGTCACGGAAGGCGCCGTAGTCCGAGACCACGTCGAAGCGGTAGCCGGTGCGCTCGAAGGCGCGGCCCGGGCGGTGCCGACGGTTGGTGCGGTCCCCCACGTAGGCCCGCATGATCGAGCGCCGGTCCTCGGGCCCGAGGGCCCGGACCCGGCGCAGCACCACCTCGTCGGGCAGGGAGGTCCGGGGATAGCACATGGCCGCGATGACCTTGTCCTCCCCTTCGGGGTCCCAGTCGACCAGCCGGACGGTCGAGGCCTGCTCGGGCGCGGCGTCCTGGGAGCCGGGCCACAGCCGGGCCACGACCTCGTCGGTGCGGGCCGCGGTGTCGGACAGGTACTCGGTCCACGCGCCGCCACGCTCGGGGATGTCGACGCGCTGGAGGAACGACGGGATGACCTTGCGCAACTCCTCGAGCATGAGCTGCGCGTACCGGCGCGCCTCGGGGAGCGGGTGGGCCCGCATGCGCAGCAACAGCATCTCGTAGGACTGCCCGGTGCCGTACACGCCGACGTTCGAGAGCGACGCCGCGGGGAGCAGGCCGCGCAGCGCGTCGAGCGCCTTGGCCCGGATCGACTGGCGGTACACGAAGTCCGAGTCCCCGGCGCGCTGCGGGAACCGCTTGGTCAGCCAGCCCTGCAACTCGGGCAGCGACGTCGCGTAGGTGTCGAACATGCGGTCCATGTCCCCCACATAGCGCGCCCCCAGCGCCGATTCGAGCACGGCCGGGTCGCGGTGATAGCGGTAGTGACCACTGCTCAGGCGACTGTCGTAGGGCACATAGCGCGTGGACTGCTCGAGGTAGGCCATGAGCCGACCCCACTCGAGCACCTTGGTGAGGATGTTGGAGGCCTGCTCGCACGCGAGGTGCACACCCCCGAGCTGGGCCACCGAGTCGTCGCCGTACTCGAGGAAGACGCGGTCGTAGAGCTCCTCGGCCCGGCGCAGCCCCATGGTGGCGTCGACACCGGCGTCCCCGGTCACGTCCAGCTCGCCCACGAACTCGTCGAGGAACAGGCGGCGCAGGCTCTTGGCCGAGCGCGAGTAGCGGGCGAACAGGGCCCCTTTGACCACTTCGGGCAGGTTCACCAGGGCGAATACGGGCCCCTCGACGTTGGTGACGTACCGACGCAATACCTCGACCTCGTCGGCGCTGAACGTCTCCTCGGCGTAGGGGAACATGGCCCCGGCAACACTACGACCGGCGCGGCGCCGGGGTGGCGGACCCCTGGTTACCTGCTCCGAGACCCGTCCCGGCCTGCCCCCGGGCGCGTCTCACACGGCCTCGGAGGAGGCCGTGTGAGGCGCCGGCGAGGGTGGCGGTTCGGGCTCCGTGTCGACGTCGACACCGAAGGCCGGGCCCGCCGACGCGCCCACCACGCCGCGCTGGAGCAGGTCGGCCGCCCGCCGGGCGGCGGCGGCGGTGCCGGGGCGCCCCACCACCGCCAACTGGCGCAGCAGGTCGACGAGCTGCTTGACGTTGCGCACGAAGTCGCCCGGCGCGAGCTCGGCTCGTTCGAGGACCTGGTCCAGGCGCTGGCCGCGCGCCCACCGCCAGGCTGCGTCGGCGAACCCGTCGTCCGGGGCGCGCGTGCGCGGCAGGTGCGCGCCTTCCTCGGCGTCGCGCAGAGCCTCGCCCAGCCCGGCCAGCCTCCGCAGTCTCGGGCGCACGGCCTTGGGCGGGTTCGACACCACGGGGGCGTAGCGTCCCTGGCGGGTCTCGAACGTGCACGCCGAGACCACCGCGGCCAGCTCGGGTGCTTCGAGGTCGTCGAACACCCCCTCGCACAGGGCCTCGGCGATGAGCAGGTCGGACTCGTGATAGATCCCCGCCAGCGTGACGCCGCGCCGCGTGACCCGCCACGCGGCCAGCTCCACGTGCCCGAACCGCTCCAGCAGGACCAGCGCCCGGTCGAGACGCTGTGACAGGGCGTGGTGGTGGCGACTGTCGAGGAACTGGGCGAACGACCGGTCCAGGATGAAGTGGGCCTGGTCGGCCTGGTAGCGGCGCACCAGGTTCACCGCCAGGTTGTAGGTGGGCCGGAACGACGACCGCAGGTCGGGTGGGGGCGACGTGGCCAGGGCGGCCACGCCCGCCATCGACACCTGGGGCGACCACAGGACCACGGCGTGGCCGAGCGAGTCGAGGCCGCGCCGCCCCGCCCGCCCCGTCATCTGGGCGTACTCCCCCGACGACAACCCGCTGCGGCCGCCCTCGCGGATCTTGGTGAGCCGCTCGATCACCACCGTGCGGGCCGGCATGTTGATGCCCAGCGCCAAGGTCTCGGTGGCGAACACCACCCGCAACAGGTTGGCGGAGAAGCAGTCCTCCACCGCCTCGCGGAAGGCGGGGATCAGGCCGGCGTGGTGCGATCCGAGGCCCGCCTCGAGCCCCGCCACCCACGGCCCGTACCCGAGGACGCGCAGCTCCTCGTCGGGCAGTCCCTCGGTGTGCTCTTCGCACCGGCGACGGATCTCGGCGCGCTCGGGCGCGGTGGTCAGGCGCATCCCGTCCGACAGGCACTGGGCCACGGCATCGTCGCAGGCGGCGCGCGAGAAGATGAAGACGATGGCCGGCAACATGGCGCGCGCCCCGAGCTCCTCGATGAGCTCGCTGCGCCGGGGGTTGGTCACACGCGAGTGGCGCGTCCCGCCGGGACGGCGGGCCATACGGGCCATGCGCTCGTCGAGGGCGCGCGCCTGGGGATGGAGCTTGCCGCCTTGCAGTACCGGCACCAGGTCCACACGCCGGGTGCCCTTCTCGGCCAGGGCCACGTGGTTGCGGAGTTCGACCGGTCGATGCGACTCCACCACGACGTCGGTGGGACCGCGCACCGCCTCGAGCCAGGCGCCGAACTCGTCCGCGTTGGACACCGTGGCCGACAGGCACACGAACACCACCCCCGGGTCGGCCAGGATGATGACCTCTTCCCACACCGACCCCCGGTAGGGGTCCTGGAGGTAGTGCACCTCGTCCAGCACCACCAGGCCCAGGCCCGTCAGCTGGTGCGATCGGGCGAAGAGCATGTTGCGCAGGACCTCGGTCGTCATGACGACCACGCCCGCGTCGGGCTGGTGCGACACGTCGCCGGTGAGCAGGCCGACCCCGGCCGCGCCGTACACCTCGGCCAGCTCGGCGAATTTCTGGTTGGACAGGGCCTTGATCGGCGTCGTGTAGAAGGCACGGCGACCCTCCGCCCGGGCCCGGCCCACCGCGTAGTCGGCCACCACCGTCTTGCCCGAGCCCGTCGGCGCCGACACCAACACCGAACGACCCTCGTCGAGGGCGTCAAGCGCCGCTTCCTGGAACGCGTCGAGATCGAACCCGAGGCGCGCCCGCAACCCGGCTCTCGTGGCGTCGACCCCCGGACCGGCCGTCACCGGGTGGGCCTCAACGGCGCAGGAACCTGCCGATCAGGATCGACACCTCGTAGAAGACGTACATGGGCACCGCCAGGGCCAGCATCGAGAACGGGTCCCCGCTGGGCGTGATGACCGCCGCGAACACCACGATGAAGACGATGGCCCAGCGCCGGATGGACGCCAGCTTCCTCGGGGTCAGTACGCCGACGAGCTCGAGCGACACCAAGATGACCGGGAACTCGAAGGTGAGCCCGAACACCACCATGAGGGCCACGATCAGGCCCAGATAGCTGTTGGGGTTGTAGATCTGCCGGAGCGTGGGACCACCGATGTTCTGCAGGAACTGCAACGCGTGGGGGAAGGCCACGAAGGCCAGATAGGCGCCGAAGGCGAAGAGCACGATGGACGACACCACGAACGGCACGGCATAGCGCTTCTCGTTGGCATGAAGGCCGGGGGTGATGAAGCGCCACAGCTCCCACAGGATCACGGGGGACGCCAGGAAGACGCCTCCGTAGGTCGACAGCTTGATGCGCAGCGACAGCCCGTCGAGCGGGGCCGTCACATAGAGCTTGCAGCTGCGGCCCGGCCCGACCACCCGGCAGTACGGGGCTTGGAGGAAGTGCAGGATCTGGGGGTAGACGATGAACGCCACGGTGGCCCCGATGGCGAAGGCGAAGAGGCAGATCACGACCCGGCGCCGCAGCTCGGCCAGGTGCTCGCCCAGGGTCATGGCATCAGCCGACGGTCGCGTCGAGCCGCCGCGGAACGGAATTCGGAGACGGGTGGCCATGACCGGGAGCGGCGCCCCGCTCAGTTCATGCTGGGGTCGTCGGGCACGGCGGGGAGCGGACCGGACGACTCGGTTCCGGCGCGCTCACCCGACGCGTCGACCGTCGCCGGTTCCGACACGTGCCCGTTGCGACCGTTGTGCAGCTCCGAACCGGTGACGAAGTCCGGCGCTGCGCCGGGAGCCGACCCGTTGCTCGGAACCGACCCGTTGGCCGGAACCGACCCGTTGGTGCCCGCCGCGTCGAGCGGCGGGGCGGGGCCGAGGGGGTCGGGGACGGCGTCAGGGCTCGGTTCGGCGCCGGTACCGCCCCCGTCCCGGAGGGCCTTTTCGTGCTCGTCGGCCAGGCGGTCGAGAAAGGCCAGCGGCGAGCGCACGATGGTGGCGACCTCGTGGGTCGGGGGAAGGTCGGGGAACGCCCCCCGGACCTCGCTCTCGATCCGGGTTCGCCACTGCCGTAGGTCGTGCCACGCCGCGCCGATCTGGCGCGCCACCTGCGGGAGCTTCTCGGGCCCCAGGACGATCAGCGCGATAACGAGGATGACCAGCAGTTTCGCCGGGCTGAGCGACAGCATCTCGACCCGAGTCTACGACCCCGGGCTCTGAGGCAACGGGCGAGCCCCTCGAGGAGGGTCGAGTCCGCACTTCCCGGCCCGGCGCCGCAATCGGCGCCGGGACAGGGGGTCAGTAGATGTGGAACGAGGTGACGGGCCAGATCTTCACCACCACCCGGCCGACGATCAGAGACCCGTGGATGGGGCCGAAGAACCGGCTGTCCTGGGAGTCCGAGCGGTTGTCACCCATTACGAAGTACTCGCCCTTGGGGATCTTCTGCGGCGTGATCCCCGTGGTGATGGTGCCGGATACGAGCCACGGCTCCTTGAGGGGCTTCCCGTTGATCACGACCTGGCCCCCGGCGGACGAGATCGTCTCACCGGGCAGGCCGATGACGCGCTTGACCAGGTCCTTCACGTCAGGCCCGGCGTCCTCCCCCGGCGGCGTGGCGAAGACCACGATGTCGCCCCGATGCACCGCGTGCAGGTGGTAGCTCAGCTTGTCCACGAGGATCCGGTCGCCGACCATGAGCGTGGGCTGCATCGACGCCGAAGGGATGAAGAAGGTCTGGACGACGAAGGTCCTGATCCCGACCGCGACCACGATCGCCACGACGAGCACGACGGCCCACTCGATGAGCCATCGTCCTCCCCGACGGGCCCGGTGGGTCGGGGGCCGGGTGCCGGGGGGACGGTCCCCGGCGGGGACGCCGTAGCCGGCGGGGACGCCGAAGCCGGGAGCCGGCACGCCGGGCGGGTCGGGCGGGGCGATGACCGGGGCCGACGGAGCCGCCACCGCCCACGGGCTCACCGTGACCGGGCCGGCTCCGCGCAGCCACAGGTTGTCGAGCGAGCTCGAGGAGGGCGTCGCATCCTGCCGGTCAGGGGTCACGAAATTACGAGGCTAGTTGACCCCGCCCCTTTATCGACCGCCGCCTGCGCTCAAAGGCTGGCGATGAGCTTCTCGACCCGCTCGTCGTGGGACCGGAACGGGTCCTTGAGCAAGACGGTCCGTTGGGCCTGGTCGTTGAGCTTGAGGTGGACCCAGTCCACCGTGAAGTCCCGGCGGCGCTCCTTGGCCCGCCTGATGAATTCACCGCGGAGCCGGGCCCGGGTCGTCTGGGGAGGACGCGTCATGGCTTCGGTGATGGCCCCGTCCTCGACCAGGCGGTCGACGCGGTCGCGCGCCTCCATCCGGTAGTAGAGGCCCCGGCTGCGGTTCACGTCGTGGTACTGCAGGTCGAGCAGCGCCACCTTGGGATGGCCCAGAGGCAGGCTGTGCCGGGCGCGGTAGGCCTCGATCAGCTGGTGCTTGGCCACCCAGTCGCACTCGCGTCCCAAGGCGAAGGGATCGGACTCGAGGCCCTTCAGACAGTGCTCCCACATGTCGAGGGCGCGGTCCTCCTGGGGAGAGAGCCCGTGGGTGTCGCGGAAGCGCAGCGCCCGGTTGAGGTACTCGGACTGGATGTCGAGCGCGCTGAGCTCGCGCCCGTTGGCCAGCCGTACCTTGCGACGGCACGTGAGGTCGTGGCTGATCTCGCGGATGGCCCGGATGGGGTTCTCGAGGGTCAGGTCGCGCAGCACCGTGCCCGGGTCCTCGAGCATGCGCAGCAGGATGCTCGTCGAGCCCACCTTGAGGTAGGTGGCGTACTCGCTCATGTTGGAGTCGCCCACGATCACGTGCAGGCGGCGGAACCGTTCGGCATCGGCGTGGGGCTCGTCGCGGGTGTTGATGATGGGGCGGCTGCGGGTCGTGGCCGACGACACCCCCTCCCAGATGTGCTCGGCCCGCTGCGACAGGCAGAACACGGCGCCGCGCGCCGTCTGCAGGACCTTGCCGGCACCGGCGTAGATCTGGCGGCTCACGAGGAACGGGATGAGGATCTCGGTGTAGTGGGCGAAGTCGTCCCGACGACTGGTCAGGTAATTCTCGTGGCATCCGTACGAATTGCCCGCCGAGTCGGTGTTGTTCTTGAAGAGGTAGATGACCCCGCGGATGCCTTCTTCGCGCAGGCGGGCTTCGGCCCCCGTGACGAGATGGTCGAGGATCCGCTCTCCCGCCTTGTCGTGCGCCACGAGGTCCGTGATCGAGTCGCACTCGGGCGTGGCGTACTCGGGATGGCTGCCGACGTCGAGGTACAGACGCGCGCCGTTCTCGAGGAACACGTTGGACGAGCGTCCCCAGCTCACGACGCGGCGGAACAGGTACCGGGCGACCTCGTCGGGTGACAGGCGACGCTGCCCGCGCAACGTACAGGTGACGCCGTACTCGTTCTCAAGCCCGAAGATCCTCCGGTCCACTACTCCCACGGTAGCGCCGGGCCCGCGCGTTACGGCGTCTCCCGGGCGCGGCGGGACGACGCTGGGTACCCTTTGCAGGTGGCGACGCCGCTGATGGTCCACCTGACGACGGTCGGGTCCATGTTCGAGGCACGCGTGGTCATGGCCCGCCTCGGCGCCGAAGGCATCCTCACCCAGCTACGCGGCGCCGGTGACGGCCCCTATCCCCTGCCCGGGCCGGTCGAGGTGCTCGTCGAGGTCGGCCACGCCGACGAGGCACGCGAGCTCATGCTCGCCGACCAGGTCGAGGCCCTCTTCGACGACGTGGAGGAGGAGGACTCCACCGAGTTCTGAGGCGCCCGGCCCCCCGTCGGGGCCGCCGACGACCGAAAGGCGTCGGTGCTACGACCCGGCCGTCCCGTCGCCGGCGGGGGCGCTCCCCGACCCCGAGGCGCGCGAGCCGCGCGATCCCTTGCGCCCGCCCCCCAGGAGCTCGGCCAGCTCGTCGTGGCCCAGCCGGCGAAAGGCCCGCCGGCCGTTGCCGCGGGCCAGCACGGCGACCTCGAGGTCATCGGGCTCGAGGGTCCGGTCTCCTCCCGCCAAGGCCCCGACCGTCGCCCGCAGGGCGACGTCGAGGGCCCAGCCGTCCTGGTACGACTCGGCCACCCGGTCCGAGATGGTCTCGGTCTCCCCGCCCAGGACAGCGAACCGGTCCTCGTCGGTGATCGTGCCTTCGTAGGCGATGTGGTAGAGCTGGTCGGGATTGCCGTCGGCGCCGAGCTCGGCCACGAGGATCTCGACCTCGAGGGGTTTCATCTCGTGGGTGAAGACCTGGCCCAGGAACTGGGCGTAGAGGTTGGCGAGCGAACGGGCGTCGACGTCCTCGCGGCTGAAGGCGAAACCCTTGGTGTCGGCGTGCCGGACGCCCGCCACCCGCAACTGGTCGAACTCGTTGTACTTGCCCACGCCGGCGAAGGCGATGCGGTCGTAGATCTCGCTCACCTTGTGCAGCGACCGCGACGGGTTCTCGGCCACGACCAGGATCCCCTCGGCGTACACGCACGCCACCAGCGACCGGCCCCGGGCGATGCCCTTCTGGGCGTACTCGGCCCGGTCCTTCATCACCTGCTCGGGCGCCACGTAGAAGGGCATAGTCATGGCCCACCACCTCCGATGCCGCGACCGAGGCTGCGCCTTTCCACTAGGGCCGTGAAGCTGTCGGCCACCTCCGCGTCGGACAGGCGCTCGTAGCCCTCCACCGTGACCGTCGCCACCACGGGGAAGATGCCCCGCACGAGGTCGGGCCCGCCGGTGGCCGAGTCTTCGTCGGCGGCCTCGTACAGGGCGCGCACGGCCAGCTCGACACCATCGGCCCGCCCGAGGTCGGGTCGCCACCCGAGCTTGATGGTGGTGCGGGCGTCGCGCCCGCCCGATCCCGTGGCCGCGTGGTCGGCCTCTTCGAAGTGCCCCCCGGTCACGTCGTAGGTGAAGATCCGCCCCTCGCCCACGCGCAGGTCGAACCCACAGAACAACGGCACGACGACGAGGCCCTGCATGGCCATGGGCAGGTGCTCGCGCACCATCTGGCCGAGCTGGTTGGCCTTCCCCTCGAGGCTGAGGGCCACGCCCTCCACCTTCTCGTAGTGCTCGAGCTGGGTCTGGAAGAGCTTGACCATCTCCACTGCCGGTCCTGCCGCGCCGGCGATGGCGACCGCCGAGTGGCGGTCGGCCGGGAAGACCTTCTCCATGGCCCGGTGGGCGATGATGTTGCCCTCGGTGGCACGACGGTCTCCCGCCATCACCACGCCGGCGGCGAAGCGGAGCGCCACCACCGTGGTGCCATGGGTCACGCCGGGCATAGCACCCGCGGCATCGGTCGGGCCCGGGGACGACGATCGACCACGGTGACGGATGAGGGCGGCGAAATCGGGGCCCGGGTCGTCCCCGGGCGGGAAGAGGGGCAGACCCACCCGGCTACTCCCCGCCCTTCTGCACGTAGTTGCGGACGAACTCCTCGGCGTTCTCCTCGAGGACCTCGTCGATCTCGTCGAGCAGGTCGTCGAGCTCGGCCTTCAACTTCTCGCCCTGCGGGGACGGCGCGGGGGTCTCGGCCTCCTCGGTCTTCGCCTCCTCGCGTGTCGTCGACGCCGGGCGTCGCTTCTTCTCTTGCTCTGCCATCAACCCACTCCTAGGCGCTCAACCGTGCCAACAGCTCCGCCGGTGACGAGCTCCCGTCCAGGAGCTCCTCGACGAATTCGGCTGTTCCACGTAGCGGATCCATCATAGGGACGCGTCTGAGGGGATCGGTACCCAGGTCGAACACCAATGAGTCCCAGTTGGCGCTGGCCACCGAGGACGCCCACCGCTTCAGGCACTGGCCCCGGAAATAGGCACGGGTGCGCCGGGGTGGCTCGGTCACCGCGGCGAGGACGTCCTGCTCAGCCACCAGGTGCTCGGTGTCGAGCCGGGCGAACAGGGACCGCTCGGGGCGCAGGTCGTGGTACTGCAGGTCCACCGCCGCCAACCGGTGGTCGTCCCAGCCGATCCCATGGCGCTCGCGGTACGCCTCGAGCAGCTGGAGCTTGGCCGCCCAGTCCACCTTGTCAGCGACCACGCTCGGGTCGGTCTCGAGACCGTGCAGGACGTCCTCCCAGCCCGACAGGACCCGTTGGCCGACGACCTCGTCGCCCAGGCAAGCCAGGCCCCGGTCCTCGGCGTACTTGCGGGCCAGGCCGAAGAGCTCCCACTGCATCTCGAGGGCCGTGGCGCTGCGGCCGTCGGCGAGGTCGAGCGGTTCGGACAGGGTGAGGTCGAGCGAGACCCTGCGGATGGACTTCACGGGGTTGGCGAGGGTCAGCTCCCTCCCCTCGAAGGCGTCGTCTTCGATGAGGGCCAGGACGAGGGCGGTGGTCCCCACCTTCAAGAAGGTGGCAACGTCGCACATGTTGGCGTCGCCCACGATCACGTGCAGACGTCGATAGCGCTGCGGATCGGCATGGGGCTCGTCGCGGGTGTTGACGATGGGGCGCTTCAGCGTGGTCTCGAGGCCGATCTCCTCCTCGAAGAACTCGGCTCGCTGCGACAGCTGGAATTGGATGTCACGGCCCACGTTGGCCGACGTCTCGCTGCCGACCTTCCCGGCACCGGCGAAGATCTGGCGCGTGACGAAATGCGGCGTGATGAGATGCGCGATCCGGGCGAAGGGCACGGCGCGGTCCATGAGGTAGTTCTCGTGGGTGCCGTAGGAGTTGCCCTTGCCGTCGGAGTTGTTCTTGTAGACGATGATGGATTGGCCCTCGGGCAGGGTGCGGCGCACCGCCGCCATCGACCGGCGCAGCACCTCCTCCCCCGCCTTGTCGTAGAGCACGCACTCGAGCGCGTCGGCACACTCCGGCGTGGAGAATTCCGGGTGGGCGTGATCGACGTAGTACCGGGCGCCGTTGGTGAGCACGGCGTTGACGAGGTGCGTCTCGATCTCGGGGGGCATGGACCCTTCCCGGGCGAAGCCGCGGGCGTCGTTTCCCGGTGACTCGTCCTCGAAGTCCCACCCGGCGCGAGCCAGGTCCGAGACGTAGGCGTTGACCAGCAGCGAGGACGACGCGACGGGGTTGCCGTCGCCGCCGACGTGGTGGATCCCGTACTCCGTCTCGATCCCGCAGACCTTCGGGACGACCATGAAACCGACCCTAGTGCGTGGCGGCTGGGGCGGCGCGGCCCTCCACCACGGCGAGACGACGGGGCTTCAGCCAGCTCACAGGTACTGGCCGGTACCCACCCGCTCGATGGAGCGACCGCCCCGGGTCTCCTCGGTGTCGGCCAGGAGGGTGCGCACATAGACGATGCGCTCCCCCTTCTTCCCCGAGATGCGGGCCCAGTCGTCGGGGTTGGTGGTGTTGGGGAGGTCCTCGTTCTCCTTGTACTCGCGGCGGATCGACTCGAGCAGGTCGGAGGTGCGCACCCCTCGCCCCTCCTCGGCGATGGCCCGCTTGATGGCGAGCTTCTTCGCCCGACGGACGATGTTCTCGATCATGGCCCCCGATGCGAAGTCGCGGTAGTAGAGGACCTCCTTGTCACCGTTCTGGTACGTCACCTCGAGGAACTTGTTCTCGTCGTCGGCGCGGTACATCTCCGACACGGTGTCCTCGATCATCGCCTGCACCGCCTTGGCGGCATCCCCTCCACCGAGGCGCTCGACCTCCTTGGTGTCGATGGGGAGATCCGAGGTCAGGTACCGGGAGAAGATCTGCGTGGCGGCCTCCTCGTCGGGTCGCTCGATCTTGATCTTCACGTCGAGGCGGCCCGGGCGCAGGATGGCCGGGTCGATCAGGTCCTCACGGTTCGAGGCCCCGATGACGATGACGTCACGCAGCGCCTCGACCCCGTCGATCTCGGCCAGGAGCTGGGGCACGATCGTCGACTCCATGTCGGAGCTGATTCCGGTCCCCCGGGTGCGGAACAGCGAGTCCATCTCGTCGAAGAAGACGATGACGGGCACGCCCTCCTCCGCCTTCTCCCGGGCCCGCTGGAACACGAGCCGGATCTGGCGCTCGGTCTCGCCCACGTACTTGTTGAGCAGCTCGGGACCCTTGATGTTGAGGAAGTAGCTGCGGATGTTGGCGTTGCCCGTCACCTGGGCCACCTTCTTGGCCAACGAGTTGGCGACCGCCTTGGCGATGAGCGTCTTGCCGCACCCCGGAGGCCCGTAGAGCAAGATGCCCTTGGGGGCGGGCAGCTTGTACTCCTTGAACAGGGCCCGGTGCAGATAGGGAAGCTCCACCGCGTCGGTGATGTCCTCGATCTGGCTGTCGAGACCGCCCACGTCGGCGTAGGTGACGTCGGGCACCTCCTCGAGGACGAGCTCTTCGACCTCGGGTCGGGGCAGCTTCTCCACCAACAGCTGCGAGCGCGTCTCCATGAGCACGGCATCGCCGGCGCGCAGATGCACCCCGAGCAGGTCGTGGGACAGCTCGACCACGCGCTCCTCGTCGGCCCGGGCGTACACGATGGCGCGCCGGCCGTCGTCGAGCAGCTCCTTCAGGGTGACGACCTCGCCCGAGTCCTCGCCCTCGCGCGCCAGGATCACGTTCAGCGACTCGTTGAGGACCACCTCTTGGCCCCGGCGCAGCTCCACCCCGTCGATCTCGGGGTGCACGGCCACGCGCATCTTCCGGCCCCCCGAGAAGACGTCCACGGTCCCGTCGTCGTTGGCGTGGAGGAACGTCCCGTACGCGCTCGGGGGCTGGGTGAGCTTGTCGACCTCTTCACGCAGCGCGGCGATGTGTTCCTTGGCTTGCTGCAGGGTATAGGTCAGCTTCTCGTTCTGCGACACCGCCTGGGCGAGCTGTCCCTTGGTCTCGAGCAGCCGCTCCTCGAGGGACTGGACGCGCCCGGGCCCCTCCGACAGACGTCGGCGCAGGACGGCGACCTCCTCGTCGGCCTGACGGCACCGGTCGCGCAGACGGTCCAGCTCGTCTCGCAGCGCCAGCTGTCGTTCCTCTTCCGGCTCGGCCGTTGGAACCACCTCCTGGGCTTGTCTTCGGGCGTCTCTTGCGACCATACACCGGCCCCCACGCCAAATTGACGCTCAAGGAAGGCGGGAATCGGGTCGACGCCCCAGTAGACTCTTGGACCGAGTGACCACGGGTTTGGATCGGCACGCCCGGTGGCGATCCGGGCCGCACGGTGACAAGGTCAATTGACACCGTGAACCGGGCATCGTTACCTTCCGAATGGTCGGCCGTGCCGATGAAGAGTGCCGGAGAAGAGGCGAGAGCAAGCTCATGAAGGTGTGGATCGACCAGGACCTGTGCACGGGCGACGGCCTGTGCGAGGAGATCGCGCCGGCCGTCTTCACCCTGCTCGACGACGGCCTCGCCTACGTCAAAGAGGCTGACCAGGTCAAGAACGAGCCCGGCGGCTCCGCCGGCCTCGCCCTCGTCCCCGACGACCTCGAGGACGCCGTCACCGAAGCGGCCGAGGAATGCCCCGGGGAGTGCATCTTCATCGAGCAGGGCTGAGCGACACCGCTCTCCTGCAGCTCCGCTTCCTACCGCTCCGCTTCCTCGTCGGGCGTGTCGGCCTCGTCGGGCGTGTCGAGCAGTCGAGCCGTGGTAATGAACCCGGTGTGCGCCACCATGCGGTGGTCGGGGCGGACCGAGCGTTCCTCCACGTGCCAGGTGCGGCGAAGCACCTCGAAGGTCTCGGCCATCCCGAACGACCTCGACGCCATGTTGGCGCGCAGCACGGCCACCTGCGTGATCGACGGCAGGTAGGACAGGAGGATCCCTCCCGGTCGCAGGGCCTGCGACGCCGGACCGAGGGCGCGCCACGGCTCGGGCAGGTCGAGCACGACGCGGTCGAGGCCGCGTTCGTCGATCCCCTGGTAGACGTCGCGGTCCTCGACGCGGTAGCGCGCGTCGGGCCCCGCCCACGCGCCTACGTTGGCACGCGCCCCCGCCGCGAAGTCGGGGCGCACCTCGTAGCCGACGACGTCGGCTCCGGCCCGCAACAACGCCATCGACAGCGCACCCGACCCGACGCCGGCCTCGAGCACCCGCATCCCCGGGCCGATGTCAGCGGCGATCAGGATGGCGCCGAGGTCCTTCGGGTAGATGACCTGGGCCCCGCGGGGCATCTTCAGCACGACATCGGCCAGGGTGGGTCGCAGCACCACGAACCGCCGGCCGGTGGAGGCGCCGACCGTCGACCCCTCGGCCCGACCGATCACGTCGTCGTGGGCGACGATCCCCGAATGGGTGTGGAACGACGCCCCCGGATGCAGGGTCACCAGATAGCGGCGCTCCTTGGGGTCGACGAGCAGGACCCGCTCTCCGGCCGAGAGCTGGCCCGGGAGCGCGTCGGCGTGGGGCTTCACTCCCCGCCGGTGCTCGACGGGGCCGGCGTGGCGCCGTCGCCGACGGCGATCACGAGATGCTGTCCGGGCTCCACGCGACCGCTCCAGACGACCTTGTCGCGGCTCTTGAGGCCGCGGCGCACCAGCCACGCCGCTGCCGCCACCGCCAGCCAGATGGGCTCACCGCCCCGCCCGCGGCGCACGGCCCGCGTGACCAGGGCGCCCAGCAGCCGGTCCATCGAGGGCCTCACACCTTGCGGATCTCAACGACAGCCGAGCGGGCCCGGCCGCTGCGGCGACCGAGCAAGTACGCGATCAGCACCACGAGGAGCAGCGCGCCCACGGCGGTGCCGATCAGTTTGGGCCGCGCCGCCTCGACGGTGTCCTCGACACCACCCGACATCTCGCGGAGCTTGGCCTCCAGGTCATCGCGGCTGATCCTCGCCGTCGTCGCCATCGTCAGCTCCTCTTCTTGTTATGACCGCCGGCACCGGCGCGCTTGGCCGCCGGCCCCTTGGCGATCCGCCATGCCGACAGGCCCGCCACCGCCACGGCCGCGGCCGCCACGATCACGTAGGGCAGCCAGCTGAGGTCGCCGGTGAACGACGACCCCGTCTCGGTCTGCAGGGCCCGCAGCCCCGCCAGCAGGAGCAGCACCGTCCCGGCCGTGATGGCCACCGACCCGGCCAGGCCGAAGACCAGGAACCGCCCCAGGCTCTTGAGCGGCCCGAGCGTCTCCTGCTTGGCGTAGTCGATGACGAGGTGGACGAAGTCACCACCGGCCGAGGCCAACCCGCCGCCACGCCCCGACTCCCCACCGTCACGTGCCAATCGAGCCTCCTCCGGAGCCTGCCATCCTCCCCCGCCCGGGCGACGGCCCGCAAGCATCGCCACCGGGTGTGGTTTCTTCCCCCGGCTTCTACCCCCGGGGCGTGAGCAGGTACGTCGAGCTCGCCTTGGCCACCAGGCGCCCCTCGGCGTCGACCAGCTCGGCCTCGACGAAGGCCACCCGGTTGCCCCCTGAGATGACCCGGGACGTGCAGGTGAGCGTGCCCCCGGGGCGGGCCGGGGCCAGAAAGCTGACCTTCATCTCGGCGTTGGCCGAGAAGACCTTGCGCCCCTTGGCCCACGTGACCGTGGCCGCGCCCATGGCGGAGTCGCAGCATGCGGCGAGAAAGCCACCCTGGAGCACCCCCACCGGGTTCGTGAAGCGCTCGTCGGCGGGCATCTGCCACACCGTGGTGCCGGGCTCGGACTTGTCCACGCACACCATGCCGAGGGTGAGGTCGCAGTTGGGTGGCACCTGCACCTGGGGATCGGCCACGGCGATACCGTACGACTCTCGTGCGCAGCCCACGAACCGACCCGTCCCCTCCGAGCCCCGGCGCCGACGCCGGCGGCGCTGCCCCCCGGACCGTGCTGACGGCGGCCACCGTGCTGACGACGGGCGGGCCGGTCGACCGGGCCGAGGTCGTCATCGAGGGCGGCCTCATCGTCGAGGTGCGCAGCGCCCGGGGGCCCGTCCCCGACGTGGTGCTGGCGCCGGGCTTCGTGGACCTCCAGGTCAACGGGATCGGCGCCGTCGACGTGGCCACCGCCGCCGGCCCGGACTGGGCCGTGCTCGACACCGCCCTGCTGGCTCAGGGGGTGACCACGTGGTGCCCTACCCTCGTCAGCGCTCCCCTCGACGCCCTCGAAGCCGCCCTGGCCGTGATCGCCGAGGCGTCGCGTCGACCGGCCCGGGCTCGCCCCGACATCGCCGGCGCCCATCTCGAAGGGCCCTACCTGGCCGTCCCGGGGGCGCACCGTCGCCAATTCGTGCACGACCGTGTCGACGGGCGCTGGCTCGAGTCGCTCGCGGACCTCGTGCGCATCGTGACCATCGCCCCCGAGCTGCCCGGGGCCCTCGACGCCGTCGGCGACCTGAGCGACCAGGGCGTGCTCGTGTCACTCGGGCACTCGGCGTGCACCGCGGAGCTCGCCCACGCCGCCACGGATGCAGGGGCCCGCCTGGTCACCCATCTGGGCAACGCCATGGGTCCTCTGCACCACCGCGCCCCGGGTCTGCTCGGGGCCGCCCTGGCCGACGACCGCCTGTCGGTGTCGGTGATCGCGGATCTGGTGCATACGCACCCGGCGTTCGTGCGACTGGCGGTGGCGGCCAAGGGCGCGGGCCGTGTGGCCCTCGTGACCGACGCGGTGGGAACGACCGACGGCCTCGGCCCCTCCGGGGAGCCCGCACCCGACGGCGCACGTGACGCGACGTCGACTCCCGGCGTCCTCCGGGCTCCGCCTCGGCTCTCCGACGGCACCCTGGCCGGGTCGACGGTGACGATGGAGCGGGCCATCTCCAACGTCGTGACCCACAGTGGCGTCACGCTGCCCGACGCGGTGCGCTGCGCCAGCACCACGCCGGCACACCTGCTGGGCCTCGACGATCGCGGCGAGATCGCGCCGGGACGGCGCGCCGACCTGGTCGCCCTCGAACCCGGTGCCGACGGCGCGTGGCACGTGGCGTCGGTGTGGGTGGCGGGCCTCGAGGCCTGGTCCGCGGCCCGCTGACGCGGTCCTGACCGCAGGGGCGCGGCAGTAGGGTCGGCCCCGATGCCCTTCGCCGCCGCCATGAGCGAGCACCCTCTCACCGCGCACGCCGTGGGCGAGGTGACCGGTGCGGTGCTCGAGCGCATCGGCGATCGCCCCGACTTCGCCACGGTCTTCGTGACTCCGCCGCACGCGGGCGCCCTCGAAGACGTGATGCGCACCGTCGAGGAGGTCCTGCACCCGTTGGTGGCGCTCGGATGTGCGGCCGAGTCCGTGCTCGGGCCGCACCGCGAGGTGGAACAGCAGGCGGCGATCACCCTGTTGGCCGGACACGTCGGCCCGCTGGTGCCGTTGGCGCTCGACGCCGTGCCCTCGCCGTCGGGCGACGGCCTGGTCCTCGAAGGCTGGCCCGCAGAACTGCCGTTCGACCCCGAGGCGCTCGTCCTCGTCGCAGACCCCTACAGCTTCCCGACCGACTCCTTCCTCGACTGGGTCGACACCCACCACCGGGGACTGCGCGTCGTGGGCGGCATGGCCTCGGCCGCACGCGGTCCCGGCGGGAACCGCCTCGCTCTCGGCCCGCGTGTGCGCAACCGCGGTGCGGTGGGGGCGTTCCTCGGTCCCGGCGCCGAGGTCACCACCCTCGTGTCCCAGGGCTGTCGACCCTTCGGCGACCCCCTGGTGGTCACGAAGGCCGAGCACAACTTCGTCTACGAGCTCGCCGGTCGACCCGCGCTCGAGCAGGTCGTGGCGCAGGCCCGCGACTCGCTCAGCGAAGAGGAGGTCGTGCTGCTCGAGTCCGGAGGCTTGCATCTCGGACGCGTCATCGACGAGCACAAAGAGCATTTCGGCCGGGGCGACTTCCTCGTGCGCAACGTCGTGGGTGCGGACCGCAACTCGGGGGCGATCGCCGTGGGTGACGCCGTGGCCGTGGGCACGACCGTCCAGTTCCATCTTCGTGACGCGCAGACCGCCGACGAGGACCTCCACGCGCTGGTGGCGGCCCGCCGGGCCGATGCCGCGCTCGTCTTCACCTGCAACGGCCGGGGGACGCGGCTGTTCGGTGAGCCGCACCACGACGTCCGCGTGCTGAGCGAGCACCTCGGAGCCGTGCCCATGGCGGGGTTCTTCGCCGCCGGAGAGCTCGGGCCCGTCGGGGGGCGCAACTTCGTCCACGGCTTCACCGCCTCGGTGGCCTTGCTCCAGGACCGGTCGGTCCACCCCGGGGACGGGCCCGGCCACTCGCACCCGGCGCCGTGACCGGGTCGTGAACGCACCTGGGGGCGGGTTGGCCCACCCGGACGAGCGGGTACGGTTCTCCCCGTGACCGAAGCGGAGCTGGAACAGCTCGGGATCAACGTCGTCCGCGGCCTGGCCATGGACGCCCCGGAAAAGGCCGACTCCGGGCACTCGGGCACAGCCATGGCGCTCGCCCCCCTGGCCCACGTGCTGTTCAACCGGGTCATGCGCCACGACCCCCTCGATCCGTCCTGGCCCGATCGCGACCGCTTCATCCTGTCCAACGGACACGCCTCGATCCTGCTGTATTCCTTTCTGTTCCTCACGGGCTACGGGCTGACCCTCGACGACATCAAGCAGTTCCGCCAGTGGGACAGCAGGACGCCGGGGCATCCCGAGGTGCACCTGACCGCGGGCGTGGAGGTCACCACCGGCCCGCTCGGCCAGGGCGTGGGCAACGGCGTCGGCATGGGCATCGCCGAGCGCTGGCTGCGAGCGAAGTTCGGCCCCGAGCTCGTCGACCATCACACCTTCGTGCTGTGCGGCGACGGCGACCTCATGGAAGGCATCAGCCACGAGGCGGCGTCGTTGGCCGGACACCTCGGGCTCGGGCGGCTCGTCTACGTCTACGACAACAACCACATCACCATCGACGGCCCGACCGAGCTGGCCTACAACGACGACGTGGCCGGGCGGTTCGACGCCTACGGCTGGCACACCGAGGACATCGGCGAGGCGGCCAACGACACCGAGGCGCTCGACGCGGCGCTGCGCCGGGCCATGGCCGTCGAGGACAAGCCGTCGCTGATCCTGCTGCGCAGCCACATCGGCTGGCCCTCGCCGCACAAGACCGACACCGCCGAAGCCCACGGGACCCCCTTGGGCGAGGACGAGATACGCGAGACCAAGGCCATCCTCGGCCTCCCTCCCGACGAGCAGTTCTGGGTCCCCGACGACGTCGTCGAGTTCTACCGGCGCGCCATCGGCCGCGGCGAGGCGCACAAGGCGGCGTGGACGGCGCGCTTCGAGGCCTGGGGCGGGAACAAGGCCGAGTGGGAGGCGTGCCAGAACGGCCGGGGGCTGCCGGGCTGGGACACGAAGCTCCCCGTCTTCGACGCCGGGACCAGCCTCGCCACCCGGGTGGCGCTCAACCGCTGCATCACCACCACCGCCGAGTTGATCCCGGGACTCGTGGCCGGCTCGGCCGACCTCACCGGCAACACCGGCGTCAAGCTGCAAGACGCCGTGAACCAGTCCGCGGCGGACCCCGAAGGCGACCAGATCCACTACGGGATCCGGGAGCACGCCATGGGAGCCACCATGACCGGGCTGGCGCGCCACGGCGGGGTCCTCCCCGTGGGAGGGACCTTCTTCGTCTTCAGTGACTACATGCGACCGTCGGTCCGCCTCGCCGCGCTGTCGGAGAGCCACGTCATCTATTCCTGGACCCACGACTCGGTGGGCCTCGGTGAGGACGGCCCCACCCATCAGCCCGTAGAGCACCTGGCCTCGCTGCGCGCCATGCCCGGCCTGCGCGTCATCCGGCCCGCCGATGCCAACGAGACGGCGCACGCTTGGCGCATCGCCGTGGACTCCGACGGCCCCACCGCCCTGGTGCTGTCGCGCCAATCGCTCCCGGTCCTGGCGGGCACGGCCGAGGCCGCCGAGGGGGTGGCCCGAGGGGGCTACGTGCTCGTCGACCCGCCTGAGGGTGCGCCCGAGATCGTCCTCATCGGGACCGGATCGGAAGTCTCGGTGTGCAACGATGCCGCCGCGCTGCTCGCCGGCGCCGGCGGGCCCGTCCGGGCCCGGGTCGTCTCGCTCCCGTCGTGGGACCTCTTCGCCCTGCAGCCGGGGACGTACCGCGACGAGGTCCTCCCTCCCGGCACCCCCCGCCTGGCGGTGGAGGCGGCGTCGGGGTTCGGGTGGGAGCGCTACTCCGATGACGTCGTGGCCATCGACCACTTCGGGGCGTCCGCGCCCGGCGGCGAGGTCCTCGCGCACTTCGGCTACACACCCGACAACGTCGCGGCGCGAGCCCGGGCCCTGCTGGCCCGCTCCGGTCCGGCGACGGGGCACTGACTCGGACGCAGCGCTGGGACCCGTCGGCGATGGCGGCCCCCGGCCAGAAGGGAGCACCATGACCAAGCTGCACGACCTGTACGAGCAGCAGGGCCAGAGCCCGTGGCTCGACAACCTCCGACGTGATTACGTGCGCGGTGGGCGCCTGGCGGAGTTGGTCGCCGAAGGGATTCGGGGCGTGACCTCGAACCCCACCATCTTCGCCAAGGCCATCGAGGGTGGGAACGACTACGACGAGCAATTCGGCGAGCTGCTCGGATCCCACACCGTCGAAGAGGCGTACTGGGAGCTGGTCGTCACCGACATCCGCGACGCCCTGGCCGTGCTCCGACCGGTGTTCGACGCCTCGGCCGGCGTGGACGGATTCGTGTCCCTGGAGGTGGCGCCCGGCCTCGCGCACGACACCGAGGGGACGATCACCGCCGCCCGCCACTTCCACGAGCTGGTGGACGAACCCAACCTGTACGTGAAGATCCCGGCCACGGCCGAGGGCGTGCCCGCCGTCCGGGCCATGGTCGCCGAAGGGCGCAACATCAACATCACCCTGCTCTTCAGCCTGGAGCGCTACGGGGACGTGATCGAGGCCTACATCGGCGGGCTCGAGGATTTCGCCGCCACGGGGGTCAGCAACCTGTCGTCGGTGCGCAGCGTGGCGTCGTTCTTCGTGAGCCGCGTCGACACCGAGGTCGACCGCCGCCTCGACACGCTCGCCTCCCAGTCCCCCGACCGCACCGCGCAGATCCAGGCCTTGCGGGGAAGCGCGGCCGTCGCCCAGGCCCAACTGGCCTACAGCGCTGTTCCTCGAGCGTTTCTCGGGCCCTCGCTGGGAGGCCCTGGCGGTCAAGGGGGCCAAGGTGCAACGCCCGCTGTGGGCGTCGACGTCGACCAAGAACCCCGCCTACCCCGACCTCGTCTACGTCGACTCGCTCATCGGTCCCGACACCGTCAACACCATGCCGGACGACACCATCGCCGCCTACCTCGAGCACGGGACGCTGGCCCGCACCGTCGACGCCGATCCCGAGGGCGCACGCCGTGCCCTCGAGCGTATCGGTGCCGCCGGCGTGGACATGGCCGACGTGGGCCACACCCTCGAGGACGAAGGCGTGGCCAGCTTCACGAAGTCGTTCGACGAGCTCATCCAGAAGCTGTCCGACAAGGCCAACGCCCTGTCGGCCGGCAACTGAGGGGCCCGATGGTCGACGACGCCCGGACACTCGTGCCGCGCCTGCTCGAACGCGACGACGGTCTGTGGCCGACGGGCAACGTGTCGGCCAACCGCCTGGGATGGCTCGACGTCCCGCGTCGCATGGCCGACGAAGCGGCCGAGCTCGCGGCGTGGGCGGCCGGCATCGACCAGTCCACCGTGGTGCTGCTCGGCATGGGGGGCTCGTCCCTCGGCCCGGCGGTGCTCGAGGCCGTCCTCACCGCCACGGGCACACCCGGAGGACCGGGGACGAGCCGCCGACGTCTCGTGGTGTGCGACACCACGCATCCGGCGACGGTCGGCTCGCTCGACCTGTCCGACGCGTTCGTGCTCGTGTCGTCCAAGTCGGGCACCACGCTCGAGCCCAACGTCCTGTTGGCCCACGCCTGGGCGCAGCTCCCCGACCCGGCGCGCTATGTGGCCGTCACCGACCCGGGAACGCCGCTCGCCGCGCTGGCGGCCGAGCGCGGCTTCCACCGGTGCTTCTCCAACCCCCCCGACATCGGGGGCCGCTACTCGGTGCTGTCGTACTTCGGCATGGTGCCCGCCGCCCTCCTCGGCTACGACGTGGCCGAGCTGTGCGGGCGCGCCCTCGATGCCGACCTCGAAGAAGCTGCCGGGCTCGGCATGGCCATGGGCGAAGCGGCGCGCGGCGGTCGGGACAAGGTCACCATCGTCGTCCCCGAGCAGTACGCGTCCTTCGGCTTGTGGGTCGAACAGCTCATCGCCGAGTCGACCGGCAAACAGGGCAAGGGGTGCGTCCCGGTCCCCACCACCGAGCCCGAGGTGGGCGACGACCGCCACGTCGTGCCCCTGCACCTGGCGCAGGCCGCCGACCTGGGCGAGCAGTTCTACCGCTGGGAGGTGGCGACGGCGCTGTGCGGGCACGTGCTCGGCATCGACCCCTTCGACGAGCCCAACGTGGCCGAGTCGAAGAAGAACACCAACGACGTGCTCGGCGCGCTCCCGCTCCCCGAGGTGGAGACGGTCGACCCGTCGGCCGTGCTCGGGTGGCTCACCTCGACGGTGCGGCCCGGCGACTACGTGTCGCTGCAGGCCTATGTCCCTTTCGGCCACGACGCCGAGCTCGAGACGTTGCGCCGCAAGGTGCGTGACCACCTCGGGGGGGTCGCCACCACCGTCGGGTACGGCCCGCGCTTTCTGCATTCGACCGGCCAGCTCCACAAAGGGGGGCCCACCACGGTCGTGGCCGTCCAGATCGTCGACGCCAACCCCATGCCCTCGCTCGCCATCCCCGGGGAGGCCTATGACTTCGGGACGCTCATCGCGGCCCAGTCCATCGGTGATCACCGCAGCCTCCTCGCCCACGGGCGCCGCGTCCTGCGGGTGGCGGCCACCGATGTCGGCGCCATCGGCTGAGGGTGCGCCCGCCGTCGTGAGCCGACCGGCGACAGCCACGACACGGGCCCGAGACGACACGAACCGAATGACACTCCGGACGACACCGACAGCGAAGGGGCGGGCCAGATGAAGATCGGCATGGTGGGGCTGGGGAAGATGGGTGCGAACATGACCCAGCGGCTCATCGAGAAGGGCCATCAGGTCGTGGCGTTCGACCTGTCCGAAGAAGCCCGCAGCGCGGTGGCGGCCAAGGGGGCCGACACGGCCGCCACGCTGGCGGAGATGGTGGCCAAGCTCCCCGCGCCCCGCGTGGCGTGGGTCATGGTGCCGTCGGGGAACGCCACCACGTCGACCATCGACACCCTGAAGGGCCTCATGGCGCCCGGCGATGTCGTCATCGACGGAGGCAACTCCAACTACAAAGAAGCCGCCCCCGCCGCCGCCTCACTGGCGGCGAAGGGCATCGGCTTCGTCGACGCCGGGACGTCGGGCGGCGTGTGGGGGCTCGCCAACGGCTACTGCCTCATGGTGGGCGGCGACAAACCGGTGGTGGCGATCTGCGAACCGATCTTTGTGGCCCTCGCACCCGAAGGCGGCTACGCGCACGTGGGCCCGGTGGGAGCCGGGCACTTCGTGAAGATGGTCCACAACGGCATCGAGTACGGCCTCATGCAGGCCTACGGCGAGGGCTTCGAGATCATGGAGAAAGCCGACGAGTTCTCCCTCGACCTGCACGAGATCGCGTCCATTTGGCGCTACGGCTCGGTCGTGCGCTCGTGGCTCCTCGAACTGGCCGAACGTGCCCTCGCCCCGGGGTCGGGGTTCGAGAACGTCGAGGGCATCGTGGTCGACTCCGGCGAGGGCCGGTGGACAGCGCACGAGGCCATCGACCGCGGCGTGTCCGCACCGGTCATCGCCACGTCGCTCTTCGCCCGCTTCGCGTCGCGTGACGAGGACTCCTACGCCAACCGGCTCATCGCCGCGCTGCGGAACCAATTCGGCGGCCACGCCGTCGTCACGGGTCCCCCGGCCTCGGGAGGGGGCAAAAAGGCGAAGGCGCCGTCCAAGTCGGCCTCGAAGTCAACGTCGAAGTCGGCGTCCAAGTCGGCGTCGAAGTCCAAGCCGAAATCCAAGGCGAAGTCGTGACACTCGACGCCCCCCCGGTCACAGAGGGCGTGGACATCGACGACCAGGAACCGGTCGAGATCACCGCCCACGCGCTCGACGCCGCGCCGCCCCCGCCGCCGCTGGCTCTGGTCGTGTTCGGCGCCTCGGGCGATCTGGCGTCGCGCAAGCTCCTGCCCGCCATCGCCTCGCTGGCGGAGCACAAGGCCCTTCCCGACGGCTTCACCGTGGTCGGGGTGGCCCGCACGTCGTGGAGCGACGCCCAATTCCGAAAGGCGGCCCTCGACGCCGTGCCCCATGCCGGCCCGGAGTGGAAGGAGGTCGTCAGCCGGTTCCGGTACGTCTCGGGCGAGTACGCCGAGAAGCCCACCTTCGACAAGCTCAAGGAGATTCTCGGCGAGGCCGACGCCAAGCTCGGTACCGGCGGCAACCGCGTCTACTACCTGGCCACCATCCCGTCGATGTTCGGCGACGTGGCGAGCGCCCTCGCCGAGCACGGCTGCAACGCCCCGGGGGAGGGAGGGAGCTTCGCCCGCATCGTGGTGGAGAAGCCCTTCGGTCGCGACCTCGAGAGCGCCCGGGAGCTCGACGCCGCGCTGCACGGCGCGTTCGACGAGGACCAGATCTTCCGCATCGACCATTACCTGGGCAAGGAGACGGTGCAGAACGTCTTGGCCCTGCGCTTCGCCAACGCCATCTTCGAGCCCATCTGGAACCGCCGCTACGTCGACCACGTCCAGATCACCGTGGCCGAGGAGCTCGGTGTCGAGCATCGGGGCGGCTTCTACGAGACGGCGGGCGCGTTGCGCGACATCGTGCAGAACCACGTCATGCAGGTCCTGGCGCTGACCCTGATGGAACCACCGGCCACCGTCGACGCCCAGGGGATCCGGGACGAGAAGGTCAAGCTGCTGCGGGCGGTGGTGATCCCGGACCCCGACGAGGTGGTCATCAACTCCGTGCGGGGCCAGTACGCGGCCGGCACCATCGACGGCGAACCCGTCGTCGGCTACCGCGAGGAGGAGGCCGTCGACCCCAAGAGCCGGACCGAGACCTTCGTGGCCCTGCGCCTGACGGTCGACAATTGGCGATGGGCCGGGGTGCCGGTCTACATCCGCACCGGCAAGCGGCTCCCCCAGCGCGCCACCGAGGTCGTCTTGCAATTCCAGCGGGTACCGCACCTGGCCTTCGGGAGCCGGCTCGCGCGCGACCTGCGCCCCAACATGCTCGTGGTGCGCATCCAGCCCGACGACGGCATCTGTCTGTACTTCGGGGCCAAGGTCCCGGGCGAGGCCTTCCGCCTGCGCTCGGTGGACATGGACTTCAGCTACGCGGAGGCCTTCCCCGGTGCCACGGCCGGGGGGTACGAGCGACTCCTGCACGACGCCATGATCGGCGACGCCACCCTCTTCATCCGCTCCGACGAGGTCGAGCGGGCGTGGGAGATCGTGGACCCCCTCCTGGCCGCGTGGGGGGAGGACGAGGTGCCCTTGTCGCAGTACGCGGCGGGGACCTGGGGTCCGAGGGAGTCCGATGCGCTCCTGGCCCGCGACGGGCGGGCGTGGCACGAGCCGTGACCGGGCCGCCGGGACGCGTCGACGTCGTCGACGACGTGGCCGCCGCGTTCACCGACACGGTGCTCGACGCCTACGCGGCGCGCCCCGGGGCCCGTTTCGCCCTCGTGCTGTCGGGCGGGCCCACGGCGCGTCGCTGCTACGAGGCGCTGGCCCGGGCCGACAAGAGCCGGATCGACTGGAGCCGCGTCGACATCTACATGGGGGACGAACGCTGCGTCGCGCCTGACGACCCCGACGCCAACCAGCGCCTGGTGCGCGAGGCGCTCATCGACCCCGTGGGTGGCGTGGGATCGTTCCATCCCATGTCGTGCGACGCCGGGGCCGAGGCCTACGAGCGGCTCGTCTCGACGGTCGAGTCGTTCGACCTCGTCCATCTCGGGCTCGGGCCCGACGGGCACACGGCGTCGCTCTTCCCCGGCTCGGCCGCGCTGGACGCACCGCCGGAACGGCTCGTGGTCCTGTCGGTCGACCCCAACGCCCGCAATCCCCACGAGCGCATGACCCTCACGCTCGAGGCGCTGGCCCGCGCCTCCCTGGCGGTGTTCACGGTGTCGGGCGAGGCCAAGCACGAGGCCTTCGCGTCGGTGTCCTCGGGAGCCGATGTCCCCGCGTGCCGGGTGCGGGCCGGGCGCATCCTCTGGCTCGTCGACCGGGAGGCGGCCGGAACGGCCGGTGCCGCGGAGGGCGACGGGTAAGGTGACCGCCGTGGCCCCCGACGACCTCCTCGCGGCCACCACTGGCGACCTGCAAGCGGAGGCCCGGGCGCTGCGGGCGCGGCGTGCACGGGAACCGGGTGACGTACTCGCCCAAGGTCTTCATCCCCTTGACCATGCTGTGTCGCGACCGGTGCGGCTACTGCACGTTCGCCAAGCCGCCCGCCCGCGTCCAGTCCGCGTACCTGTCGCCCGAGGAGGTGCTGGCCATCGCCCGCGCCGGTGTGGCGGCGCGATGCCACGAAGCCCTGTTCACGTTGGGAGAGCAGCCCGAGCAGCGCTACCCGGCGGCGCGCTCGTGGCTCGACGACCACGGCTTCACCTCGACCGTCGACTACCTCGCCGCCATGTGCGCGCTGGTGCGCGACGAGACGGGGCTTCTCCCCCACGCCAACGCCGGTGCCCTCGGCCCCGACGACCTCGCCGCGCTCCGTCCGGTCTCGGCCAGCCAGGGGATGATGCTCGAGTCGCTCGACCCCGACCTGGCGTGTCACCGCGGCGCTCCGGACAAGACCCCCGAGCGACGGCTGGCCACCTTGGAGGCGGCCGGGCGCCTCGCCATCCCCTTCACCACCGGCGTCCTCGTCGGGATCGGCGAGTCACGGGCGCAGCGGGTGCGCACCTTGTCGGCCATCGCCGACGCCCAGCGGGCCCACGGGCATGTGCAGGAGGTGATCGTGCAGAACTTCGTGCCCAAGCCGGGAACGGCCATGCACGGTCATCCGCCCTGCCCCCCCGACGAGCTGTGGTGGACCATCGCCGTGGCCCGCCTCGTGCTCCCGCCCGAGGTCCACGTGCAGGCTCCCCCCAACCTCTCCGACGACCTGCGCCCGCTGCTCGACTCCGGTCTCGACGACTGGGGCGGGGTGTCCCCGGTCACCGTCGACCACGTCAACCCGGAGCGGGCGTGGCCCGCGCTGGACCTGCTGCGCGCTGCGACGGAGGCGGCCGGGCTGACCCTGGCGCCGCGCCTCACCGTCTATCCCGAGTTCGCCGCCGCGCCCGAGCGCTGGCTCGATCCGGCCCTGCGCTTCCCCGTCCTCGACCGCGCCGACGCGGACCTCCTCGGACGCGAGGACCCGTGGTGCTCGGGGGGCATCGACGCACCCCCCCTGCTCGTGGGGAGCGGCCTCGATGCCGACCCTCGTCCCGCCGGTGCCGGTGCCGCCCGCGTCGGGCACGAGGGCGCCGGCGCGGTGGCCGAGGTGCTCGCCGGCGTGAGCCTCGGCCAGGAGGTCGGCGAGGACCAGATCGTGACGCTGTTCTCCGCCCGGGGACCCGAGGTCCGCGCCGTGGCCGAGGTGGCCGACCAGCTCCGGCGCGACGAAGTGGGCGACGTCGTCACCTGGGTGGCCAACCGGAACATCAACTACACCAACGTGTGCACCTTCAAGTGCAAGTTCTGCGCCTTCTCCAAGGGCCCCCTGTCGCTCAACCTGCGGGGCGCTCCCTACCTGTTGGAACTGAGCGACATCACCGAGCGCGTCGTCGAGGCCGAGGCAGCCGGGGCGACCGAGGTGTGCCTCCAGGGCGGGATCCACCCGAAGTTCGACGGCGACTACTACCTCGAGGTGATCCGCGCCGTGCGCGAGGCGTCCAAGCGCATCCACATCCACGGGTTTACGGCTCTGGAGGTGACCGAAGGGGCTCGGCGCCTGGGCGAGGACCTCGTCGTCTACCTGGGGCGCCTGAAAGAGGCCGGGCTGGCCACGCTGCCCGGCACCGCCGCGGAGATCCTCGACGACGAGGTCCGCGCCGTGCTGTGCCCCGACAAGATCGACACCGAGCAGTGGCTCGAGGCGCACCGGGCCGCGCACAGCATCGGGCTGCGGTCGAACGTCACCATCATGTTCGGGTCCATCGAACGGCCCCGGTCGTGGGCCCGGCACCTGGCACGGACACGCGACCTGCAACGCCAGACGGGCGGCTTCACCGAGTTCGTGCCTCTGCCCTTCGTGCACATGGCGTCGCCGATCTACCTGCAGCACCGGGCACGACGGGGCCCGACGTTCCGCGAGACGCTGCTCATGCACGCCGTGGGGCGCATCGCCTACCGCGGGTGGATCCCGAACATCCAGGCCAGCTGGGTGAAGATGGGCGGGTCGGGTGCCCTGCAGGCGCTGCAGGCCGGGGTGAACGACCTCGGGGGCACGCTCATGGACGAGAACATCTCGCGCGCCGCGGGTGCCAGCCACGGCCAGCTCATGGACGAGGACGGGTTCCGCGCCCTGGTGGAGCCCCTGGGCCGCCGGCTCGAGCAGCGCACCACCCTCTACGGTCGCGTGCCCGCCCCCTGCTGAGATGCCCGACACGAGCGGTGCAGGGCCGAGCCCGGGCCCCGACGACCCGGCCCCGGTGACCGGGACCGACGAGCCCGAGGGCCTCGGCGTGGGGGGATCGGACCTCGTCCCCCCTCTGGCCGCCGACAGCGCGGGGCTCGAGGACGTCACCCCCTCCGAGCGCCTCGACCCCGACGAACAGGGGCTGGTGAACGCGCTGCTCGACTCGGTGGGCGTCACGACCCGGCGCGACCTGTACCGGTCGATCATGGGCACGGTCCTGCACCTGGCGCAGGAGCGCACCGACGCCCTCGACCTGAAGCTGGCCCGGGCGGCCATGGCCGAGATGGCCGAGGCGTTCCGGGTATTCCGCCCCTTCCGCGCTGAACAGAAGGTGACCTTCTTCGGCTCGGCCCGGACGTTGCCCGACGACCCCTTGTACGTCCAGGCCCGCCAACTGGCCGAGCGCATGGCCGAGCGGGGATGGATGGTCGTGACCGGCGCCGGCCCGGGCATCATGGCCGCCGCCATGCAGGGCGCGGGCGGGAGCGATCGCTCGGGGTCAACATCCGCCTCCCCCACGAGCAGGGCGCCAACGAGTTCATCGCCCAGGACCCCAAGCTCGTGGAGATGCGGTACTTCTTCACCCGCAAGCTCATGCTCATCAAGGAGTCCGACGGCTACGCCGTGCTCCCGGGGGGGTTCGGAACCCTGGACGAGGCGTTCGAGCTCCTCACCCTGCTGCAGACGGGCAAGGCCCAGCCCGCTCCCCTGGTCCTGCTGGACGTCCCCGGCGGTTCGTACTGGAGGGGCTGGCAGGACTTCGTCGACGACCAGGTCGCCGCGGTCAGGTTGGTCTCGCCCGAGGACCGGTCGCTGTACGTCATCACCGCCGATGTCGACGAGGCGGCGCGCGAGCTGCTCGGCTTCTACCGCAACTACCACTCGTGCCGGTGGGTGGGCGACCTGCTCGTCATGCGCCTGCGGGTGGCGCCGACAAGAGCCCAGCTGGCCATGCTCAACGAGCGCTTCGCCGACATCGTCATGCACGGGTCCATCCGCCCCAGCAAGCCGCTCGGCCCCGAGCGCTCCGGTCACGACCACGTGGAGCTGCCCCGCGTCGCCCTTCGTTTCGACCGGATCCACTACGGGCGGCTCCGGCAGCTCATCAACGCCCTGAACGAGCTCGTCGACTGACGAGGGCCGCGACGCGCCGCTCAGTCGGGCCCGTCGTCCTCGCCGCCCGACACCGGCGCCCGGCGCAGCAGCACCACCGCCTTCTCCACGGCACGGCGCGCCCGGGTGAGCCTTTTCTCCTCGGCGATCACGGCCGGGTCGGGGGCGCCGTCGCGGCGGACCGCGCTCGTCGACTCCCGGAGCCGGTCGAAGGCCATGTCACCGAGCTCCTCGGCGATGGCGGCCAGCCGGTCGGCCACGTCCTCGGGATCCACGGCGCGTCCTCAGGGTCGCGGGGCGGGGATCTCGACCTCACAGATCGACAGCGCTCCGTCGGCGGCCTGGGCCCGCAGCACCTTCTTGTCGAACTTGCCCACCGAGGTCTTGGGGATCTCCGGCGCGAAGGCCCACCGTTCGGGGAGCCACCAGCGCGCCACGCGGCCCGACAGGAACGTCAGGATCTCGGTGGGGTCGGGCTGGGCCCCCTCGGCGGGCACGACCACCACCAGGGGCCGCTCGTCCCAGCGCTCGTCGGGCACGCCGATGACAGCGGCCTCGAACACGCCGGGATAGGCCATGACCTCGTTCTCGAGCTCGACCGACGAGATCCACTCGCCCCCCGACTTGATGACGTCCTTGGTGCGGTCCGAGATCTGCATGAAGCCGCGGTCGTCGAGGCTTCCGACGTCCCCGGTCCGGAGCCACCCGTCGTGGAAGCGGTCGGGGGCGGGGTCCCCGTAGTACGCGGCGGTGACCCAAGGACCGCGCACCTCGAACTCCCCCACCGACTCGCCGTCGTTGGGAAGCACAGTCCCGTCCTCGGCCACGACGCGCAGCTCCACGCCGGCGATGATGCGCCCCGTCTTGGCCCGCCAGTCCATCTCCTGTTCGGGAGGGACTCCTTTCGGGGCCCGGCCGAAGGCGCACACGGGGCTGGTCTCGGTCATGCCCCAGCCCTGGATCATGTCGATGCCGAACCGCTCCTTGTAGACCTCCATGAGCGAACGAGGGACGGCCGAGCCGCCCGCGGTCAACAGGCGCAGCGACGAGAGGTCGACGTCGTGGCTCCGGGAGTAGTGCAGCAGGTCGTTCCAGATGGTGGGAACGCCGAGCGACAAAGTCGGGCGGTGCTCGGCGATGATGCGGGCCAGCGGCTCGGCCTGGAGGAACCGCTCCGGGAGGATCAGGTCGGTCCCGGCGAAGAAGGCCGTGTAGGGCATGCCCCACGCATTGGCGTGGAACATGGGGACGATGATGAGCGCGGTGTCCTTCTCGCTGGCGCCCACGCAGTTCGACATCATGCCGGCGAAGGCGTGCAGCCACGTCGAGCGGTGGCTGTAGACAACACCTTTGGGGTTCCCCGTGGTGCCGCTCGTGTAGCACATCGACGCGGCCTGCCGTTCGTCGAGCTCGGGCCACTCGTATCCCGGCTCCTCGGCGCCGATCAGCTCGTCGTAGGACGACGTCTCACCGAGCCCGGTGGTGTCACCCTCGCCCACCACGATGATGTGCTCGACGGTCTTGCACTCGTCGCGGACGCGTGCGAAGAGCGGGGCAATCGACGCGTCGATGATCACCACCTTGTCCTCGGCGTGGTTCACGACATAGGCCAGCTGCTCGGGGAACAGCCGGATGTTGAGGGTGTGCAGCACCGCCCCCATGGACGGGATGGCCAGGTAGGCCTCGAGATGCTCCTGGTCGTTCCACGCGAACGTGCCGACGCGGTCATCGGCGCCGACGCCGAGGCGGCGCAGGGCCCTGGCCAACTGCTCGGCATGGCCCGCGACCTCCGCGAAGGTCGACTCCCGGTACCCGTCGGGTTGGACGGTGACCACGCGGCTGTCGCCGTACACCGCCTGTCCCCGACGGAGGATCCCGGTCACCAGGAGCGGACCGTCTTGCATCGTGCTCAGCATCCTCCAAGCCTACCGGTGCGTGTCGGTGCGAGCCGGGGCCCGGTGCCGTAGCCTTCGACGTCATGGACATCGCCGCCGCGCTGGATTTCATCGCCAGCAACCACCGAGCCGTGCTGGCGACCACGCGCGCCGACAGCAACCCGCAGCTCTCCCTCGTCGCCGTGGCCGTCGACGAGAACACCGTGGTCGTCTCCACCCGGGAGACGGCCATCAAGACCAAGAACCTGAGACGGCGCCCGTGGGCGTCGTTGATCGTCTTCACCGACAACTTCTACGGGAACTCGGTCCAGGTGGAGGGCCCCGTGGAGGTGGTGTCGCTCCCCGACGCCATGGGCGCGCTGGTGGCCTACTACCGCCAGATCTCGGGGGAACACCCCGACTGGGACGAGTACCGCGCCGCCATGGTCCACGACCAGCGGGTCGTGCTGCGCATCACCGTCACCCGGGCCGGGCCCGACCACGCCGGCTGAAGCAACGGCACCGGCGACACCTGGCATCGCCTGGCGCCTGCGCCGGGCCCGGGGGTGGTGGTGCCGGTAGGGTACGGCCGACCTTCGGGTGGCCCGACGGCGCAGGGAGGACCGCGTGGGACAAGTCGACACGGTACGCGGGCCGATCGATGCCGCCGCGCTCGGCGCCACGCTCATGCACGAGCACGTCTTCGTGCGCTCTCTCGAGGTCGCCACCAACTGGCCCACGGGCTGGGACCGCGCCACCCAGGTGTCCAAAGCCGTCGATCGGCTGCACGAGCTCAAGGCGGCCGGCATCGACACGATCGTGGACCTCACCGTGGTCGGGCTGGGACGCGACATCGAGCCCATCCAGGAGGTGGCCGCGCAGGTCGAGCTCAACATCGTCGTGGCGACCGGCCTCTACACCTACAACGACCTCCCGCACTACTTCGACTACCGGGGGGCGCCGTTCCGGCCGTCGGGCGTGGACCTGTTGGACGAGTTCTTCCTCCACGACATCGAGAACGGCATCTCCGGCTCCGGGGTACGGCCCGGCATCTTGAAGTGCGCCACCGACAAGCCCGGGCTCACCCCCGGGGTCGAGCGCATCCTGCGCGCCGTGGCGCGCGTGCACCGGGCCACGGGCCTGCCCATCTCCACCCACACCGACACCGCCACCCGGCGGGGCCTCGACCAGCAGCGGGTCTTCGCCGACGAGGGCGTCGACCTGGCGCGTGTCGTCGTCGGCCACAGCGGTGACACCACCGATCTCGACTATCTCGGTGAGCTCCTCGCGGCGGGCTCCACCCTCGGCATGGACCGCTTCGGCGTCGACGCCTACTGCCCGATGGAGAAGCGCGTCGAGACCGTGGCCCGGCTGTGCGAGGACGACTGGGCATCGCGCCTGGTCCTGTCGCACGACGCCGGGTGCCACATGGACTGGTTCGACGAGGACTTCCTGGTCAAGGTCCAGCCCAACTGGAACTTCCTCCACATCAGCAAGGACGTGCTCCCCGCCCTGCGCGCCCGGGGCGTGAGCGAGGCCCACATCACCGCCATGCTCGTCGACAACCCGCGTCGCATCCTCGACCACGAGCCCGGTTACTGACGACGCGCCGAGCGTGGGCAGCGGGGATCGACGCTCCCCCACCCGGCCTCCACCATCCCGGCCACCACGGCGCAGGAGCTCGGGCTCGGTCCGGATTCGCGCTGCGTACCCCTCGGGGCCGCCCGCCCGCGGCGCAGGCCCTTCGATACGCTCGCGTCATCGTCGTATCCCGGTCCGAGGAGACCAGCGTGGTCGCATCCCCGTCGTTCGCCACCGCGCCCACCGGCGCCGGGCCCGGGCGCGACGACGGCGAGCTCACGCGCGCGCCCGTGCATGTCCTGCACACGACGTGTCCCCGGTAGCCGTCGCGCACCGGGCGGGCGCCGGCCCATCACGCGGGGCGGGGCACCGGCGGTGGCGCCGTCCTGCCGGGCCCGACGCGACATCGTCGACGGCGGCGGGCGGTTGGCGCCGTCGGACGCGTCGCGTCACCGCCGGCGCGGCCGCCGCACTCGTGACCGCGCTGTGCACGAGCTGCGGGGGCCAAGGCGCGGGCACCACCCCCGTCCCCGTCGTCAACGTCGGGAAGGTCGCCCTCGGCCTGTACGCCGGCGAGGGACAGCCCGGCGGCCTGGCTCGGTTCGCGGCGCAGACGGGCACCGACCCGAGCCTCGGTTCTGACTATCTGCCGCGCACCGTCGGGTGGGCGGGCATGGTCGATATGCGACCTCTCAGCCGTCTCCTCGTCCCGTGGGAGGCGAGCGGATACCGCCTCGTCCTCGGCGTGCCCCTGATCCCGACCCGCGACGGGCGCCCGGTGGGCACCTTGGCCGCGGGGGCGACGGGCGCGTACGACGACGAGTTCGCCACCTTGGCCCGGACCCTCGTCCACTACGACGAGGGCGATGCCATCTTGCGCTTGGGATGGGAGTTCAACGGCACCTGGTACCCGTGGTCGGTCACGGACGCGACCGACGCCACCAACTACGTGGCGTTCTTCCGCGCCGTGGTCACCACCATGCGGGCCGTGCCCGGAACCGACTTCCGGTTCGTGTGGAACCCGACCTCGGGGCCCGAGCCCGAACCGGCCCAGAACGCCTATCCCGGTGACGCCTATGTCGACTACGTCGGCCTCGATCTCTACGACCAGGTGTGGGGCATCCCGCAGGTGCCCGACCTGGCGTGGCCCCGCTACGTGACCGAAGCCAACGGGTTGCAGTGGTTGGCGAGCTTCGCCCACGACCACGGCAAGCCGGTGGCCATCCCCGAGTGGGCCGTCACCATCCGCTCCGACGGGCACGGGCTCGGCGACGACCCGCTCTACGTGGGCAAGCTGGCGCAGTGGATCGCGACCCATGACGTCGCCTTCACGAGCTACTTCGACGTGGACGCCCCCGACGGCCAGCACGACATCCTCGACCGCGCCTTCTCCCAGTCCCTGGCCGTCTTCCGGCGGTCGTTCGCGGCCTCCAAGCCCGGCGTCCTTTCCCCCGTCGGCTCCTAGCGGCGGGCCCGGGGCCGCCCCGGCGTCGACCCTCGGGCGCCCGTCACCTGTCACCCGTCACCCGTCGCCCCTCACCCGGCACCAGGCACCTGGCCCGGGCCCCGACGCCGCCAGCCCCCGGTATCACCGTCACCACTCTCAGCGTGGTGCGGGTGGGCTTGGAGAGGCCCTTGCGGCGTGTTGGGTTGTTGTTGACACCGCGTTGGCCCCTGAATGAGGTTGAACCAGCACTATGCGTGTATCCAGACCGGCAAGACGAGGAGCTGCTCCTATGGGGAGCTACGAGGGCGAAGGGCCGAAGCAATTCAAAGTCGGATTCCGTGGCTACCGACGGCAGCCCGTCGACGAGTACGTCGAGCGGCTCCACCAGTGGCTCGTCGACTCCGAGGCGCGGGCCGAGAACGCCGTCGAGGCGGCCACCACCGCGGTGGGCAACCGGGCGGCTGAGATCCTGCGGGTGGCGCTGGGCGTGGGGGACACGGCCCGGAAGGAGGCCGAGGCGCTCAAGGTGACCGCCATCGAGAACGCCAAGGCCGAGGCGGACCGCATGATGGCGGACGCGCACCGCCAGATCGAGGAACTGCAGCAGAGCATCGACAACCTCGCCGTGCGGCGAGGCAACGTCCTGAGCGAGCTCGGTCGCCTGCAGAAATACCTGGCGGCCGCGGCTCCCGGTGGCGCACCACGCGACGCCGGCGACGGCGAGTCAGCCAGCGCCGAGCAGCCCCTCGAAGCGATCAGCGCCGTCCCCGACACGAGCACACCGTCGAAGAACGGCGGGCGGCCCCTTTCCAAGTCCGCCTGAGCGGCTTTTTGCGCCGCGGGGCGCGCCCCGGGCGGCTCAGCGCAAGGCGAGCTGGCCCGGGACGAGCGGTGCGGGCAAGGCCGTGTCGCCCATGATCCACCGGTCGACGCTCGCCGCGCACGACCGGCCCTCGGCGATGGCCCACACGATCAGGCTCTGGCCTCGGGTCATGTCCCCGCACACGAACACCCCCTCCCGGCTCGTCTGCCAGTTCCCGTCGCACGCCACGTTGCCGCGCGGGTCGATCTCGAGACCGAGCTCCTGCACCACGCCGCGCCGCTCCGCCCCGAGGAACCCCATGGCGAGGAGGACGAGCTCGCACCGCAACTCGAATTCGCTCCCGGGGACGGGCTCGAACACCGCACGACCCCCCTCGGTGCGCGCCTCCACCCGATGGCCGGCCAGGGCCCGCACCGCGCCGTGGCCGTCGTCGACGAACCTCGTCGTCGTCACGCTGTAGATCCGGTCGCCCCCCTCCTCGTGGGCGGAGGAGGTGCGGAGGATGAGCGGCCACGTCGGCCAGGGGTTGTCGTCGACCCGGGCGTCGGGCGGGCGGGGCAGGATCTCGAGCTGGTGCACGAGGGCCGCCCCCTGGCGATGGGCCGTTCCCAGGCAGTCGGCCCCGGTGTCACCTCCGCCGATGATCACCACGTGCTTGCCCGCCGCCGTGATCGGCGTGGTGTCGAGGACGTGCTCGCGCACCAGGTTGGAGGGCTTCAGGTACTCCATGGCGAGGTGCACCCCGTCCAGGTGGCGGCCTTCCACCGGGAGGTCACGCGGCGAGGTGGCACCGCCCGCCAACACCACGGCGTCGAACTCCGCCGTCAGCGACTGTCCGGGCACCACCGTCACGTCGGGGGCGCAGGCGCCACCGAGCTCGCGCCGCTCACCGGGCTCGAGCGGCGCGTCCGGCGTCTGCGGGCTCGACGTCGCGCCCACCGTCGTGGCGCAGCGGAACACCACACCCTCGGCCCGGAGCTGGGCCAGGCGCCGGTCCAACACCGCCTTCTCCATCTTGAATTCCGGGATCCCGTAGCGCAGCAGCCCACCGGGCCGCTCGGCCCGTTCGTACACGACCACGTTGTGCCCGGCCCGGGCCAGCTGCTGGGCGCAGGCCAGGCCGGCCGGGCCCGACCCGACCACCGCCACCGACTTGCCGGTGTGCACCGAGGGGGCCTGCGGGGTGACCCAACCCTCGGTCCAGCCCCGCTCGGCGATCTCGTACTCGATGCGCTCGATGGTGACGGGATCGGCGTTGATGCCGAGGACGCACGCGCCCTCGCACGGGGCCGGGCACAGGCGCCCGGTGAACTCCGGGAAGTTGTTCGTGGCGTGGAGCCGTTCGAGAGCCTCGGGCCAGTTGCCCCGATAGACGAGGTCGTTCCACTCCGGGATGAGGTTCCCGAGCGGGCACCCTTCGTGGCAGAAGGGGATGCCGCAGTCCATGCACCGCGCCCCTTGCCGGACCACCTCGTCCTCGGGGAACGGCTCATAGACCTCGCGCCAGTCGCGCAGCCTGACCGGGACAGGCCGGCGCGCCGGCAGCGTCCGGTCGTACTCGAAGAACCCGGTGGGCTTTCCCATGACCGGTCTCCTCGCCGGGGCTAGGCGCGCGGGGCGGCCATGACCGCCACGTCCACCGAGATGCCCTCTTCCACGGCGCGGCGCGTCGCTTCGAGCACGCGCCGGTAGTCACGGGGCATGACCTTGACAAAGTCGGTCACGGCGTCCCCCCACCCCTGGAGCAGCCGACCGGCGACGGCGGAGCCGGTCTCCTCGCCGTGCCGGGTCACGGTGTCGAACAGCCACTGGCAGTCCTCTTCGTCGAGGGGCTCGAGGTCCACCATCTCGAAGTTGACCCGTTCGGTGAAGTCGCGCCCGGGGTCGTGGACGTACGCGATGCCACCGGACATCCCGGCCCCGAAGTTCCGTCCCGTCGGCCCGAGGACCACGACCCTGCCGCCGGTCATGTACTCGCAGCCGTGGTCGCCCACACCTTCGACCACCGCCGTCGCCCCCGAGTTGCGCACGCAGAACCGCTCGCCCACCTGGCCCCGCACGTAGCACTCGCCGGCGGTGGCCCCGTAGAGGATGACGTTGCCGGCGATGATCTGCTCCTCGGCCGCGAACGACGCGGCATCGTCGGGCCGCACGACGACCCGGCCACCCGACAACCCCTTGGCCAGGTAGTCGTTGGCGTCACCGATCAGTCGCAGCGTCACCCCGCGCGGGACGAAGGCGCCGAAGCTCTGCCCGGCCGAGCCGCGGAAGGTGAGGGTGATGGTCCCGTCGGGGAGCCCCGCCCCACCGTGGCGCGTGGTGATCTCGTACCCGAGCAGGGTGCCGACCGTCCGGTCCACGTTGCTGATGGGCAGCTCCACCGCCACCGGCGCGCCCCCGTCGATGGCGGGGCGACAGGCGTCGAGGAACCGGTGGTCGAGGGCGCGGTCGAGCCCGTGGTCCTGAGCCTGGCGGCACAGGCGGTCGGTGGGTGGTCCCGCCTCGGGCTGGGCCAGGATCGGGGACAGGTCGAGGCCCCTGGCTTTGAAGTGCTCGGTGGCGGTGACGGTGTCGAGGAGGTCGACGCGCCCCACGGCCTCCTCGATGGACCGCAGTCCCAGCGCGGCCAGGTACTCACGCACCTCCTCGGCGATGAACTCGAAGAAGTTCTCGACGAACTCGGGTTGACCGGTGAAGCGCTTGCGCAGTTCGGGGTTCTGCGTGGCGATCCCCACCGGGCAGGTGTCGAGATGGCAGACCCGCATCATCACGCACCCCGACACCACCAGGGGCGCGGTGGCGAAGCCGAATTCCTCGGCCCCGAGCAGCGCAGCCACGACCACGTCGCGCCCGGTCTTCAACTGCCCGTCCACCTGGACCACGATGCGGTCGCGCAGCCCGTTCAAGATGAGCGTCTGCTGCGTCTCGGCCAGACCGAGCTCCCACGGGATCCCGGCGTGCTTGATCGAGGTGAGCGGACTGGCTCCGGTGCCGCCGTCGTGGCCGGAGATGAGCACCACGTCGGACTTGGCCTTGGCCACGCCGGCCGCGACCGTGCCCACACCCACCTCGGCCACGAGCTTCACGTGCACCCGGGCGAGGGGGTTGGCCGACTTCAGGTCGTGGATGAGCTGGGCGATGTCCTCGATGGAGTAGATGTCGTGGTGCGGCGGCGGGGAGATCAGCCCGACACCGGGGGTGGAGAACCGGGTCTTGGCGATCCACGGGTACACCTTGTGGCCCGGGAGTTGGCCCCCCTCGCCGGGCTTGGCTCCCTGGGCGATCTTGATCTGGAGGTCATCGGCGTTCACGAGGTACTCGCTGGTCACGCCGAAGCGGGCCGAGGCGACCTGCTTGATGGCACTGCGGCGCAGGTCCCCGGACGCATCGGGGACGAAGCGCTCGGCGTCCTCCCCGCCCTCCCCCGTGTTCGACTTCCCGCCCAGACGGTTCATGGCGATGGCGAGCGTCTCGTGCGCCTCGGCCGAGATCGACCCGTACGACATCGCCCCCGTGGCGAAGCGTTTCACGATCTCGGACACCGGCTCGACCTCGTCGACGGGCAACGCCGGCGCCACGCCCTCGCGGAACCGGAGCAAGCCCCGCAGCGTGGCCAGCTGCGCGGCCTGGTCGTCGACGAGCGTCGTGTACTGCTTGAAGATGTCGTAGCGCTTGGCCCGCGTGGCGTGCTGCAGCTTGAACACCGTCTTGGGGTTGAAGAGATGGACCTCGCCCTCGCGCCGCCACTGGTACTCGCCCCCCACCTCGAGCTCACGGTGCGCCCGTTCGCTGGCGCGCTCGAGATGGGCGAGCCGGTGCCGGGCCGCTACCTCCTGGGCCAGGACGTCGAGCCCCACGCCCCCGATGCGACTGACCGTCCCGGTGAAGTACTCGTCGACCACTTCGGGGGCGAGGCCGACGGCCTCGAAGATCTGCGCCCCGGTGTACGAGGCCACCGTGGACACGCCCATCTTCGACATGATCTTGATGACGCCCTTGCACGCCGCCTTGATGTAGTTGGTGCGCGCCTGGCGGGGCGACACGCCGTCGAACAGGTTCTTGTGGGCGATGGCGTCGTCGATGGTCTCGAAGGCGAGGTAGGGGTTCACCGCCGAGGCGCCGTACCCGATGAGCAAGGCAATGTGGTGCACCTCGCGGGCGTCGCCGGACTCCACCACGAGGCCGACGCGGGTTCGGGACTTCTCCCGCACCAGGTGCTCGTGCACGGCCGAGGTGAGCAGCAGCGACGGGATGGGCGCCAGGCGGGCGTTGGAGTTCCGGTCCGACAGGATGATCACGTTGGAGCCGAGCGCGATGGCGATGCTGACCCGGTTGCGCACGTCCTCGATGGCGACGCGCAACGCCTCGCCGCCCCCCGCCGGGTCGAACAGGCCGTCGATGGCGAAGGCCTGGTAGCCGGGGGTTTCGCCGTGCTCGTTGACGTAGGCCAGCTTGGCCAGCTCGTCGTTGTCGATGACCGGATAGGGCAGGATGATCTGCCGGCACGACGCGGCGGTGGGCTCGAGCAGGTTGCCCTCGGGGCCGAGCTTCGACCGGCTCGAGGTGACGAGCTCTTCGCGGATGGCGTCGAGGGGTGGGTTCGTCACCTGCGCGAAGAGCTGGGTGAAATAGTCGAAGAGGAGGCGGGGCCGCTCCGACAGCGCCGCGATGGCGGCGTCGTGGCCCATCGACCCGAGCGCTTCACCCCCGGTGCTGGCCATGGGGGCCAGGATGAGGCGGAGCTCCTCGTTGGTGTAGCCGAACAACTCCTGATGGGTGACGACCGAGGCGTGCTGGGGGGTGAGCATCATCCGGGGCGGCAGCTCCCCCAACGTCACCTGCCCCTCGTCCAGCCACTGGGCGTAGGGGTGCATGGCGGCGAGCTGGGCCTTGATCTCGTCGTCGTCGACGATCCGGCCCTGGGCGGTGTCCACGAGGAACATCCGTCCCGGCTGGAGCCGCCCCTTGCGCACCACCTTGGCGGGGTCGATGTCGAGGACACCCACCTCCGAGGCCAGCACCACCAGGCCGTCGTCGGTCACCCAGTAGCGGGCGGGACGCAACCCGTTGCGGTCGAGCACCCCGCCCGCGACCGTCCCGTCGGTGAAGACGACGCCGGCGGGCCCGTCCCACGGCTCCATGAGCGAGGCGTGGTAGCGGTAGAAGGCCCGGCGCTCGGGGTCCATGGCCGTGTGGTTCTCCCACGCCTCGGGGATCATCATGAGCACGGCGTGCGCGAGGGTGCGGCCCCCGAGGTGCAGCAATTCGAGCACCTCGTCGAACGTGGCCGAGTCGCTCCCGTTCGGGTCGCACAGCGGGAACAGGCGCTCGAGGTCCCCGGGGATGAGGTCGCTGCGCAGCAGGGCCTCGCGGGCCCGCATCCAGTTGCGATTGCCCCGCAGCGTGTTGATCTCGCCGTTGTGGGCCAGATAGCGGTAGGGGTGGGCCAGGGGCCACGACGGGAACGTGTTGGTCGAGAAGCGCGAGTGCACGAGTGCGAGGCCGCTGTCGAAGGACGGGTCCGACAGGTCCGGGAACAATTCGTCGAGCTGGGGCCCGGTGAGCATGCCCTTGTAGACCAAGGTGCGCGCCGACAAAGACGCCACGTACACGCCGTCGACCTCGTGCTCGACGCGTTTGCGCACACAGAACGCCAGTCGGTCGAGCGCGAGGACGTCCTCGGCGCTCGGCGCGGGCCCACCGGCGAGCGCGCCGGGCCGCGACAGCGCCACCTGGGCGATGCGCGGCATGGCCCGGCGCGCCGACGCGCCCAGGCAGTCGGGCTCGACCGGCACCTCGCGCCAGCCGAGGACGCGCAGGCCCTCGGCCCCGGCCAGCTCCTCGACGTGACGCCGCGCCTTGGCGGCGTCGTCGTCGTCGATGGGCAGGAACACCATTCCCGCCGCGTAGGCACCGGCGTCGGGGAGGTCGAAGCCCATGGCCCCGGCGAGGAACCGGTGGGGAAGCTGCACCAGGATGCCGGCCCCGTCCCCGGTGGCCACCTCGGCGCCGGTCGCCCCCCGGTGGGCGAGGTGCTCCAGGGCCGTGAGCGCCTGGCGGACCAGCCCGTGGCTGCGCCGGCCGTGCAGGTCGGCCACGAGCGCGATGCCACACGCGTCGTGCTCGAACGCCGGGTCATACAAAGGCGCGCCGGGGTAGGCCGGCACAGGCCCTGAAGAGGCAGGGAACACGGTTGTCGTCACTCGGGTCTCTCCGTGATCGGTCACGCGGAGGTAGCGTGCTGACGCTCGGGACGACACTGGCCCTGCTGCAGCCCCCTTAGGATACCCCGCGTGTACCGGTCATCTGTGCACCGGGACCGGTGACCCGCCCGGGCGGGACCCGTCGGTACCAGGTCGTCGTCGTCGGTGCCGGCGTCATCGGCCTGGCCACGGCCCGGGAAGCCGCCCGCCGGGGCATGGCGGTGGCCGTCGTCGACCCCGACCCCGGCCGGGGGGCGTCGTGGGCGGCGGCGGGGATGCTCGCCCCGGTGAGCGAGGTGCACCACGGCGAGGAGCCCCTCTTGGCCCTGGCCCTGGAGTCGGCGCGCCGCTGGCCCGCCTTCGCGGCCGACCTGCGCGCCGAGGTGGGTCGACCCATCGGCTACCGCACCGAGGGGACCCTGGTGGTGGCGGCCGACCACGGCGACCGGGCCTGGGTCGAGGAGCTCTACGAGTTCCAGCGCACCCTCGGCCTCGCTGTGCAGTGGCTGACCGGTCGCCGCGCCCGGGCGCTCGAACCGGACCTCGCCCCCGGCGTGCGCGCCGCGATCTGGGTGGCCGGCGACCACCAGGTCGACAACCGCCTGCTCGTGGGGGCGCTGCTCGACGCGGCGTCGGCCGCCGGCGTCGACTTCCACCGGGCCCGGGTCAGAGGCGTCGACTCCACCGCCGGTCGCGTGTCGGGGGTGTGCCTCGAAGACGGCACCGTGGTGCGCGCCGACGCCGTCGTCGTGGCCGCGGGCTGCTGGTCGGGCCAGCTCGACGGGCTGCCGACGGGCGCGGCCCCGCCCGTGCGCCCCGTCAAGGGGCAGATCCTGCGACTGCGGCCCCGCGCCTCCGCCCCGGTGATAACCCGGACCGTGCGCGCCATCGTCCAGGGCTCGTCGGTGTACCTCGTGCCGCGCCTCGACGGCACCGTCGTGCTCGGCGCCACCGTCGAGGAACGGGGTTTCGACGCCTCGGTCACAGCCGGCGCCGTCTACGAGCTCCTACGCGACGCGCACCGGGTGGTGCCCGGCGTCGGCGAGCTCGAGCTGGGCGAGACCACCGCGGGCCTGCGTCCGGGCTCCCCCGACAACGCCCCCATCGTGGGTCGTCCCCCCGTCCCCGGTGCCGACGGCCTGGTCCTGGCCACCGGCCACTACCGGCAGGGCATCTTGTTGGCCCCCATGACGGCCACGGCCGTGGCCGCGATCGTCGCCGGAGACGAGCCGCCCGACGAGCTGGCGCCGTTCGGCCCGGGACGATTCGCCCCGGCCCCGGAGCGCGCCGGCCCGTGACCGGAGTGCCATGCTGGACAGGTGCGTGAACGACACACACCGACCGGCGACACGAGCGATATGACCACGACTGCCGAGACCACGACTGCCGAGACCACCATCGCCGACACCGAGCGAACCGATGCCACCGACGGGATCGTGGTGAACGGCGTCGGACGGGCCCTCAGACCGGGCACGACGGTGGCCGACGTCGTCACCTCGTGGTGCCCGTCGCCGGAGGGGATCGCAGTGGCGCGCAACCGCGCCGTCGTGCCGCGGAGCGAGTGGGCCACGACGCCGCTGTCCCCGCGCGACGTGGTGGAGATCGTGACCGCGGCAGCGGGTGGTTGAGGTGGACGACACCGCGGCGTTCGTGATCGCCGGCACCGTGCTCGACTCGCGCCTCGTCATCGGCACCGGGGGCATCTCGAGCCCCGACGTTCTCGAC
>CAWESO010000004.1:0-263333 GCA_963811775.1 uncultured Acidimicrobiales bacterium | reverse complement strand
TCACTGACCTGACAAGAGAGCGCTGACTCTCGAACCATTGACCGTTCACGACGAGTTCCAGAACGATGGGTCGTACCCGCTCAGATCAGATGATCGGGTGTGCAGCCGGCCACGCAGGTCATCCGCGTGGACAACGGCCGTGTTCAGGTTCACCGCGTGGAAGCGATACCGATCGGGTGGCCCCATCTCATGGTGCGGGCCGTTCGATCGTGAGCACCTGGAACGCCCCGATCTTGGGACAGATCCATCCGATGCGTTCGAGCACCGGGCCGACCGTCTCCAGTCCGACGAAGGCGCCGGGAGCGATGAGCGCGGCGTCGAGCCTCACACGGCCGTAAGGGCGACCGAGAGCGTGCAGCTCTCTGCGGCTGAAGAGGTGGGCCGTGCTCCAAGGTGGTTCGCGGAGTCGTCGACGATGCGCCGCGCCCCAGGCGCTGCGTCGATTAAGCGCCCCGACGACGACCCGACCCCCCGGACGAGTGACGCGCACCAGTTCCGCCACCACGTGCTGCGCATCATCGACGAACTCGCAGAGGGTCATGGCAACGCCTCGCTGTAGGCGTCCCGTTCGGCGACGGCCTCCAGCACCCCCTCCGAGGTGGCCCGCAGGTCGAAGCGGGCATCGACCACCCGGACCGATGGGTCCTCGAGGTGATCAGCGAGCCACTGCGGCGAGGCCAACGCCTCAGGATGTCGGTAGGTCACGGCGGCCATCACCTACCTGCCACCCTTGTGACCGAACCATGCCAATAGATCAGGGGCTCCGCCATCATGATGCCGGTCAGGGGTAGTACCTGCTCACGGTAGAAGCCCATGTGCGCACGCTAATCGCTCAGCGCCCGTATACGCGGTTCGTGGCGATCCTCCATGGGACGTGCTTTGATCGATGAACAGCAAAGCACCGCCTTCTCACCGTCGCTCGCGCCCTGCTTTCCACAAATGGGATAGTGGTCGGTGATGGACCTCAATGGCATTGACCGCATAGCCGCAGGCGACCACTATCTGGCCGTCATCGCCACGACACGGGCCGACGGCAGCGTGCAGGCGTCGGTCGTCAACGCGTGCACCCTGCCGCACCCGGTCTCGAACGAGCGTGTGGTGGCCTTCGTCACCTACGGCAAGACCAAGCTGTCCAATTTGAGGGCGCGCCCCGCGCGACGGCTGTCTTCCGGACAGGATGGGAGTGGGCCGCGGTTGAGGGTACCTGCGAGATTGTCGGGACAGACGATCCTCTGGCCGGCTTCGACCCGTCCCATCTTCCTGAGTTGATCCGCGCCATCTTCCGGGCTGCGGGTGGGACGCATGACGACTGGGGAACGTTCGATCGCGTGATGGCCGAACAGCGCCGGACCGCCGTCTTCCTTCATCCCGAACGGGTGTACTCCAACGCGACCGGGACGACGTAGGTGACGTGGGACGCCCGTCCGCTCAGGCCCCGGCCGGCCAGCGGCCCGGAGGCTCGTGTGACGTCTCTAGGATGACGGGAAGATGAGGAAACGTTCCGTCTGGAAGATCGTCGGGCTCGCCGGCCTGGTCGGTGTCGCCGCCACCGGCGTGGCTGTCGTCCGATCGGAACGTCGACGCAGGGCTTACACGCCCGACGACGTGCGGACCCGACTGCACCAGCGGGTCGAGGCCATCGCGGCGATCGCGGATACCGCCCCGGTGGTGAGCCTCCCGGCCGCTCAGCCAGAGCGCTTCCGCCGCGTGCGCCGCCTGGCCGGAAAGTCGTTCCAGCTCGTGCGCCGTGGCTGAACCGCTCAGCCTGGATGGCGCTGTCGAACTGACGCGCACCGGGGACCTGTGGCTGTTCCGGGGCCCGAGCGCCGCCGACCACGCCATCCGAGTTTTCACCAACAGCCCCGTCAACCATGTGGGCATGGCGGTGGTACTCGAGGACCTCCCGCCGCTGATGTGGCATGCCGAACTGGGCCACTCGCTGCTTGACGTGTGGAGCGGCACCTACCACCGGGGCGTGCAGCTGCACGACCTGCGGGGGGCGGTAACCACCTGGATGGAGCGCTACCACCAGAGCGCCTGGCTCCGCCAACTGCACGCCGAGGTGACCCCGGAGATGGAGGACGCTCTGCTGACGGAGATCGCCCGTAAGGACGGCACCCCGTTCCCGGCCACGCTCGCCCTGGCCGGCCGTTGGGCCCGGGGGCGGATTCACCGCCCGGCCGACGTCGAGGCCAGCTACTGCGCCGAGGTTGTCGCCGGCACCTATCAGGCCATGGGCCTTCTCGCCGACAACCGCCCGGCCAACTGGTACGACCCCGGCCGCTTCTGGAGCGGTGACCACCTCGAGCTTCTTCGTGGTGCCCGTCTGGGCGAGGAAATCACCGTGCTGGGCGCCCTAACCGAGCCGCCCAGGCCCGGCTTGCGGCGGCGCCCCAAATATGAATCAGGGTGATACCGATTGCCCGGCGGTGTCCGGTTTGCGCTGGCAGCGTGGACCGCTCGTGCTTACCGGGGCCCGGTCAGGGCACGGGGAGCGCGAGGGCGACGACGAGCTCCAACACGCCGCGGGCATCGGTAAGCCGTTCACCGAACAGTTCGCGGAGCTGCGTCATCCGGTAGCGGACCGTTTGCGGATGCACGTGGAGGTCGGCGGCCACATCGTCGCGACGCCCTTGGTGCAGCAGCCACGAGCGCAGTGTCTCCTCCAAACGGCGGGCGGCCGCAGGGCGAAGGCTGGCAAGGGGTTGGAGTGCCCGGGCCCGCAGATCGCCGAGCGCATCGCCGTCGGCGCCGAGGACGAGCGTGACCAGATGCTCGTCGGTGTCGAGGGGCTCGGTCGTCGGCATCGGCAGGAGCTCCATGGCGCGCAGCACGCGCCGGTACGACGCGACGGCCTTCGTCCACGGGCGGATTGGGCCGATGACGGCGCTCCGTCCCTCGAGAGCGCTGAGCAGCGCGGCGCGGCTGCGGTGGACGTCCGGAACCAGCAGGACACCGGTGTCTTCGGGCGCGCCGATGCCTGCGATGTCGCCGGCGACGACGAGCGTCCTCGGGTCGAGCTGCAGGATCGCGCTGCGGAGGTGGGCGGCCGGCAGCACCACGACGGTGAGGGTATTGGGGGCCGGCCAGTCAGCCCTCTCGGCTCGGACCGCCAGCTCATCGGCCGATTCGCCGGCGAGCAGGGCCTGTCCGAGGCGCTCGAGATACTGCTCCCGCACTCGTCCCGTCGTCGCCAGCTCGTCCCGGTGTCCGGCAGCACTCGCCGCTGACAGCTCGTCGATATAGGAAAAGACGAGCTCAGCGAAGCGCGCCACGGTGGCCGCGGGGACGTCGCGTTGCACCATTCCGGCCGCCAGGTCGCGCCACGCCACGCGCGCGCCGACACGGTAGGCGGCGAGCAGGCCGTCCATTGTGCGCCCGGTACGGGCCTCGCCCCTGCCGAGGGCGTAGGCGGCCTCGAGCGCTGGTGCGAGCGGCGGCCCCGGGTCCGTGTCACGCCCCTCGGCCACGCGCAGGAACGTCGCCAGCGCCATCAGCACCGCGCCCTCGATGTTGCTGGCCATGTCGGTGCTGAGGGCGGAGCGGCTGTACTCGGGCACTTCGGCGGTCACCGCGGCCACCGTGTGCTCGGCGACGGCCGGCAGTCCTTCGCGGAGCGCTTCGAGCACCTGCGGGTCGAGGTCGAGGGGGCCGCTGCCTGCAGGGCCGCTGTCGGGGTCAATCATCATTTGTTCTCCACGAACAATTTTGTAGGAGAAGATCACCCTCATGGGGCAGGACTCTTGACTCCACAACATAGATCATGAGGCTATGACCACAACGGAGACCCTCCCTCAGACCGCCAGGCGCGCCGCCCAGCTCATCGCCGCCTCAGAGCGCACGACCCTCGACCCGTTCACCGAGATCGCATGGGACGTGCCCATCGACGACAGCGCCTACCACCTCCCGCCGGAGTGGCTACCGCTCTACGGCACCGACATCTGGGACGCGATGGACCCGCAGGCCCGCATCGCTTACAGCCGCCACGAGTGCGCCGCCCTCCTCGGTGCCGGCATCTGGTTCGAGAACCGGCTCATGCAGCTCGTACTGCGCCATCTCGCCACGCTGCCCGTCACCTCGCCCGCCCACCGGTACCTGCTGGTCGAGGTGGCCGACGAGTGCCGGCACTCCACCATGTTCGGCGAGTTCATCCGCCGGGCCGGCACGCCGGCGTACTCGCCCCCCCCCGACACCCCGACCGTCGACACCCTTGGAGGCGTCCCCGGCAGCCACGCCCTCGGCTACCTGCTCATCCTCGCCGTCGAGGAGCTGCTCGACGCCATCAACCGGGCGACCATGAAGGACGACCGGATCCACCCGGTGTCGCGGCAGATAGCCAAGCTCCACGTTCTCGAGGAGGCACGGCACGTGAGCTTCGCGAAGACCTACCTCACCGAGATCTGGCCGACGCTCGACGACGAGGAGAGGGCGGCTGTCATCGACCTCGCACCCAATGCGGTCGCCGTCGTGGCCGACCTCACCGTCGACCCCGCGGTGTTCGAGGAGCTGGGGTTCCTAGGCGGCGCCGAGGCGGCTCGAGCAAATCAGCACCACCGGGCCCGGGTCGTCGAGGGGCTGGCCAAGCTGACCCGCTTCCTCGGCGAGCTCGGCGTCATCGACGACGTGACGCGCCCCAAGTGGCGTGAGCTCGGCCTCACGTCCTGACGGGCGCTCGCCCTGGCGTGGGCCGGCGCTGATGTGCGCCTTGTAACATCCGCACCACGCCTCGCACGACATATCGAAAGGACGCTCCGGTGGAGATCGATCTCATCAGTCCCGATCAGTGGACGGAAGGCGTCCCCCATCAGCAATTCGAGTGGCTGCGCCGCAACGTACCGGTGTTCTGGCACCCCTCTAACGACCCCGCCATTCCCGGCTTCTGGGCACTTACTCGGCATCTACCGGCAAGTGTGGGGCAGGCGATTTCCGAAATGAAAGGTACTTGCCACCAAACCTGGATGGCGGAACTGGCACCCGAACGACGATGCGATTGGGACTTGGGCGGTTGATGAGATTGGGACGTTCGGACCTCGACGCAACCAACTCCAACTCGGGATGATGGAACCATGGCAAATGTGCGACCGTCGGGCGGGCGTGCCAGGGACAACGGACCCATCGAGGCCATGAAGCAGATCACCCCCACAGAAGAGTTCGCAATCGAATACATCTCTATCCACGGTCACCAGATCGGTTACCGCCGTGGTGGTCAGGGCCCGGTGCTGTTGCTGCTCCACGGCATCGCCGGCAGCTGTCTCACGTGGGTCCCCGCCATGAGCCTGTTGCAGAGCGACTATACGGTGCTGGCCCCGGACTTCCCCGGGCACGGGGCGTCGGAGAAACCTCTCGGCGACTATTCGCTCGGCAACCTCGCCAGCGCCATGCGGGACTTCCTCAACCTCCTCGGCATCGACCGGGCAACCGTGGTCGGGCAATCCTTCGGTGGTGGAGTGGCCCTGCAGTTTGCCTATCAATTCCCCGAGCGTTGCGAGCGCCTGGTACTTGTTGACGCCGGGGGCTTGGGCCGCGAGGTGAACTGGATCCTCCGTCTCGCCACCCTGCCAGGGGCCGAGTACGTGATGCCGGCACTGTTCCCAGCATCCGTGGGGAACTGGGGGGACTCGGTCGTCAAGTTCTTCGGCGGGCGAGGTTTCCCTAACGCCCAGGCGGTGGAGATGTGGCGCTCCTACAAGTCGTTGACGGAAGGCGAGAGCCGCGACGCCTTCGTCCGAACCATACGGTCCGTGATCGACCCGGGCGGCCAGTCGGTCAGCGCCGCAGACCGCCTCTACCTGACCGCGCACACGCCGACGCTCATCGTTTGGGGCGACCACGACAGGATCATTCCGCTCCACCACGCCTACTTAGCGCACGAGGCCATCCCCAACAGCAGGTTGGAGGTGATGGAGGGTGTGGGCCACTTCCCCCAGGTGGAGGAGCCCGTCCGCTTCGTCAAGATCCTGAGGGACTTCCTGCGTACGACGGAGCCCGGCAAATTCGACCCCAAGGAGCTGCTCGACTTGCTGCGACAAGGCCCGCAGGACGAGGCGGAGCCTACGAACACCACATCCGCTGACCCCCAGTTGTGACGTAAGGAGGAGGCTTGCGGGTCTACTTCTACAAGGGCGGCGTGAGAGCCTCACTATGACCGGTGTGGTTTCCGCCACATTGCGTAGTGCCCCCAAACGCCGGTTCGGTGGTCATGATCTGCCGTCTGACGGACGCTCGGTGCTGCCTATCGCCGAGCGATGATGAGGGCATGACATAACAGCTCGGCTTTGCCAGAGGCAGGTCGGGCAGCGACAGGAATGGGGCCCGGTAACACCCTGATCGGAGCGCCGGAGGGTGACCAGTAACCGCTCGACATTGCCGTACATGCGCTACCTGCTGGACCCCATTACGGGGCCTTACCCATCCGATAACGCCGGGCGGACATGCCTGCTCTGGTTAGGTGGCCCACGTCGCCCTGCCGGATTGCGCGGCCAACCCCGAGGTCGAGAACGAGGCGGCCCGCTCGCAAGTCTTCCGACCCGGCGATGCGGGGCGGTCTGCTGGGCGCCCGGGGGGAGCGAGTCAGATTTCGCGGCGGGGGAGACCCTGAATCGTTCTTCGGGCCCGCCAAGAGGAAGCCGGAGCCCAGAGTCGACTGCCGGGTGTCAATCAAAATGCCTGGTCAAGGCCCAGAGCTTGTCGATCTCTTCCTTGATTGCTTGGTTCGAGAGTTGTCCGCTTACCTCCACTGACCTGACAAGAGAGTGCTGACTCTCGAACCATTGACGCCTTGGCGATGAGTCCCAGATCCGTCTATGGCGTGCCGCCGTTGTTGCTGGCCTCCGTGATATCAGCCTCCAGATCGGACAATCGGGCGCGGCTCAAGCGGATGGAGATCGTCTTCTGGTTCGGCGACCCATGGTTGCTCCACCAGTCCAGGTCCGGCGAGCGCAAGCAGAGCATTCGCAGGCGGTGTCGTTGAACCGCTACCAGCGATCAACGCTTCAAGTGTTCGTCGAAGAAGGCGACTATGCGACTGCGTGCGTCTCGCGCCGATGGCTCGTGATACTCACTGCCCGTAAGTCGTGCAAAGACCACGGCCAGGTTTGTTACGACCCTCGAGAAGTCCGCTGGGTCGTGGTCGTTCAGGAACGAGTGGCCAGCATCTGGATATTCCTTCACGTCATGGGCCACACCGGCGCCGCTCAACGCCAGCTCGAGCTTGGCAGCGGCGCCGCGAAGCGTTCTGTCCTTGGCCCCGTAGCTGCCGATGACCGGGCAGGCACCCGCGAGGAACGACTCGAGCTCCTTGGGAAGTGCGCCGTAGTTGACGCTCGACGCCGAGAAGCCGTGGCTAGGGGCCAGCTGAAGGGCGAAGCCTCCCCCCATGCAGAAGCCGATGACCCCGATCCGGCCGGTGCAGTCCTCGCGGGCTGTGAGCCACGAGCGGGCCGCCTCGAGGTCGTCAAAGGTCTGACCCTTATGTGCGAGCGCGTCGCGGAAGATCGTACGCAGGCACATGACCTTGTTGCCCCGGAAGAACAGGTCCGGCGCCACGGCCAGGTAGCCCTCGGAGGCCAACCAGTCGGCCTGGCTTCGCAGGTCATGGCTCATCCCCATCACGTCGGAGACAACGACGACGCCCGGCCAGGGCCCTGCGCCCTCGGGTGTGGCGAGGTACGCGGGCATCTCGCCCGATATCGGGATCGCAACTTCGGCCATGAGCTGCCCCAGGTTAGGCGAACTGGCGGGCCAGCTATCGGCCATTCAATCGTGGCATCAGACAGAACACTGGTCCAACCGCTGCTGGCGAACCACGAGCTGTCGTCAGCTGGTGATACGGCCAAGCGTGGGTGAAGTCGCAGCAACACCAGCAACTTGCCTACACGGCTTTCAGCGGTTCGTCGACTGCGGCCATAGTCCGCTCTCACCCTTCTGAGGCGGATTCGGTGACTTGCGAGAGCTTTCGAGCGCACTTCCGTCGATCGGTGCCAGGTCGGCGTCGGCGCGGCACCGGAGCACCGCCCCAATGGATCGATCTGTTGCTCGAAGGCGGGGGCTAAGCCGCCGTGGGCGCGAGGACCAGCGCCAGGGGGCGAGTCTTGACTATTGGGTCTGCGTACTCCGATTGACCGGACTGAACGAGCTGCGCGCTCGACCACGCGCCAGGTCGTGGAAGCCGGCAGCAGCGGTGATGAGGAGGAGTGCGCCGGCGGCGATGCCGGTGGTCGCCGCGAGCGCGGAGCCCGACATCGTGCCGACAAGCACCACCGGTCCGACGATGAGCACCCAGCCGACCGGCTGGTATCGGGGGATGTGGACGCGGTGATCGAGCCAGAGCAACAGCGGTCCGATGGTGATCGCGATGGACGGCAGCACCCAGTCGGAGTGGCCGGCGGCGATCACGACTGCCGGTGCCGCGAAGGATGCGGCCAGCTGGATGATGGTGGCGACGGTCACGGCTCGCTCGATGCGTTTGGCTTCGCAAGTGGTGGGCCGTGGAGCGGTGCCGCCAGTGACCCGAATGCCATAGCCGACGACAGCGACAGCAATCGCGACGACCCCGACCGCCAGCGCCATTCCGACTGCACCGCGGACATTGAGGCTACCGCGCACCAGCCAGAAGGCAGCGAAGGCCATCTGGATGAAGCCGCCGATGCGCCGTACCCGCCTGGACCACGCTGCGGTCGGGCTTAGCTCGTCGCCCATCGGAGCCTCCGATCCAGTCACCTCGCACTTCTTTCGTTTCGGTACCAGGAGACCGTCTTGGCAATCGCGGTGGTCAACGGGGTGCCCGTGGTTCCGAAGGTGGACTCGAATTTAGTCGTGTCGAGGACGAAGGGCTCATCGAACTCATACGCCATTTCGTCCAGTTCCCGGATCATCGGGCTGAGAAGCCCGAGGGCGCGCAAAGCCAGCTTGGGTATGCGTCGGACTTCGACAGGGTGGCCGACCTCGCTGGCCACGATATCGAGGAGCGCGCGGGTGGTGACGGTCTCTGGGCCGGCCAGGTGCCACACCTGGCCGACGGCGCGGGCGTCGGTGCCGAGGGTGGCCAAGCCAGCCGCGATGTCGGAAACATAGCTGTAGGTATGGAGGAGACCGGGGTTGCCGAGAAAGTCGACGGGCCGGCCGGCCACGGCGTTGGCGAAGACCCGCTTCCCTAGCGTCGACTCGGTTACCCCGGCACCGAAGAAGTCCGACGCCCGCCCGATGGCGACCCGGACTCGACCAGCGTCTTGGGCGGCCAGCAGCTGTTGAGTCATGGCCGTTCGGGTTCGGCCCTTGACCGTGGTCGCGGCGAGCGGGAGGTCCTCGGTCATCGGCTTGCCCCCAGTGGGGCCGTAGCCGTACACGTTCTCCAGACTCACCAGGAGAGCATCTGCCCGTTCGGCGGCGCTCAGCACGGCCTTCTGCAGCGGCGGGAACCGTTGGGGCCACTTGGTGTACGGGGCGTTGAGACACTGGTAGACGACCGATGCGCCTTTGGCTGCGTCCGCCGCGGCTTCAGCTTCGGCGACGTCGGCGGCCTGCCATTCGACTCCGACGGCCAGCGTGGCCGGCCGGTGTCGCGACACGGTCCGCACCGCCAGACCGAGCTCGGTCAGGCGGGCGGTGAGGGCCACCCCGACCTGCCCGGCCCCGAAGACCACGTGCAGTCGATCCTCACCCACCACCGTCAGCTCCGATCTGTGGCGTCCGGAGGCGACTGGTGGAGTCACGCAGCTCCAGGCCCGCGCCCCTCATGGCGTCATCACCGTTCGCCTGGTCTGGGCGCTGATGGTTCGCAGCGTGGCGCGCATGATGTGGCCGACGAGGGACGGATCAGCCACCAGTAGCGGGCCATCCTGCGCCGGGCGGGTGGGTCGGTGGTGGCCGTGCGGCACTCGTAGGTCAAAACGGTGCGGCCCGGGCCGTCGGGGCGGACCAGGAAGTGGCAGGCGATCTTGCCCCAGCCGGGTTCGTCGAAGGTCTCGAACTGCTCGAGGGGCACGTCTTGCCACTCGATGTCGGCCTTCCAGAACTTGCCGATGGCCCCGAATGCCACCTCCCGGCCGGGAACCTCGCCGAGGAGGAGCCAGCCGGGCAGCCCTGGGGAGTCCCCGGCCCGGCGGAGTTCCGGCGGCGCCTCGGGCGAGTGACCTCGGAGCCTGGCGGGCAGCCCGCCCACGAACATGGAGGCCGTCAGCAACGGTGAGCGGACGGTCAGGAAGTCGAGATCCTTGGCGGTCCGATACGTGTCTTCGATGCCGGCGTCGACGACGAGGTGCTCGGTGATCACGACGTCATAGACCGGCAGATACCGTTCAAGCAGGTCGTGTACATCAGCGGCGAGCGGCGCGTGAGATAGGCCGACAGTCGTCATATGACATCAATGTACGAAGCCGGGCTTCCGACCAAACAGAGGCGAAGGTCACCACCGGGGGGTGGGTGTTGCCTGACTACGGGAGATCCGGGTCTTGCTCCGGGTGCCCAATTGGGCGCAGGGTCCCGACCCTCCGGACCGTGGGCACGTAGAAGCGCCGATCTGGTTCGGTGAGCGTCGGTGCGGTCGGAGGCGTCAAAACAGCCAAGCCGACCAGGTCCGGAGTGGGAGGTCTTGTGAGGATGCCGCCGCAGAGCGTGTCTTTGCGGGATCGCTCGTCATACGGTTCCCAGCATCGAACCCGTCGAAGCCACCAGAGGTGCGCAGACGGTGCACGCCTTCGCGCCCCGCAGTCGGACTGGCCACGCTGGCCAGCTAGTCGGAGCACTTGGTGTTCGGGGCAGGATCGTCTTCTGTTTGGTCGTCTTGGCCGCCATCTTCATCCCGCTGGAAGCTCTTTGCTCTTCGGCCCCAGCGCGTCTTGCGCCGAGGGTGGGCGACCGACCTCGACCGCTGCAGGACCGACGGGTGTATTCGGCTGCCGGCGTAGGCGCGCAACGCTGCAGTGGAAGCTCCGCGGATCGTTCACGAAATGTTCACCCTCGGGCGACATCCCAACAGCCCTTCGACCCTAGCTGCCGAGCACCGGCCGTCCTAGCGTCATAAGAGTGGTCGGGAGTCCCGAGGATGAAGTCGCGCTGCTGGGCCGCCAACCGGCTGAGGATGACCGAGGCCGAGCGTCGATGCGCGCCGAGCTGGCAGGGCTCGAAGACCTCATGCGTCATTTGGAGCAGGTCCATGGTGAGGACGTGGCATCTGTCCACCCTGACCACCGGCCGGACGCCATCAACCTCGTCCACTACCTCGCACTTCGACACGGCGACGTCCGCCGGCTGCAGCGAATGTTGGGGGAACGCGGGTTGTCGTCGCTGGGACGGTGCGAGCCCCACGTTCTCGCCACGCTCCAGAGCGTGCGCGCCGCTCTCGACGGGATGGAGCCACGAGTCGCGTCTACCACCCTGAGCTTCGAGGAGGGCCGGGCCGCCCTCGACCGCAATACCGACGCCCTCTTCGGACCCCGCCCCCCGGGGCGCGTACCTCGCATCATGGTGACCCTCCCGACCGAGGCCGCCGACGACTACCTGTTGGTTCGGCACCTGGTCGCTCGGGGTATGGACGTCGCTCGCATCAACGAGGCCCATGACGACCCCAGCCACTGGGAACAGATGGCGCGCAACGTGCGCAAGGCTTCCGCCGAGGTCGGTCGCCCGTGCCGGGTATCGATGGACTTGCCCGGGCCCAAGATCCGCACCGGCCCGCTCGCGGACGGACCCCCCGTCCTGAAGCTGCGGCCCGAACGGGACCTGCGAGGGGTGCCTGTCGTCCCCGCCTTGGCGACGCTCGTCGCTGGTTCCCCACTTGACGTCCTATCTCCTGGGCTACCGGTAGACGCGGCGTGGATCGAGCGTCGCCGTCCGGGGGACATCGTCGAGATGGACGACACCCGAAGCTCCCGGCGTGAACTGCGGGTGGTGGAGGTCACCTCGGAGGCATGTGTCGTGGAGGTCTGGGACACCACCTATCTGGAGACCGGGGCGTCGCTGTCCTGCGGTGGCGACACGACCCACGTGGGCGTCCTCGCGCCGCTGCCCCAGTACCACATCTTGCACGTCGGGGAGCCCCTCGTGCTCACCCGCAGTTTGGTGCCAGCCGTGCCGTGGCGCCACGGGCAGCCAGGAGGCGCCCGGATCGGCTGCACCCTCCCAGCCGCCTTTGAAACGGCCCGGGTGGGCCAGCGGGTGATCGTCGACGACGGGAAGGTGACCGGCGTCATCGAGAGCGTGGCCGCCGACGAGCTGGTCGTGCGGATCCTGATGGCGTCGCCTCGCGGCTCCAAGCTTCGGGCGGAGAAGGGGATCAACCTGCCGGACACGGATCTCCCGGTGACCGCCGTCACTTCCGCCGACCTACCATTACTCAAGGTCGCTGCGGGGCACGCCGACATGGTTGGGCTCTCGTTCCTGCGCCATGAGCGCGACGTCGATGATCTGCGCGACCACCTTCGCCAGGTCCGGGGAGAGCACCTCGGCCTCATCCTGAAGATCGAGACGACGGCGGCGTTCGCCCGGCTCCCTGCGATCCTGCTGCACGCCATGCGCTCCCCCCTGGTCGGGGTCATGATCGCCCGGGGAGATCTGGCGGTCGAGGCGGGCTATGAACGCCTCGCCGAGGTGCAAGAGGAGATCCTGTGGTTGTGCGAGGCGGCTCATCTGCCGGTGATCTGGGCGACCCAAGTCCTCGACCAACTGGCGCGTACCGGTCAGCCCTCTCGGGCCGAGGTAACCGATGCGGCCATGGCCCAGCGAGCGGAGTGCGTCATGCTCAACAAGGGCCCCCATATCGATGCTGCCATCGTGGTGCTCGATGACATCCTTCAGCGCATGTCGGGCCATCAACGCAAGAAGACGCCCCAGCTGCGGGCCCTGCGCAGCTGGGAGAGCGCCTTGTGATCCTCGGCGGGACTACCTGGCGGGACCACGGGCTCGCAAAGGAGCGTCCCCGAATTGAGTGAGATCCACGAGTGGCTGCTCGTGAATCATCGGCGGCTGGGGAAGATCGCCCTGGCGTCCAAGACCTCGCCCGAGACTTGTCCAACTGGCTGCAGCGCTTGCCTCACCGGGTTCAGCGATGCCCAGATCCATGACCGGCTTCTCGGGCTCGTTCTTCCCTCGGAGCAGGGCGTCGCCGCGTTGCCGGACTGCCGATCGCACTTACAGAGTGACCACGACCTTGCCGTGGACGTGAGCGCTCGCCTCAGCTGGCCGAACCGCACCCAAAATGCGCAGTTACGGCTTCAGCATCAGCAGGTGGTAGACGAGAAATGCTGGCCAGACAACTGCCTTCATGATCGCGAGCAGGACAAGCCAGAATGTTCCCGAGTGGGTATGCAGGTAATAGACGAGCCCCCCGATGAAGCCAAGAAACCAAATGCCTCCAGCTCCACCCTTGGCGGCCATACCCCTGTTCCCTCGATTGCCTGCGGTATCAGCCATAGATACCTCACACTCTGGCGAAGCAGCCTTCTTACTTCTGGGAGGGAATTTCCGTCAACCGCACCTATCCAGTACCCGAACCCGTCCCGCCCGGTCGAGGTGTCGGCACCGGTAGTGGTACAACGCTGCTGCTCGGTTGGCTGGATGTCGGTCCGCCCGTCGTGGACGGAGCGACGATCGCGAAGCTGGCGGGATCAAGCGCCAGCAGCTCAATATCATACGGCGAACCACCTGCGACCTTGGCGTGGAAGCGATAGGTGGGAACAAGGTAGGCGACCGTCAGTGCATCGTTGACACCATCCCAACGCGCCAGGCCGAGTGCCACACCGGTGATGTGCACTTCGATCTCCGGTGACGGACCCGTGGCGACCGTTGTCGCATTTGGTCCGGCAGTCGCTGCAAGGGGCTGCGGTCCAACATACTGGGCATGCCCGCTCTGGAGGTCGTCGAAAACACTCTGGGTCGAACGCAGCGGGTAGGTGCCGACACTCGCTGGTTGCGCCCACGTCCCAGAGACGGATTCGACACGCCGGTGCTCGCCGATGGTCACTGACCAACTGACGCTGGGGACTTGTACGCTGTTCACGACGAGGGCATAGGTCACGGTGCGAGCGGTGACAGGGCTCGGAGTCGGGCTGCACTCGGTGCCGGGCGCGCACGAGACGGTGATTCCCCCCACATCGCTCTCTGTGTGGGACCACTGCTGACCATTCAGTACGCCCAAGTCACCGAGGAGCGCCTGCGCCATGTTCACAGCGTCGTCGGCGCTCGGAACGTCGACGGGTGTGGGCAGCGTTGTCGACGGGACGGTCTCCTGGGGGAGCGTCGTCGAAGGGGAGGTTGCGGGAGGGACGATCGGCGGTGGTGGGGCGCTGACGCCGGTCGACGGGTTGCCCGTGCTCGAGCTTCCCGCACCGGCGCCTCCAGCCGAGCCGCTTCCGACCGAACCGGGGCTCGAGCCTGTGGCACCAGTGCTTGTGTAGGCAACGGAGGGCACGCCGCTGGTGGTCACGGTCAGCAATGCCTCACCGTCGCGGAGCTCCCAACCCGTCCCCGTGCGTACCGGCGTGGCGTGCATCCCGAGGGCGCTGCTCATTGCAGCCAGATCGGCCGTGGTGACGTCGTGGCCCACCAGCTTGAACACCGAGGCCTGCGAGCCCAGATCGGCCAGGGGGCCGTCGAGCACGTAGCGGGTCGGCTGTTGGGGGTAGAGAGCGGGCCCGGCCGCTTTGGCGCTGCCTTCCAACAGGGAGAGCTTGGGCGCAGCCGGCGACGAGCTGTGACTCGTTGTGGTCCCGCAGGCGCCGAGGGTGATCACCCCCATCGCAAGCAACACCAGCACAATGGTTCGATTCCTACGCAAAGCTTCCTCCGGGATTTGGTTCACCAATTGGACGTCGCCGAGCCGAAGTCGGTTCCCCTTGGTTGCACATTCGTGGAGCGCCAGGACCTAGTCGGGATGTCCGCAAGAAACGTCATGACACCCTGCGGCGGGCAAGGACGAGGTGCGGCGATGTGCACGCCTGCCGCCACCAGCAATACTCCGCTGGCGACGAACAGTCCGGCGTCGATCCGGCCGAGGGCAGGACTGGTGGCACCGGCGTCTGCTGTTACCGAGAGCCCCGAGGATCCATTGGGGTTCATCACCACAACCGTCCAATCACCTTGGTTTGGTTTCCAGGTGAGGGTCCGTCTGTCGGTTCTGTCCACGAGGCCGTCAACGGGAACCGGCCCAACCCGCCCCGGCTCACCGATAGATGACGTTCGGCCCGGGACCCCGTCAAGTGTGCGTGGGCCCGGATCAGCCCGACCTTAGGACCCACCCCCGACCCGCACTGACACAACCCTGATGCCCACGCTCGTGGAGTTATCCTTCGTACATGACTGAGGATCCCGATGATCGCTCGCAGGATACGGCCATGCTCGGCGCCCCGATTCGGATTATGTCCTGGGGTTGACATTCGGCCCGCCCGTCGAACCTCGACATGACGTCGGAGAACTCGTGACATGAATGCAGTCGAACCAGCCGCACCGGCGGTGCTGGTGAAGGGACTGATAAAGTCGTACTCGAGGACGCCTGCGGTCGCCGGCGTCGACCTGGAGATCCCCCGTGGCGAGATCTTCGCACTTCTGGGGCCCAACGGAGCGGGGAAGACCACCACCGTGGAGATCCTGGAAGGGTACCGGTCGAGAGATGCCGGCGAGGTGAGGGTCTTGGGATGCGATCCCGGCCGTCAGCGCGCCCAGCTCAAGCCCCGCATCGGGATCGTCTTGCAGTCCACGGGAATCAACCCCTATCTCACCGTCCAAGAGCTGGTGACGATGTACGCGGGCTATTACTCGCATCCGCGTCCGGTTTCCGAGGTGATCGACCTCGTCGGTCTCAATGCCAAGAGGACCGAGCGTGTCGCACGCCTCTCCGGTGGCCAGCAACGCCGGCTGGACATGGCGATTGGTCTGGCCGGGGACCCCGAGTTGCTCTTCCTGGACGAGCCGACGACCGGCTTCGATCCCACAGCTCGTCATGAAGCCTGGGACATCATAGCCAACCTGGCCAGCCTGGGCAAGACCGTGTTGCTCACGACCCACTACATGGATGAGGCGCAGTACCTGGCTGCCCGGGTCGCCGTCATGGCCGCTGGCCGCATCGTGGCAGAGGGCCCACCCTCCACCCTTGGTTCCCGGGACCGGGCCAGGGCGCGGGTCCGGTACCGAGTCGCGGGAGGAGTCGTGCCGCCGGCAGGCCTCGGTGGTCCGGTCGGCCCCGACGGGTTCATCGAGCTGAGCGTCGACAACCTGGAGAAGACGCTGCATGAGCTGACGGGTTGGGCGATCGACCAGGGCCTGACCCTCGATGGCCTGGAAGTGACGAGACCGACCCTGGAAGACGTCTACCTGTCGCTGACCTCGCCCCCGACCGGAGAGGAGCACGAATGAGAGCCGTGGCGCTGACCTTTACCCAGGTCCGCTACGTGAACAAGGAATTCTGGCGCAACCCCGCGAGCGCCTTCTTCATCTTCGCATTTCCCCTCATGTTCCTCGTCATCTTCACGTCCCTCCTGGGCCACTACAACCTCCATATCGGAGCGTTGACGGTGAAATCCTCGACGTACTACGTCGCCTCGATGGCGTCGTTCGGGGTCATCTCGGCCTGCTTCACCAACACGGCGATCGGCATCACTTTCCAACGCGATGCCGGCATCTTGAAGCGGACCAACGGCACCCCACTGCCCGCGGGCTCGTTCCTGGCCGCTCGGGTCGTTCATGCCCTGAGCGTGGCGATCATCCTCGTGGCGCTGACCACCGCTTTCGGTCGGACCGCATATTCAGCGACCATCCCGACGGGGACGAGCCTGTTCCATTTCGTCGTGATGCTGGTGGTGGGCGCAGTCGCCTTCTGCGCCCTGGGACTGGCGCTCACCGCGGTCATCCCCAACGCTGATTCGTCGGCGCCCATCGTGAACGCCACAATCCTGCCTCTCCTCTTCTTGTCCGGCATCTTCATTGCCTTCGGGAATTCGACTCCCTCATGGATACTGTGGGTGGCGCGCATCTTTCCGGTGAGGCATTTCGCCCTCGGAATGCAGGCGGGATTCCTGGGCACCCCGTTCTCCTGGGGTGACGTCGGCGTGGTCGCGGCCTGGGGTGCAGCGGGTCTCGTCCTGGCTATTCGATTCTTCAGCTGGGAACCACGGAGATGAACTGGTCACCAAAGCGCTGACCCGCAAGGCCGCACGCAAATCTTGTGGCCGCCCGGCGATACAGGTCGGTCCGGGGGGCGACCTAAATTCAGACGTCTGGACATCGTGCCCAGGAGCTAGCGTCATAATTCATAGTGCAGATTGCCACCACTTTGGAGACGGCATCCGGTAAAATCAGAGCGTGGAAATCGGCCAGGATGCGCCCGTCGCCACACCGATGTTCGAGTACTCGGTGGTGCCGGGCACGCCCATCGGCAAGCGCCTGACTCTCCTCGACTCCGGCGGGAAGCGGGCCGTGTTCTTCGGCTCGGTGGCCATCCAGATCTACGACGCCGACGACAAGGGCGCCGAAGCAGCGTGCATCGCCATGCTGTCGCGCGCCGATCTGGCTTCCGACATTGACATCGCCGCTGCCTTCGGTTGCCATCGCAACACGGTGGCCCGGCTGGCCGGGCGCTTGGCCCACGATGGCCTGTCGGCGGTGATGCCGGCCAAGCGTGGACCGAAAGGTCCGCACAAGGTGACGCCCGAGGTTCGACGTGTCATCGAAGGAGAAGGAGCCGGCCTCGGTCCGACCGCCCTCGTGCGACTGGTCGCCGAACGGACCAGTGTCGTGCTGTCGACGTCGCATGCCCGGCGCCTGGCCGGGCCCGGTGCCGTGCAGCCCGAGCTGGCAGCCGTTGCCGACGAAGAAGACGAAGAAGAGGCGAGCGAGAGCGAAGTACCGGCAGCGGTCGTTTTTCCACCGGAACCCGGGTCCGACGCGTCGGACGACGATCCGCCGGTCATCGTGCCGCGTCATGTGCGAGGGCAATACATGGGCCTGGCCTTGTACTACCCCGCTCTGGCCGCGCTCGGCCTCGTCGACGTGTCGCGCAAACTCTTCCGCCTACCCAATTCGGAGCGCTTCGGGGTGCGGGCGGTGTTCAGCACCCTGTTCTTCATGACGCTTCTGGCCCGCACCACGGTGGAGTCGGCCAAGCACCTGCGCCGGGCCGAGTTCGGTGCGCTGGTGGGAACCGGTCGGGCCCCGGCGGTGAAGACCCTTCGTCGCAAGCTCTGCGAGCTGGTGGCCCAGGGAAAGGCGTCGGAGCTCGGCACCGCCCTGGCCCGCCGGTGGGTGGAGACCGGGGTCATCGAGAGCGCCTATCTCTACGTCGACGGTCACATGAAGGTCTACTCCGGCAAACGCCACCTCCAGGAGGTCTGGAACTCCCAACGACGCATGCCCCTGCCCGCCGTGCATAGCTACTTCGTGGGTGATCTCCAGGGTCGGCCGTTGCTGTTTCTGACCGAGGAGCTCTCGGCCAACCTGGCCAAGGCCATGCCCCGGGTCATAGAGGCCATACGAGAAGTGCTCGGCGACCGGCGCTTCACCGTCATCTTCGACCGCGGCGGCTTCGACGGGAAGCTGTTCACGTGGCTCACCAAGGAGAAGATCGACTTCATCACCTACCAGCGCGGCAACGTCTCGCTGCCCGAGGACTCCTTCACTCGCCGGGAGACTCGTTTCGAGGGCCGCCGAGTGCGCTTCAGGGCCACCGAGGACAAGGTGCACATCGGGAAATCGGGGCCGTGGCGCCGCATCGTGGTGCGCACCAAAGACGGGCACCAGACCCCCATCCTCACCAACATCGCCTCGTCTTTGTCTCCGGCCCGCATCTGCTGCTTGATGTTCGCCCGCTGGCGCCAAGAGAACTTCTTCAAGTACATGGGCGAGCACCACGGCCTGGACACCCTCGTGAGCTACGGGGCCGACGAAGCCGATCCCACCACGCTCGTCCCCAATCCCGAACGCAAGCGCCTCGACCGCTTGATCGCCGACCTGCGACGCCAGGCGGCCAAGCTCAAGGAGGAACTGGGCGACGTCCTGCTTGACGAACCCCGGGAGCAGAGTCGAAGCGCCCACGGCCTAAAGGTGTCCCAAGGCGGTGCGGTGTCCCGGCTCCGGGCGCTCGAAAAGCAGATCGCCGACGCCGTCGACAGTCGGCACCCTTTGCCGGCCAAGGTGCCCCTGGCTCAGTCAGGCAAGCGTCGCCACGTAATGCGCCTCGAACACAAAGCCATCATCGACCGCGTCAAGGTCACCGCCTACAACGCCGAAGAGTGGTTGCTCGACCGACTCGTCCAGCATTACCGCAACCCTCATGACGTGCGCGATCTCTTGCGCTCCTTTGCCCAGCTGTCCGGCGAGATACGGACGACTGGTGGCGTGGTCGAGGTCACCCTCGATCCGCCCGACACCCCCATCCACCGTCGCGCCCTTGAAGGGCTGGTCGATGATCTGACCAGCCTCGGGGCCACGTTCCCAGGCACCGACGTTCCCGTCAGATACCGGGTGGCGGTGCACCGATCAGGGGTGGCTGCGTGACCCCCGATGTCCAGACCTCTGAGCTTATCAGTGCATGGAAATCCCATCTGGCGGCATCGGAAGAGTCTGCGTCGCCCCGCGGATGGCCGTCGTTTCCGTGGAGGGCAGATGTCGTACCATCGCCGGACGACCGGTGATGGTACTCATGGCCCTTCATCGACATGAGGGTCACGCTGAATCTCGGCCATGAGCCGTCCTTCCTGTACCTGGCGTTTGTCCGAATCCTGGAGTTGCTTCGGCTCTCATCGCCGTGACAGTGCAGAGCTCGCCATCGAGATGCTCCATGGTCTTCAGCTCAAGCGCGGAAGCCAGGTGGTGGAGCGCCTGGCGTGTGCGAATACAGCCTCGATCTGCTCGGACGACCACACTTCTGGCATCCTCTTGAAATGCCGAGGAACGTCCATCGAGGAGAGGACTGTTACGTCTTCGGGCTGGCTCTTCACATGGAAGCTTCGGCAAAGGATCACCAACACAGGCCGAACCAGCACGCTCAGGCCAACGTTCGCGGACAGAAGGCGCGCTGCCCGCTCTGCTTCATAGCGCGACTTTGCGTAGTAACTCTCCTTGTGACCGTTCACCATCAACGTGGGCTTGGCGACCCAAACATCGGCGGTACGGTGATTCTTGGTGTTGACGGTGAACGCGCCGCCCGGTCCAATGAGGACGTGATCGATGTCGCAGCCGCGAGCACCCACCGGCACGGAGTGCAGGACCTGCCACCCGTCCTCTTTGAGCCTGTCGAGGCGAGCTCCGACCGTGGCTTCGCCGTCGGCACCGACCTCCCGGGCCTGCGGAGTCAGCTCTGGTTCCGAGCTTGTACGAAGCCCTTCGCCAGGCCGATTCGCTGCAAGGTCCATCCAGTCTTCCTCGACCGTGCCGCCGGAGCAAGGGTCAGGGACACTGGTGTGGGTCTTGATTTGGTACGCGGCTGCTGCTTGCCGAAATGAGTCTTCGAGCTCGGGGCGTTGCAGTCTCGTCTCGCCGGTGATCAGGTCGATCCAGCCCACCGGGCCACCGGCGGCGTCATCTACGTAGAGACGGTCCTTGCCCCAGTTGCGCCAGCGCCGAATCTGAAGAGATCCCACTCCGGGAGATATCGGACGACAATCGCCCCTGCTTGAATGGCGACGTGTGCCAATCGGCGCCGCGACCGAGCGTTGAAGTGCCTGATATCGCTAGGGCCGTCGACAAAGTCCGCTCGGGCGGAACCCGTCTGATATTGCGCCGACCGCCGAGTTCCGAAGCTGCGCAGATTTCCTTGCGTGGCGCCTGAAGGGGCGAAGTTTGGCTAGGTCTTACCGACAATGGCCTACGCCAGAGGAGCAAGGCATCTCGGCACTCTTCGACAAACTCAAGGGATCATCGCCTGGATTCTGTGGCACGAGGTATCGAGCAGCTCTCAAATCAGGTTCTGCATGCGAAGTTGCAGGTCTTGCCGGTTCGAATAAGACATCGTCTTCTCCACTCCAGGTCAAGCCGGTTTCTTGTTCATCTTGCGACGCTCCTTGGGATGTCTCATCGTGCGCTCATCGCGCGAGGTTTTCCCGAGGAACTGCTCACCCAAGGTCTCGTTCCCGCGCCGCATGTCCCGTCCGAAATCCAACCTAGCTCGGCGTAGTCGACGATGGAGCAGGAATACTCAAGACTGAGGCCATACTGGCCAGCTGGGTGGCCACTGCCGACGTGGCCGTGGCTATCGTCTGGCTATCTGTGGAGAAGGACTTGCCGCTGGCAAGGTCAGCCGCAACTTGCACATACGTACTCCTCTCGTCGCCCAAAGCATGCGTCAGGTATGACTCCACCGATGAGGCGGAGGATGGCCACGTGATGCCGTCGAGCTGTTGCACAAAGTCTGTGATTTCAGTTTCGATCTGCTGGACGCTCCTGATTTGCTTGGTCACGTCTGCCTTCTCGGTCCGCTTAGCGGCGTTCTCGTCACTGAGAGCAGTCTGGGCAGTCAGTTGTTCGTTGGCTACGCAGGAATCGAAGTTGCTAGTGCTCCCCGAACACCCGCTCCCAGACTCGTTGTCGTTGTAGGTCCTCTCGTCATTCTGTATGCGTTCGCCCTGTGTTGTGATGTCGGTTCCGGCGCTGGCGATCACTGCGTTGGAAGAAACAAGGGTCGCGTTGTATTCAGAGACGATGCCCTCATATAGGCTTCGGATGTCCGAGAGTGACATCGTGGTCGTGGTTGAGTTCTGGTTCCGACTCGCGTGTTTGTCGGTACCGAGTTCGCCAGGAAGTAGAACGAATAAGACCACAAGGATGGCGACAGCCCCGATGATGATCTTGGCGACTTTCCGCCGGTCCTTGTTCTGGCGAGATGGCGAAGAATAGGTCTTGGACCGCATTCTCGACCCCTATCCTGGGTCCCACCCCTTGGCGATGGTGGCGATGCAGCGTCCAAAGTCTAAAGCCATGATGACCACACGAAGAGTCTGACAGAGCCGAAGGCGTCAGTCTCGTCGGCGCTTCACGGCCAGGCTGACGCCGCTGCCGAATCCCAGTTCCACGCACACGAGTTCAGCATTGCGAGGATACGTGGGCGCCCAAACGTTCAGGGCGGTCCGACGGTCTGTCGTGCCAGGTCATTGGCACTTCGCCGAGGATGCATTTCGATGTTTGATGCAACTCGCCCGTGGTGCTGAGCGGGAACGAGTCCCCGGAAGAGAGCAACTGGACCCTCAAGAGCATCATCTCGCAATAGGTCCTGAGGCGCTCAGACTACCGCCGAACTAATCGCGTTTGGACCGGTGGTAGCTGTTTGACAGCGTGACTAAAGTGCTGAGCACCTGATGGAGGAGGGCTCCTGTTGCGTAAGGTACCCGCTATCTTGGCTGTTGTTGTCGTCCAAGCCGGGCTTCTGGTCGGATTGAGTGGAGTGGCCTGGGCGCTGCCTCCTCTGTCGGGGACCGTCACGTGTAATCCGTTTGCAGGCTCTGGACACTTCAACCATCAGATCAAATCGACCGGGACCGCCTCTGGGTTGATGATTCATTACACAGGAACACTGTCGGGGTGCAACGGGACCTTCGGCAGCTACCACGTGACGAGCGGGACCGTAACAGCGTCAGGACATTTCACCCACGGGGGCGGCGATGTGAACAAATGCTCGAACTTCATCGGCCCTTATCCTGCAAGCGACCCCAGCGACGCTATCGGCGTGATTCACGTGACGGTTCACTGGACCACGTCGCCTGCTCACGCGTGGGCACCGTCTCACATCACGTACCACGGGAACTTCGAGGACGTCCTAGATTCCGGGCCGCCGTATACGTTGCTTGACATGTTCTTTGCACCAGCCCTCAACGGGGGCACGACGGCGACGACGGTGACAGGGTCCTACGCTGGCTCCGGTGCAGTCACCAATATGCAGATCGACGTGCCAGCAACATCAGCCGCCACTGGGTGCCCTATCGGTCCGTCCTTCACGTTTAGCAGCGTGGCGATGTACCTCTATTAGCCGTTCCGGTCTGGCGGACCGCTTCGGGAGACACGCGGACACACATCGCCGAGATTCGGGACCTGTGGTTTGCCTGCTTCCAAGTGAAGTACGGTGGCCCCGTTTGGGCGCACAGAACCGGCAATGTCGCGCGGTCTGCTCGATGACCATGGAAGGGCTCGAGGCGGAGATATCGCGCGGCGGCCGGCCAGAGCCTGGTTCTCAGATGACTGCGGGAGGGAGGAACTCATCCGGCCTGGGTCCGGTCCCCTGACCCGGGGCGCCAACACGACGCTCTATGGCAGGCTGCTTCGATGGGAACGAGCGCACCATCGGGAACCGTGACGTTCCTCTTCACCGACATCGAGGGTTCGACGCGCCTGTGGGAAGCCTGTCGGGTGCATTTATTCGACTCAACGCACTCCCTCCCCTTAGCTCCCTCGATTTATTGGTCTCGTAGGCGCCCGATCGTGAGGTCAATGGGGCGCTCGTAATCACGGGCGCTATTGATGTTGCGGCGAAGCGATCGATTGAGCGCCACGAGGTCGGTGTGCCGTAGGGAGCCGGAATCGGCGATCGCTACCTCGCACCTATATGCCATGTCATTCAGACATCCGAGAACGCTCCGGTCAGCCGTCTTGGCATAGACGACCTCCTCCATGTCGGGGCCAAACGTATCGGGCGGCAGGCCCTCACTGAGGAGTTCCCGTTTGATGAGGGCGGCGATGTAGGAGCCGGTGGAACGCAGATCCAAGACGCTGATGTCAGCCTCAAGGATTGTGAACAGCGTGCTCACATGGGTGAGCAACGGGCACTTGCGCCGTTCGAACCACACGAGATTTGCGTACCAGTCCTCGGCGTCAGGTGTCGGCTCGGAGATAGGGACCGGACCGATGACGGCAAGGAGCTTCTTCGTGCACCGCAGGATCACGTGCCGATCGTAGGCTCGAAGTGCACGAGGTGCTGGTGAGCGTCGAGGTCATGCGGCGCGGCGGTACTCGTGAATGAGGCCGCCGAGGATGTCGTGGCGCTCGATGCGGCCCACCGGGGGAGGGGTGAGGGTGGGCCCGGGAACCTCCAACCGGAGGCCCCGGTGCGGCCGCGCCCCGTTGTAGTGGTCGATGTAGGCGGTCAGCACCCCTTCGAGCTGGCGATGCGAGACGATGAGCAGGTGGTCGAGGCTTTCGGCTCGCAGGCTCTCGATCCAGCGCTCGGCGTAGGCGTTTGCTCGAGGGGCCCGGACGGGGGTGCGGATCGTGGCGATGCCTTCGCTGCGCAACACCTCGTCGAAGGCGGCGGTGAACTTGGCATCACGGTCACGGACAAAGAAGCGGACCTTCCGGGCGGCGTCGTGGAGGTTGAAGACCAGGTTGCGTGCCATCTGGGCCATCCACAGACCGTTGGGGTGCGTTGTGACCCCAAGGAGGTGCACTACCCGAGTGTCGATTTCGATCACGAAGAGTCCGTAGAAGCGCTGACCGAGGACGGTGTCGACGTGAAAGAAGTCTGTGGCCAGGATGCTCTTCGCCTGGGCCCGGATGAAATCGGACCAACTGGGCCCTGGTCGGCGAGGTGCGGGTCCGAGACCGTGGCGGCGAAGCACACCGCGAACCGCGGTGGCCGAGACCACGACTCCGAGCTTTCTCATCTCACCCACGATGCGCAGGTAGCCCCAGCGCGGATTCTCTTGAGCTAACTGGCAAATGAGGTCGACCGTCTCCTCATCGAGCGGTGGGCGCCCCGGTCGATTTGGGTACCTCCAGCGCCGACGAACGATCCTGCGCTGCCATTCCAGGATCGTGGCCGGCGTCACGAGCAGCGAGGACCAGCGCTGCCGGGGGAGGAGTCGCGCCGTTAGGGACAAGAAGGCCCGGTCGGCCCACGAGAAACGGGGCCGAGGCGTCTTGCGACGCAGGACCTCGAGTTGGTGACGGAGGACCAGGATCTCGACATCCTTGTCGAAGGTGCTCTTGCGCCGGATACGGAACATTTCGAGAGCCCGGCGCACGAGTAGGAAGAGGAACGAGAGTGCCACGGCGCGAGACCCTTGCGGAAGCGTTGGTGCTGGTCAAGCTGGCAATCGAGTAAATGCATCCGACAGGGATAAGCACACGTTCCCGTCCAGTCAGATGATCGACGTCCAATTCGCAGAGTTCGTGTCCGATCCGTTCCTGGCCATCCATCAGCTTTATGAAGCCCTCTGTCGGGAACTCACCAGCGCAACCGAGGAACGCATGCGGACGTTTCTCGCCAGTAACCCCGGTGACGGCGGCGGGGGGCGATACCGCTTCGCGGACACGGGGCTTGATGCCGATGTCCTGCGGAAGCGTTCGATGCCGTACCAGGAGCGCTTTGGAGTGGCATCAGAACCCGTTCGTTAAAGATGGCAACCGAGAGTCGCCTGACCTAGTCGTTCGGTGCGCCGCCCCGACTGCAGGGGACTCCCAAGGTGCTGCTCTCGCCGACGACAAGCTCTCACCGGGCGAGGCGCTGGATCTAGTATCCGAGGCATGGCAGTGTCCTTCGGCGAGATCACCTCGTTCACTCGGCAAGCCGAGCAGATTCTCCGAGATCCAGCGACCTTCCAATGGTCGACGGTGTTTCTGCTTGGTGTTGTCTTCTACGTCTACGCAGTCGAGGTCGAGCGACGACGATGGGACATCATTCTTGCCGGACTGGCTCTCTGGCTCATGGATTGGTTCAACGAACTCATCAATTCTGCAATTCTCCACATTTCAAACCGTGCGGCTCTGTGGACTGTGACAGGGCACACCAGCTATCTAATCCTCATCGGACTCACCATCGAACTCACGATGTTCTTTCTCATCGCCGGTGTGGTCTTCGTGAAGATGCTTCCGCCAGATCGCGGGATGCGCATCCTGGGAGTCCCCAACCGGTGGGTCTATGTTGTCGGATTTTCGTGCCTCTCCGTGGCAGTTGAGATCCTCTTGCATGCCATCGGCTACTTTCACTGGGAGTACTGGTTCTGGAACGTCCCGTTCATCCCGCTTATTGTGATCTTCGGGTACATGACGTTCTATGGAATGGCAGCATGGGTCTTTGACATGAATCAGAATCACCGACGGCAACTAACCGTCGTTGGAATTATTGCTGGGGCTGATCTCGTTCTGGCTGTCCCTTTCGCGCTCGCGGGTTGGCTCTAGCCGAAGGCCATCAACGCGGCAGCGCTTGGGGTGCTGGGGCGATTGGCGACTACGAGGAGGATGCGCTCTTGTCCGGTGTCTACATAGTGAGCGACAGCTCGTGCGATCTCGAACAATCGGACACAGACTTGCTCAACGTCGAGATCGTCCCTCTGACTATCCGGTTCGGGAATGCAGAGTTCACCGACCGTCGGGACATGAGCGTCGAAGACTTCTACGAAAGAATGGCGAACTCCGACGAACTTCCCCAAACGGCTTGTCCATCGCCCGGTGCTTTTGAACAGGCGTTCCGCAACGCCAGTGACGCTGGTGCTGACGCAGTGGTCTGTCTCAACATCTCGAGCGACCTGTCGAACACCTTCCAGTCGGCCCAAACCGCGGCCGCGGCGTGGGAGGGCCCGATTCCGGTGCACGTGATCGACAGCAGATCCGCATCGTGCGGACTCGGCACCCTCGTCCTCGAAGCGGCCAATGTGGCCGGTAGTGGCGCCAACACAGCCTCCGTGCTGCGCCGGGTCGGTGACGTCATCCCCCGCACACACGTGATCGCTGCTCTGAACACGCTGGAGAACCTGAAGAAGGGTGGGCGCATCGGGGGGGCCAAGGCCATGGTGGGATCGATACTGGCCATCAAGCCACTGCTCGACCTCACCGGCGGGGTGGTCCAAGAGGCCGGCCGGGCGCGCACCCGCAAGCGGGCCATGGAGTGGCTCTACGACCGCCTTACGGAATCAGGTCCGATCGAGCATGTGGCGGTGATGCACAGCGGGGCCCCCGACATCGAGGAGTTCCTTGACCTCATCGCTCCCCACTTTCCCCGAGAGGCGCTTCGAGTCGGCATGATGGGCGCCGTCATCGGTACGCACGGCGGTGCCCAAATGATCGGCGTCAGCTGGATCGCCACTGCGGCGGGCGAAGACGGACGGGTCTAAGTACGTGTTTCATAACCGGCGTCGCGGACCTTGTGTCCACGGTTTCGGCCCCGGTGGCCGCGCCAGACGGTTCAGCATGAGCCCGACCATCGCCCACTTCACCATCGCCTCATGGGTCTCGGGGAAGCGTTCATAGTCGCGCACCAGCCTGCGCCAGCGCATGAGCCAGGCGAAGGTCCGCTCCACGACCCAGCGCCTCGGAAGGGGGGAGAACCCCCGTTGGTCCGGTGGTTTGCGCACGACCTCGACGGTGAGCTTCCAGTAGCGCTTGGCCTTGGCCACCAGTCGTCCCGCGTAGCCGCCGTCGGCGAAGACGTGGCGGAGGGTGGGCACGAGCTTGTGGGCGATCTTCAAGATGGCCGCACCGCCGTCGCGGTCCTGCACCGATGCGCTCGTCACCATGACCACGAGGAGCAGGCCGAGCGTGTCGGTGACGATGTGGCGCTTGCGGCCGTTGACCTTCTTGCCGGCGTCGTATCCCCTGGTCGCCTTGGAGACCGTGTCGGCTCCCCGCAGCGACTGGGAGTCGACCACGCCGCCCGTGGGCGTCGGGTCCCGTCGCTTTCGCCCCTTCATTGTCGTGGAGACGCGCACCTCTTCGCGCAAGGTGTCGTGGATGAGATCGAGGGTCCCGTCGTCGCGCCAGAGGGCGAAGTAGCGGTAGACGGTCTGCCATGGTGGGAGGTCCGTGGGCAGCATGCGCCAGGCACACCCGGCTCTCACCACGTAGAGGATGGCATTGACGATCTCACGCTTGGCGTGGACTGGCGGACGCCCGCCGGGACCGGCGGCTTCGATCTCGGGGATGAGATTCTCGATGATCGACCACTGTCGGTCGCTCAGGTCTGTCGGGTAACGGCGCCTTGCCGCCATACCCACAAGTCCAATGCCTCGACACGCAAATCGCGAGCATCTCGACATGCCAAACGCGCTGGTAGCGCGCATATTTGGAAAATTTGTCGAAGACTCACGCTCTGCGAGACCCGTTTGCTACCCGACAAGAGCGCTCCGTCGGGGCAGCCGTTGCGAAAGGAGTTATGAAACACGTACTAAGGCTCCATGGGACCCAGGCGTCTGGAAATCCTCTCGGCCGCGAATAGTGGGCGGTCAAACCCCATGGCCGAGTTACCGGGCACTTACAGTGCGGTCTGTCGATGGCTGCCGCGAGGATCGACTGCACACCCGAGGTACGTCATCAGCTCATCGACAGCAGGGCTCTACCGCCAGCGGTATCAGCCCGCTCACGTTGTGCTTCGACGGCACGCCGGAGGCTTAACCTCAAGATGTCGGCGGTGAGTGCCCCAATCTGGGCCGGGGTCTGGCCGAAGTCGACCATGAGCGCATGGGTGGTGAACGCCGAGAGGTTGAGGCCAAATACCAACAACAGATCCTGCGGAGGCGCGCCGGTTCCACCGGCGCTCCGCCAGGCGAGAGTCGTGAGGGATCGTATGGCTTTGCGGCGGTACTCGCGCCGGTGGGCACCAAGCTCGGCGAGTGTCTTCGACAGCTTGCCGTTGCTATGCAGGTCCCAGAAGGCGTTCCCGAGAATCTCGACGTTACGGGTGTGGGCCGCCACTGCCAAAGTCTCCAGCCAGCCATCGAGGTCATCGGTGTGTGAAGGCAGGTTCTCTATCGGTCGGGCACCGGCGTCGAACATGTCCTTCACCGTGGCAGCGATCAACAGGTCATGACTTTCGTAGTGGCGGAAGATGGTGCGGGGACTCACGCCGGAGAGTTCGGCGATCTCATCGACCGTGGCGTCGTAGCCTCGTCGGGCGATAACTTCCATAGCCGCTCGCCTGATGCGAGACCGGGTGAGCTGGCGCTGCTCCTCAACGAGCGAAGGAGACGACGACCCCTGGGGCTGGTCCACCACGACCTCCTCCCAGAAGTTGAGCGTGATCTCACCGTGGCAGCTCTGTCAGCCACCCATGGTAGGGCCGATGGGTCCAGTTGTCTACAACTGTTGACAGGCCTCGGTGGTGGGGCCGTGCTGCTGCCGAGGTTGTCGCCGTACCCCCCACGCAAGGACCTCGGGTGACGCATGATCGTCCAGCGAAAACGCTCCCCCTGGTGGGGGGTGCTTTCGCGTCACCCCCGAGTTGCCATGCGAACTAGCCTCGTTGCTGTCCGATTGAGCCGTGGGCGGGTGAAGGGATCGGAGGCAGTGCCGAGCAAGAGCCAGCAGTTGGTGCGCCGCTTCTCGGAACTCATCGAGGCCGCAGAAGACGTCCACACCGTTCTCCGGAGCTACATCAAGGCGAACGTCAGCGTCGCGACGCTCGTCGATCAGGGTGCCCACCTGGTGACGGCACTTGAGGACTTCGATGGGCCCGTGCGGCGGGGCAAGGTGACCGATGCTCTCAAGGAGTTCGAGGCGGCCCGGCACCGAGTCCGGGTGGCGATGTTCGCCTTGGCCAAGGAACAGGGTTCAAGCGCCAGCGATTTGGCCCGAGCCCTCGGCATCTCGCGCCAGCTCGCGTCTCGGCTGGCAGGTGAGACGGAGGAAACACAGCACTAGAGGTGCCTTTTCGTTCTCGGGGCCGCCGCGCCTGGTCGCGTCCGGGTTGACCGTCCGCGACTACCGGCTCCTTCTCGGAGCAGGGCAAGCCGCCAAAGGTCCGAGGCGCTCAGGATCGCTCCACGCCGTGATTTCCAGCACGGCGCCTCCGGGCCTGACCGCGCGCCTTCGGCACCTACCGCATGGGCTGACTTCCACCAACTCGCCTGTGTACCGAACGCCACGAGGTTCGGGGACGACGGTATGGGACCATCGCCTCTAGCGCCGCAAGGAACGACTGGCCCACTCTGACTGGGGGGTGGTCCACCGGCTCTCAGGGAGGATTGTTGAGTAATCACACCGAACAGGAGCAAGGGCGAAGAGGTCGCCGCAAGGCGGGCTTTGCCTTAGGCGTGGGGGCGACAGCCATCGAAGCCGCCGTCGTTGCCAAACGTCGTGGTTCCTTATTCAGCATGGATACCATCGTGCGATGTCGAGACGGACACATCTTCACGACCCTATGGATTCCCGGCGCTTCCCTGAAGGCGATTCGCCTTGGCTGGTGGAGGCTCCAGCGATGCCCGGTTGGTCACCACTGGAGCCTGGTTACCCCGGTCGACGCCACCTCCTTGAGCGAAGAAGAGAAGGACCTCGCCGCCCAGCGTCACGACGTACGGGTCCCGTAATGCACGGACTGGTCGACTGGCCCTTTGGGGTCGCTGGACGGAATCACTTAGGACGGTGGATACCGGTCGGCCAGGCATCTCGGCCTGGTGTCCGGAAGCGGCACTTCCGGGAGGGGGCTGACGAAAAGGCTCAGCACGCCTGCGTTGCTCCGAGTCCGCGATCTGGGACGAAAGTCCCTATCTGGCCACGCACCTGAGGATCACACTGGTTCTTGAGCGGCTCCTCGGGCCGCGAGAAGGAAGGTGCCTATGCGAAGTGGCCGCAATCTCCTGGGCACGGACTACGCCTGTCGATGGAAGCATCTGGGTCGGCGTACGGAAGGCGAATACCCCCGACCACGAGTCCTGATTGAGGAACCCGACGTGGCCAGGGCGTACGCGTACTGGCGCCTTCTGGACAACAACGGATACGAGGCGTCGTGCTGCCGGGGGCCGAGAGGCCTCGACCCACGCCCGTGCCCGCTCGTGGCTTGCGGGCGATGCGAACTGGTCGAGCGCGCCGACGTGGTGGTGTCGTCGCTTGGACTCCATCGCGAGTCGTCCCGCAAGGTCGTTGCGGCCCTCAGGCGTCTGCATCCGGACACACCAGTGGTGATACAGGCGTCCCAACAGATGTTGGCACGGTGGGCGCCACTGTTCGAGGCGCACTGGGGGCCCATGTCAATACCCGCAAACAAACGAACGCTGCTCGACTCGGTCGAGTCTGCCCTCGCCAAACCCACGGAGGAATCACCTAACGACATCGACGCCCATCTTCTGCCAAGCACAACTGAGATCGTGAACCCGTGCCCCAATGGCCGAGATCCAACCGAGAGGGCATGAGGCGACGGAACTGACGATCCAGACGCTCTGGCTCAGCCTGAGTGGACGGGATACGGCAGATGACCTCGTGGAGTGGCACCCAAGGACACAGCGCCAGGCGTCGGGCTCACCGACGTGAACCCACCGCAGTCACGAGACAGGGCGGAAATGCTGCCGGTGTGAATTCGCCCCCTCGGGAGGCCCTGATGGGCCCGACCGACCGGGATCGCTCGCTCGGGTAAGCCCCGGGCTGGGGTGCGCGACTCCATCACTTATGGGCGATGGCCGCTGGGGATGCCCGCTCCGGTGTCAGGGACCAGGGAAGACTTGTCGAAGGGTGTCGAGGTCAATGTCGGCGTCGACCGGAGTGTGCTCAGGGTCCAGACGGCCATAAACGAGACGGACGAACGCTTCGGCTGGCAGCTCTAAGTCGGGCTCGCCGCCTTGCGTGTTGGGCGTCAACGAGACGGCGTCGGGTCCGAGGGTGATCGAGAAATCACGCCGCGGGTCGGTGGTCCGCACTGCTATGTGGGCGTCCGTGCTCAACGCCTTGCCCGTGAAGCGGACTACCGTCTCGAGTCGGTCCACAACGAGTGCGGCTGCTCGGGGATCGAGGGCGGCTCGCGGGGCCAGGGTCACCTCGATGTCCCAGGTGTGCAGCGTGTGCTCGTTGAGCCGTAAGCAGACGAAACCAGGAAAGTCCACGCTCAGCGGCCCCATAACGAAGTGGAAGCCGGCTCGTTCCTCGTTGGTTAGCGATCTGAGGCGCTGGAGCAGTTCCTCGTCCGCGAGGAGCGAGTCAGTGGCCTTGATCGGCGAGGACTTGTTGTTCCACTCCGCCCAGACCGAAGGTGCGAAGTCTGAGGGCGTCTCGCTGCCGGCGAGGGCATCTTCGAGGTACCGCTGAAGCACGACCGCCCCCGATCCAAGGTGGGAGAGGACATCGGCGATGGTCCATTCAGCAGGGTAGGCAGGGGCGTCGAGCTGACTCGGCTCGAGTCCTTCGACAATGTTGCGGAGGTGCCTGGCAGAAATGGCCAGCACTTCGATGGGATTGGTCATCGGAGTTCACCGTATCGCTCGGGAACGAGGCCAGCCGCGGTACGTCGGCCGTCATCATGCGCCTTCTGTGCCGAGTCGCCCGAGCCAGCCGCTGGGTCATCATCAGAACCGTCTTACACCAGGGTGACCGGACCGCACATGGAGATCCTGAGCCGACCAGCGCCGTTGGCGCCCTTGGTAATTGGGGTTCCCGCCCATCCTCGTCGCAACCGGGCCATCCCGACTTTCGTCTGACGGAGCTGCAGCCGGGCCAGCGGCAACGTTGCTCACAATCGCGAAGCCGCGTGATCCCGGACGGGCCGGTCAGATTGCAGCCAGCCAGGATGACCGCCGAGTACCCACTGGACCTCGCATCCCAATCAGAGTGTTATGCAGCGGACATAGCGCCGCGGGCCTGCCGGGGCGCCCTCGTTTCAGGTTAGTTGTGGAGCCGGTGGCGCAGTAGGCCCGCCGCATCGGGCGAGCCTGGGCCAGATAGCCCAACACGGGAGACAGCGTCATCCGTTGCACCATGTTGAGCACCGCCGGTAGCGTATGTCGGCGTGCGCTCGCCGTGTGTGTCCGCCGGGGGTCCGGGTGCCCGCTGAGCCTGAGGAGCAGCGCCACGTTCTCGGCTTCCCGGTCGGGCCCGATCCGAGCAGTCGTCAGCCGAGGTCTACTGCCCTGCCGGGCGGCGGCCCCGGTGGGATCGTCGGCCCCGTCGACAGCGCGTTCTTCCGCGCTGTGGTACACCCCCTGCGCAGCTTCCGGCGCTGGCGTCGCTACCGCCTCCTGGGGCCCTACGATGTGGAGGACGGGCCGGAGCCCGACTGAGGAGCCGTCACCGTCGCCGGACCGTCAGCGCGGCTCGCGCCCGCCACATGGCTCACATGCTTGGTCCTCGGGTGCCTCGCTCAGCAATAACGAGGCCGCGTAATACGGTCGGTGCCGAACATCAGCCGAGCGGCGGGTCCCGGCCCATAATCGCTATTGGCAAGCGGTGTGAAGGGGCGACCAAGCAGAATGCATTCCGTGAAGAACCTGGACGAGCCGTGGGTGATGGCTCTTGGCCTTGCGTGGGAGGCCATGGTGGCGGGGACTACACCCGTCGGATGCGTAGTTCTTGACGCCAAAGGCCACGTAGCAACTCGGGGACGCGGCAGACGGTATGAACGTGAAACCGCTTCGGGCCAACTGTCCTACAGCCATCTTGCCGATGCCGAGCTGAATGCCCTAGCGCAGCTGCCTCCTTAAAGGGGGTCTCAGAATCAGAATCGGGAATCAGTTCGAGATTCATACGAACCAGTTCGAGAATCATAGAATCAACGTGATACGAACGAGATGAAGCTCGCGGTGTAGCCGCCGTCACTGACCGGGATAGTCAGTTACCCGGGCAACTCGGCAGAAAAATGTGAAGACAGCGTCAATCACCACCAGTGGCCGAAGCCGCCAAACCCGTTCCCGTTCCCGTAGCCGTTGCCCTGGGCGTTCCCTTGGCCGTCGTTGTTCCCGTGATCATGGCCCTGGCCGTTCCCGTTCCCGTTCCCGTTCCCGTTCCCGTAGCCGTTGCCCTGGGCGTTCCCGTTCCCATCGCCGGAACCTTGGCCGTTCCCGTAGCCGTTGCCCTGGGCGTTCCCGTTCCCGTTCCCGTTCCCGTTCCCGTAGCCGTTCCCATTGCCCTGGCCTTGGCCCTGGTGGCCGAAGTGCATGAAGCACTGCACCGACAGCCATTCCAAGTCGGTGGGGCAGTTGAACTGGGGAATGACGACCTCGGTCTGCGATCCGAGGTCGGTGTGCGACGGGGCGTTGTTCGGGTCCCCGGAGTACGACACCTGCCAGAAGTAGACCCCGGCCCCCAAGGTCACGGGGTTCGAGGGTGGGACCGTCCCGTTGGTGACCTGGACCGTCCCGGCCTTGGACATGGGGTTCCACCCCCAGCCCAGCCACGACGAGGAGAAGTGGGAGAACTGGAAGGAGTTGAAGCTGAGCGAGAACACCCGGTACTTGACCGTGCCCCCCGCGCTCGAGGCGTTGGCCCCGCTCAGCGTGGCCTGGTCGGTGACCGCCGTGCCGCTCGGCACGGAGATGGTGGCCCCGGTGCTCCCGCCGCCGCTCAGGATGCCGCTCAGGGTGGTGGGCACCTGGTTCCCCGTCCCGGTGGTGGTCGTGGTGGTCGTGGCGCCTTCGGTCGTCGTGGTGGCGCCTTCGGTGGTGGTGGTCGCCCCCTCGGTCGTCGTCGTCGCGCCTTCGGTGGTGGTGGTCGCCCCCTCGGTCGTCGTCGTCGCGCCTTCGGTGGTGGTGGTCGCCCCCTCGGTCGTCGTCGTCGCGCCTTCGGTGGTGGTGGTCGTGGCGCCGGCCCCGGTGGTGGTGGTGGTACCCGTCGGCGGCGGTGATCCGGTGCCGGCGATGGCGATCACCGGGTCGATGGGGCTACCCGTCGGCGGCGTGGTGGTGATGCCCGATTGGGCAATGGCGTCGTTGGGATATGCGGTGCAGGTGAGGCTGAGGGCCGAGCCCGCCACCGTGAGGCTGAGGGAGGCGGAGGAGTCCTCAGCCACGATGAAGTTGGGGCTCTGGGCCGTGAAGCCGGTCACCGTGGCGGCGGTCGAGGGGAGCGACAGGGGCACCCCAGCGCTCGGCACGGGGCTCGGGATGGGCACGTCGAAGGTGATGGCCGGGGGCTTGATGGAGGCCGGGGTGACCGCACTCGCCGGGAAGCCGTCGATCTGGGCCGTGGCCGTGCCCTGGAGGTCGGGCCCGAGCGCCGCCGCCGCACTGGCCAGCGAGGCGGGGAGGTTCACCACCGTCTGGTAGCCCGTCACGCTGAAGGCCTGTCCCGCCGTGGGGGCTGCGGGCGACAGCGTGGCGGAGGTCACCGCCCCGTTGAGGGCGATGTTGCCGACCGGGGTGCCCGGGCAGTACAGCTCATAGGGCCCGGTGATCGTGGCGCTCGGCGCCGTTGTGGTGGTCGAGTTCGATGATCCCGCCGAGGCGGTGGCGATCACGGGGGACGCGGGGGAACCGGTCGGCGCCGTGCTCACGATGCCGGTCGCGGCGGTGTTGTTCGGGTACGGCGTGCAGGTGAGCGTCAGGGTGCTCCCCGACACGTTCAATGACAGGGAGATGGCCGGGTCGACGGTCAGGCTGATGGCACCACCCGTGGCGGTGAAGGGCCCGACCGTGCCTGGCGTGGACGGCAGGTTGAGCAACAGGCCGGAAGCGGGAACCGGGCTCGGGATGGCCGCGTTGATGGCGATCGAGCCGCTCGAGATTGTGGCCGGGGTGGCGCCGGTGGCGTCCACCTTCAGGGTCGCGGTCCCGGCGATGGCCGAGTTGCCGAGGGCCTGGGCCGCAGAGACAATGGAGCTGGGAAGAGCCACGGTCGTCGAATAGCCGGTCAGGTTGAACTGCTGACCCGTCGTCGGCGAGGTTGGTGTGATGGTTCCGTTCGTGACGACGTTGTTGAGCACGATGTTGCCCACCGGCGTCTTCGGGCAGTACAGCTCGTATGGCGAGGAGGCAGCGAAGGCGGGCGTATGCGATCCATTAGTAGCCAGTGACGCGACGACCATGACAATGCCGAGTGACAGTGCGGTCAAACCCGCGAGTGCGAGTCGTACGGTGACGGCCTGCAGGCGTTTCATTGTGAACTCATTTCGTCTCGGCACCTCACGTCAGGCCGACAGGGGTGCCGAACCTCGGAAGTTGCCTTTTCCACCCGGCCTCACAATGCTCCAGGCATCCGGGCGTTGCCTCATCAATACTGACGAAATCGCACCTCAGTGACCGTCGTGCTCGTGCCGAATCGTTGCGAGAGGAAGCAATGCGATCAGGTGTTGGCGTCGATAGCCCCGGTGTGGGACGAACGAGTCCAAGTCGGGTTCGCTCCACTCGTGATTCCAGCGAATACCGATCAATCCCATCTTCAGGCGCAAGGACTGGACATGTCGGGTGCGGTGGCCGAGACAACCACCTGGACTCCGGGGGTCCTGCGACCTTCCCACCCAATTCATAGCGCCGAGTCGACTGCGCACAATCTCGATCCGCGTCCGACAAGCACTGGCGGAGTTTGGGACGTAGACGGCGTGACGGGTGCACGGTATTCGGGGGGGTGTATCACCCCCGGTGTCTCCCTCTGCGTCTGACAGGTTGCACCGGATTCAGGTGGTCTGCCAACCAAGCGACCCATCCTAATGGCCTGCCTGGAGAACTTCCGGGCGGTTGGGTCTGATCTGACCTGCTCCGACCCCGAGCATCACCTGCAGTTGTGGACACGTCCAGCTCCGAGCCACTGGCCGTAGCCATTGTGGAAGGCTTCCCACCGTGGCCAACGTGGGCTCACAGGAGGAGCAAGCGGCGCGTCTCGTTTGGCAGTACGGCGAGCCGATCCACGCTGTGGTCTTCTTCGCCCCGGAGACCCGTGCAGCAACAGACGGGCTCGGCCTCAAGGGCGGCTGGATGAGCTACTTCGGCTGCAGGGCTGCACCTCTCGGCACGGTGACGACAGCCGTCGTGACCGCGATTTTCTACGGCTTTCACCCCCGAATGGTCGAGCGCGCCATCCCCGGCGCTTGGGCGTACGCCGAGCCACGACAGCTCATCGATGCCCGACTATCGGCGATGGACGCCGCCCTTGGGCGGCTGCTGGGAGATGCGATCGATGGGCCCGAGGTTCGGCGAGCAGCGTCACTCGCCACGACCGCCGTCGGCTCAGCTAACTTCTCGGGCCGACCGCTAGGTGCTGCGAACGCCGCGCTCGCAGATCCGGGTGCACCACACCTCCAGCTCTGGCAGGCCCTCGGTGCGATGCGCGAGCATCGTGGCGACGGTCATGTCGCTTGTCTCGTAGCCAACCAGATCGACCCGTGCGAGTCACTCGTCATGCAGGCGGCGACCGGACGCTCCGATGGGGAGAGCCTTCGGACCAAGCGTGGGTGGTCCGATGACGAGTGGCAAACGGCAATTATGCATCTTCGAGAGCGGGGATGGCTTGACGACGCGGAACGTCCCACTACGGCAGGCACCCAGGCCCGCGATGCCATTGAAGCTGCGACCGATCGATTGGCTGTACCCCTCGTGGCCACCCTTGGCACCCGGGCAGTCGAACTCGTGGAGGCAATGCGTCCGCTCGCCGAACGGATCATGGCGGCTGGCGAGGTGCCGAAGCTAAACAACATGGGCCTGCCGTGGCCCAGTCAGTAGCACGCAGGATGGGCGATCGGTTGGCGGTGTCGCAACCGACTGAGCGCACCCGGTTACCGAGTGGGACTCCCGTGGCATTGCGGCCTGCCCGTTGCCCCACTGTGACCAGGGGTTCAGGCGCCCCGCCACCTCCATCGTGGGACGGGTGGTTCGGTTATCGAGGGTAGCGTTGTGTATCGCCCGCCTCGGGAGGCCACCCTTGGGTCACGCGGGACTCGGGCACGACAGAGGAGGCTCTATGGCCTGGAAGCCGATCACGGAGCAGTTCGTCGTAGCGCACCTCGGTGGCAAGGTCCGCCAGATTCTCGTGACTGCCTGGGACTCTTCCTCGGGGGCGGTCAAGGTCGACTGGCCGCTTCTGAACCCTGCAATGGGAGGACACAATCCCTACTCACACGCAAGGAAGACCACCATCGAGAAGTCTCACTATGAGCCACTGGACCCCGATGCCTTCACGATTGCCACCACCGGTTAGCTGAGCATGACCGGGGCTGGACGGAGGACCGGCGTTCAAGGCGGTGCCTATGTGGGCGGCAAGTAGGTCAGTGCTGACGAGCTGCGTGCCGCCGGACGTCGTGGTACCGACGGTCTCGTCCGAAGTGAGTTTGGGATCTGTCCGGCGTGCGGAGTATCACGCTTCGGCGCCACCGATGGCCCCGGTAGCTTCCACTTCGCCGAGGGATCGGAGTGTTTTCACTGTGGCCACGTTGTGGTAGCCGACGCTCCACGGAACTTGAACATGGCCGAGCGTCCGGGGGCTCCACGGACCATCCTGGACGCCGAAGATGGCAACGGAGAGGCTGTTGAACCCCTCGATGTCAAGAACCTGAATGACCCTCCCTAGGGCTTCGCAGAGAGGGTTTGCCAGCGCTTCGCGTAGAACATAGGTTTCTTTTCAACCACCCGAGAGTTGTCGTGCCGTTGTGACCGCAAGAGCGTGACCGACAGCTCCTCTGTGGGCCCGCCGTCGTATGCTGGTGGTAGGCAAGGTCGTAACCATGGAACAGGCGTTTCAGATCGTCAGCGTTCACAGGTCCTTGACCAACTGGGGCCACCACCACATCACCGCTGTCAACACCGCCCCCCAGCCCGGCTCTCCTGACCATTGGTCGATCACTTCGGTACTGGGGGCTCTGGCCGCCGGGGATCTCTTCTACACCGTCAGCGGGCTGGGAGACCCCGCGTTTGCCCGCCCCTACCGGTGTATGTGTGGCTTCGAGACCATCCGTACAACTCCAAGCGAGGACACGAAAGACGGCCTGGAGAGGCTCTCGGGGGATGAACGGGAGCGAGGTGGGTCCACGCCCGCTTCGTTCTGACGACCAGCATCCGATGCGCGAGCCTTGCGCCGATCTGCATAATGCGGCACCACCACCCGACCTGTTGGCCAAGGGGAACGAAGCTCTAGCGACTAGCTTAGGGTTGTTTTCTCGCCCATATCGGGCGCTCAATGTCATCTGGGCTTTGTCCGCCCACCCAAGGAGTCTGATGAAATTCCATCCGAAGCTGCATCGAGGATTTATTGGGGTCGTGGTCGCCGTTCCCATCGCCATCCCCCTGGCGGCGTGCAGCTCGTCCTCCTCCCCGTCGTCCACATCGGCGAGTACGACACCGACCACCAGGGCTTCGGCTTCGTCGACGTCGTCATCGTCGCCCACCACCACCACCACCATTGCCAGCACCGCCAACTTCAACTCATGTTCAGTGGTGACCCAGGCCGAGGCAACCAGTGCCATCGGAGCCTCTGTCACCCCAGGCGTCCTGGGGAACGCCACCGTCGAAGGGGGTCTCGCCTGCGTTTTCTACGGGCCGTCGGCGCCCACCCCTACGACCCCGAACGTGTCTCAGGCCGACACCGTCCGGGTCGTCGTGGTCGAAGGCTCTGACGCCTCGACTTGGTACAACGACTATAAGTCCAAGGTCAGTGCCCAGTCGATCAGCGGCTACGGCGACCAGGCGTACTACGACGGCTATGCCTCGTTGAGCGTCGTCAAGGGCAACTACTATCTTCGGGTGGCTGTCGCTCCTGCTGGTGCGCCACCGTCCCTGGCCGATGAGGAGCAACTCGCCACCGCCATCCTTCCGAAGTTGTAGTCGGAGCCACTTCCCGACTCGGGATCGGCTGCCCCGCCGAGGGTTAGGCCAGACGTGTCCTCCATCGACCCGTCAGACCTGAATCAGAACCAGGGGGCTCCGATGTGCTCTACAACATAGGAAAATGCGAGTGGAGATCCATGTTCGACCGAGTTCGTCGGCCACAGTCGTCGGAGGAGAATACGACGGCGCCCTTGTCGTGCGTGTCGTCGAGCCTGCCGACTCCGGACGGGCAACGGGGGCTGCGTTGCGTGCAGTCGCCAAGGCAGTCGCGGTGTCCCCCCGGTCGGTCAGGCTTGTGCGAGGCGCCACCAGTCGACGGAAACTCATCGAAATCGAGGTTGGGCATCATGAAGCTCAGTCGGTCAAGATCGCTTTACAACGGCTACGCCGGCCACAGTGACTAGCGATGATGATCCCGCTCCAGGGTGTTCCTCCGCCCGCCAAGAAGGCGACGGCTCGCAAGATGCCGGCCAAGAAGGCTTCCAAAGACGAGGTTTGTTGACCGTACTATAAGTGCCCTGATATCGGTACCGTCGTCGTTAGCGTTCAAATTGGATGAACCCGTCCGGTATTTTTCCGAATTGAATAAAGCAAGTCGTCCGTTTGGTGTTCCGCCATCGCTGGTGACGCTGGACCAGCCTGACCGAGAAATGATCCCCGTCAGAAGAACAAGGCTTCTCGGCCCTCTTTTCGACAAACTCAACGCAATTATCACCTGAAGTCTGTGGCCCCGAGGTAACGAGCAGTTCTCAAATCAGGTTCTGCATGCGAACTCGCAGGCCCGACCGGTTCGAATAGGACATCGTCTTCTTCACACCCGTTGTAAAAATGGCATGTAAACCGGATTGCCCGTTGTCGGACATGTGTCTGGACTGTAGTCTCCCATCTGGGCAAGGGGTCGCAGGACCCCCACTATCGACGTGACCGGAGGACCGCGTGAGCTCTGTTCAAGACCGCAAGATCCGGGTGTTCCAAGTGGCAACCGGCAACGTCGGTTCCGAGATGATCAAGCGGATCCAACGCCATCCGGACCTGGAGCTGATCGGCTTGCACTGCTACTCACCCGACAAGATCGGCAGGGACGCCGGCGCGATCGTTGACATGGACCCGATCGGTGTTGTGGCGACGGGCTCCATCGACGCCATCATCGCCTCGAAGCCCGACTGCGTCACCTTCCACGGCGTGTTCCCAGACGTCGACCTGTACGAACAGGTGCTCGAAGCCGGGATCAACATCGTCACCACAGCCGACTGGATTACTGGTCACCATCGCAATGCCAACCATCCTCACCGATCCGGCCGGCGAGAGTCAGAGGTGATCGAGGCAGCGTGTCTTCGGGGCCGTTCGACCTTCTACGGCACCGGGATGAACCCGGGACTGGCTCAGATTCTGACCATCGTCCACTCGACCGATGTAGCCGAGATCGAGCATGTGCTCTCCGTTGAGTCGGTCGACGTTTCTTGTCACCACTCGGTCGACACTTGGGTAGAGGTTGGTTTCGGTCGGTCGGTCGACGACGCAGCTGTCCCTGGCATGCTCGAGAAGTACACCCGGGTCTTCGAGGACGCCGTCCGCCTCATGGCCGACTGCTTCCGCCTTGACTTAGACGAGGTTCGCTTTGAGTGCGAGTTGGGTGCCTGCACCAAGGACGTGGATCTCGGCTGGTATCAGCTGCCAAAGGGCTCTTTGGGTGGCTGCTATCTCAAGTACCTCGGGATTGTCGATGGTGAGCCGCGGGTTGAGATGCACCTCGAGTGGCAAATGACGCCTCACACCAGTCCCCACTGGGACATCCAGGGTTGCTATATCACGACGATCAAGGGCGATCCTTGTATCTACAGCAAGCACATGATCTTCCCGAAGCCGGGAACCGACTTTTCATCGCCGGAAGCCTTTGCCTCCGTTGGCATGACTGTCACGGGCATGCCGGCACTCAATGCGATCCGGGCTGTGGTCGAGGCACCACCCGGCTGCATCACCAGCGCCGATCTCCCGTTACGCAGCTTCGCCGGGCGATTCATGTCGAGAAGGGAGCCTCATCGTGACTGACAGCCGGTACCCGTTCCCTGCCACTCCCGACGGCTGGTTCAGCGTTGCTGCTTCCGACGAGGTTGGCCTCGGTGAGGTCAAACCCCTGTACTACCTGGGCCGGGATCTCGTCGCGTTCCGGGGCGAGGACGGTACCGTGCGGATTTTCGACGCACATTGTCCACACCTCGGCGCCCACCTCGGCGTTGGAGGGCGGGTGTGCGGCGACGGCATCGTATGTCCCTTCCATGGCTGGCGCTTCGACGGTGACGGAAGTGTCGTTGAAGTGCCCCACCTAGACCGGCGACTACCCCGCGTGAAGGCCCAGGCGTGGGACACCTGCGAACGCAACAGCCGAATCTTCGCATGGCACCACGCGGGCGGCGAATCTCCCCAATACGACGTGACCAGTTACCGCGACAACGGGGCACGCTGGACACCTTGGAGAGTGAACACCTACCGCGTCCGGATCGGTCTTCAGGACCTGACCGAGAACATCATCGACCGGTCGCATTTCTGGACCGTGCACGACATGGACCCGCCTGACAACGACCGGTTCGATGTGACGTTCGAAGGACCGTCGATGGTCGTCGACCAATACATTAAGGTCACGGCCGTATCGGAGCGCGGGTTCGAGGTGTTCGCCCGATCGACAACCTGCGGCCCAGGCATCGTGGCCGTCGAGGTCCGAGAGGGGCCGCTCGAGATGCTCACCTACATCACGCAAACGCCTGTCGACGATGAGATCACCGAGATCACCCTCCACTTCTCGATGGTCGCTCTGGATGACGAAGCGGCAACCCAATCCATTGCGGAGCTGAACGACGAGGTCACCAACGTCCAGTTCACACAGGACATTCCGATATGGGAGAACAAGATCTACCGGGAGCGACCGCGACTCACCGGTGTGGATGGACCGATCGCTCAGTACCGCCGATGGTTTCGACAGTTCTATTCCACCTGGGAGCCGTCGCATCACCCTGACCGACCGTTGTCAGCGTCGCGCTCTTAGCTTGACGTTACGCACTTCCGGCGGTCGGACTGCGGGGAAGCTCCGGGGCATTCAATACCAAGCTAACTTGAGGTTTGTCCGAAACATCGGGCCGGCGAGAGCCAACCAGCCCGTCTAACCCTAGGAGGCCACAATGGGAGCCGCAGAGGATGCCGAACGGGTTGTGCAAGACATGTGCCACGCATTCGCGAAACACGACGCCGAGGCCTTGCGCCCGTTCTTCACCGACGATGTCGTCTACCACAACATCCCCATGGACCCCGCTGTCGGGATCGACGCCACCATCGCCTTCATCGACGGCTTCTTTGCCATGTGCGACAACATGACGATCGAGACCCTTCACCTGGCTGTGCGCGACAACGTCGTGCTCACTGAGCGAGTCGATACGTTCAAGGTCGGGGACATCGTTGCACCGCTGCCCCTGATGGGCATCTTCGAGGTGCGTGATGGCAAGATCAGCGCCTGGCGGGACTACTTCGACATGGGCCAGATCACGAAGATGCTGTCGGGGGATTCCTAACTCGTTGGCGATATCCCATGCGCCCGCGGAGCGAGATTCAGCGGGGGACGAGCCGTAATGGGAGCTGCTCGTGGCGTCGGACCATAAGGCTGTTGGCCCACTGCGGCGCGTGTTCGGGGTCGAGGGTGATCTCGCTGGTGCGCTCGAGCAGCACGGTGAGGACAGCACGGGCCTCGATGCGGGCGAGGGGCGCACCGACGCAATGGTGGATGCCGCGTCCGAACGCCACGTGACGGCGCGGGACCTGCCGCTGGAGATCGATCTCATCCGGTCGCTCAAACACAGACGCGTCGCGGTTGGCAGCGCCCCAGAGCAACAGGACGGTGGCGCCAGCCGGGATGTCGACCACACCGAGCGTCGTGCCCTTGGGTGCGACCCGCATGTGGTACCGGAATGGCGGCTCCAGGCGCAGCGCCTCTTCGACGAACGCCGGAATCTGCTCGGGCCTCTGACGGAGATGCTCCTGGAGATCAGGGTGCTCGGCAAGAAGGCGCACACCGTTGCCGAGCAGGCTCGTGGTGGACTCGCCCCCGGCGCTCAGCAGGGTGTGCAGGATGGCCAGGGCTTCGAAGTCGCCGAACACCCCGTCCTGCACGCCGCGGGCGACGGCGCCAAGGAGGTCGTCAGCTGGATGCTTCACCGCCGCCGAAAGTTGATCGGCGAGCCACGCTTGGATCTCGCCGATGTGGCCTATGAGCTCCATCAGCTCATCGAGGGAGAGGGTCGAACCCAACATTGCGGTCGAGTCGAACGCCGCAGTCAAAAGCTGGTCGATATTGCTGTCGCGAAAACCGATGAGTCGGCTGATCATAGTGATCGGCACCACGTTGCCGATCTCGGTCATGAACTCGGCGGTCCCGCTTTCCAGCGCTCGCGTCACGCACCCGGTGGCGACGTCGACGATGTCGGGCTCGAGCTCGGCCATGCGCTTGGCCACCAGCTCGGGAAAGACGGTGTTCCTGTGCAACGTGTGCATTGGCGGATCGGCGGTGGCGAGCGCCTGTGCGCCCGCGTCACCGAAGGGGAGGCGGCAAGGGAGTCCAGCGTCGTCGCGGTAGAGCAGAAAGTTGATGTTTGACGAGAAGTCCTTGACGCGGCCCGTCGCTTCCGCCACGAGCTCGAAGGTGCTGACGGCGAACAACCCGGTATCGGAGATCTCCCATACAGGCGCCTGGGCGTGGAGTCGGCGGTAGAACTGATAGGGATCTTCAATGATCTTCGAGTCGAGCAGCATCGTTGCGGAGATCCCCTGGGTCATGTAATAGCTCCCAGCTCGTTGGCGGCCTCGGGCGACAACCGCCGCGCCAGCTCCGTCGACTCCGTCGACCCCACCATGTCGCTGAACCGCATCGTTGCGCTCTCGATGGCCAAGAAAACACCTCCCTCCTAGGAACACCAGCGTAGGCGACGGCCGGAATGGCCTGCCGAGGGCCAGGGTGCCCCAGGGGCTACGACATACGCCCGACCTCGGGGCCTCGGCACTCGATGACCCGCACGGAAATGTGAGTCGCCTGGCGTCCTTGTATATCCATCTGGCGGGCGCGCAACGTGCTTGAGCGCTACGGCGTGGGGCCATGACGCTCATAGGGCCGCGCCCAATCGGAACGGACCGAAGGGAGCACAGATCAGCGGACCTGCCGACCGACCGCCCGTGCTTCTTGTGGCCGAAATCGGCGATCTGCACCTATTCCCGGCGTTCTCGGCCGTGGGGATCTCGCATCGGGACCCCTTGCGTGATCAGAACTCGACGAACGGTGCTTGGGTCAACGGACAAAGCCCCACCTACTGCAACGAGCGACCAGCCCGCACGATAGAGCGACGCAGCTTTGTCGATTGCTTCCTGGCCGAGCTTCGGATATCGCCGTGGGCCGCCTTGTCGGCGCATGCACTCGATAACCGTCTGCCGGGTGATCCCAAAGCGTTGGGCGAGCTCTTTCACCTCGACCCCTGAGAGGTACTCGGACTTGAGTTGACTTCGTTCGTCGGGGCGGAGGCGGCGCTGGTGTTGCTCGGAAGGGCGTTCTGAGGTCGGATCTAACGATTCGAGACAGGCGGTGCTCAGGAGTCGTGAGGGCTGCTCATCGGACTTGTCGTGGAAACCATTCCGACTCTTGTGTTGCTGACGCCAATCGATCGATCCTCGGCGACACCCTCGCCAGCACCTGTAGCTGACACTCGCTCCTGAGGGTCTCCTTGCGGCAGACGAGTCCTCCCGGGTCATCGCCTTGTTCCCCAGATTCGCCCAAGACCCTTTCTACAAACTGATTGGCCCAGGTGTCGATCTCCTCGTCGGTCATTTCCGGGCCGGGGCGCGCGTAGTGGCGCTTCGTTCCTGGCGGCGGCTCTCGGTGCGGCGTGTCTGACATCTGGACCTTCTCATCGTTCCTTGCATTGCCACCGTGCCCGCAGGTCGGTTGGTGAGCGTCGTAGGCCCAGGTGCCTCAGCTCGTCTGGATGAAGTGACACGAGGATAACGGAGGGAAAGGTTTAGGCATGCGCCCGGTAGCGGGCGATCTCGACAGGCCCGAGGTTGGTCGGGCTGCCCCCGTCAGGGCGCTCAGAACCGGCAGTTCAGTGAGGAGGCGCGGCTGCTCCTGAGCGGGCATTATGCACTTCCAACAAGGAGTGCCTTGGTGTTCGCGGGTGCACCCATAGCGGAAGGGCCGAATGCCAAGCGGCGATGAGATCCGAGACGTCCAGCGAGCGACCTGGGCCCGGCTTTCTGCGGGCTGGGAGAAGTGGGACGCGGTCATTATGGATCAGCTGGGCCCGGTCGGCGCAGCGATTATCGAGAGTCTCGACATCGCCGATGATCAGCAGCATCTCGACATCGCCGCGGGCACTGGTGAGCCGGGGCTGACCGTCGCCAAGCTCGCGCCGAGGGGACACGTCGTTCTGACCGACCTTGCGTCTGAGATGCTCGACATCGCGACGCGACAAGCGAACGCGCAAGGGATCACCAATGTTGAGACCAAGGTGTGCAGCGCCGACGACCTGCCATTCGGTGACGCGACATTCGACAGTATCTCGGTACGGTTCGGATACATGTTCTTTCCCGACGTCGCCGAAGCGACGGCCGAGTTCGCGCGCGTACTCAAGCCGGGCGGACGTCTCTGCTCGTCGGTATGGGTCAAGCCCGAGGAAAACCCGTGGACGACGATCGCCATGCAGGCAATCGCGACCGAGGCGGTGCTGGCTCCACCCGACCCGGACGGGCCGAATATGTTCCGGTGCGCTGCCCCGGGATATGTCAGTGCCCTGTACGAGGGCGCGGGGCTGCGCGACGTTGCCGAGTGGGACGTCGACGTCGAACTCGTGACGCGATCGCCCGAGCAGTATTGGGAGATGATCAGCGAGCACGTCTCGCTCGCAGTTGCGGCGCTTCAGCAGGTCCGCGAACCGGCGCGGGAGCGGATCGCGAAAGCCGTCATCGCCAAGGTGAGCACCTACGAAGAAGACGGCAAGGTACGGATTCCGGGCGTGGCCCGCTGCATCGTCGGCACGAAGTAGGGACGCCCGAACTGCCGATCTGACCGAACGCAACGTGCCATCGGCTTCGCGCACCCCGATTGGCAGCTGACTTGAACTGACCTGTATCCGCCGCCAGGTGCGATCCCGGAATGTTCCGTCGGGCAGCGGGAGCGGGGAGCGCAACGTAAGGGCTGTCTATGCGAACGCCTTCTCGTAAAGCGCCACACTGGGAATCTCTCCGGCTAACTCGCGATATCCGACGAGCACATACCCCGCGTTCTCGTAGTACCCGCGGAGGACCAGATTGGTGCGGACGCAGTCGAGTCGCGCATGGCGATGTCCGGCTATTGTGATCCGCCGTTCAGCCCAGTCAAGCAGCAATCGACCAAGCCCGAGGCATGCGTATGCGCGATCGACCATCAGCATGTGGATGTACCCGGCAGGTTGGTTGCGATCCCCCCAGATGAATGGGTCCGCCCACACCAGTGTCAGCGAACCGACGAGGATTTCGCCTCGCAGCGCCACAAAGACCCAGCCCTGTGCGGCGCACTCCTCAATCCACGGCAGTGGCATGTCGCCCGGACGCCACTGGTCGATGCCCCGCTCGACCATCCAACTTGCCAGCGCATCTCGAAGCCCGAGAATCCTTACCGCATCGCTGGGTGATGCTTGAACCACCGCGAGGTCACCTTGTTCGGTCGTCACGCCGCTGCCCCCGAAATCCGACACTCCAGCATGATGCCTGATCTGGAGTAGCTGCGCTCGGTCGGACGGTTGCGGTGAGTGAACGATACGACTTCAAATCTCTTACCCTGGAGGCTCGATCGGAGCTGGCGACGACCGGCCTGTAAGCGCCGGTACCGGTCGACGTCTGGCAGGAAGCCTTCCACCGTCGGAGCGACGCATCTTGGGGTACCGGGCACGCCCGAGGGGTGGGTGCGGACCCTGGCACTCGGACCCCTCCTGACCTGGTAGCCCGTGGGCGGCTCAAGCTGACACATCGCACCGTCGATGAACTCTGGAGACCGAATAAGGACGGGACTTCATGAGTGACGTCTCCCAGGGGCCAGGTTGGTGGCAAGCGTTGGACCGAAAGTGGTACCCACCTGACGCGCATCTCGACCGCCTTCGTGTACCCGCCCAAGTCTCGCAGGCTTCGCCCCAACAAGCTCCCGGGATTTCTGCCATCGGCGCTGGTTCATACTGGGAAGTCAGTCGGAGTGCACAGGTGTCGACTGCGCCTTCAATTCCGTCAACGTTCTATAGCTCGCAAGGGACGGACCGCACCCCTTCGACTTCACGGCCAGGACGTCTGCGCCTTTTCGTCTCGTTGGGCGGAGTGGGCACTGCCGTGATCCTGGTCGTGAGTCTTGTTTTCGTTCTCGGCGGGAGCAGCAACGGGTTGTCGGGAAAGACGGCCGAGCAAGTCTTGGCTGTGACAGTGGCAGCCGCCGAATCGCAGGGTTCGGTGCACCTTGTTAACACGAACACGACGGGCCCCCCGGGCGGCGGAACCTACGACATCAATGCGACTGAAGGGAAACAGACCACCACTGGCGGGACACAAGGAAAATCGGATCTCCTTGTTGAACCCGGGCATGCCTATCTGCAAGGCGACGCCGCATTTCTGCAGGACTCGTTTGGTTTCCCCGCTTCCTTTGCGTCGCAGTACGCCGGAAAATGGATATCGTTCGTGCCGAGCGACCCTGGCTATCAACAGATCGTGGACGGGGACACGCTCTCTTCGGCGTTGACAGAGTCGACGCCGACGCGAGCACTCACCCTCACCTCCACCCGCATACTGGATGGACAGAACGTTGAGGGAGTCTCTGGTGGACTTCCTCGCGACCTCAGTCAGGGAGGCGCCAAGGGATCACAGGTTCTCTACGTATCGACAACTGCTCCATACCTGCCGGTCGAAGTGGTGACTTCGGGATCGCTCGACGGACAGTCGGGGACCACCGTCGTCGCGTTCTCTCGGTGGCGGGAGTCGGTCTCTGTCGTTGCACCAAACGGCGCAACTCCGATCTCGTCGATTTTGGTCCAGTCCACCTGACCCCACCGGTGGGGGGGTCCCAGGCTATTGGTCCTGGTGCCTGCGCTCGTTGAGTTCCCGCTCTTCTTCAAGGCGTTGCCGGACCGAGGCGGGGCCGTAACGCTTTAGCCAGAAGAGTCGCGTTACCCTCCAGCCTCCTGACAAGGCCAGGATCGCGGCTAGTAGGACAGCGACCTTCACGCCACGAATGGTACGCGCTCATCGTCCCCCGGGGTGAAGGGCTCGGGCGGGGGGCGGTATTGGGGCCAAATGTGAGTCGGTAGCGTCGAAGGCGTGGACGAGCCAGATCACCTACGCACTACGAGGGCGACCTACGACACCGTCGCCGTCGACTACGCCCGCCTCCTTCCCGACCTTCGCGGAGAGACCTCTCTGGACCGCACCATGCTGGCGACGTTCGCCGAGCTGACCATGGGAGCAGGGCTTGGGCCGGTCGCCGACCTCGGTTGTGGGACCGGTCGCATCACTGCCCACCTGGACTCCCTGGGCGTGGACGTGTTCGGCATTGACCTGTCCCCGGCCATGGTCGATCTCGCCCGACATAACCACCCACGTCTCCGCTTCGACGTCGGTTCCATCACCGCTTTAGACCTGTCGGACGCCGCCGTGGGGGGAGTCCTGGCCTGGTACTCGACCATCCACACCCCAGCGCAGGACCTCCCCGGTGTGTTCACCGAGTTCGCTCGGGTCCTGGCGCCCGGCGGGTACTTCCTGGTTGGCTTCCACGTGGGAGACGGACATGAGCCCAGGACGGTGACCTATCGTGACGGTGCCTCTGTCGACACTTACGACGTGACGCCCGAGAGGGTCACCGAGCTGGCCCGGCAGGCGGGTTTGGTTGTACACACGCAGTTGGTGCGAGCCGCACGGGGTGACGAGAAGCGACCACAAGGCAGCCTCATCGCTGCCAAGGGTGTCATTCTGTGACCGAACTCGGGCGCGTCGCGCGACATGTGTGGGTGTACTGCCACAAGGGGCGTGTGACGTGTCGATGACTGAGAAAACGGCCATCGTTGTGAGGACCCGGTGGCCCGTTGCATCAGTCTTCTTCGCCTTCATTTTCAGGACCTTTGTCACTATCGACGGAGTGACCTCGCTCCTCTCACCCCGGGGCAACCATGTTCTCCCAGTCGCGCCTGGAACGCACGAGGTACAAGTGTCCCTGGGTCGTAGCATCGGCGGTCGTGGCTTGTTGAGTGGGGCCCGCATTCAAGTAGACGTGGCTCAGGGCGAGGCTGTCCACCTGTTATATCGAGTTCCGTTCCTCTATCTCTACGAAGACGGCAGCCTGGAACTAATCGAGTAGGCGCATAACTGGGGATGGCAATGGAACGGCCTCCCACCGTGGCCCCCAACAAGTCCTGATCAACGCCTCGTTTCGCTTCGATGCTCCGGGCGCCGGGCAGCCGGTGAGCTACGAACAATCACTCCCTTCAGCCAGTGGCCCGTAACGCCGATGGTGAGTCGGTGGGTGAAATGGCACCGGGGACGGGTACGGCCTCCCGAAGGGCATCTGACGGCGATCGCGATCAGGCTATTGCGATCCTCAACAACGCGGTCGCGATAGGGGAGCTGAAGCCAGACGAGCATGAGCAGCGCCTGCAGCAGGCACTCGACGCCACGACCCTGGAAGCACTCCATCAGCTGACCACCGACCTCACTCCACCTTCGAGCCGGACGCCGTGGTGGTCGAACCGCCGACTATTGAGCGGGGGAATCGGTGCAGCGCTGGTCGTTGGGCTGATCATCGCCGCCGTCAACGGCCCGGGACCACAGCGACAGCCGACACAGGATACGCAAGGGTCCAACGGAGTCCCGACGTCCTCCTCGACGACTAGCCCGGCGTCCACCTCGACGTTCCCAAGTGCCGCCGGTGTTCGACCATCACCGGCTTCTGCGCCCGTGAACGGCATAAGCATTCAGGTTGTTCCGCCCGGCGAGTTCGCGCAAGAGGACCCTGCCGACCAGTGCGGGTTCTTCGGTGCTGAATACACCGGGGGAGGTGCGAACTGTTATCTGGTGGTTCAGTTCAACAACACCACCTCTTCGACCGTCAGCTTCACGCCAGTGGACCTACATATGGTGGACCAGACCGGCGATAGATATACGGTCGAACCGGTCGCGCCGCCGTGTTACGACACGGTTGACGTCCATGCAACAGCGACGCTCGGTGCACAACACCATGTCTTGGTGCAACTGTGCTTTCCGGTCATGACAGGAGCCCTCCCAGCGAGCCTCGAAGGAACCGGTTCCTTGAGCGGATTGAATCTGACCGTTCCATCGGATACCTATGTTGGGACTTGGGGCGGGGCGTAAGACTCGGCAACTGACGCCTAATGCCTCGAAGTGAGTCGCCCTGCGACTGGGTCTTGTACCCAGCACCCGCAGCTGCGCCGAACTCACCAATGTCCGACTGGCGACTGATGGTTTGAGGCAGCCACAGGGGATCACACCCTGGGACTGTCCTCCGTCGACACGTCGAGGTCGACTAGGTGTCCGATGAACTCCAGTCCGTCTTTCTGTTCCTCCGAGCGAAGGGCCTCGCTCGCAGTGAAGAATCGGCCTGAGCCCGGAATCGGACATCCCCCGAAGTCACGTCCCGGCCAGAGTCCTTTTTCACCGTAGAGCGTCTTGATTGTCATAACCATGCCGCTGATTTGTCGAGACGATGCGGCATAGCCGTCTGCGGCGTGAGTGATTTGGGCGACCTCCCCCTTGCCAATGTAAGGCGCGAGGTATTCCCTGTAGCCCCGTGGCGAGACGATGGGCCACGTCACCCGAGAGTCGACCGCGAAGGGTTCAATGACAGACCCTCCGTTTGGTCCGCGACGATGAACGTGACGTAGATCACACCCCTATCGTCGCGGACCCGCCCCTCTGCTTCCGAGATCGGTGAGCAACGCGGACTGGGCGGGTTCCCTCACGCGCCCCCTCCTCCCTGGGGATACCGTGGGCCAAGCGAGACGGGGCGGGGAGCGGGGATGAGTGACGTATCGCAGGGGCCGGGCTGGTGGCAGGCGTCCGATGGAAAATGGTATCGACCTGAACAGCACCCAAGCTATTGGTCCTCACCGCCACCCACCATGGGTCAGACCGCCGTAGCACCGTTCCCGGGGGTACCGCAGTACTACTACCCCCCTGGAGGAGCACGGCCGACAAATGGCCTCGCCATTGCTTCGCTTGTCTTGTCCATCATCTGGCTCGCAGGCCTGGGTTCACTGCTGGCGATCACCTTTGGCATTGTCGCACGCCGACAGATTCGTTCATCCGCAGGCAGGCAAGGTGGAGACGGCGTCGCGTTGGCAGGGTTGGTGATTGGGATTGTGGGTCTTGTCGCCGTCATGCTGACGTGGGGTCTCTTTTTTGCTGTCAAGTCCACTGTGGAAAACGCCACAAATGCTCAAGTTGCCTCATGCCGAGCCGACGCAAAATCTCTCGAAACAGCTTTGGAGGCTTATAGGGCACAAAATGGGTCCTACCCTCCCTTGCTTGCCCCTTGGAGCGGCGCCAGTTACGAGGTCAACTACGCACTGTTGACGACCGCGAACAGCCACGGCGGTCCCTGGCTCCGAGCAGCTCCTGCTACAAGCAACTACGTGATCGAGTACGACTCAAACGGACAGGTCTGGGTTAACGGTATTGGTGACTACTCGGGTTATAGCTCCAGCAATGACTTCAACTCCAATCCCGATGCCTGCAACGTGGCATTTCCGTAACGCATCGATGGCTTGCAGAAGCCGTATGCAATGAACCGACTCTTTCCTTACGCGTTGGGCATGAAGTTCGTGCCTATGTGGCTCACCTTTGGTGTTCGGCCATCGAAAGACGGTGTCACCATCACCGACGACGGCATGTTCAGACGACCTATGGGTTCCTACGGCTGGAGACCCGCTCGCGAACGTGATGGATGCTCACATCACACGGGACTATCGGTGGTGGACCGCCATCGGGGCTCGGATGTCATTCGTCGATGACGGCTTGACTTTCGGGACGAACACGAAGCTGGAGTTTGCGTCCATTTCGCGGAGAAGGTCCCATCACCGCTCAGCTGCAAGGGCCACTCGGCTCTCACGGTGACGGTCGCCGACGTTGATGGGCTCGTTGAGGCGCTGAGCCACTGAACGCCCTCTGCACGGGAGCCCATCGCAGCTTCCCAAAGGCCCCTGTCATCCTTCATCCAGGAGCTTTCGCATACCGTCGCGCAGCGTCTGCAGCTGCTATTCGGCCCCTGACCTGGGAAATGAGTCTTGATCGGACGAGATGAGTAGACGACGGAAACCCCTGTTGGGGTTCGAAAACATCGCGATCTCCTTCCACTCGCGATTTCGACAAATTGCTTTCGTGAATTCTCCTGACCGGTCGAATATCCCTCTTTGCAGATCCAAGGCGTTTGCCAGAGGGCCACCGATCTATCCAGCTGGGGGTGCCGACGAGGAGACCGACGAACAGACTGGTACTCCGTCCGATGCACGCCGATGGGGCAGGGGGGAGTCCTGGTCCGACCGGGAATGCCAGGTGGTTTTGGGCGGCGAGGTGCCGCCAGCGTGAATGGTAGCCGCCACGTCCGTTTGGTCCGAGGCTAAGAGTCCGGCACCCGGTAGCGGGGTGTGATATCGACCCCTTCAACACAGAAGGTCGGGGGCGCCCCAGTTGGGCTCGCCGCATTGTTGTGCACGAGGCCATAGAAGCGAACGTGGCCCATGACCCACCAACCGGGTCGATCAGCTGAGTTTGCTCCAGTTCGTTCCGTTGGTGGTGCGGTACAGGCCCACTCCGGGGAGGGGCAACCAGGCGTTGGCCGGTCCGGCAGCGGCAAGTTCGGTGTCGTAGCCGCCGGTCTGGATGGGCGCCGTCGTCCAGTCGAAACCCTCGTCAGTACTGCTGGAGATGCCCTCGACAGAGCCGAGAAGCCACAGAACGCGACCGTCGCCGCTCAAGGTCAAATCACCGGCCATCCCGTCACCGATGGTTCCCAGCGTGGGTCCCTCGACGTTGCCCTCAGCGGTGAGCGTCCAGGTGGTCCCCCGATCGCTCGTGGTGTAAAGGCGGGTCGCCCCCTGGTTCATCCCGGCATCGAGCTCGCAGTACAGAACCCAAGTGGTTGGGGCCGGGGCGACGAGGCCGGCCGGGCTGAGACCTTCGCAGGGGTTGCTGAGGACCGTCCAGTGCCGGCCGCTATCGACCGTGACGAGGAGGCTGGACGGCGCCCCCTCGGAACCCTCTTCGACGACGGCCGAGCTGGGTCCGAGACGGTCCAGGAGTGTGGCTGTCCGGGTACTGACTGAGATTCCTGGTGACGCGACGACTCCTTCGGTCGGGATTGGCAGCTCGGTGGCGGGTGTCAGGTGTCCGAGCTGGTAGGTGAGGAGACGGGATGGGCACAACGCCGCTGGCGTCGTCGTCGGGCAGGAGTTCGAGACGACCCACAGGACCTGCCCGTGAAGCGAGATGGCGGTGGGCCGCCCAGGAGGTTGCAGCGACGACCAGGTCTGGCCAGCGTCGTCGGTGAACAGGGTCGCAGCCGGGTCGAAGCTCTGGACGTATCCCTCGCTTGGGTCACCAAACGCCAGTTGTAGCTCATAGGACTGTGCGGGATTGACCTTGGCAGGGAGCACGCCGGTGATACGCCAGCTCGTTCCTCCGTCGCTGGTGGCCACGAGGTAATCACGGTGTCGGGCCGGGGCGCCCGTGCAGCAATACCCATGTGAGGGCGGTGACGGCATGAAGGCGACAGCGATCCCGGCGCTGGAGCTGAACATCTGCAAGCTGAGGACGTTTGCGGCCGGGATGGCTGAACCAGGTTCAGCGGTGGATGTCATGGTGCTGGTGGACGCCACACTGCTGGCAGACGTGGCCGGGGCTGAGGGGCGTGTCGCCTGTGACCCCCGAGCGCCCGGGCCGCACCCGGCAAGAACGATGAGAGCCGCGAGTGCGACCGGTCTTACACTTCGAACTGTGAGCCCAGACTTCCTGCTACGAGCGTCCTCGGTCATCGTCACATCGAATTCCCCCGACAACACGCGGACGGAACACTAAGCCCAGCACTTGGACGCTGGCGCTGATCGAGACTATGACTCCCATGCAGTACCTACGGCCGGGAGCCCTGAGGCGTTGTCGAGCGTGCAGGAAACTCACAGCTCGTTCCGGGACGACCTAAAGCTCCATGTCCACTCCGGAACACGTCAGACCCCCCGTCCATGTCCCAGCACCCATAATGGACGCTATATCGGTTTACCCCTCATCCCAGTCTGGCCATTCCGAATGTGTTCCCGTGGAGCTGGGCGGCGCCCGGGGGTCACGCGCCCATAATCGCGAGGTGGCGCAATCCCGCGTGGTCGGTGAGCCAATCTCGGCGGTTGTTGGGCTGGGGCGGACGCCGCCCATCACGGCGCGGGCGAGTACCCGCTCGAAACAAGTTCGCCGCCCTGGCCGGTAGCGGCATCGTAGACCGTGACGCCCCAACCACCGCATCCGGCGACCGTCGAGCTGTACGGTGCTGAGTAGATGACCCAAGAAAGCTCATTCTGGGTGAGCGGCGTCAAGGAGCCGTCCGGGTTCTCCCGAGCTGGGAACGTGGCGGAGAAGCGAGTCAAGATGAGTCGGTACCGCTCAAATGACTCCTTTGGCTCACTCTTGCTCCAAGCCTGCGCCGCTGACATCACCGGCTGATCCGACGGTTTGGGCGGATCCAGGGTGATGTTGCCCTCGTCCAGCACAAGTCGTTCCAGGAGCCGCTCGGGCTTGGGCATCGCGTCGGGGTCGGCGGAGCGTCGGCATATACCCGCCGCCAGGGTGTCAGCCGCACCTGGTGTGAAACCGATCGAGTCGAAGATCGCCTGTGCCGTGCTCGGGTCAGGGCCGATGCCGATCTCGACGAAGACGTGGTGGTACCAAAGAAGCCGGTAGCGATTGCTCGACTCGGCGGCCTCTACGAGCACCGTCTGACCCGAGGACGTGGTCACCGGCGTTGCGTCCGAGGGAGCGTCGCCTGGTTGGAGCCAGACGCCGTCCCGACCAGGCTCCGACGCGCCGGGCAGTTGGGCTGGACAGCTCGGTGCTCCGTTCTGCTGTGGCCCGACAAAGGCCGTAGGTGTGTCGGGAAATGGGCCGTCGCAGAAGCCAGTATGCATGCCGTCTACCACTGGCCAACCAGCGGGCACATCCACATGGACCCCTTGGTAACTCACGACTCGCACTCCGGTCATGGCGGTAGTCGGCAGTGGCGTCGGCGTGACCGTGGTCGAGGGTGCCGCCGATGTGATGACCGTTGGGGGGGCCACGGTGGTGACGGAAGCTGATCCCACGCTCGTGGAGCACCCGGCGGTCGCGCTCAACACGAGGAGCAGCAAAGGACCATGAGCCTTTGAGTGAGCCATACCCACTTCGACGAGTGTGACACATCGCGAGTTCCCAGGACACGTCGCTGAATACCGCCTGGAGCGGCCGCCCAAAGGACCTGGGAGCCAGGCCACCCGACGTTACCCGAGTTCCTTGGGCGGAGGGAGGGAACAAGATCCAATGGTAGAACGTTAGGATGTTCGATGATCTGCTGGAGGCCAATCGGCACTATCGGAGTGTGTTTCACGATCCGGGCATAGAGGGTAAAGCGGCGAAAGGTCTGGCCGTATTGACGTGTATCGACTCCCGGATTGATCCGCTGGCAATGCTTGGGCTGAAGGCCGGTGACGCCAAAATCATCCGCAATGCGGGCGCACGGGCTACCGATGACGCTCTTCGCTCATTGATTCTGGCCACGAACCTGCTTGGCGTTACGCGTGTCTGCGTGGTGCAACACACAGACTGTGCCGTGATTGGCGCAACGAACGAAGAGATCCGCGCTCGGATACGAGCGGTCCGACGTGTCGACGCGGGGGGTTGGGATTTTCTGGCCACCACCGATCAGCGCAACTCGTTGCGTTATGACGTCGAACGAATCGAATCGTGCCCGCTATTGCCCCCCAATCTTCAGGTTGGTGGTTTTGTTTTTGATGTGCACACCGGGCGCCTCGTTCCCGGCGTTCCATGATTGACTGTGTTCGAAGGACTGCGCAGGAGGGATGAGATAACCCTCGTGCATGGGTCCCGATGGTTGATGGTATCGATGCAAGCGGTGAATCAATAAGTATGAGCAGGCTGCGCTGCCATCAACAGCTTCATGATCGCATGTCCTGGTCGATGCGTTGGGACACATGCAGAACAGCTCCCCAATGGCGACGCAGGCGGTCGGTAGACCGAGTCGAGAGCCGACGCCGGATCTCCGAGTAGAGGCGGTCACGTTTCCATTGCTCCATGACAATGTGACCGGAAAAGGTGTTGAGAAGATCGATGTATTCCTGAGCGCTATAGCTCGTCTCCCAATCGAAGTGGCGAACCTCGACCACTTCGAAGAGGCCGGTGTTTTCGATCTCGGCTGGTTGTCCCTCGAGCTCGCCAGGCCGAGGCCAGGCATTCCCCTGGGCGGATCCCTCTCCGACATCCTCGTAGATCTCTTGGAGCTCAACGAAGAAGGGGTCCCCGTCGACGGGGAACACGTGGGTCGCTCCCCAAAGGGCCAGCTGGCCTTCTGGGCGCAATGCCTCCCATGCCTTGTGGTAGCGGACTTCTGGGTCGATCCAATGCCAAGCCGTTGCAGCGAAAACGAGATCGAACTGCTTATTTCTTGGAAGGGGCCAATTTTCAAAGTCATGAGTAATGACCTCAACACCGGGGAAGTCGGAGAGATTCTGGCGAGCTTCAGCGGCCAGTCGACTTCCTAGCTCTATGCAAGTGATCCGAAATCCCCGCCGCGCCAGAGGGAGTGTCGCCTTGCCGCTACCGCATCCGATCTCGAGAAGCTGGTCGTCGTGATCCACCCCGGTGACTTGTATGAGATGATTGATGAGCTCCTCCGGGTACTCAGGGCGCGCTCGGTGATACACCTCGCTGGCACTGTCAAAGGTCTGTCGCAAACCCTCACGTTCGCGGCTCGGAGCCGTCAAGAGTATCTCCCATAGTGTCTGACGTCGTTTGCGGGTCGTGATGCACGACACACTTGTCTGGGAACCTTGTGCTGCGTTCTGGAAGCAACCGCACGTTGATCATCAACTGATACCGACCGGCTCTGCCTTAGAAATCGCGAAGCGTGGGAGGCGCTCACCATCGAGAGACCCAACGCCGGATGCCCTCGGGCGTTGGTACGGATGTGAGTCCGGCGTCGAGGGCTAACGCGATGGCGACATGTTCGGACCCGAAGAAGTGTTCGGGATCACCGCCGACGTAGATCACCTCGATGTCGTGGCTCCGGCGGTCCCAGACGAGCGTGGCGATGGCCCGGGCCGGCATCGGCTCTATACCTGGCCCCAGGTGTGGGAGAGCCGGGCCCACCGAGACGAGCCGTCCGGACTTGGGGTCAACGTCAGTCCGTGGATGAACGCCAACTCGCTCGCTTCGAACAGGGTTCCCGGTAGGGACTCAGTCGTGCCGTCGTCGTAGGTGAGAAGGATGCGCCTGTGCCAGTCGTTTTCGTCGTCGGGCAGACCACGGATCACGACACTCTCGACGCGGGGAGTGGTCAACCCAGGTTCTCGACTGGCGGAAGGAGCCGTCTCGCTTGGCCTGGGAACCGACCGTCAGCGAGAGCCCGACCATTCCCGCCGGCTTCACCGTCAGGGTGGCGGCGACCCGCGTCTCGAATCACCTTGGCGAGCTGGTGGTGGGGTTCATCAGGGTCGTGACGGCCGGTCCAAGGCACGCGAATGAGAATACACCTATCCAACGAGATGACAGAATAACAACATGATCATATTTAGGGTCTCGGCCTGGGCAGGGCGTCGTGGCCGAATCTGAGCCGTCCGCTCCACCGGAGCCAGAGTTCGAGCCGGGCACCGACCGTCGGGTCTCCGCCTCAACCCCGACCGAGATCACCCTGATATGCAGCAATTGCTGGCGTGTGTCGCGCCCGCCGTCGCGCGGGGCCAATGAGGCCAATGAGGTGGCCCGATGTGCCCGATGTGGAGCTCGCCTGCGGGCGCGGCTCCCGTACCCCCACGACGCTCCGGCGAGCTGACACCCCATGCCGCTGCCGAAGATGTCGCGGGTCAAATGGCGCGCCCGGGCCGTAACCGAATCGCCCGGGCCAAAACCAAGATCTGCGAACGGACCAGAGGAATTGATGGGATCGGTCCAGCTCCGCCACGTCGACGCCGGCTCGTGCAATGGCTGCGAGCTCGAGATCGTGTCCGCGTTCGGCCCGGTCTACGACGCAGAGCGCTTCGGGGCTCGGCTCGTGGCCTCTCCCCGCCACGCGGATGGCGTACTTGTGACCGGACCCGTCACCCAGAACATGGTCGTTCCGTTCTTGAAGACGGTCGAGGCCACACCGATGCCTCGGGTCATCATCGCCGTGGGCGACTGTGCTCGTGATTGCGGGGTCTTTCGCGGCGGGTATGGGGTAGTTGGCGCCGTCGGCGATGTTGTACCGGTTGACGTTTCGATCCCAGGGTGCCCCCCCGACCCAACCGCCATCATCGAAGCACTGCGCTCGGTCACCGGGCGATGACCTCCGGCTCGCTCATCGTCGCCGGCGCCCTGTTCGGTCTCGGTGCCGGCATGACCGGAGCCGCCCTGCCCAGACGGTTCCGGGTGACGACGGCAGCCGTACTCGTCTGGGGGGCGTGCGGGTTCGAGGCGGCGGCGGCGATCCACGTGCTCGCCACCGGGCATCCCATCGTCCTTCGATCGGCGGAGCTGCTCCCCCTTACTGGTGTCGACCTGGTGCTCAATCCGTTGGGTGCGCTCTTCGTGCTGCTGGTGGTCATGGTGGCCGTGCCGGCCACGTTGCACGGCATCGGATACGCGCGACACGGTCTGGCCACCCGGACCGCGGCATGCGTGTTGCCGATCTTCGTGACCATGCTTCTTCTGGTACCGAGCGCTGGCAGCGTCGCCACCTTCATGGTGCTGTGGGAGCTGATGGCGTTGACGTCACTCGCGCTCGTCCTCGTGGACCACGGCCGGAGCAGGGCGGTCCAGAGCGCGGCCTCCTGGTACGCCGTGCTCACCCACGGTGGCACGGCCCTGATCCTCGTCGGCTTCTTGGTGTTGGCGGCTCACTCCAACGGGCAATCGTTCGCCGCCATCGCGCTCCATTCCCGGCACCTCTCGCCCGGGGTGCGAGGGCTCGTCTTCGTGCTCGCCCTCGTCGGCTTCGGGTCCAAGGCCGGCGTCGTGCCCTTTCACGTATGGCTCCCAAAGGCTCATCCCGAAGCGCCGAGCCCGGTTTCCGCGCTGATGTCGGGGGCCATGGTGGCGCTCGGGGTCTACGGGGTCATCCTGGTCGGTGACCACCTCCTCGGTGGGGGCCCCGTGTGGTGGTGGTTGGTGATGCTGGCATTGGGTGGCGCCTCGGCACTGTTCGGTTCGCTCCATGCCGCGAGCAGTACCGACCTCAAACGCCTGCTGGCGTACTCGACGACCGACAACATCGGCATGGCCCTCCTCGCTCTGGGCTCGTCGGGACTCTTCCAGGCGACCCGACACCCGCTCCTGGCCTCGTTGAGCTTGGTGGCGGCCCTCGTGCTCCTGCTCAACCATGCGGCGTTCAAAGGAGCACTTTTCTTATCGGCAGGGTCCGTCCAGATGGCGACCGGCCGGCGCGACCTGGACCAGCTCGGTGGACTCCTGCGACGCATGCCCCAGAGCGGCGCGCTCTTCCTCATCGCCGCCGCGGCGATCTCCGCCCTGCCACCGCTCAACGGCTTCATCGGTGAATGGCTCCTGTTCCAGAGCCTGCTGCACGGCGCCGCCTCGGGGAACACCGCCAGCGACATCGCCGTGCCCCTGGCCGTTGCGGCCATGGCACTGACCGCCGGGTTGACGGTGGTCGCTTTCGTCAAGGCGGTCGGCATCGGCTTCCTGGGCCGGCCACGCTCGCTGGCCGCCGATGCTGCGGTGGAAGTGCCGGTCACGATGCGCCTGGCCGTGGGACTGCTGGTGGCGGTGTGCATCGTGCTCGGCATCGTCCCCACGCTGGTGTTTCCGGCGGTGGAGCGAGCGGTGAGGACAGCGCTGCCCGGAGTGGGCCCGGCGTCTCTGGCTCATGGCGTCGACGTCCAGCTGATCGGACTGCGGGGCATGCTGGCACCCGCAGCGTTGGCCGGTGCCATGGCGGTGGCGGTGGGCGCTGTCCTCGTCCTTCGCCGCGTACTGGCGCGCCAGCCCACGCCGCGTGTGGTCGAGGCGTGGGGATGTGGTCGCCAGTTCCAGACGGCCCGTATGCAGTACACGGCCACCTCGTTCGCCGAGCCGGTCCAACGGGTCTTCGACGATGTGCTTCGTCCCGTCCAGGACCTGGACGTGAGCCACGTCGCCGAATCGCGGTATTTCATCGAGGCGGTCACGTTCCACAATGCGGTGGACGACGCCATCGAGCGCGGGCTCTACCGACCCGTCATCCGGGCCGTCCGGCGGTGGGGGCAGGCGGCGCGTGCGTTGCAACCGGGCAGTGTCCACCGCTACCTGGCCTACGGGTTCGGTGCGCTCGTGCTTCTCCTGGCGGCGCTGGCGATGATCGGATGAGTGCCGTCTCGGCCATGGTCGGCGCCGGCATCTCCTCGGGTGTCCAGGTCGTTGCCGTGGCTGTGGGAGGACCGGTGCTCGTCGGGGCCATGCGCAAGGTGCGGTGCCGGCTTGAGGGTCGCGTCGGTCCTCCGATCCTCCAGCCCCTCGTTGACATCCGCAAGCTTTTTCGCAAACAGCGCTTTCGTCCTGACCAGGCGACGTGGATCTTCCCGCTGGCACCGGTGGTGCTCGTGGCCACGGTGGCGGTGGCCGCGCTAATTGCGCCCCTGGTAACGACTCACCCTGCGCTCGGCACCGGTTCGGACTTCTTCGTCGTCGTCTATCTCTTGCTGGTGGGATCGACTCTGCTGGCGTTGGCCGGCCTGGACGCGGGGACCGCTTTCGGCGGTATGGGATCGAGCCGGGCTGTCACCATCGGCGCTTTGGCCGAGCCGGCGCTGTTGGTCACGATCCTCGCACTATCGGCGACCGCCCACACGTCGAATCTCCCGGCCATCGTCGGCGCCACCCTCGCCGACCCCGGGTCGGTGGCCACACCGCAGCGACTTTTTGCCCTGGGTTCGCTCCTCATCGTCATCGTGGCCGAGAGCGGTCGGCTGCCCGTGGACAACCCGGCCACCCACCTCGAGCTCACCATGGTGCACGAGGCCATGATCCTCGAGTACGCCGGTCCCGACCTGGCGCTGGTCACCGTGGGCGAGGCCATGCGACTCACCCTGCTCCTCGCCGTTTTCGTGAATCTGCTCGCCCCCTGGGGCGTGGCGACCACGACGCATCTGTTGGCCATCGTCATCGGTCTGGTTTCGCTCGCCGCCAAGGTGGGCTTCGCCGGTGTGATCCTGGCTGTCTTCGAGGTGTCCATGGCCAAAGTGCGGTTGTTCAGGGTGCCGGAGTTGCTGGCCGGCGCCTTCGTCCTGGCGTTGCTCGGGGTCGTGAGCGCGTTGGTGGTCAGGTGAGCACGTCGACCTATGCCAGTGCCCTCGGACTCGAAGCCGCCGCGGTGCTCCTGTGTGCGGTGGTGACGCTGTGGCGCCGGTCCCTCGGTGCAATCGTACGGGCCCTCGCCATCCAGGGCTTGGCCCTGGCGTGTGTCGCTATGGTCATCGGGCTCCATCAGCACGACGTCGGACTCGTCGTCGTGGGGCTGCTCGTCTTGGCGGCCAAGGCGGTCGTCGTCCCCATCCTGATCACTCGCGTGGTGCGTAGCGACCCCGGGAGCCGCGAGACCCAGCCCCTGGTCAATGTGCCGGCGTCACTCGTCGCTGCCGGTGCCCTGACCTTCCTCGCCTTCGCTGCTAGCCGTTCGGTGACCTCGCTCGTACCCACCACCGCCGGGCGGCTCATCCCCATCGGGCTGGCCGCCATGCTGGTGGGATTCTTCGCGCTCGTGACCCGCCGCAAGGCGGTTTCTCAGATCGTGGGCATCTTGCTCGTGGACAACGGCATTGCGTTGGTGGCATTCCTGGCGACCGCCGGGGTGCCGCTTCTGGTTGAGCTCGGGGCATCACTCGACGTCTTGTTGGCGGTGATCGTGTTGCGAGTCCTTGCCGCCCAGCTCCGCTCCCGCCTCGGGCCATTCGACCTGGATCAACTCACGGAGTTGCACGACTGATGCTGGTCGTCGTTCTGGTGCTTCCTCTGGCATGCGGTCTCGTGTGTGGTGTCGCGCCGTGGCGGCGCGACCTCGGCTGGTTCGCCACTGCTGGTGCGTCAGGGGTGCTCGTGGCCGGGGTTGTGTTGGCCGTTGATGTCGTGCACGGACGCCCGCTGACGGCTCTGGGCGGGATCTTGCGGGTTGATGCGCTCAGCGCCTTCATGGTGATCGTCATCGGGGTCATCGCCGTGCTGGCCACGTGGCAGGGCGTGCGCTACCTCGACGCCGAGATCGCCGCGGGCCGCTGCACTCGCCGCCACGCGTCGCTCTACTGCGTCTTGGTCCAGGCCTTCTTGGCCACGATGCTCTTGGCGGTGTTGGCTGCCAATCTCGGCGTGTTGTGGGTGGCCGTGGAGGCCACCACGGTGGTCACCACGTTCCTGGTCGGACATCGCCGGACCCAGTCGTCGCTGGAAGCGTCGTGGAAGTACATCGTGATCTGCTCGGTCGGGATCGCCATGGCGTTTCTGGGCACGGTGCTCGTTTACCTGGCCGCGCTGCATGCCAGTGGGCACGGACCGCACTCACTCGATTGGACGTCGCTCGTGGCCCAGTCGCACCGGCTCGACCCCGGGGTGATGCGTCTGGGCTTCGCCCTCGTCGTGCTCGGCTATGGCACCAAGGTGGGTCTCACCCCGATGCACAGCTGGCTGCCCGACGCCCATAGCCAGGCACCCGCCCCCGTCTCTGCCCTCATGTCCGGGGTGCTCCTGACGGTCGCCTTCTACGCCATTCTTCGCTTCAAGGTGATCGCCGACGGCGCGCTCGGCCCGGCGTTCCCTCGCACGTTGCTCGTCATCGTCGGCCTGCTGTCGCTCGTGGTGGCGGCGTCGTTGCTGCTCACCCAACGGGACTACAAACGGATGCTCGCCTATCACAGTGTCGAGCACATGGGTCTCATCGCCCTCGGGGCAGCAGCCGGCTCGCCCTTGGCCATCGCCGCGCTGCTCCTCCACGTGCTGGGTCACGGCTTGGCCAAGGGGGTGCTGTTCCTGGCCTCGGGTGAGATCCTTCTGACCGAAGGGACCAGCGAGATCGAGCGCGTGCCAGCCCTGCTCAGCCGTCGCCCCGTACTCGGTGGGATATTCGCCTTCGGGCTCGTTGCCCTCCTCGGCTTTCCGCCCTTTAGCTTGTTCGTGAGCGAGCTCAACATGCTGCGGGCCGAGTTTCAGGTTGGCCTTGGCTGGGCGGCAGCCGCCTCCTTGGTGTGCATGGCGGTGATCTTTGCGGCGGTCATGTCCCATGGGCGACATCTCCTTCTGGGCCCCAAGGGCGCAACGACGGCGAAGAAGACCTCAGCACTCGTCGCCGTGCCACTGGTCGGGGGACTGGTGGGTTGCGCATTCATCGGAGTCTCGGCCTGGCCCCTCCAACCCCTGCTGCATGCGGCCGCCCGGATTGTGGCGCCATGACCAACGCCATGGTCCTATCGTCGAGCCTCGACCGCGCGGGGAGTTTCCGGGAGTCCGTCGACATCCCGGCCGATGCGTTGCGCGTCACATCCGAGGTACTCCTGCAGCGGGGATTTCGCCTGGCCCTCGTGGCAGCGCTCGATGGACGTCGATCGATGCACGTCACGTACCTCTTCACCGCTGGCCCTCCCGATCGTCGCATCGAGCTGGTCGTCGAGGTCGATCGCCGACGACCCGAGGTCCCCTCGCTGGCTGACCTCTCCTTCCCGGCCAGCCGGTTCGAGCGCGAGATGCACGACCTGTTCGGCATCGTCCCCATCGGCCATCCGTTCCTGCGACGGCTCGTGTTGCATCAGCACTGGCCCGACGGCTGGTATCCGATGCGCCACGATGCGGGTCCCGTGCCGACGATGGTGGACGATGCCGGCTCGTACCCGTTCGTGGAGGTGCAGGGCGCGGGCGTCTACGAGATCCCCGTTGGGCCGGTGCATGCCGGACTCATCGAGCCCGGCCACTTCCGCTTCTCCGTGGTCGGCGAGACCATCTTGAAGATGAAGGCGCGTCTTTGGTTCGTCCACAAGGGAATCGAGCGGCTCTTCGAGGGCCAAAGCACCGACGAAGGCATCGTCCTGGCAGAGCGTATTTCCGGTGACAGCGCGGTGGGCCACGGGCTGGCCTACTGCATGGCGGTTGAGGAGGCTCGTGGCATCGAAGTGAACGCGCGGACGCACGAGTTGCGTTGTCTCGTGCTTGAGTTGGAGCGGCTCTACAACCACGTGGCCGACATCGGCGCGTTGTGCAATGACGTCGGATTCGGACTTGCGCAGGCTCGAGCCTTGATACTGCGCGAACGCCTGCTCCGACTCAATGGATCGATCACCGGCCACCGCCTCCTGCGGGGAGCGATCACGCCCGGCGAGATCCACCTCCGGTCATTACCTCAAGCCGCCGAACTGGCCGAGATCGGAGAGCAGTTCCGAGATCTCGTCGAGCTGGCACGAGGCCAGAGCACGGTGGTCGATCGTTTCACCGGGACGGCCGTACTCAGCGCTGCAGATGCCACCGCGCTCGGTGTGCTGGGGGTCGTGGCCCGTGCTTCGGGATCGACACTCGATGGGCGGGTCGCCCACCCCGTCGGTGGAGAGCCCCTCGCTTGGTTTGCTGCGGTGCAAGCTCAGAACGGTGACGTACTGGCCCGATTCGACGTTCGCGTCGAAGAGGTGGAGGCGTCGCTCGCAATGCTGCAGGACTACTGCACGCGGCCCGGGCAAATCTCATCGGGCCACCGAGCGCTCGGCGAGCGAGCTCCCCTTACGGGGTCGGGGAACCGGACAGGGACTGGGATCGTCGAAGGATGGCGGGGCAGTGTCGTTCACCGTGTCGAGGTGGACGAGTCCGGACGTCTGGCGCGAGTCAAGGTCGTCGACCCATCGTTCTTCAATTGGCCGGCGCTTTCGGTTGCACTCGCCGACACGATCGTGCCGGACTTTCCTCTCGCCAACAAGAGCTTCAACCTGTCATACGCGGGCAACGATCTGTGAGAGCAAGGAGCGACAATGGACCTTGAGGATGGCGTCATTCCGTTAGTATTCGGTCCGACACCCCAGAGCCTGGACGAGCCAACGGCCGGGCGCCAATGGCTCCGAATCGAGAAGACGCCGTGACCACCCCGATCTATCAAGTGAAGGCCGAGTTCTTCAAGACGCTCGGTCATCCCGCCAGGATCCGGGTGCTCGAAGTGCTTCGTGACGGTGAACGGACCGTGGGCGAGCTCGTTCCCGAGGTCGGCATCGAGGCTTCTCATCTGTCCCAACAGCTCGCGGTTCTGAGGCGAGCCAACATGGTCCAAACGCGCAAGGAGGGTAATAGCGTGTTGTACTCGGTTGGCAACCCGATGATCTTCGAGCTGCTCGATGTGGCCCGTCGAATCCTCACGTCCTCGCTCGATGAGACCCGTGCCCTTTTGGCCGAGCTTGAATCACCCGAACCGAGCTCGACACAGCGGACCTCCCGCAGAGCCTGAGTAGGCCGTTGGGGAAAGGGCAAAGGCTCCACCTGCAAGTGCCAGAAACTGGCACCGGATTCACCGAGAGTTACGGCGCTGACCTCTCAGGTGGTCGTCGTGAAACGTATGGCGATCTCGAACATCTTGAGAACACCGCCAGCTATGTCGTGCGGCATGAAATCGCGCATCTCAGGCGTCAATCACAAATTCGAAGAAGAGAGGAGCACCCATGTCCATTTCCCAGCCCGTGATCGTCGAGGCGGTGCGTACGCCGATCGGCAAACGCAACGGATCGCTCTCTGGGCTCTCCGCGCCCGAGCTGCTCGGGTGTGCCCAGGTCGAACTGGTCAAGCGGGCGGGTATCGACGCCTCGACGGTCGAGCAGGTCGTCGGTGGGTGTGTGACGCAAGCAGGGGAACAGGGTTTCAACGTCACACGGATGGCCTGGCTGCTCCAGGGGCTGCCTTACGAAGTGGCGGCAACCACCGTTGACTGCCAATGCGGCTCGTCGCAGCAGGCCAACCACTTCATGAACAACCTGATCGGGGTGGGTGCCATCGAGATCGGCATCGCCTGTGGCGTCGAGGCAATGAGCCGGGTCCCCCTGGGCTCCAACGTGGGCAAAGGCATCGGACATGCCATTCCCGCGAACCTCCCGTGGGATCTCCCTGACCAGTTCCACGCCGCGGAGAGGATCGCCGACAAATATGGCATCACCCGATCTGATGTTGACTGGCTCGGTCTCGTCTCGCAGGAAAAGGCCGCCACGGCGGTCGCCGAGGATCGGTTTGCCCGAGAGATTGTGCCTGTCGAAACGCCGGTCGTTGGTGAGGAAGGACCGCGAGGGGAGCATACGGGCGAGCGGGTGGTGGTTAGCAGGGACCAGGGACCGCGCGACACGACGGCCGCCGGACTCGCCAAGCTCAAGCCAGTCCTCCCTGACGGGATGCACACGGCTGGGAACTCCTCGCAGATCTCCGACGGCGCCGCCGCGGTGTTGTGGATGTCTGAAGCGCGGGCTCACGCGGAGGGCCTCAAGCCACGAGCGAGGATCGTGGCACAGGTGCTCGTCGGCTCCGAACCCTATTTCCACCTCGACGGCCCCATTGCCGCCACGGCCAAGGTCCTCGACAAGGCGGGCATGGCGATGACGGACATCGACCTCTTCGAAGTCAACGAAGCGTTCGCCTCGGTGGTCATGAGCTGGGCCAAGGTTCACGATGCCGACATGGATAAAGTGAACGTCAATGGCGGGGCGATCGCCCTCGGCCACCCGGTAGGCGCCACCGGGAGCCGGTTGATCACTACGGTCCTCCACGAATTGGAACGGCGGGATCAGTCCACGGCACTCATATCAATGTGCTGTGGGGGAGCCATCGCGACCGGCACCATCATCGAGCGTTTGTAAGCGTCCATTACGAGGATGCCTCTGGTCGTCCTTGTCGCCCCGACCGTCACCGAGAAGTCCTTTCGATCGAAGATGGGCCTTTGGACCCTGGTGCCCACATGAAGGGCCGGGTACAACTCCACCCATGGAGTGGCCTTGCCCAACCTGGGGCTGCCGCGGTCTGGTAGTCGCCGAGAGTGTGCCCCAGCACGATGACGTCGCACGGTGCCAGCAGGTACCAGGGCAACAAAAGCGCATCTGTGGCCGAGAATTGCGATGGCATGAGGCTCGGCAGCGATGGGAACCGTTCGGCGATATCAGGTTTCGGTAACCAATTGGGGGCTTCTCTCTGGCGGGCCGTGCGGTTCTCCACAGGCGCCGGACCGACCCCCCCGGCAGCCTGGAAACGAGCCGAGGACCGCGACGCCCCACCCGGACGACGACGAGGAAATCGGCCTCCCAGGGGCCTTCGAGGAGAATCTCAAGAGGATCCTGGAAGTGAACCCAGAGGCCCGGGATGACGGAGTGGCGCCAGAAGGTTCGCAGGTTCTCGCCCTAGCTCGGCACCTGATGCCGCACACGGCGAAGCACAGTCATGGAGGACCGGCCGATCGGGGCCGTCGCGTCAGGCGGTGTATGTCGCATGAGCCCCCAGAGCGGCATCGAACCTCGGACCTCGCAGTCCCTTCGCGAGCGCCCGACGAGCCTGAGCGGGCGCTCCAGTGCTTCCGTCGTGTTTGAACAAGATCCCATAAAGGCTGCCAAACGGGTCATGTTCACACCGGGACCACGTCGCGATCCGAGGTGGGCATGGGTTCGAAGTCGGGATCGGCACCGCTCGGAACCACCGGTGATCGGAGCGTCAAGTGACGCCATCTGACCACGCGCCAGTCCCTGCCGGTGTGAGTACGGGCAGCGGAAGGTGGGGCGGGACCCAGGCCATCCGCAATCGCTCACCGCGAATACCGCGTGGGTTGCCCCCGCAGCGAGGCGACGAGAACTCACGGGCACGTTTCGCTCTTCCGTTCGACCCGCCGATTTGATACCACGGCGTCCTCTCGGTCGCGACGATCCTCGACAGCTAAATCGGTGCCGCTGCCTCGACCGGAAAGGAGCCCGCCGCCCAGTCCAGGTGAAATCACCTGAGACTCCACAAGTGATTACCCGCTGGTAATTACCGTTGCCGAAATCAAGACTGACAAAAGTTTTCATCGCCGGGCCACACCCGTGGCTGCCGCCGGTGAGATCAGAGCGGGGGTTTCGAAATGTGGAAGGTCCGTGGTCTTCGGCCGGTCGCCTCACTGCTCGCTGTGTTGATCGTCGCGGGGGTGCTCGTTGCGGACAGTGCCGATTCGGCGCACGCACTACCCCTGCTCGGTTCACCCACTTTGAGCTCCATCTCGGTGTCGCCCGCCGTTGCCTCCGTTACCCAGGGCCAGAGCTTGCCATTCACCGCCACCGGCCTTCTCTCCAACGGAACCACGGAGGACCTGACCAACCTCGTCACGTGGTCCTCGTCGTCGGGATTGCTCGCCTCACTCTCCAACGTCACCGGATCCCAGGGACTCGCCACCGGCCTGCTCCCCGGTGTCTCCACCATCACCGCCACGGCCCCAACCGGCCTCCTCGGGCTCGGGGGGCTCCTGAGTGGGATCCTCGGTGGGGGGCTCAGCGGCTCGGCCGCCCTCACCGTGGTCCATGGCGCACTAGCGCCTGTGCTGACTGCCATCTCGGTGTCGCCGTCGGTGGCCTCCATTGCCGAGGGCCAAACTCGACAATTCACCGCCACCGGCCTCATGTCCGACCTGAGCACCGAGAACTTGACCAGCCTCGTCACCTGGTCCTCGTCCTCGGCGGCGGCCACTCTCGGGGCCCAAGGACTCGCCACCGGTGCGCTCCCTGGACTCTCCACCATCACGGCAACGGCCCCAGCTGGGCTCCTCGGCAGCCTCGTCGGCAGCATCCTCAGTAGCAGCTCAGTCCTCACCGTGATCTCGGGGACCACGCCGATCTCGCCATCGCCGGTACTGAATTTGACCCCGGGATCCGGGAAAAGACGTACGGGAGTTATCGCCAACGGAACCAACTTCGTTCCCGGTAAGCCGATCACAGTTACCTACCTGAGCGGGCTGCGGGCTCGTAAGCGCGCCAAGACCGTACTGTGCACCACGACGGTCGCCTCGAACGGGACGTTCAGCTGCGGTGCCAGGATCCCGCCCCGGGCTCGTTCGGGCAAGCTTGGGCACCACACGATCGTTGCCACGACGCCGTCCAGCACGCAGGGCACGGCGACAATCTTCAACCTTCTCCGGCGACCTAGTTAACCCGGACGGAGCACCACTAACCGGCAGCCGTTACGGGTAGTGCCACTCCGAGCTGACCCCGCACGAGAATGCTGATATGTCGGTGTGAGTACGGACCAGGTAGGGGACTTCCCGCCACGAACTCGCACGGTGTCGCTCACGCAACCGGTGCTCCTAACGGCGACCAGGGGGACGGCTCGCCCGGTCCAAAGGTCGGAGACGGCACTCTCACGCCGGAATCTCGATCGGTGTCGAGGGCTACCGCTCCCGCCTGTGACAGTCCTGCATTCGTCCGCCGCCCGCGACTCCTTGTTCCGGCCTAGCCGGGAACGCCGTCGACCGGCCAACGCTCGAGCGCGATCGCGAATGTCTCGCTGGCCATCTGCTCGGCGATGTCGAGGTCGCCGAAACGCCTGGCTAGGGTCGCCACCACCCGCGCCGACTCCTCCTAGTGGGCCGGCGCGATGACATTGTCGACATCGGTCATCAGCCCAGCAACGGCCGGAGCTCGACCCTCCGGTTGCAGTGCTTCGACCCCAGGGTGGCGAGCCGGAGCGTGACGTCGAGGTGGGGGGCCTCGATGATCCAGAAGCCCACGACGTACTCCTTCGTCTCCACGAAGGAGTACGTCGGTCAGAACCGCCTCCTCGTCGCGCCCGTCGATGACGGTGGCCGTGCGGGGTGACGCGAGGCCACCGGCGAAGACCCAGTGGCCATCGGCGAGGAGTTGGTCATTGAAGACGTCGATCGCGGCCATCTCCTCCGGGGTTGCGGTGCCGGTCGAGTCGTGAAGCACGGAAATCAGATACTGGGCCATCGGAATCATCTCCTGTTGTGGTGTGGCGCCGACGCTTCGACCCGACACATTGCGCTGAGATCGCGACGAATTCTTGGATGCCGCGCGGAGCAGAGAGCGATCGGTAGCGCTGGTGGGGCCATTGACGAGATTCTCAGGCCGATCACCGAGGCGACCACGCTGAAGTGCCGTGTCAGTACTTGTGGCAATCAGCGAATCGGACCCTCGTCGATAACGACATCGACTACTCGGCGCCTCGCTCTGTTGGAGTCATACGGCTCTCCACGTTCCTCGTCATCTGCCCTGAGAAGATCGGCCCCGTCGTCTGGGCTGGCGTCGTCGCCGAGCCTGACCGGTGTGGCAGTGAATGGCCCACCGGGTGCCGGGTCGTGATCTTCGACTCTCCCGTCCCGAACCAAGGCCGTGGGTGTTGCCTTGAGACATCCACCGAGCTTCATGACGAGCGTATGGGTCTGTGTACCAACCTTCCAATGAATCATCCATGTCAGGTCTCCTTGGCGACATGTCGACGATGTCTCACACCTTTCGCCACCAATGTAACGGGATGGCCGCGTAGTTCCGCATGGCGTTGCGCTCCCACCTGTCGGTCCCTGAAAGATGGACAGCGAGATGTGTCGGTGCCAGTCGTCAGGGGGTGAGTCTGCGCCGGCGTCCAATTCGGTCAGGCCATGCGCCGCACCAGGCCGGACCAGCAAGAGCCGGCAGCCGCGCCTGGCTCGACGATGAGCCGCCAGCCGCTTGGAGCCGTCGGGGGTCCCTATGCTTCGGGACATGGCGATCCAGCGGATGGACAACGTCGGCGTCGTTGTCGACGACCTCGCGGCTGCCACCGCGTTCTTTGTCGAACTTGGTCTGGAGCTGGAGGGCGAGGCGGCAGTCGAGGGACGATGGGTGGACCGCGTCGTCGGCCTCGACGGTGTCCGAGTCGATATCGCAATGGTGCGGACTCCGGACGGCCACAGCCGGCTTGAGCTCACGAAGTTCCACACGCCGACGGCGATCCGCGCTGAGCCGAACGCACCGGCGAACACGTTGGGCATACGTCGGATCATGTTCGCCGTCGACGACATCGAGGACGTCCTGGCCCGCCTGCGTGGTCATGGCGCCGAGCTCGTTGGCGACGTGGAGCAGTACGAGGACAGCTATCGGCTCTGCTACGTCCGCGGGCCCGAGGGCATCATCGTGGCGCTGGCCGAGGCGCTCGGCTGAGTGTCCGAACCAGGTCATAACTACGACGGCCGAACTCGTAATCCCGAGCATTCTGCAGTCGCTCACCGTGGCCGGACATGCGTGTACGGCCCATCATCGAGCCCAACGTGATCGCCGCTCCCCCCGTGGACATGTTCGTAGACTTCAGCGTGTGACCGTCAAGAACCAACCCTGCTCACGAAAGGCCCATTGAGTTGAGCGAGCACGTGATGTCGCTCGATCTGGCCGAGGTCGACTGGTTCGACTTGGAAACCGACGTCTTTGTGGCCGGCTTCGGTGCGGCGGGGTGCTGTGTGGCCCACGCGGCCCGAGAGGCCGGCGCCGAGGTGCTGGTGGCGGAGCGTGCCTCGGGGGCGGGAGGAACCGCGGCGTTATCGGAAGGGATCGTCTATCTCGGCGGAGGCACTCCGGTCCAGATTGCCTGCGGATTCGAGGACTCGGTCGACAACATGCAGCGCTATCTGCTTGCCGCGTGCGGGCCCGAACCCGACGAGTCGAAGGTCGTTGCGTACGCCGAGGCGAGCCTCGACCATTTCGACTGGTTGGTCAAACGCGGAGTCGACTACGACGCCCGTCTCGATGTCGAGACCCAGATGGCTCCCTCTGGGACCGAGGGACTCGTCTGGTCCGGCGGTGAGGACGCCTGGCCATTCAACGAGATCGCCGTGCCCGCACCGCGGGGACACCTCGCCAAGACCAAGCGCTCGACTGGGTGGTTGCTCATGGAGAAACTCGCCGCGGCGGCTGTCGCGGCCGGTGCAGAGGTGTCCTATGACACTCGGGTCGAGCGCCTCGTCGTCGACAATGGCCGGGTGGTGGGGGCCGTGGCCACGCGCTATGGCGAGCGGGTGACGGTCAAGGCCCATCGAGGCGTCGTACTCACCTCCGGAGGTTTTATCTGGAACGACAAGATGCTCCGCCGTCACGCGCCCGCTCTTCTGTTGGGGACCTGGAAGGTCGGGACCGAGGCGGATGACGGCCGGGGGATCGAAATGGCCCAGGCCATCGGGGCGCAGGTCAAGAACATGCACGCCGGGGAAGTGTCGCTGCCGATCATACCGCCTCGGCAGCTCATCGAGGGCATCATCGTCGACGGCGTCGGCCAGCGCTTCATCAACGAGGACACCTACATGGGCAGGGTCGGGCAGGCCGCACTCTATGAGAGAGACGCCACGTGCTTCCTCGTGATCGACGAGGCCGGCTACAAGCCCAACTGGATGGGCCTTGAGGCCTCCTGGGTCTGTGAGACGGTCGAAGAATTGGAGGCCCAGATGGGACTCCCTTTTGGTTCACTCGAAACCACTCTTGCGCTCTACAATCGCCACGCCGAGTTCGGTGTCGATCCGGTCTTTCACAAACGGAACGAGCGCGTGCGGCCTCTCCTCCCTCCTCTGGGGGCATTCGACCTGCGACGGGCTTGCGCGCCGTACGCACCTTTCACACTTGGCGGACTCGAGACGACAGTCGCCGGCGAGGTTCTGGACGTCGCGGGTGCGCCCATCCCCGGGCTGTTTGCCGCGGGGCGGACCACGGCCGGCATCTGCTCTTTCGGTTACGCCTCGGGCCTTTCAATCGGCGACTCCACACTCTTTGGCCGCTTCGCCGGAAAGACCGCGGCCCAGTCGGCGGCGGTCATCTGAGATGGATCCAACCGCCGGCAGCGTCGTCGGAGCCCGTTAGCCGGCAGGGTCGCCTATGGATACGAGTTGGTGTCTGATCGAGACGCACTTGCGATCAGGCTGCCCGTCAAGGGAGTGAAGGGCTCGTTATGTGAACGAGGCGCGAACGTCACGTGACGAATCTATGGCACGGCTGCAACAGGGCTCGGGATGGCTATCGGGTAAGGAAGAGCTTGATGTACGCCGGTTATGCGGGCTCTTCGGTCGACGTGGGCATCCGCTGCCCGCGGGGAGATAGTCGTCTGGCCCGCCCTGCTGGCTGGCGTCGCGGTGGCGCTCACATCGTTTCTCGTGGGCCCGAAGCGCGGCGACATCCGAGTGGACATTGCGCTTGCCAGCATGGCCGCCTTCCTCTTTGGTGCACTTCTGGCATTCACCATCGTCCGTACCCGTGAGCGCCTGGCCCTCGTACACGACCTGGTGGCCAAGAGCAACGCGTCGCTCCTCTCGCTTTATCAGATGATGGCCGTCTTCAGCGAGGATGACCGGTTCCGGATCCGCGCCTTGATCGACGACCACCTCACGGACCAGATCGACTACCGCCTCGTCGACCACCACATCGCAACGCCTTCGTATGTCGAACTGGTGGATGCCCTCTACGCCCTCAACCCCGTTTCCCGCCAGGAGGAGGTCGTCTACAAGGAGCTGGTCCAGCTCGGCATCAAGATGGGTGAATACCGGGTTCTCATAGAAGCCGCCACCGGCCAGGCCATGTCACCGCTCGAGTGGAGCGGGCTCCTCCTCCTGCTCCTCCTACTCCTGTCGTTGATCGCCGTCCTGCCCGGTGGCACCGTGCTGGGCGCTCTCGTCGCGGGCGTGCTCGCCGGCACCCTGGTGACCCTGATGATCCTCCTGCGCAGGCTGGACCTCCTGCGCTGGCATGAGCGGGTCACGATCTGGGAGCCCACCACACGGCTCTTCCGGAGCATGGGCCGCGACCCGTACGTCCCTCGGGAGGTCATCGACAACGGCCGCTACCGGCCCACCGGCCGCGTCCGGGTGGTTGAGTTTCCCGACCCTTACCCGATCCGGGCCTCGAAGATTGTCACTGTCGTCGAACTGAACGGGCATGAACCTCGCGGCCGGGGTGCGATCCCCACGACAACCAACTCGGCTGTTCACCGCCCAGACGTTGGGTCCGCTGCAGAGAGAGGCTGACCGTCCAAGAGACGACACACCCGGTCGATAGCCCCCGATCGGGCTGGGAGGTGTCACATGGGGGAGATACCTCGGCAGTTTCGAGCCCGATGAGCATTGAACGCGCGTTGACCTGCCGGGTCGGCTGTCGTAGGATACTGCGTATGGTACGCACCGGTCAGACAGGCGCGGCACGATGAGCGTCCGCCACGCGCTCCTCGCCTTCTTGAGCGAGGGCCCCAAGTACGGGTTGCAACTGCGCCAGGAGTTCGAGGAGAACACCGGCGAGGTATGGCCCCTCAACGTCGGGCAGGTCTACACGACGCTCCAGCGCCTCGAGCGTGACGAGTTGATCGAGTCCGACGAGCGCGGGGAGGAAGCCGGGCCTCAAAAGGTGTTCCGCATCACCGAGGCCGGTCGCGAGGAGCTCGACATGTGGTTGAGCACCCCATCGGACATGACCGAGCCGCCCCGCGACGAGCTCGTGATCAAGGTGCTGGCGGCCCTGCGCGTCCCTGGCGTCTCGGTCCACGACGTGATCCAGGTCCATCGCCGGTATCTCGTGGAGCTGATGCAGCAGTGGACGCGGCTGAAAGAAGACGAGGCGGACGTCGATCTCACCTTCGCCCTCGTCGTCGATGCCGAGCTCTTCCGACTCGACTCCGTCGTCCGCTGGCTCGATGCCGCCGACGGTCGGTTGAAGCGTGCTGCGCTCGAGGCTCCCTCGGCGAAGCCCGGCCCGCTCATCCGGCGGAGGTTGGTCGCCCGGCGATGAGCTTGCTCGAGCTGCGCCAGGTCTCGAAGAGCTATGGGACCGGTGCCACCGAGGTTCACGCGATTTCTGACGTCAGCCTCACGGTCGAGCGGGGCTCGCTCGTCGCCGTCATGGGGCCGTCGGGCTCGGGAAAGTCGACCTTGCTCACGATCGCCGGAAGCCTCGAAGAGCCCACCAGCGGCGAGGTCATGATCGACGGGACTGCGCTGTCGTCGATGTCGCGCAACGACAAGGCGCGCCTTCGCCGTCGGGCTGTCGGGTACGTGTTCCAGGACTTCAATCTCCTGGCGGGACTCACCGCCGCGGAGAACGTCTCGCTGCCACTCGAGCTTGACGGCATCTCGGCGAAGAAGGCGCACGGTGCCGGCATCGCCGCACTCGAGGAGCTGGGGCTCGCGGACCGAGCGACCCACTACCCGGACGAGCTCTCCGGTGGGGAGCGCCAGCGGGTCGCGATCGCGCGGGCGATCGTCGGCGAGCGGTCGTTGCTGCTGGCGGACGAGCCCTCGGGCGCGCTCGACACTTCGAACGCCGAGGCCGTGATGCGGATGATCCTCGTTGCCTGCCACCGCGGCGTGGCGGCGATGGTCGTCACCCACGACGCGCAGCTGGCGTCGTGGGCGGATCGAGTCGTCTTCATCCGGGACGGCCGGATCGTGGACCAGACGGTCCCGCCGCCGAGCCCCGAAGCGCTGATCACCGACCTCCCTGCACCGAGCCCCCGCCGGTAGCAGGCGGTCCCACCGCCTATCCGACGATGATCGTCCCTTGACAAGGGCTTGATTGGTAGCATACTGAGTATGTAATCGGGTGACCTACCATCCGCCGACGCCGGGCTCCCGGCAAAGGACGGTCCGCGCACATGAGCCTGCTCGAGCTCCACGACATCTCGAAGTCCTACGGCGAAGCGGCCACGGAGGTGCACGCCCTCAACCACATCGACCTCGCCGTCGACGGGGGTCACTTCATCGCGGTGATGGGGCCGTCGGGCTCGGGGAAGTCGACGCTGCTCACGATCGCCGGAAGCCTCGAGGACCCGACGAGCGGCGAGGTCCGGATTGCCGGCACGTCGCTCTCGAACATGTCCCGCAACGACAAGGCGCGGCTCAGGCGGCGGACGATCGGCTACGTCTTCCAGGACTTCAACCTCCTTCCCGGCCTCACCGCCGCGGAGAACGTGGCGCTGCCCTTGGAGCTGGACGGCACTCCGGCTCGCCGAGCGCGTCAGGCCGGCATCGCCGCCCTCGAGCGACTGGGGCTCGCGGACCGAGCCGACTTCTACCCCGACCAGCTCTCCGGAGGCGAGCGTCAGCGGGTCGCGATCGCCCGGGCCGTGGTCGGCGAGCGTCACCTTCTTCTCGCCGACGAACCATCGGGCGCGCTCGACTCGACGAATGGCGAGGCCGTGATGGCGATGATCCGGGACGCGTGTCAACGAGGGGTCGCTGCGATCGTCGTCACCCACGACGCGCACCTCGCGTCCTGGGCCGACCGGGTGGTCTTCCTTCGCGACGGCCGCATCGTCGATCACGTCGCAGCCGAACCGGTCTTCGCTCCGTCCGCTGGGAACGGGGTGACCGGGCAGGAGACCCTGGGGTCCCGATGAGTACCTCCGTCCTCGAACCGGTCGCCGCCGCCCGCCCGGCCGACGGCGGAGCTCCCGCTCGACGGGCCGTCATTCGCTGGGCCTGGCGGCTCTTCCGGCGGGAGTGGCGTCAACAGTTCCTGATCCTCGCACTCATCACTGTCGCGGTGGCGGCGACGATCATGGGTTCGGCCGTCGCTATGAACAATCCGCCGCCGAAGACCGCAGGATTCGGCACGGCGCGCTATTCCGTTTCGTTCACGACATACGACGCACGGACAGCGAGCGTCATCACGAGGCTCGAGCACGGTGGCCGCGTGGATGTGATCGAGAACGAGACGCTGTCGATTCCGGGATCGATCAACACGTATCAGCTCCGCGCCCAAGACCCGCATGGGCCCTTCGGGGGGCCGATGCTCTCCCTCGTCTCCGGTCACTATCCGTCGGGCGCCGACCAGGTTGCCGTGACGAGCGGAGTCGCGTCGGCGTTCCACCTGACGACCGGCAGCGAGTGGCGAGTCAGCGGCATCGAGCGCCAGGTGGTGGGCATAGTCGAGAACCCGCAGAGCCTTCTCGACGAGTTTGCGCTGGTCGTACCGGGGCAGGTGACGAATCCCACCGGCGTCACGGCGTTGTTCGACGAGCCTGGCACTGCGCTCAGCGCGTTCAAGGGCGTCAAGGTGCAGACCCCTGCATCGGTGGCACAGTCGAATCCCATCAACCCCGAGACGATCTCGCTCGTAGCACTAGTCCTCGGGATGCTGCTCATCGCGCTCGTCTCGATCGGCGGCTTCACGGTGCTCGCCCAACGCCGCATGCGCTCCATCGGAATGCTTGAGTCGGCGGGCGCGACCGACCGCCACGTACGTCTGGTCGTCAGGGCGAACGGCACGGTCGTCGGTGCTGTCGGTGCGATCTTGGGGTTCATCCTCGGGCTGGTCGTCTGGCTCGCCTACCGGCCCAGTCTCGAGCAGAGCTCGCACCACGTCATCGCCGTCCTTGCGCTCTCCTGGCCCGTGGTCGTCGCCGCCATGGTGCTTGCGGTCGTCGCCGCGTTCTTCGCGGCGTCCCGCCCGGCGCGCGCCATCACAAAGGTGCCGATCGTCCAGGCCCTGTCGGGCCGACCGGCACCGCCTCGTCAGATCCACCGTTCGGCGGTCCCCGGCATCATTTTCCTGGTCCTCGCCTTCTTGTTGCTCGGGTACTCCGGTGGCACGAACAACGGGAATGGGAGCGGTGGCGCTCCCGAGCTCCTCCTTGGGATCGTCCTCCTCATCCCTGGACTGATCCTGCTCGCTCCGTTCTTCTTGTCACTGGCGGCCCGGCTCGGTCGCCGCACCCCGATCGCGACCCGGCTCGCCTTGCGCGATCTGGCCCGGTATCGGGCGCGTTCGGGATCGGCACTGGCGGCTATCAGCCTCGGGGTCCTCGTCGCCGTGATCGTCATGCTCGCTGCCGCGTCGCGGTACGGGAACGTCCTCGACTACGCGGGCCCGAACCTCGCTTCCAACCAGCTCGCCCTCCACGCCAACACACCACCTCCAGTAGGGACAATCATCATGTTGCCGAACGGCAAGACGCACGTCCAAAAGGCGTCGGCGAGTGCGACCGCGGCCACCCCGCAACAGTTGGCAGCGCAGGTCAAGGCGATCGCGCGGGGCCTCAGCGCTCAACTCATCGCGCTCGAGAGCCCAAACGCCAATCTCAACGCCACCCAGGGGGGCCGGAGCTGGAACGGACAGATCTACGTGGCAACCCCGCAGCTGTTGCACGCCTTCGGGATCAAAGCGTCCGACATCGATCCGAACGCTGACGTTCTGAGCTCGCGGCCGGGTCTCTCCGGGGTCTCCGGGATCACCTTCAGCTCCGGTTCGACATGCACTATTCCGACCGGTTGTAACGTCCACCCCGTCATCCAGGAAATTGGTGCATTGCCGACTGGAGCCTCGGCGCCGAACACGGTGATCACCGAGCACGCCATGAGGAAGTTCCACATTCAAGCAAGTACGAACGACTGGTTGGTGAAGGGCTCACAACCCTTCACCGCCTCGCAGATCAGCAACGCTGAGCTTGCCGCGTCGACGTCACAGCTCTCCGTCGAGGCGAAGAACGACCAGCCGAGCTCCTCCGCGGTGATCGGCTGGGCGACGATCTTCGGGATCGTGATCGCGCTCGGTGTCCTCGGTATGTCGGTCGGGCTCGTCCGCAGCGAGACGACGAGCGACCTCCGGACATTGGCGGCGACCGGTGCGTCCAGTCTCACGCGGCGCACGCTGACGGCCGTGACGGCTGGCGCGCTCGGCTTTCTCGGTGCGCTCCTCGGGGTGGTGGGCGGTTACATCGGCATGATCGGGTGGCTGCGGAGCAATTCGCTCAATGGTGGGATCGCCGCCCTCGGGAACATTCCCGTCGCCGATCTCCTCCTCATCCTTCTGGCTATGCCGGCGTTCGCGGCGATCATCGGTTGGCTGCTCGCCGGCCGGGAACCCGCGGCCATGGCGCACCAGGCGATCGAGTGAGCCGAACAGCGAGATCCGGCCCGATTGTCACTCCATGAATATGGACCTGACCCAGGGTCACGGCGGTCGCGTACGCAGCTGACCGATGGTTGATGTGTTCGTCGGGCCGGACGTTCGTGCGACGGAGGCTCCGCCTGGCGGTCTCGGACCTCCTGCTCCTGTTCATCGCCGTGAACGTGCTCGTGTCGGGCATCGTGGCTGGCGCCGGCGCACGCGCATCCGGTGCTCCACGATCCCGTCGCGGAGGCACGCCGCGTGCGAAAAGCCCACCCCTGGTCCCTGGCGTGCTATACAGAAGAATAGTTAGCCATATTTTCGTATAGCGATGGCGACGGGGTGACGACGTGGGAGCAACGGCCATTCGGACCGAGGGTCTCACGAAGCGCTACGGCGACGCCGCCGCCCTCGACCATCTCGACCTCGAGGTCGCCGAAGGTGAGGTCGTCGGATATCTGGGTCCCAACGGGGCCGGCAAGACGACCACCATCCGACTGCTCCTGGGGCTCATCGCTCCCACCGCCGGGCGGGGCGAGATCTTCGGGATCGACTGCCAGCGCCGACCCGTCGAGGCCCACCGGCACCTGGCGTACGTGGCCGGAGAGCCGAACCTCTGGCCGTCGCTCACCGGTGCCGAGACGCTTCATCTGCTCGGCCGGATCCAAGGGCAGACAGACGAGGCCTACCGGGACGAACTGATCGCCCGTTTCGACCTGGATCCCACCAAGAAGGTCCGCGCCTACTCGAGGGGGAACCGGCAGAAGGTGATCCTCATCGGCGCCTTGATGGCGCGACCGGACCTTCTCGTCCTCGACGAGCCGACCACTGGCCTCGATCCGCTCATGGAGCAGGCGTTTCGCCACGCCATCGGCGAAGCACGCGACCGGGGTCAGACGGTCTTCCTCTCGTCGCACATCATGAGCGAGTTGGAGGCCCTGTGTGACCGGGTGGGCATCCTGCGCAACGGGAAGCTGATCGAGATGGGGACGTTGGCGGAGATGCGACATCTCAGCGCCCTGACCGTCGAAGCGACCTTCGCCGGTGCGGCCCCCGAGCTGTCCGCCGTGCCCGGCGTGACCGTGGTGGCGGCAGACGGACCGGTCGTCCACTGCCAGGTTCGAGGATCGGTCGAGCCCTTGCTGAAGGTCCTGGCCGCCGCGGGCGTGACCCGTCTCGTGAGTCGCGAACCGTCGTTGGAGGAGCTGTTCCTCGCCCAGTACGGCGCCGAGGACGACGTCGATGCGGCGGACCACCGTGCCCGTTGAACCTGCCATCAGCGGGCCACGCCCCTCCTCGGTGGGGGGCTCACCTTGCACCGTCGTCGCCGTCCTCACCGCTCGGAAGGCCGGCCGCTCCGGCGTCATCTGGGGCTACATCTTCGGCATCTCTATCGCCTCGTCAGCCATCAGCTACACCACGATCTACAAGACTCAGGCCGAACGGGACGCTCTGGCCGCCGCGTACGGCTCGAACAAGGCGACGAGCGCGCTGTTCGGGCCGGCGCCGGCGCTGCAGACCGTCGCCGGCTTCACGGCGTTCAAGATCTCGATGACCCTGATGGTCCTCGGTGCTGTGTGGGGACTGCTCACCAGCACCCGCCTGCTGCGGGGGGAGGAGGACAGCGGGCGCTGGGAGCTGTCGCTCGCCGGCCAGACCACCCGGAGTGGCGCCACCGTGCAGGCGCTCGCCGGTCTGGGCGCCGGGGTATTCGTGCTGTGGGCGCTCACGGCGGTGATCACCGTCATCACCGGCCGCGACTCCAAGGTGCACATCGCGCCCGGCCCGGCCCTCTACTTCGCGCTCGCCATGGTCGCGACGGCGGTGATGTTCCTGGCGGTCGGTGCGCTCACCAGCCAGCTCGGCGCCACCCGGCGCCAGGCCGCCTCGTACGCCGCGATCTTCCTCGGTGTCGCCTACGCGCTTCGCATGATCGCCGATGCCGGAGTGGGGCTGCACCGCCTGATCTGGGTGTCGCCGCTGGGCTGGGTGGAAGAGCTCCGACCCCTCACCGCGCCCCGGCCCCTCGCCTTCGTGCCGATCGTCGCGTTCACGGCCGTGACGGCCGTCGGCGCCGTGCGCCTCGCCGGGTCCCGCGACGTCGGGGCGAGCATCGTGTCGGACCGGGCGACGAGCCGACCCCGTGTGCGGCTGCTCTCGGGGCCCTCGGGCCTCGCCGTCCGCATGGTGCGCTCCACGGTCATCGGGTGGTGGGTGGCGATCGCCGTGTCGGGGCTGCTGTACGGGCTCATCGCCAAATCCGCCGGCGCCACCATCTCGGGGTCGTCGGTCCGAAGCGTCTTCTCGAAGCTGGGCGCACCGGGGAGCGGCGCCGCCGCCGTGCTCGGCGTGTGCTTTCTCATCCTGGCCGTCCTGGTGGCCTTCGCCGGCGCCGGCCAGCTCACCGCGGCACGTTCGGAGGAGGCAGGCGGCCGGCTCGACCACCTCCTCGTCCGTCCGGTCGCCCGCAGCGCATGGCTCGGCGGCAGGGTCGTCGTCGCAATCGTGGTCCTCCTCGCCGCCGGGATTCTCGGGGGGGTGTGCGCCTGGTTCGGTGCTGCCAGCCAACACGCCGGGGTGGGCTTCACGACGTTGCTCGAGGCCGGGGTGAACCTGGTCCCGCCGGCTGTCGCGATCCTGGGCATCGGGGTGCTCGTGATGGGGGCACGCCCCCGGCTGACCTCGATCGTCGTCTACGGCTTGTTGGGCTGGTCGCTGCTGGTCGTCGTCGTGGGCGGCATCGGTGCCGTGAGCCATTGGATCCTCGACACCTCGGTGTTCCACCAGATGGCTTCGGCTCCCGCGGTGGCACCACATTGGGAGGCGAACGGGATCATGGTCGCCGTCGGCGTGGCAGGGGCGGTGCTCGGCGGTCTCGCGTTCAGACGCCGCGACCTGCAAGGCGAATGACCGTCGACCCCCCCGTGGCGCCGGTCTCGGCGATGTCCCCGTACGGGGAGGGAACCGTGGCTTTCGAGGACCTCACGGCCCGGGCCCGGATCCGCGAAGCGGCTCTCACGCACTTCGCCGGGGAGGGCTACGAGCGTGCCACGATCCGGGGCATCGCTCGAACGGCACGAGTGTCGCCGGGGCTGTTGCGCCACCACTACGGCTCCAAGGAGGCGCTGCGCAACGCGTGCGATGCGTACGTGTTCGAGATGCTGCACCGGGTCAACGCGCAGCTCCTCGAGGACCTCGCCGCGGCGGCCGGCGCCCAGCAGGCATCACGACGCTTCGGTCGCTACGTGGCCCGAGCGCTGGCCGACGGGTCGCCTACGGCCGGGGCGATCTTCGACGAAATGGTGACCATGACCGACCAGTGGCTCGCCCGCGCCGACGAAGCCCGCACCGATCCCCCCACCGTCGACCGAAGGATCCGAGCGGCTCTGGTCACCGCCATGAAAGTCGGTATCCCCCTTCTCCACGACCACGTGTCCCGAGCGCTCGGCACCGACATGTTCGGACCGGAAGGTGACCGACTCGTCGCCCTTGCCATGCTCGACATCTACTCCCACAAGCTCCTGGACGACGAAGCTGCCGCAGCGGCGGAGGCTGGATTCGAATCAGGGACGAAACCGGAGATCGCCATGAGGGGCGAGCCCTGACGCGGGGTCACCCGCGTTCGATGGCGTCGTCGACGACGCTCTCACCTGGCGGCGGGCGTCCGTGCCCGTTCTCCACGCGCGCCACGCTCGGCCCAGGCCGTAGGCGGCGGCGCTGAACATCCCGACGAAGAAGCCGATCGGCCAGTTGGTCAGGTAGGAGCTGGCGATGGCGGCCCAGACCGTGACCAGCGCGATGGCCACGGACAGCCCGATGGCGAGCGGGGGGCGGGACGTGATCGACCGGGCCGCGGCGGGTGGTCCGATCATGAGGCTGAAGATGAGCAACGCGCCGACGACGGGCACCGTCATGGCGGTGGCGAGGGCAAGGACAACGAGAAAGCTCATCTCCATCCGATACCCCCGAACGCCTCGCGCTTCGGCGATCTCGGGCACGACCGATGCGAGCAGGAGCGGGCGGTACAAGAACGCGACCGCGGCGAGGCACGCGATGGCGAGACCGACGACGGGCAGGATCTCGGTGATGCTGACCCCGAGCACCTCGCCGAAGAGCAACGCGAAGACCTCGGGCGCGTACTCGGTGGTGTGGCTGAGGAAGGCGGCCCCGAGAGCGAGCATCATGACCAGGGCCAGTGCGGTCACCACATCGTGGCGTCCGCGCCGACCGAGCCACCCGATGCCCAGTGCGGCGAGGATTGCGAACACCCCCAAGCCGACCAGGGCGTTCACCCCGAGCAGCGCGGCGCCGGCCGCTCCCGCGAAGGCGCCGTTCGGGATGGCATGGGCCGGGAAGGCGGCACCGCGCAGGACGACGAAGAACCCGACCACGCCGGCGATGATCGCGACGACGGTCGCCACCACCCAGGCGTTGGTCATGAATGCCGAGAACATGCCGGCGGCTCCTTGGTCAGCGAACGTGGGGGGCGGTGGAGCTCGGCACCGGGGGACCGCTCCGCGCCCGTCGACGCTTCGGGTTGGCGGCGAGGGACGCGGCGCCGGAGATGAGGTATCCGAGAAAGATCAGCGCCACGATGAAAAAGCTGACGGGCAAGGCGTCGTGGCCCGATCCCCAGTCGGCGCTGTCGTAGGCGAGCAGGACCCCGAGCCAGGTTGTGCCCACGCCGAGGACACCGGCGACGACCAGTGTCGTGCCCAGCCGCTTGGTCAGTCGGAGGGCGGTGGCGGCCGGACCGACAAGGAGGGCGGTCGACAAGATGGCGCCGATGGCGAGCGACGACAGCCCCACCGCCAAGGACAACGACAGCATGTAGGCCATCCCGACCAGCCGCGTCGGGACCCCCCGGGCGGCGGCGATGTCGGAGCTGACGGAGTCCAGCAGAAGCGGCCGGTAGATGGCGGCGAGGATGCCGATGGAAAGAACGCTGAAGACGGCCACGACGGGGATAGTGGAGGACTCGGTCACGAAGATGGAGCCGAAGAGGATCTGCTGGGTGGACCCGCTGGTGGTCGAGGTGCTGGTCGTGAGGTAGAGGAAGAGCGAGGCCAGGCCGATCGAGGCGCCCAACACGATGCCGGTGGCCAGGTCCCGGCCTCGAACGCGTCGGACGCCGACGGCCTCCATGGCCCCCGCCCCCGCAACGGAGCCGACGACGAAGCCGAGCAGGGGGTTGACGCCGATCAGGACGCTGCCTGACCCGCCCGTGGCGGAGGCGTCGGTGAGCGCGTGGCCGGCGAATGACTGCCCCCGCACCACCGTGAAGACCCCGACGACGGCGGAGACGACGGCAGAGACGCCCCCGATGACCAAGGCCACGTGCACCTGGGAGCTGGCGAAGAAGCCCGGCTCGAACAGCCAACGCATGGCGCTCAGCTCACCTCGATCGGTGGGTGCAGTGGCACCGCGCCGCTGGCGGAGGGGTCGTCCCCGACGACGACGAGGACTCGGCCGTGCAGCTTCACGACGTCGACGTGATGGCCGTACAGACCGCTCAACACGTCGCTGCGGATGACCTGCTCGGTGGTGCCGGTGGCCGCCCGGCCACCGGCCAGGTAGACGACGCGGTCCATGACCGGCAGCAGCGGGTTGATCTCGTGGGCCGAGAGCAGCACGGCGACGCCCTGGTCGCTGGCGATCTGGTGCAGCAGGGCGACGATCTCGTGGCCGCTGCGCAGGTCGAGGTTGGCGAGCGGCTCGTCGAGGAGCAGCACCCTCGGTCCGCTGATCAGGGCGTGGGCGATGAGGACCCGCTGCTGCTCGCCCCCCGAGAGGTGCCCGACCCGGGCGTCGGCGAACGCTTCGGCGTCCACGGCGGCCAACATCTGTTGGACCCGGTCCCGACGCACCCGGGAGGGGACCGGCACCCCGAAGCGGTGGCCGTCGATGCCGAGCTCGACCAGGTCCCGGGCGCGCAGCGGTAGGTCGGGATCGAGCTGGACCTTCTGGGGGACGTACCCGACCGATCGGTTCCGCCGGGATTGGCCGCCGATGTGCACCTGGCCGGTGGCGGGGCGCTGCAGGCCGAGGATCACCCGTAGCAGGGTGGTCTTGCCTGCCCCGTTCGAGCCGATGAGACCGGTGAACTCGCCGGGGCCGACGGAGAAGGTGACGTCCTCGAGGACCGAACGACCGGCCAGCACCACCCCGATGTGGTCGAGCGACAGCACGTCGTCGCCTGTTCGGGCCTCGCCGGTCGCGCTCATAGGTGCTGTGTCGAGACTCTGTGGACCACCGCCGCCTGGATGGCCTTGGTCTCGGCCTCCATCCACGTCTGGTAGTCGTAGCCGGGGGTGGGCATCGTCTCGTAGACGCCGACCACCGGGATGCCCGCCTTGCGGGCGTTGGCTCGGATCGCCTCGGTGAGGGAGTCCACTACCTGTTGGTTGTAGGCGAAGACCTTCACCGTGTGGTTGGAGAAGAACCCGTTCTCCAGCGCCACGTCCTGCGGCGTGGGGTCGGTGCCGTTCATGATGTCGGCCTGAAACGCGAACGGCGTGACGTTGTCGATCCCCATGGCCACGAGGAGGTAATCGGCGACCGGCTCCGTGGTGGCCGCTCGGGCCCCTTTGTCCTCGGCCCTGAAGGCGGCGATGGCCTGGAGCCACGGCTGCAACGACGAGTCGAACCTGGCGACGTTGGACCGGAAGTACGCGGCGTGGGAAGGGTCGAGCGCGGCGAGGTCGTCGCCCATGGCCTTGGCCGCCGCTGGCATGGTCTTGGGCTCGTACCACAGGTGGGGATTGGGGGTGCTGTCGGGCAGCCCGAGCAGCTGCTGGACATCGATGACCCTGCGCCTCGAGCCGGGCGATGCCGACTCGATCTTGTTCATGAACGTGTCGTAGCCGGCGCCGTTCTGGATCACGAGGCCGGCTCCGCTGACCTCGCTGGCCACGCTCGGGCTCACCTCGTAGGTGTGCGGGTCGGTGTTCGGGTTGCTCTCCACCGAGACGACATGGACGTAGCGGCCCCCGACCTGCGCGGCGACGTTGCCGTACTCGTTCTCTGCGGCCACGACCCGGACTACCCCGTTCGACGACGCGCCAGGGGCCGAGGAGGACCCGCAGGCCGCCACGCCGACCGGCACGGCGACGGCTGCGGCCAGCACGGCGAAGGAACGTCTCGCCCTTCGGGACCACCGGTGCGGGGATTGGCTCATGACGTGGGGTTCGCTTCCTGGTTCGCCCGACCGTCTCGCACTGTCGGGAATGATTGCAGATAAGCTAGTTTGTAACGGTTACGAGTGCAAATAGCGCTCAGGGTTCGCCTGGCCAGACGTCCATGGCGTGGTCCTTATATAAGGGAGTGCTAATGTTAAGCCCCGTGGTCAGCACGGCTCGACAGCTGGGGGAGTCAGCGCTGACCACCGCGGCGGAGCTCTTCAGAGCCCTGTCCTCACCCATCAGGCTGTTCGTCGTCCTGGAGCTCGCCGTCGAGCCCCGTTGCGTGCACGAGCTCTCCGAAGCGATCAGACGGTCCGGACGCGAGGTCAGTCAGCCCTTGCTCTCGCAGCACCTCCGGGTGTTGCGGGAAACCGGGCTGGTCACGACGACCCGCCGGGCGACCGAGGTCACCTATGGGCTCGTCGATGACCACATCGGTCGCATCGTTCGAGACGCCATCGGGCACTCGACCCAGGACGAGCCGTTGCCGCCACCGATCATCGACGGCATGTTCGCCCCACCGGCCCACGCCGGCGCGGAGCCTCCGCTTCCATGACCGCTCGCCCTGACGTCCCGTCTCCCCGATCGCCGCAGGAGCGTTCCACCCGACAGAAGCGCGCCCTGGCTGCGGTTCTCGCCGCCGCCGACAACTTCCGCTCCGCGCAAGAGCTGTTCACCGAGCTGCGGGCAAATGGCGAGACCGTCGGGCTCACCACGGTGTACAACCAGCTCCGCGCGCTCGCCGACAGCGGCGACGTGGACGTGCTGCGCTCGGACGACGGGGAATACCTCTATCGTCGGTGCGGCACCGGAGAACACCATCATCATCTGGTCTGTCGTGACTGCGGAAGGACCGTCGAGGTCGAAGGGCCCGAAGTGGAACTGTGGGCCAGCCGGATCGCAGAGTCTCACGAGTTCGTCGATGTCAGCCACACCATCGAGATCTTCGGCACGTGCGCCGCGTGTGCCGGGATGACTCGATAACGATCAGCTCGACGTCTGGCTCCCGCCCCTGGCCTTGCTGCCAGCGCCCGGTGCGTGACAAATAAGGTCAGCGGGGGGAGTGGGCCGTCCGCCTTTCGGCTGTCGACCGTGGGACGGTCACCGCCGCAGTTCTGCCACCTGTTCCACCCATCGCAGCTTCTGCGGGTTGCGCATGGCGTAGATCCGAGTGATCCGGTCGTCTTCGATGACCAGGCTCACCGCGGTCACCTCGCCGCCGACGTCGAACCGGGTGCCGGGCAAGCCGTTGAACCACGCCGTGGACGCCGCCAATCCGGACAGGTCGGCCACGCGAGCCAAGAACGCGACCACCTTCTCGGCCCCGGTCATCGGCTTGCGAGCAGCCGGCACGACGCCTCCACCGTCGGCGATCAGTACGACGTCGGGGGCGAGCACCTCCACCAGCCCCTGCACATCGCCGGAGGTGATGGCCGCCATGAACTTCTGGAGCGTCGCTTCCTGCTGGGCCCGGTCCACCTGCATCCTCGGTCGGCGAGCCGCAACATGTGAGCGGGCCCGGTGCGCGATCTGTCGGACCGCGGCCGGGGTCTTGCCCACGGCGTGGGCGATCTCGTCGTAGGGCGTCTCGAAAACCTCGTGAAGCACGAATACCGCCCGCTCGACCGGGCCGAGGGTCTCGAGCACGGTGAGCATGGCAATCGAGACGTTGGCGGCGAGCTCGACGTCGTCGGCCACATCAGGGCTGGTGAGCAGCGGCTCGGGCAGCCATTCCCCGACGTACTCCTCCCGGCGACGCGAGACCGTTCGGAGCCGGTTCAGCGCTTGGCGGGTGACGATGCGGACCAGATACGCCCGCTGGTCTCGCACCTCGGACTGGTCCACCTTGGCCCATCGCAGCCAGGTCTCCTGGACGACGTCCTCTGCGTCGGCCGCCGAGCCCAGCATCTCGTAGGCCACGGTGAAGAGCAGCCGGCGGTGGGTGACGAACGGGTCCTCGGTCATGCCGACGAGGCGACGGCAAGCGGTTTGAGGTCACAGGCAGCCGAGAGCCCCTGCGACTCGATGCCCATCGCGACGTTGGAGCGGGCCATGAGGTTCGCCAGCGCGATGACAGTGGTCAGTTCCACCAAGGCGGCTGGGCCGAGCGCCTCGAGCAGCCGGGCCGACAACTCGTCGGTGACCGTCGGCGGGGTCTGGGTCATCGCCTCGGCGTACGCCATCGTGTCTCGCTCCAGAGGCGTGAAGACATCCGAATGGCGCCACCGAGGAACCTCACGCGCCTTGGCCACGTCGAGCCCCTGGTTGCGGGCGTGGAAGGAGCCGAAGTCCAGGCAAAAGCTACATCCGACCATGCTTGCCACCGCCATGTGGGCGAACGACTTCAGGTTCTCGTCACACTGGTCCAGCTTCTGCAGCTTACGACCGAGACTGAAGGTCAAGTTCAGCGCCTTCCGGTTGTGCCACGCCACCCCGACCGGTTCGGGCACCTCTCCGAACATTCTGCGGGACGTTCGCTTGACGATCGCGCCGTAGAGCCCGGTCAGCTCGGCGGGTGAGATCCGTGGAGTGCTGGCCATCATGCCTCCTCTGCTTGCCTCTCTCGGCATACAGACACCGGCCACAGGCTGAATGTGACACCGGGGGCGAACTTGTGGTGCGCCTCGGATCAGCCGAGAGGGACGGCGAAGTCGCAGTCGGGCACGCTCGCCTCGGTTCGTGGCGGTGAACTGCTGCCACTACGGAGCGCTCGTCTGTCCGTCTGACGGACCTGCCGCCTGGTGGGAGCGCTCACCACCCGGGGCTCCCCGACGCGCTGACCACCTGGTTTCGGGCCGCCGAACCCGGCGTACCCGAGAGCAACCTGGCTACGTCGGCTTCCGGTGCGTGTAGAGGTGCAACGCCCACACGTAGGAGACGAGGGCGATGCCGATGCTCCAGGCGACCGCGGCGATGGCGTTGGTGCCGATGGGAGTACCGGTGAGTAGCCCGCGCAGCGTCTCGGTCACCGGCGTGAAGGGCTGGTAACGGGCGAACTGCTCGAGCCCTGTCGGCATGGTGGTGGCAGGGACGAACCCGCTGCCGAGGAACACGAGCAAGGTGAGGAACATCGGCGTGTTGCTGGCTGTCTCGACGCTCTTGGCGGCCAGCCCCAGGGCGGTGGCGAGCCACACGAGGGCAAAGGAGAACAGTCCGAGCACTCCGATCGCGGCCAGCCATGCGGCGGGACCGGCCGTCGGTCGGAAGCCGAGGGCGACGGCGACGACGATGACGATGGCGAGGCTGGCCAGGGTCTGGATGAGGCTCGCCAGGACGTGGCCCGTGAGGACGGCGGAGCGGGCGATGGCCATGGTGCGAAAGCGGTCGATGATGCCGCCGGTCATGTCCATCGCGACCACGATCGCGGTGCCTTGGACCGCGGCGGCCACTGTCAGGGGCAGGATCCCGGGCGTCACATAGTTCAGGTAGCCGGCGCGCCCGACATGCCCGCCCGCGAGCGCGCTGTCGAGACCATGGCTGAGCTGACCTCCGAAGACGTAGACGAACAGCACCAGGAAGACGATCGGCATCCCGACGAGCAGGACGGTCATGGAGGGATAGCGGAGCAGGCGCCGCACGTTGCGGCGCGTCATGGTGGCCGAGTCGCTGAGGGTGTAGGTCATCGATGTCATGGCAGGGCGAGGGCCTCCTCGGTGGGGCGATCGGTGACGGCAAAGAACACGTCATCGAGGTTGGGGCTGTGGATCGAAAGGTGCTCGACCTCGACACCGGCGTCATCGAGCAGTCCGAGCAGTTGCCGCAGCGAGGCGACCGTGCCATCGGTCGGCACCTGGACCTGGAGCTCCTCGTCGTCGCAGGAGGCACCGTCGAGGAGGTCCGCCGCCGCCCGCACGGCGCTCGGGGTGGCGAGCTGCAGCCGGACATGGCCGCCGGGAATGCGTCGTTTGAGCTCGTCGGGAGTGCCTTCGGCGACGATCCGACCGTGGTCGAGGACCGCGATCCGATCGGCGAGCTCGTCGGCCTCATGGAGGTACTGCGTGGTCAGGAAGATCGTGATCCCGCCCGCCACGAGCTCACGGATGCTGTCCCACATCGTCCGGCGGCTCCCTGGGTCGAGGCCCGTGGTGGGCTCGTCGAGGAAGATCACCCTCGGCGAGCCGACGAGCGTCATGGCCAGGTCGAGCCGGCGGCGCATGCCACCCGAGTAGGTCGAAACCGGCTTGTGCGCAGCATCGGCAAGGCCGAACCGCTCGAGCAACTCGTCCGCCCGCGTCCGCCCGGCCCGGCCCAGGTGGTTCAGGTCGGCCATCAACCGCATGTTCTCCATGCCCGTCAGCAACTCGTCCAACGCTGAGAACTGCCCAGTGACCCCGATCACGGCCCGCACCGCGTCCGGATCCTCCACGACGTCGTGACCAGACACGCCCGCCCGGCCTGCGTCAGGAGGCATCAGGGTGGACAGAATCCGGATCATCGTGGTCTTGCCGGCGCCGTTCGGTCCGAGGAGGGCGAAGACCGTGCCCTCGGCGACGGTCAGGTCGACGCCGTCGAGTACCACCAGTTCACCAAAGGACTTTCGCACCCCGGCCGCGACGATCGCCGGTTGGCGGGCCCCACTCATCGGGCCCGTCCTTGTGGTGGCTGGTCGGGCAGGTCCCCGGAGTCGACCAGAGCGGCGCGACGCGCGGTCCAATTCTGCTGGAATGTCGCGACCTCCTCCACCAGGAAGTCGGCAAAGGCGGACAGCTCCAGGAGGATGGCCCGCCGTTCCGTCGGTGCGTCGTGCAGCACCTGCAGGCCTTCGCGCGCCAGTTCCCCCAACTCCTCGTACTCCGTGACGTCCATCCCCATCGACTCGGCCGAGCTCATGTCGATGCGGACCCGGTCCATCCTCTCGCCCGCAGATCGGGACCGACTGATGACGTGGATCGCCTCCAGGGCTCTCACCGCGCCGGTGATGGCGCTGCGGCTGGCGAGGAGTGCCTCGGCCAGCTCGCCGATGGTCTGTTCGGGCGGGTCGCAGACGGCGAGGTAGCCGAGCAGGCGGCCGACCATGGGCGCGAACGCGTACCGGCGGGCGTAGAACCTGCCCATGTGGTCGGCGAAGGTGAGTTCGGCATCGGTCGGCATGGTCTACAGAATACACGGATATCGGAGATAACACAAATCTGAGTTATTTCAGCCAGAGCAAGCCGGGCGGCCGATGGCGGCTGGTGCACGGGCCTGGGCCGGCGCCGATCCGATGGGCCCGGCCCGCGGGCGAGGCGCGACGCGGCCCGCGCCCCCGTTGTCCCTGGTCCGGTCGGTCCCGGCCGGCGAAGGCCTGAGGGCTATCGTCGGTGCACGCCGCGATCGGACGACGAAGGACCTCGATGGCTCTGACGGATGAGGCAGCCGAGACGAACGAAACCGTCTGGGGCGAGATCCAGGGCCGGACCATCACCTTCCCGATGGTGGTGGCATCGGCGAACATCGCGACGCTGCTCTTCACGGTGCCGGTCGCGGCCGCGGCGGCGCTCGTGCCCGGAAACGCGTTCGAGATCGTCGAGTCGACTCCCGGCTCCACGCAGCTCATCATCGCGGCGTGCGACTACATCGAGAACCCCTGGGGGGACTACCGCGAGATCAACATCGGGTTCCTGGCCACGCCGGTCCATGGTGGGGACGAGACGGCAGGCTCGTTCATCTACCGCATGCCCGTCGATCAGGCCTTCACCTGTGAAGCCGGCAACAAGGTGATGGGCTTCCCCAAGACGGTGGAACGGATCACGACCGAGTACCACCACGACGTCGTCGTATTCGATCTGGTCTTCGGGGGGCGGCCCGCAATGCGCCTGACCATTCCCCGTGTGCCCCCCGACGGCCCGCCGACCCGCGTCCCGGCGGTGAGTTACTCCTACCTCGACGGCGTGCCCTACGCCACCATGCTGGAGATGGACATGGGCTCGGGCATCAGCGGCGACCTCACGGCGGTGGGAGTCGAGCTGGGGGAGGGCGTGGTGGCCGACGAGCTGCGCTCACTGGGCCTGCCGGCCGTGCCCGACCTGGCGTCGTGGGGCGAAGGCCTCGGCGCGGTGTTCCACCTCGGCCATCCGGTTGCCGTCGCTGGTTAGAGGAATCATCAAGCGCCTGGTCCAACGCCGGTCCGGCACAAGTATCGGACCACCCTCACCACCGTGACCGGAGCCGACTCGGCTCACGGCCAATGGTGATCGTTGGGAGTCCCGGGCCTGACTCGGTGGAGAACGAGAATCCCTTCCTGGTCGAACACCGTCGAGAACTCCCCTTTGGCGATCAGCGCCTGGTAGAGAGCGGCTTGGTCGCCGATCGCCCTCGTGTCGAGCACGAGCCAGTCGACCTGCGACGGGTCGGGAGGATGGCGGAGGCTTATCCCCCAGTTCGCCACCACCCACGGATTCGGGTATTCGTAGACCGAGACCCGGTGGGTCAGGTGATCGTCGATGTTGAACGTGGCGGACACCGCCGCGTTCTTGGGCACGAGTGCGATGGCGTCGTTGATGGCCAGGTCCTGGGGGCCCGGCGGCACCCAGTACCCCTTGTGGAAGTTGACGCCGATCGGTGACGGCGACCAGGCCACGTTGCCGGCGAGGGCGGCGGCCACCGTCAATCCCACCAAGAAACGGCGACCGGTCGGGGTGCGGCCCCGCTGGGCGCAAGCCTCGACGGTGGCCAGGAAGACCCCGGCCACGACGATCGACGTGAGGAAGAAGTGGATGTCGTACGCATCGCTGGTGGCCGAGAGGGTATTGACGAAGAGCTGTGGTCCGGAGATCAGAAGCACGAGGGGCTCGAGCAGGGCGAGCAGCGCCACTGGCCAGAAGACCTGCGCATAGTACGTCCATCGTGAGCGTGCAAAGACGATCTTGATCCACCGGCTGGGATGGAAGAAGAAGTTCCCGATGATCGAGAAGATCGACGAGCCGAGCTCCGGGAAGTTGGTGAGGTAGAACGGCCCACCGCCTCCGTTGGCCAGAGGGATGATCAGCTTGGTGCAGATCAGGAACCATGCCGCCCCGACTATCGCCGTCACCAGCCCTTGCGCCCGCAGACGGTGCTTGAGCCAGAGGCAGAACCCGAGGGCGAACACGGCCAGACCTGCATCCTCCTTACACGAAAGGGCGATGGCGGTTGCCACCCAGAACCAACCCCAACGCTTCCGGGTCGCCAGCCAGTACGCGAACATGAGCGGCGTGATGATCAGGGCGTCGGGATGGAACTGCCACTGGTTGATCCATTCCACCGACGGATAGAGAAGGTAGGCCCCACAAAGCCCGAGAGGCATCCATGAGCTCTCCAACCGGTCGCGTCCCAACAGCCAGATGGGAATGGCGCCTGCCGCCAGCCACACAGTCTCGACGGCGTAGAGAAAGTGCGGACCTGCTCCCAACCAGTAGGCGGGCACGAAGAGCAGCGTGATGATGTTCACGTGGTGACCGAAGTAGTCGAGGCCCCGGATCGTGACGAACGGATTGTGGAAATGGGAGACCAGCCAGATCCCCTGGTCATAGATGCCCATATCGAAGCCGTACGTGCCGTAGTTGGACTGCTGCTGATAGGTGAGCGTCCCGAACACCGCGATGTACACGAGCATCATCGCGACCAGCGCGGTGACGGGTCCGGCACGTGGCAGTCTCATGAAGGTGACATAGAAGGGCTCGCGCGACGGCTCACCCCTGAGTTTCCTCAACCCCCCCTGAAGCCTTCGAACGGGCCGCAGCGCCGTCCCCTCAGCCGTGGCGAGCGCGCCCTCAAGACGTTCGATGATCTCAGTGGGAACCTTCGCCCTCGGGACCTCGCTCGAGGAATCGACGGTGTCGGACGAAGCGCGGGCGTCGCTCGGTTCCGCGGACTCGGAATCGGACCTGACGGTCATCGTGGCCGTCCGGAACACGGGACCGTTCCCACCATGTTGGCGACCTTACTAAGACCCGAGACTCTACTGACGGCAAACTGCTGCGGCGACGGCTTGTCCCGATCGCCTTCGGACGCGGCGAACGACCCGGCCACGTTAGGGTTGGGCGATGGGGCGCGAGGTCGTGACGGGATACTGCTGGCCGCAGTCGGTGTGCTCGGGCGGACAGGTCGGTTTGCACATGTCGTCGTCCGCCGGACGACCGGTGCGCGTCGAGGTGGCGCGGGTCGGTGTGCGGCGGGAGCCCGTGTTCAGTGCTGACGCCGTGGCGGCGGGCGAGCATGACACGCCGAGGAATGCCTCCTCGAAGGGGTGCGGTTGGCCTATCGCCCTCACGATCGACGTCGACCCGTCGTGGCGGTCGGGGTACTACGAGGTGGTCATGGAGATCGACGTGGGCGAAAAGGTGCGACGGGACTACGCATTCTTCGTCGTGCGTCCGGCGTCTGGCACACGCATCGTGGTCGCGCTGACGACGAATACGTGGCACGCCTACAACGATTTCGGCGGACCGAATCTGTATACCGGCGGCACCCAGGTTGCCATGCAGCGGCCAATGTCGGCGGGTTACCTGTACAAACCGCCCGGAAGGGGCCGGCGCGTGACGGGGACAGGCGCGCCCGATCCGCAGAATGCCGCGCACGTCGGATACATCCAGATCAATCATCTGTCGGGCTATGCCGGGTCGGCGGGTTGGCCCGACTGGGAGCTGCCGTTCATCGAGTGGGCTGAACGTGAGGGGTTCGAAATCGGTGTGTGCACGAATGCTGATTTGGAAGAACACCCCGAGGTGTTGGACGGCGCGAGCCTGTATCTCTCCGTGGGCCATGACGAGTACTGGTCGCGCGGGATGCGGAACACAGTCGAGGCGTTCATCGCCAGCGGCGGGAATGCCGCGTTCTTCTCAGGCAATACGTCGTTGTGGCAGGTGCGCATCGAGGGCGACGATCGCGATGTCGTGGTCGGGTACAAGGGCTTCTTCAAGAACGACCCGCTCATGGGAACCGAGCGCGAAGCGGAGGTGACGACGTTCTGGTCCGACGTCGTCGTCGGTCGCCCGGAGAACTCTCTGACCGGCGTCTCGTTCACCCGTGGGGGCTATCACCGCATCGGTCGCAACGTGACTGCTGGTCTCGGTGGTTACACCGTGCACCGCGCCGGTCACTGGATCTTCGACGGCACCGGACTCGGCTATGGCGACGTGCTGGGTGCCGGAGCCACCGTCGTCGGCTACGAATGTGACGGTTGCGTGTTCACCTTCCGCGACGGGCTGCCGTACCCGACCGGCGAGGACGGCACGCCTTCGACCTTCGAGATCCTCGGCACGTGCCCGACGCAGCACTTCACGCGCCAGACCGCCCCCCGTCCGCCCAAGCCGGGCGAGCCCAGTGAGTTGGAATACATCGCGGCACGCGTTTTCGGGACACGTGCGCCCGAGGCCATGGAGCGCATCCGTCACGGCCACGCAGTGCTGGGTGCGTACACCAACGATGCGGGTGCAACGGTGGTGACATCGGGATCGACCGACTGGGCTCACGGGCTGGCCGGGCGAGATCCGCAGATCGAGCAGATCACCCGGAACGTGCTCACGAGGTTGGGGTAAGGATCCGGCGGCTAGGCGGTTCGGTCCTCTCCTGAGGCACCGGCAAGGCTCGAGCCTCGATGTCCTCGGTCGGGGCGGGCCGGCCGTCGCCCACGGGGCGGGCGACCGCCCCTGGCCATGATCGGCGTCGATTCCGGTATTCCACATCATCGCCGGTGTGTCCACAGGACGGTGTGGACGATCAGCCGCTCCACCCCCGGAAAACACCTGGACCGTCGCGGGTTTTCACGTATTGGCATGCTCACCCTCACGCATGATCATCCGAATTATGGGGAAGGCCACCAGCTGGTCGGGGGTCGCTCCCGGGAGACCGGGACGGTACGACCGCGAACACCTCGATGCGGATGTGCTGGTGTGGTTCGAGGCCTGTCGCATCGCCATGCGTACGGCCATCGAGAGTGAGGGATGGGCCAGTCACAGCCAATGGGCGACAGGGTGAGCCCGACACTCCAGCCCAGCGGGGGCGCGGAGGCCTCCCGCCCTCGTCATGCCGACGTCCCATGACGTCGCCTGTCCGTGACCACGTCGATGTGTTGGTCGTCGATGACGACGAGGCGCTCCGTTCCATGTGGGGGGAAATCCTGCGGTCGTCGGGCTACTCCGTGGCCGTGGCCGAGGATGGGGATGTTGCGCTGAACCTTCTGGCCCAGCTGGAGGTGGGCATGGTCCTCCTCGACCTGCGGATGCCGCGTCGAGACGGCATCGCTGTGCTCGAGGCGCTCGCCACCCCGCAGCTCGTGGTGCTGGCCTCTGGGTACGCCCTCGACGAGGCCACGCTCGCCCAGACCCTGGCCAAGGTCGTGACCTATCTGGAGAAGCCCGTTCCGCCCGAGCGACTCTTGGCGACCGTGGCGACGACGTTGGCGTTGTCGCGCATCGACGGCAGCTAATGTCGCATCAGGCAACGTTTGGCTCGTTCAGGCTCATTGTCGACAGCCGATATTCTCCAGGTGCCGGATGCCCCAAACCACGTCGTCTTCGGGAGAGACCTCCGGGCGCCCACGGCAACGTGTCGCTCGGGTACGGGCCGTCCCGGGGACCCTATTGAGCTGAGACCTCGCACACCCGGACAGCGTTGGAGGTCGAGATGAGCGCGGTCGTGTAGGTGCCGGACGGTAAGTTCAACCATCTGTCCCGTGACAAAACGGGGACGATAATGGAGGTGCTCGGCGCGCTCGGGACACCGTAGAACGTGACTGTCAAGATCGGGATGTCTTGGCGAGGTACGCTCGCTATGCGCAACGAACCCGAAGTGGACAGGTGGACCGTTACGAAACTCCCAGGACCTACGGTCGAGCAGGTCTTCGCGCCTGGTGTCGCGAGCGTTAAGGCTCCCCGATAGCCACGATTGGACGATGCGGACACGCCCAAGACTGCTCGCTCGGCTCTTAGGGAGCGCGCGGCAATGGTCGAAGGAATCGGGTACTGACCCTGCCTAATCCACGCCGTCAGTGTCGACACTTTGAGAACGTCTTGACGTACGCATATGATGTTCGAGCACAGGCTCCAAGCGGGAAATTGACCGGGGAACTTCTCGCCTTTATGAATGAGGTAGGCCGCTGCCTGTATCTGGCTGTGTTTATCGTAGTGAGCCACATAGGCTCCCCATAACAGTTGATTTCTGTGAAGCGCAACCGCGTTGACACCTACGAGCAGGACTAGGCCTGACATGACGATGGGTCGAAGAACACGCGTTCGTGTGAGGATTGAAATGAGTTGCCCGACAAGTGGTAGAAAGAGCGCGATAGCGACGTACGAGTAGCGGCCAGCCTCGGCCTCGGTCGCTCCAAGTTGGAACCTTCCGAGGCCCACAAACGCATAAAGCCCTAATGTCGCGATCGCAAGGGCGGCAGGCACGTTGCGGCGCAATGCGGCAGCTCCGGTCAGCACAATCACCAGGACTGCACCGACATACTGCGGAGCGTGGAAGTAGCCGCTCATACTCGCCCTTAGACCGGTCCATACGTATGAGGCCAGTCCCCCGATGCTGAGACTTTGGATGTTCGCGGCAGCGTTTGTGCCGTCGTGGCCGATCGTCAAATACCAGATCAAAAAGATCGCTGCGGGCGGTAATACGGCCCAAGCCGCGAGCTTGGGCTTTCGATGAGCCAGGGCAACGAGTCCACATCCGGCCACCATCGGTATACCCATGCCTGAGCACATGAGAGCACAGGTACCCCAAATGGGAGGGAGCCATCGTTGTTCGCGTTCGACTGCCTCGATCGCCAGCAGGCCGAAAACCACCGAACCAACGAATGCGAGTTGGAAAGCAAATGTGAAGTCGAAATAGCCGACAGACACAACAGCGAACGTTGCTGCCAAGAGAGTGGCCGTCCAGGGTTCGACCTTGTGACGAAGCATAAGTCGCCACAGGAGATAGACGACCGCGAGGTGGGCCAGGACCGCGGGTAGCGAGTAGAGCCAATAGTCGCGGACTCCCACCAAGTTGAAGAGTCCCCGCCAGATGAGGATCGGGATGGTGACCCAATGATTATTGTGCGGGTAGAAGAGGCCTTGTGTGCCCAGCCGAACACCGCGATTGGCCAAGAAATCCCACTCATCCAGGTAGAACCAAAGCTTTGGCGCCTCCTTCAAAATGAGAACTCCAGCAGCGATGAGTGTTAAAATATGAACTTCCCGGATACCTCGTGGCTGTGCTGCCAGAGAGGCCGGAGGTGCCGTGCGATCCGGGCGAGACAGAGTGTTGGTTCTGTGCATTACTACCCTGCTTCCTGTCCGAATCCCATGTCGAGGTACGCGACCCAGAAGCTACTAGGTGAACCGAGATTTGGGCTGTTGCGGTCGTTGCCAGCCTTGACTGGAGCCGCATAAGGCTGTGCGCGACCCCATCGGAATTGCAAGTCCAGGGCGGCCCCCTGTCTGTCAGGCTAAGGGGGCCACATTTGAGTGCCCCGTTACTGCGTAGATGTTTTCACTGCCGAAGTGACCGTTTAACCCGGCGGATTCAACCAGTGTCCGCAAGAAGCTCTGCAAGCTTCTCTGATGGTTTCATATACCAAGGGTGGCGCGTGGGCGGTCATTGAGACTCCTGGCAAAGCGAGCAAGGTCCTGTGCGCTGTGCTGAGAAAGGTCAGTGCCTTTCGGCATGTATTGGCGAAGGAGTCCGTTGGTGTTCTCGTTCGAGCCCCGTTGCCAAGGGCTGTGGGGGTCGCAGAAGTAGATCTGGATTCCAGTGTCGACGGTGAAGTCAGTGTGACCTGGACCTGGACGCGGCCTCACCCCCATTACTTGTCCTGCCCGATTGCGCCACCGATGTTACCGGGGCTGATTGCCCAAGTCGCAGGGAGCAGGTGAAGGCAGTCGCGTAGAAACGACTTGTGTGTATGGGCTCTCAAGTACCCTTAGCCGACGACGATTCGAGTGACGGGGCGGGGGGCCTTGGCCGAGCAAGACACACAGTCGCGAAGCGCACGCTTTCTGGCATCGGGCGACGAGTCAGGGACCGCCCCCGAGGATCGTCCTTTTCGACCCGATGTCGAGGGCTTGCGGGCCGTGGCCGTGCTCTTGGTGGTGCTCTTCCACTCGGGAGTCTCGGCATTGTCGGGTGGCTATATCGGCGTCGATGTCTTCTTCGTCATCTCGGGATTCGTCATCACCGGCGTTTTGCTCCGCGAAAGGGCTTCATCGGGCCGGACGTCGATCCTCGCCTTCTACGGGCGACGATGCCGACGCATCATCCCAGCCGCCACGTTGGTCATCATCGTCACTGTCTTCCTCTCGTACCAATTCCCTGGGTATCGGCGCCGGGGACCGGACCGCCACCGACGGGCGCTGGGCAACGGTGTTTCTGGCAAACTTCCATTTCAGCTCTATCGGAACCAACTACCTGAGCGCCCAGCAACCCCCCTCCCCACTCCAGAACTATTGGTCGCTCTCCGTGGAGGAGCAGTTCTACGTCGTGTATCCGACGTTCTTCCTTGTTCTTGCGGCCATCCGCACACGCCTTTCTTTCCGAGTGCGCCTGGCCATCGGGCTCGTGATAGTCATCGGTGCGTCACTGGCCTTTTCGGTGATTGACACCCAGAGCAATGCAACGGGTGCCTACTTCTCGCCCTTCACCCGGGCGTGGGAGCTTGCCCTTGGGGCCCTGGTGGCGGTGGGAACACCATGGCTCAAGAAACTGCCCTCTCGCGTTGCCGCCATCGCCACCTGGCTCGGCTTCGGGGCCATCCTCGTTGCGGCCTTCACCTTTACGACCCAGACGGCATACCCGGGGTCACTCATCGCCATCCCCGTCGTCGGGGCGGCACTGATCATCGCCGCCGGGGTGAAGGCCGCTCCTCTTGGTGCCGAGGCCCTTTTGGGACGGGCACCGTTGCGGGGGCTCGGGAAGCTCTCGTACTCGCTGTATCTGTGGCACTGGCCCATCTTGATCGTCGCGGCGGAGCATGCCGGGAAGACGAGCCTGTCTGTCCACGACAACCTGGGGTGGGACCTGTTAGCGCTCCTTGCATCGGCGGTCACCTATGTTGTGGTGGAGAACCCTGTTCGACACGCCCGGACCCTGTTCCGTATTCGCTGGGCGAGCGTCGGTCTCGGTGCCGTCCTGGTGGCAGTCGCTCTGGGTGCTGTCACGCTTCAGACGGATGTGGCCAGCGGGTCGGGCGTCGGTGTCGAAGGCGCGTCGACGCCCTCGGAGGGCGCTGGGCTTGCGACCGTGCTCCATTTGGTGGCCGCTTCCAACGAGATTCGTAGGATCCCGCCAAGACTCAATCCACCGGTGGCCCAAGCGATCGCGACGTCGAGGTCAAACCTGGGATTCCCGCCTCTCAGCCGGGGATGCGAGCCTTCATATTCGCAAAGCACGGTGCCGACTTGCTTGTTCGGTGATCGGCACGGAACTCATACCATGGTCCTCTACGGAGACTCGCATGCCGGGATGTGGTTTCGAGCCATCGATGACATTGCTACTCGCGCCCACTGGAGACTGATCCTCCTCTTCAAGCCCACCTGCCTCGCAGGATCACTTCTGGTCAAGCCTCCTAGCGGCGTCGGCACGTCAGGCGACTGGGTTGCGTGTGATCGGTGGCACCGTTTCGCCATCAGACGCATCAAGCAGATCAAACCAGATCTTGTGATCGTGTCTCAGGCCTCTTCGTACTTGACACCTGTCGGTACGAGTTACACACCCGCACAGTGGCAGAGTGGCCTTCAACACACGCTCGGGGCGATCACGTCGGCCCACACAACGGCGATCGTTCTCGGAGATATCCCTGCGTCGAGGGGTCCCGACTGCCTGGCCGAACATGGTGACGAAGTCCAGAGCTGCTCGCCCTCGCCGTTCTCTTCTCACACGGCGTACGACAGGGCGGAGAGGTTGGCCGCTCAAGCTCTGAGCGCTCGGTATATCAATGTCACGCCCTGGTTCTGTGCTCGGCGGTGTAGCCCTATAATCGGGGACTACAACGTGTACTTCGATGCCTCGCATGTGGCCGTGGGCTACTCACGCTTTCTTGAGAAGGTCTTGGCAGAGAAGATCGATCTAGGTGGGTGGTGTGAATCGGGCGATTCGTGCGTGGAAACAGCTCGACAGGCGTCGGGAGACGAGCGTCACGGGTCCGGGGAGTCGGCGGTTCCCGGCTGCGAGCGGTCGCAACGGCGCCAACGCTGGCTGCGGGTCGTGGAGGCGGCCCACGACAGTGCTCTCGGGCCGCTCAGCCGCCCGCCACCGTCCATCCCGCGTTCGTGGAACGAACTCCGAGCACGCCGAGGCGCGCCAGGTTGGTGCCAGCGGCCAGGAGTCGGAAGTCGGCGTCGACCTTCTGCGTGCCGCGCACGCGGGCCCGGCGCCCACCGTGCTTGCGCCGCATGAGGTGGGCGAGCTTGCGCTCCACTTTCGGACGTGTGGCCCGGTAGTCGTCGCGCCAGCGCGAGTCCGTCTGACGCGTGCGGGCCCGGGCCAGTGCTTCTTCGTGGGGGCTGATCGAGATGGTCCGCCCGTCGGCGGCGTTCGTGCATTGCGAACGCAGCGGGCATGTGGCGCAGGCGGCGGCGAAACGGGCCAATCCTCCGCCGCGGCGGAAGCGCTTGATCTTGACGGTCACCGCATTCGGGCACGTGACGCAGTCGTCGGTCAGGTTGATCGTGAAGTGGTCCTTGGTGAACATCTCGCCGGCGGCGGTCGGACTCTGGGTCTTGCAGCGCGAGTCGATCCCGGCGTCCTCGAGGCGCTCATGGAACGGCCCCGTGCCGTAGGCGTTGTCGCCGTAGACGGTCGTGCGCTTCGCGACGTCCTTCTCAGCCGGTGCGGCGGGGCCGGCGTCGTGGAGGAGGTCGGCGATCAGGTCCTCGGCCACGCTGGCGTCCCCGACGTTGCCGGGGGTGACGGTGGTGGCGGTGATGATCTCGCTGTCGGGGTCCACCGCGGCGTGGCCCTTGTAGCCGTCAAAGCCCCGCGCCGCGGTCTTGTGGCCGTGGCGGGACTGCGGGTCGACGGTGGAGATCACCCGGTCCTTCGCCACCTTCCTGGCGATGGAAAAGATGCCGTCGGAGTCCATGTCGAGGTCTTGTCCCACGATCGTAACGAGCAGCTGGGCGGCCTCGAGGACCGGCGGGTCGAGCTCACGTCCGTCGAGAGCGGCGAGACAGCTCCAGGCGTCGTTCGCCCTGGAGTCGGTGAGTTGCTCTCGGGAATCTTCGTCGTCCCAGTCGATCTGGGGCTTGGCCGCGGAGGCGTAGTCGTCGCCGGAGCGAAACGAGGCGCGCAGCTCGGCCTGGAGTGCGTGGTCGGCCACCTTCAGCAGACCTCGGATAGCCGAGCGGATGAGGGTGACCGTGTCCATGGTGGCCACGGCGTCGTACAGCGGGGTGGAATCGAGCGCCCGCTTGCGCCCGATGAGGCCGGCCTCGCTGGCCGAGCCCAGAGCGACCTCGAAGATGCGGTTCGGGCGTTTCGAGGTCCGCAGGCGCTCACGCATGTCGACGAGCACGGTGTGGGCGAAGCTCGTCCACCCGCCGGCGTCGTAGCCGCCCACCCCCGCCGCGTAGCGCCAGCGGGCGTCGAAGCAGTAACGCTCGACCGCCTCGCGGTCAGACAGGCCCTCCAGGCGCTGCAGCACCATGACCACGGCCACCACCGACGGGGGCACCGAGCGCCGGCCACGCTCGTCGAAGAGGTCGGCGAACATCTCGTCAGGGAACAGCCGGTCGCGCTCACGGTGCAGGAACGAGTAGATGGAGTGCTCCGGAAGCGCCTCGCCGCAGAACCGCATCACGTCGTCGAGGAGGTAGCCTTGTCGTTCGGCCTGACCCAGGCTCATCGGTTACTCCCGATCGAGGATTACGGACATGCAATTCTCGCCCATCCAGGACCAAATCGCGAGCATCTCTGCCCGCGAAAGACACCAGCCACCTAGGGAGCGTCCGGTGATTATCGACTCACTATCAGACGATGCGTGTCGGCGCCCGCTGCGTCCGGCGTGGAAGGGACTGACAGACTTGACCCCCACCTTCGTTGATCGGTGAGTGATACCAGTCGGGTGGGCCGACAAGACTGCGTCGAAACCGCCCAAGCCACGTCGTCTCCGGGCTAAGATCTCTCCCGCAACGGGCATTTTTCGCTTGGGATACGGGCCGCCCCGGGGACTCTATTGAGTTGAACCTCGCACACCCGGACAGCGTTGGAGGTCGAGATGAGAGCGGTCGTGTAGGCGGACGGTGAGTTCAACCATCTGTCCGGTGACTGGGAAAGCGTTCGTCGGGCGGGACTCCGGGAGCGCATTACCTGCAATTGGCGGGACGGAGCCAAACGGGCGAACGTCGCCTGTTACGGCACTAGGTCGCCGGGGACCTACACCGCGAGCAGGCCCTGTCCGAAGGTCCGGACGGGGGGCCGGGGGACCACAGCTGACGTCGGGTTGGGCAATCCCCCGAGAGGCGGCATCACGCTCCGCACTGGTTCGCGTCGTCAGCGGCCATGTTGCAGAACTGCTTGGACTCGATACTGTTGGTCACGACGGTGATCAGCTCCCCGGGTGATCCAGCCCTCAGCGTTATCTGGATCGGCCCACCGACCCGGTAGGCATCAGGGACAAGTTTGCCGCTCTCGCCTAGACCGACGGCATCGGTGCTGCTCGTGATCTTTCCGTCGGACACACTCCCGGACACGGACGTGAGCTGAAACATGACCGTATTGAGGGGTGTCCCGGCATCGGTGCACGTCGGGCACGCCGGGTAGTCAGGGATACTCAATGTTCCTCCCCCGGAGGCATTGACGACGAGTCCGCTCTCGTGTGCGTACCAGGAGCCGACGAAGGAGGAGAAGTCGGGCGCGGGCGCCGAGGTCGTGGTCGTGGGGACCGATGTGGTGGTAGTGGGGACCGACGACCGGGCCACGGTGCCGGGATGCTTTCCGGCGGCCTTGCCCGGCGCGGATGACGAGCAGGACACGAGCATGACACCGGTGAGGGCGAGGGCCACGAAGACTGCGGAGGAACGGACGGGCGGCCGCGGGAGAACACCCTGTCGCGATCGCTTCGTCTCTGTCACGATGCCCCTCACCGCTTGCTCTGGTTCGCTGCGTCTCACCATAAATCTGCCCCTCGCCGGTGGACGGTTATCGCAAGACGCACACGGCTGAGCTCGAGGCAATGCACCCTCGGTGGAGAGCTTGGAGGCTGGTGTCCCGGGGTCGGCTGCCGTTGTCTGCGACTATCGGCAGTGGCGAGCCCGACAGCGCCGTCAAGAGGTGTGGACGAATGACGGCGCCGACGGGGCATCGGATCGTTGGATCGCCGCCAGATCGCCGCCGAGGTACGAGGACACCACTCGGCGGTCGGACATGACCGCCGATGGCGCACCCCGTGTGACCATGCTGCCGAGATCGAGTGCGATGATCTCGTCCGACACGGCACTGATGAGCGGCATGTCGTGCTCGATGATCACGATCGAGCACTGCGTAGCTCGTTGCATGTCCTTGAGGAGAGGGCCCATCGCTTCTGTCTCTCGTTGGGCGACGCCCGACGACGGCTCGTCGAGGAGCAGCACGCTCGGTCTGTGGGCGATGGCCATGGTCAGGTCGACGATGCGTCGCACGCCGGTGGAGAGCTCGGAGACGAATTTGTCCCGATACGCCTGGAGGTTCATGAGCTCGATCAGCTCGTCGACGCGCTCGGCCACGTCTCGCTCCGAGCGCTGGATGGCGGGCAGGTCGAGCAGGGCGGCGAGGTGGTCCCGGGTGGGGACGTGCCTCTCGAGCCCCATGGCGATGTTCTCGGAGACCGTCAGGGACGGGAAGATTCGGGCGTCCTGGAAGGACCGGCCGAGCCCGGCTACCGCCCTGCGGCTGGCCGACCACGGGCCGATGTCGACGCCGTCCAGCTCGATGCGACCACCGTCGAGAGGGAGCACACCGGAGATGAGGTCCAAGATCGTCGTCTTGCCCGCTCCGTTGGGGCCGATCAGCCCGAGCGTCTCGCCGCAGCGCAATTCGAACGTGACGTCGTCGACGGCGAGGATCCCCCCGAAGCGCTTGGTGAGCTCATGGACGCTGAGGACCACCGGCTGCGAAGCCATGGGCTGGGAACCTCCCTCGAGGGGTACCGGGCCATTCACCCGCACAGCGGGGGCGGTCGCCCCGTTGCCGGTCCCCCCGTTGGCGGCCGCCCCTTCGAGGAAGACGGAGCGCAACAGATCGCCCCGGGCGAGGAGGTCGGCGGCCGCCCCCTCGAACCGGACCTCCCCCTTCTCCATGAAGTAGGCGCGGTGTGCGATCGTCAACGCGACGTTCACCGACTGCTCCACCAAGATGACCGGACAGCCCTCGTCGTGGATGGCCCGCACGATCTCCAGGAGCTGCTCGACGACGGCGGGCGCGAGGCCCAGCGAGAGCTCGTCGATGATGAGCAGGCGCGGTTTGGCGACGAACGCCATACCCAAACCGAGCTGCTGCTGCTCGCCGCCCGAGAGGTTCCCCGCCATCTGGTGCCAACGCTCCTGTAGCCGCGGGAAGAACTCCAAGACCCGGGCCGTGCGGGCGTGGATCTCGGCTGCGTCCTCCTTGGCGAACAGCCACGCGGCCGCCTTGAAGTGCTCGGCGACGGTGAGGGTGGGGAACACGGCTCGGCCCCCCGGCATCTGCACGATCCCGAGTCGGGCCCGCTCGGCCGGGGTGGCGTGTGTGATGTCTCGTCCGTCGAAGGTGATCGAGCCGTCGAGCGGCTCCACCAGACCGGAGATGGCCTTCAACAGGGTGGACTTCCCCGCGCCGTTGGTGCCCAGAAGGGCGACGATCTCGTCCTGACGGATCTCCATGTCGACGCCGAAGAGCACCTGCACCTTGTCGTAGGCGACGTGCACGTTCCGGCATGTGAGGAGAGCCGCCCCTCCCGGCGTTGCGGCCGCCGGTGCCCGGACCGACACGGCGTCCGGCGTCCGAGGTGGACCCTCGACCACCGGAGTCAAGGGAGCCGGGGGAGCCGAGAAAGTCGGGGGAGCCGGCGGAGGCGGCGGAGGCGGGGGTGGGGGAGCCGGCGGCGGCGGAGGCGGGGGTGGGGGCGCCGGGGGAGGCGGTGTCAGGAACAGCGGCGGGGAAGCGCTGGGGACGGACGCCTGCGTCGGATCGATAACGGCGGGTGCCGGACGCGCCTCCGACTTCATTTCCCGAGGTGGACGTCCGTGGGCCGGACCGCCCCGCCTTTCGGCGATCCCGTGGCGGATGTCGAAGACGAGCCCGATCATGACGCCGACCACCGCCAGCGTGACGGCGAAGGTGATCACGAGGTGGCCACGCCGTGGGGAAGGGGAGGATCGGGCAACGTGCCCGAGCCGCCCATGCGGGCGGCGCCGACCGCGGGTTCCCGGGGGAGGGGCGACGGCACGGGAATGGGCTCGGGGCTCGTGCTCTGGTCCGCCGCCAGCGACGGGACCGCGACCCCGCGTCGAGCCGCCACCCGCCGCAACCAGTTGTCTCGTGCCTGCATGCCGGCCTCGGCGGAACCGCCGGGGTTGAAGTAGGCGTTGATGAGCAGAACCGGGCCGGTCAGAAGGAGCGGCAGGGTGGTCTCGATCGTGGTGGAGTGGAAGAGGTCGTACACCCGGGGGCCGAAGACGACGGCGGTCTCGATGCCCATGGCACCCACCACCGCCCACGGAACCGAGCTGACGCCGGCGATGGCCACGGCGAGGAAGAGGGTGAGGCTCGCTTGGGGCTCGAAGGTCCCTGGCACCACGTTCTGCTGGGCGTAGTCGAAGAGCACCCCGGCCAGGCCGGCGATCCCGCCCGAGATGGCGAAGGCCGCCAGCCGGGTGCGTGCCGGGTTGACGGCGAAGGCGGCGGCGGCGCGTTCGTTGTCGCGCAGGGCGATCAGCACCCGGCCCGACCGGTTGCGGCGGAAGGCGAGGGCCGCCACCATGACGAGGACCAGGAACGTGAGACAGACGAAGTAGTACGCACGGTCGCCCGACAGATTGATCCGGCCGTACAGCACGGGGCGGGCGAGATGCGCGGACAGGCCCGAAGGGAGGATGTGCTCGCCGATCCAGTAGTGCCCGTTGAGGATGTAGTTCGGGACCGCGTAACCGAAGGCCAGGGTCGTCACGGCGAGGTACAGGCCCTGGATGCGCAGCGACGGTAGGCCGACGATCACCGCCGCGACGACCCCGGTGAGGATGCCGACGCCCAACGCCGCGAAGAAGTCGATGTTGTGGTTGGCGACCAGGCCTCCGGCGACACCGGCCGACGCCCCCACGAGGCCGAACTGCCCGAGGCTGATCTGCCCCGCCCACCCCGTCAGCACGACCAGCGACACCGCCACGATCCCGTACAGGGGGAGCAGGATCAGGTACGAGACGTTGTCGACGCCGAGGATGTAGGGCAGCGCGATCATCAGACCACCACCGAGGATCACCATGCCCCACCGGGCGGTGGCGACCTCGGGGAGCTTCCGGAGTTCGGCGGGGATGGGGCGGTACTGCTTGATCGTCTGCCACCGGCCCTCGCCGGCGTCGAGGGCGCGTGCGGTCCGCCGGGGCTGGGTGAGCAGAGCCCCCAAGATGACGAGCACCATGATCGACGAAGCGATGCTGTTGTCGCCGGAGTTGATGATCGTGGCCGTGATGAGCACGCCGATGCCCATCCCGGCGGCCAGCGCGACTCCGAAACGCTCCATGCGCGACACCACGGCGGCGGCCAGGGCGTAGAGCAGGGTGTCGAGGCCCAGCGTGGCGTCGTTCGGTGTCCCGATCAACGGCGCCTGCACGTAGATCGCCAGCGCCGCCAACAGGCCCGCCAGCGCCCAAGCCGCGGCGCTCACCCGGCGCACCGGGATTCCGAGCAGGAGTGCCCGGTCGGCGTTCTCGGCCGAGGCCCGCAGGGCGATCCCGAGCCGGGTGAAGCGCAGGAAGGCGGCCAGGCCGGCAGTCACCACGGCGACGGTGAGGAACGCGGCGATCTCGTTCCCGGTGAGCAAAGGCTGACCGCGGCTCGTGTGCCACACCAGGTGCTGCCACGGGGTCGTGACCGTGGTCCCCTGATTGGTGGCCTTTTGCCCGAGCCAGACGGGAATGTAGAACCCGAGCACAGCGAAGCTCTGCGCCACTGCGATGGTCATCACCGTGGCGATCAGCCGGGGCACGGCGTCGAAACGACGCATGACGAGGTCGGTGAGCAGTCCGAGGACCGGGCCTCCTACCAGCACGATCGGCAGGACCGCCAGGTAGTTGGCGCCGTACTCCAACACGAGCACCAGTGCGATCACCGCGGGCACCGCACCCACCGCGCCGGCGGCGAAGTTGATGATGTGTGACGTCCGGTAGATGAGAACGATGCCGACCCCGATGACTCCGTACAGCGAACCCAGCGCCAACCCGGAGACGAAGTCGGGAGTCGACAGCCCGAAGATGAGCTCGATGACAGCGACGAAGATCGCGATCGCGGCCAGCCATCGGCCGGCCCGCGCCGGCCAGCTCGGTCCTCGGACCGCCTCGACCACGGGCACGAGTGGCCGGGATAGTACAGCCGGCCTCACGAGGATCGGGTCTTCGGGATCGGCGGCTCCGACAACTTGGGGAAGTTCTCGGGCAGGAACCTCGAGCCCTCCATGCTCACGAAGGTGCCCGGGCTGGTTGTTGTAGGGCGAGTGGGCGTTCTTGGCCCAGTAGACCACGGCGGAGTCGATGGTCCAGTTGTAGCTTCCCTTGGAGAACCCGACCTCGAAGTGCCCCGTCTTGCCTCCGCCGATCGTCCCCATCGTCGGTGCGGCTGCCGCCATTCTCGCCGGCGTCAGATCAGGGCCGGTGTTCTCGATGAGGCTGGCCACCATGTTCCACAGCTCCCAGGCGCCGCTGGCCACGTACGGCTTCATCGGGAGATTCGTCCCACCTCCAAGCCTGAAGACGATCACACCCGGTTCCTTCGAGGCCGGGGGAAGCGTGGCCGCGGAGGTGATGCCGAAGGCGTCGTCGAACTCACAGCCCGCCTGGTACTGGGGGCAGGCGAGTGATTGCTGTTCCGCTGTGGACTCGAAGTTCTGCGCCACGGGGTCGACGCCCATGCCCTGTACGTCGGCGAGGATGTTCTCCGGGTAGTAGTTGTGCTGCTGCTCTCCCGAGTACAAGAGCTCGGGGGCGACGGGGTCACAGAGGCAGACCACGTCGGTGGCAGGATCCGTCGGTGTGTCCATGGCGGAGACCCCGGCGTTGATCTGCTGCGCGGCCGTGCTGATGTCCTGCGAATAGAAGTAGTGGTGCTGTGCGACGCTCCCGCCATCACCACAGTCGCGATTGAGCGCGGGGACGAGGACGTTGGTGACGGTGTCCTCGTTGTCGGGGTCATTGGTGGAGATCACCCCCAGGACGCGTTTCTTGCCGTTGAAGTCCTGGGCGGAGTTCTTGTCCTCAGCGAAGCTCACGACCCGGTCGTTGCTCTTGCTCGTCAGCTGATTGCACCAGAACCGGGCGAAGCCCTTCTCGATGTTGGTCGAGCTCTCGCCCGACGACCAGAAGTACGGGGCGTTCGCCTGGGCGAAGGCGTCGCTGAAGCCCACGCCGCCCAGGGCGATCGTGTGATCCTGCGCAAGCCGAGCGAAGCACACCGAGCACAGCGTGGTTCCCCAGGCGACCGCGTAGGGATGGTAGGTCTGGACTACCGTGTCCATCTCGGCCAACAGGCAACCCGTGTCCGGCGGAACGGTCTGACAGGTGCTGTTGTAGGTCTCGATCTTGAGCTTGCGTCCCCACAGCACATAGTGGGAGTTGACGAAATTCTGGAACGCCGCGTTCACCTGCTTGGTCTGGGCGTAGCTGGTGTAGAGCCCTTCCCCCTTGAGGATGGTGTCCACGATCCCGCCCGCGTCGGCGTAGTAGTCGACGATGGTGATGGTCTTGTCGGTCACCCCAGGGGACGTGCTGCCCCCGTTGTTGTCGCTGGCGCCGATCGTCCCCGGCGTACAGGGTGGGGCGTAGTAGTCGATGGACGTCGAGAACTCCCGGCCGCCGACGCAGTGCGTCCGGCTCCCGGATCCGCCTGGTCCGGAGAATCCGACCGCAGCGCTGCCAACCGAGCCGCCTGACGGGGCCGAGGCTTGGCTCGGTGTGGTCGAGGGGAAGAACACGATGATGAGCACCTGCACGCCGATCAATACGGCCAGAGGCACGTAGCGCCGGATCAGGCCCCGGGCTTTCACGGTCCTCGCCGCTCCGCGGCACGCGGCCGGAGAGCGACTTCGACGCCGCGACGTGGTCCGGCCACGACGGCATGGTCGACTAGCGAGCCAACCCCCATACGCTCAACTCCCCCTTGGAGCGAATATACAACCGGACGTGCGACAAGGCGCCTCGGATGATCCCCGTGGGACGTGCCGCCCGGCCCTCCCTCCTTCCCATCGAGTGGCGAATGGGGCCTCCCTCGAACTGTCGTTGCAAGCACAAGTATCGTGGGTGATCGGGAGGCGCTTGTCGGCGCGGCCCTGGCGCCTCCGTGCGGGGACCGTGGTGGTAACGGAGGGCCCGTCTAGCGAGGGCGGCTACGCGTCCCGAGGGTTGGTCATCGGAGCTCGACGTGATGCTCCGCTCGCTGGCACGGCGTTGGTGGGTACGGAAGCTTCGACCGGTTGACGCCGCCACAGTGGCTGACACCGCGCGTGGAGATGTCGGCGGGCCGCCCATTGCCACCCTCGTACTGCTTCGATAGCCTCCGGCGCCGCGCACCTGGCGCGCGTCAAGGGAAGGAATCGGTGCGAGATGGCACTCGGAATCTATTTCGTGCACGGGGGATTCACCCCAGAGAAATACGGCCAGGCACTGAAGAAGCTCGAAGAAGCCGGAGCCGGCGCACCCTAGGGCCGCACCTTTCACGTGGCCCTGGAGTCCAACGGTGAGATTCAGGTGTTCGACATCTGGGAATCCCAGGCCGACTTCGAGGCATTTGGATCGACACTCATCCCGATCCTCGGGGAGCTGGGCGTCGAGCTCAAAGAGCCAATGGTGGCGACGGTTCACAACGTCATTCAGGGCTGAGAGGACGAACGTTTCCCTGTCGACATCGGCTCGATGGAGCCCTCCGGACTGGCCGAAGGGCCGGCCCGCGGGGCGATCGTGTGGTTCAGGCCTGACGGGTCGAGCCGCGACGCCGTCCGATTTGGATATGAGCGCCGCGCGGGTTTGACGAGTCATTCCCGGAGCAAAGACTGGCGATAGGTCCCGGGAGTCGGCCCAACCCGTCAGGTGTCCTGATCGGCACGGTCGTATGCTCAGGTCGTGGCCCGGGAAACGGCGGCGGACGGCCCGAAATTCGATCGTGTCCTCGGTCGCGCCTCAGACCCCGACCTAATGGAGGCAGTGTCCGCCTCCAAGGCATCTCACCACTCATTTGCGGCTCGGTCGTGGGTGCGAAGCGCACACCAGCTATGGACCGTTGGGTTGGTGGCGGTTGTTGCCGCCTTCCTCCGTTTTCCGGCGGTGGGTTTTGGGTTGCCGTTCGTCTGGCACCCCGATGAGCCGAGGAATGTCGCTGCTGGCGCGTTCATGGTCGACCACGGCACGCTAAACCCTCACTTCTTCGCGTATCCGTCCATGCTGTTCGACGTCGTGGCGGGTGTGGGATGGATGCAACGGCTCTTCGGCGGTTGGCAGACTGGGGCGGGCATCACGGTCGAGAACGTCGGCATCGCCCATACGACGGATCCGCACTTATTCTTCACCGTCCGATGTGTGGCGGCCGTCCTGTCCATCGGCATCTGCGCGGTCGTGTGGACAATGTGCTATCTCATCACCGGACGATGGTGGGCGGCCACGTTGGCAGGTCTGCTCTTGGCCGTCTCTCCGTTGATGGCGATCAATGCCGTCTACATCACACCTGACACGTTTGCGACCTTCTTCACTGCCATCGGTCTGCTCTTTGCCCTTCACCTGATGAAACGGGGTGGCCGGTTAGATTACGCGTTGGCCGGATCGGCGGTGGGGTTTGCAGCGGGGGCGAAGTACAACGCTGTCCTGGTTGCCGTGGCGGTGGTCGCCGCCCATCTCCTCCGCTACCCGCAAGCCAAAGGATGCGCCGTGTCGGCAGACCCGGCGGAACGACACCAAGCATGGTTCCGAAGAATCGGGCGCCAAGGAGTTCCCTTGCTGTTCGCGGGTTTGTTCGCGGTGACGGCGTTCCTGATCACGACTCCCGAGGCGGTGCTCAACTTCCACGAGTTCACGAGTGGTGCGTCTGAAATTGCCCACCTGTACGGGACAGAGCAGATCGCCGGCGCCGGCTCGTCGTTTGCCTACTACGTCCGAATCTTCCTTGACGGAGCAATTGTCGTTACCCAACTGGGGAGCGGCCGCTTCGTCGCGGATCCAAGAATGTTCCCAGCCGAGAATGCTGCCTACAAGCGCCTCGCAAGCAATCTGTGTCTGGGAAAGTCCTATTCGAACGGAAGCTGGGTCCGGATCTTCGTTCCTTGTCGTCAGTAGCGACGCCTGACAGGCCATCCTTCTGACCGTTCTTGTCGGATCCACCGTGGCGGCCTCGGTGCGGTGACAGGTAATGGCTGACAACGCCATGCGTTCCGCATCGGCAAACCCCATTCCTCTCGTGGGCCAGGGGCAGGTGTCGTTGTCGGTCATGGCGGTAGGATTCGTCCATGCAGTTGTCCCCGCGGTACGAGGGCGCGGTGCCTCTGAGCGTCGAGGTGTCGCTCGCCGATCCGTCGATCCCCCTGTTCCGCCAGCGTCGCCGGTTGGCCGACATTCTCGCGGGGCTCGACGCGAAGCAGTGGAGTTTCCCGAGTCGCTGTTCGGGGTGGTCGGTGCACGACGTGACCGCCCATCTCGTGGGCGTCAATCGATTCTGGTCGCTGTCTGTCAGGTCGGGGTTGGCCGGGACCCCGACCCGGTACCTGACCGCCTTCGACCCCGTGACCACGCCTCGGTTGTTGGTCGAGCCCATGCGAGACCTCAGCCATGCCGCGATCCTGGGCGACTACATCGAGAGCCTCGATGACCTCACGGCCGCCTTCGACGGCGTCGACGCCGACTTGTGGTCGCGGCTGGCGGAAGCACCGCCCGGCCATGTCACGCTCCAGACACTTGCCCTCCACGCACTGTGGGACGGATGGGTGCACGAGAGAGACATCGTCCTACCTCTCGCTCTGGCGCCCGTGGAGGAAGCCGACGAGGTGACGGCCTGTCTCCTCTACGCGGCCATTCTCGGACCCACGATCTCGGCGGCGCGGCGGCTCTTCGCGGTCGGGCATCCTGGTCGTCAACGCCGCGCACCCGACGATCGACTTCGTCGTCGTGGTCGGAGATTCAGTCGTCGCCCGCTCCCGGGCGCCGGGGGACCCCGCTGGGCCCGAACTGCACGGTCCGGCCGTGGACCTCATCGAAGGCCTCAGTCTGCGGGTCCCGCTGGACCACGATCTCCCCCCTGAGGACCGCTGGCTGGTCGACGGACTGGCGCAGGTCTTCTGACTGCCACCGCGGTGCGGTCAGCCGGCTCGCAGCACGAGGGCGCGCGACGTGCGGCGGGAATCGAAAGCAGTCAGGGCTCGCCGCTCGGAGGGACGCAATAGCAAGTCGAGGTTCGCACCCTGTGAAGGCGTCGTTTCGGTCGCTCGAATGGGCCGGAACCGCTGGGGGCGGGTCCTTGACTATCGGGGTCGCCACGGTGGCGTCCTGGCCGATAACGTGCCCCGGCACGACGGAGTGCACCGAGTTGTGAGCGACCGGAAACGACGGGGGTTGCGAGCGCCGATGGCGATGTACCGAATGCCCCCTGCCCGTCCTGAGCATCGACGAGTGGGGCTCTCGAGTGGTGGCCTCCTTCCGGATCTGTCGGAGCCGACCGACGGCGATTGTCGAGCCAACGAGCGATGACCGACAACGATGCCCTTCGGGTTGCCGAGGCCGGAGGGCACGTGACCGCGGTGGCCTCCTCGACCAGCCCGGCTCGAACTGTCCACCTCCTCACCCTCGTCGTCGCCGGCGTCTTTCTCCTGCGCGAGGCGTCCTCGCATTGGTTCTATCTCGACGAGTGGGACTATCTGGCCAACCGTGGCGTCCGAGTCGGAGGAAGGCACGGCGTGTTCTTTCCCCACAACGAGCATTGGACGACGATTCCGATCCTGATCTGGCGCGGTATCTTCAATGTCGTCGGAGTCCGCGACTACTGGCTCTACGCCGTGCCCTTGGTGGTCGCCCACCTCGTGGTGGCGTATCTCCTGTGGCGCCTGATGGTTCGCCACAATGTTGATCCCTGGACAGCCACCTTTCTGGTGGCTGCATTCGCCGTGCTCGGCGTCGGCTCGCAGGAGCTCCTCCGGGCCTTCCAGATCGGATTCGTCGGGTCGTTGCTCTTCGGGTTGCTCGCCGTCGAGGCGGTCGAGAACGACCAGCTCTGGCTGCCTGCTGTTTGGGGGGTCCTCGCCATCATGTGCTCCGACATCGGGGTGCCCATGGTGGTGGGAGCGGTGCTCGTGGCATTCGCCCGTCGAAAGCCGAGGGCCGCCGCCCTCGCTGCTGTGCCGCCTGCGCTCGTCTTCCTCCTGTGGTACGAGGTGATAGGTCGACAAGGGCACCGATGCAGGCACGTTGCTCGGCAGTCTCAGTTTCGGAGGACTCGGGTCGTACATTTGGACTGGTCTGACGGCGAGCGCAGGGGGGTTTCGTCGACTCCACTCAGCTACGTAGGCGCCGTCCTGATAAGCATCCTCGCCGGCGCCGCTGTAGTTCGCCGCAACGTCCCAGCCGCACTGGCGGCCACAACACTCGCGCTTGTTTGCGTTCGTGGGATTCGGCAGACAGCAGCTCGGTGCGGCCGAGAGCACGAGCTCCCGATACTCCTACCTTGCGGATCGCGCTTCTTCTGCCGCTCGTCGGCCAGCTCGTCACGATGCTCATGCGCAATCCCGATACTACGCCCATTCATCGTTTCAGGACTAGTCCTTCTTGATCGGGGCAAATGTCGTGGTGCTCCATGCCGACAGGGGCTACACCTCCGTCTGCGTCAGGTGGAGCACACACGAGATGGACGCCGCAGCATTGCTCGTCGCCACGGTGGAGCACAATTCCCCGGCGAATATCCCGCCGGAAGCACGTGCACGTTCACCCAGTGTGTGAACTAGGACGCCCCACGTCTTGGCAACATTGGAGGGATGGGTCAAACGAGGTCAGTACCCTGTGCCAGCGGCATTGCCCAATGGCGAACTGCGGGCCGAGCGAACGGTGTTGGGAGTTTTCACGTCACCCGAACGTCGGTACGCGGGGAAACCCGGTTGTCTCGACTCGGCGAACCGCCTACATGTGTCATGTTCGACGCTAAGGGGGCGGTTGCAGTGCATATCCCGAGTGGCGGTTCGTTGCAGCTGAATGCCGTTCGACCGACGGCGCCCACCGTCGTGATCGTGCTGTTCCGGGCCGTCCCAACTGCGCCGACCACGTCCGCCATCGTTCCCGTCTCGTCGTCGGACAAGTGGTTGAACCTGCCACCGGGGCCCTATCGTGTCGCCTTCATCGCTGCGTTTGCACCCGTTCGGGCATGCGATGCCTCGAACGTTGCGATTCATTGATGGGCGATAATGTGGGCGGCGACGTCCCGGGGCCTCCTCTGACCGACACGGAGTATTGAGGGATCTGTTCAGAGGCGATGAGGGACCCAAACGTGGCGATCGTCCATTCATAGTTAGCGAATGAATCGACCAGATCCTCAGCCAAATGGCGGCCCTCGTGAAAGGCCGTCGATCTCATGATCGCCGACGGAGCATGCGACTCCCGGAATGGGGTCCACCCGTCGTCCGACAGGGGTAGAGCCGCCGACCATTCAGATCCGATCCCGAGGTCATGAAGAAGTCGGCCGCCACAGTGTTCAGAGTCCTGGCTCCGTAGTCGGTGGGACATTGCCCGCCGGGCAATGCACCCCGAGGATGCCGCCCGGGACGGTGGGTGCGCCCCCCGTCCGAGTCCCGCAGCCACTTCGAGACGCCGGTTCCATTTGAGGGAGCGGTGGTTTATCGGAGGTGCGAATGACGTCTCTCGGAGATCAATGAACAGAGCCTCGCGCTATAGGCTGGCTGCGATGTCTGCGACCCCCGAAGGTGTCCCGAATCACGAGAAGAACGGCTCGGTTACCTCCCGGCTGATGGCGAGCCATGACCCCGACGGGGGTATGCGATGACGGGGCTCACCGAGCCATGGTGAACGAGTCGTGGCATCCCTCTCCCAAGAGGCCCATCGTCGTTCTGCTCCTCGGGCTAGGCGGAAACGTCAGCCAGGGGATTCTCAAGGCGTTACGCATCAGCTCTCTGCCGATCCGAGTGGTCGGGGCATGCGTGAGCTCCCATTCGTCCGGCCTGTACGCCGCTGATCGGGCCTTGCTCTCCCCGCTCGCAGCAGATCCCGGGTTTGCCGACTGGTTGACCGAGACTTGTCGTGACGAGGGTGTCGACGTGGTGCTCTCCGGAGCGGAACCGGTCCTCGCTGTTCTCGGGAGACTCCGCGACCAGCTCGAGGCGGCCACCCATGCCAAGGTCATTGTGAGCGCAACAGAAGCGCTGGCCGTCGGCGATGACAAGCTCACAACCTGTGTCTGGTTGCGCGACAACGGGTTCAATTACCCGCGCTTCGCACTCGGGTCAGACGTCGAGGGGCTTCGCCGTTTGGTCGGTGAATGCGGGTTGCCGCTCATCGCCAAACCGCGACATGGCAAGGGTGGCGAAGGCGTGGCCGTCCTCTCCCATCAACGGGATGTGAGCGCCGTCGAGGGCCTGTCGTCTCACGTGGTCCAGGAATATCTCGGCGACGCGGAACATGAGTACACCGTTGGTTGCTGGAACGATCGAGACGGTGACGTCCGGGGTTGCATCGTCATGCGCCGAGAGTTGACGGCAGGCACGTCGAGTGCCGTCACGGTCGAATCGAATCCGACTATCAGGACCGAGGCCGTCGCCATCGCGGCGGCGTTGCGACCGTTGGGGCCATGTAACGTGCAGATGCGCATCTCTGGGGATCGAGCCGTCTGTTTCGAATTGAATGTGCGGTTTTCCGGCACGACGCCGATGCGTGCCCGACTGGGGTTTAACGACGTTGAAGCCACGCTCCGCCATTTCGTTCTGGGCGAACCTGCCCTCGACCTCCCAGTGGTGACGACAGGCCATGCGCTTCGTCTCTGGCGCGAGATCTACCCGACGGAAGCTGCGATCGAACAGATCGCAACCAAGGGGTCACTGGATCATCCCGGTGCTCTGACAAGTGCGGACGACGGCTGGACCGTGATATGAGAGTCCTGGTGACGGGGAGTTCGGGACACGTCGGAGGGGCGATAGCGGCGCGTCTGCGCTCGGATGGTCATACCGTGATCGGGGTCTCGCGACACCGGGGGTCCACGGCCGTCAATGATCACATTGAGATCGACATCAGTGATCCCGATGTTGTCGGACGATTGTCGACGGCCGTTGAGCCGTGCGGTGCCATCGTCCACGCTGCCGCCACGCTCAGCCATGACCCCGATGCATCGGCTGTCTCTTTGACAAACTGCTGGGGAAGCCAAGCCATGCTCGCAGTCGGTCGTGCGTGGGGTGTGGAGAACTTCGTCTATCTCAGCTCGATCGGGGTGATAGGACTTCCTGTCGAGCTCCCGATAACGGAAGATCATCCAGTAGCACCCCGCTCCGCGTATCACGCGTCAAAACGCTTTGGCGAACATCTCGTGCAGATCGCACAGTCCGACGGAATGAGCGCGGTGTCTCTTCGTCTCACCGCCCCCGTCGGGGCCGGCATGCCCCGTGGCCGGATTCTCTCTGTCTTCGTGGAAAGGGCTCGTCGGGGCGAGGCGTTGGTCGTTCTGGGCAAAGGGACGCGGCGTCAGAACTATGTGGATGTCCGGGACATCGCAACCGCCGTCGTCCAATGTCTCGACGCCAGGCCCACCGGTATTCTCAATATCGGTGGTTTATCTTCCGTTTCAAATATCGAGTTGGCCCAGACCTGCATCGAGGTATTGAACTCCTCCTCAGAGGTCCGATTCAACGGCGAGGACTCAGAAGAGGGAGCAGCTTGGGATGTGTCGACGAGCCGCGCTGCCTCGAGCATAGGGTACTCGCCTCGCTACCGCATTGAGGACGCGATTCTTTCTATCGGCTCGGAGACATAATCCGCGTTGCCGTGATCAGTGATCTTCACGCCAACTTCGAGGCTCTCGATGCGCTCACCGATGTCCTCGACGGCGTCGACCGGGTCGTCTGCCTGGGTGACGTCGTCGGCTATTACTGTCAGGTGAACGAGGTGATCTCGGAGGTGCGACGGAGAGAGGCGTTGTGCATCCTTGGCAACCATGACTCGTTCCTCCTGCGATTCACTGGGTCCGAGCGCGCCAATCCCTCCGTGGTCTTTGGTATCGAGTACGCCGACTCCGTGATCACGCCCCAGCACCGGAAGTGGCTGGGGGAGCTGCCGATGACGTGGGGTGGTCACATCGATGGTCTGAGTTGGTTGTTGGTGCATGGAAGCCCTTGGCGTCCGCTCGACGACTATATGTACGCAGATTCATCTCTGCTCGTCGGGCTCGACAGGTTTGCATACGACTTCGTCGCGTTCGGGCAGACGCATCGCCCGCTCTACCGTGGGGAGAGGGCTCCGGCCCTGCTCAATCCCGGATCCGTCGGCCAATCGAGACATGCACCGGGCTTGGCGTGTGCGGCGGTGGTCGATACGACGACGCGTGCTGTGGAGATGATCGAGCGAAGGTACGACTATGCGCCTGTCCTTGCGTTGGCGAGACGGAACGGAGCCGGGGACTGGATCAACAAGCACTTCACAAGCGCTCCTCGACCATAGAGGACCGGCAGTGCGCTCCAATGTGGCGCGCGAATCCATCGCCAAACCCGCCACGGAGACGGGAACCAGTCAGTCCGTGGGCTCAGTCAACGTCATCGGTGGACGAAAGGATGGCGTAGGAGGGCTTCCCCATGATGCGGAAGTGGATGCGCCCGACGTATTCGCCAATGAGCCCCAACATGACGAGCTGGACACCCGAGAAGATAATGACGGTGGACGCCAAGAACGGGAACCCGCTCACGGAGTCTCCGGCGAACAGCACGTGGCCCAGCACCCACCCGAGCAACACGACGCCCAATCCCGACGCCGCCAAGCCGAGAAATGTCGCGATGCGCAGGGGGAGTGAGCTGTAGCCCGTCAGGAAGTCGAAGGCGTGGACCAACAGGCGCCGCACCGTGTAGTTGGATACCCCGACCTTGCGTTCGGCGTGTGCGACCTTGACCGAGCCAAAGCGGGTCGTCCCCCAGGTCAGGAGTGAATCGATGTCGACGGCCGGACCGATGGGGACGTCGAAGGATCGGCGAAGATCGGTCCGGAATGCCCGAAACGAGCTCACCGATGGCGCGTGCTCGATGCCCGACGCCTTGATCGACCATCGGGCCAGGCGGCCGGCGAGGCGACGCGAGACGTCCTGCTGAACTGAGTTGGGGACGCCATAGACGACGTCATTGCCTTGGGCCAGCGCGGCGAGGAGGCGGGGGATCTCTTCGGGCGGGTTCTGCAGGTCATCGTCGAGTGTGACCGTCGTCGAGAACGTCGCCGAGCGGGTGCCGGCAAGCAGGGCGGCGTGCTGACCGTAGTTGCGACCGAGGCGAAGCCCGCGCACCGCACCGTGGTCGGCGGCGAGATCCTTGATCACCTTCCAGCTGTCGTCCGGACTGCCGTCGTCGACGAGGATGATCTCGAACGGATTGTTGGTGGGTACGAGCACCAGCTCCAGGCGTTCGCACAACTCTCGCAGGGTGGGGGCGCCGCGGTAGACGGGCACGACGACGCTCACGCCCACTTGGAGGACGTCGCTAGGCATCGTCGTAGCCGACGGTCTGGGCGGTTGCCTCGGCGAACATCTCGACGATCAGATCGATGTCACGAGACCCTAAGCTATTGAAGAAAGGAAGCCTCAGGAGCCGGCCGCTGATGTCGTCGGTCACGGGGCAGTGCGCGGGGGTATCGGCAAAGCGGATTGCCGCAGGCGATGCGTGAAGGGGAAGGTAGTGGAACGTGGCTAGCACGCCCTGTTTGTTCAGAGCGGCGAGGACGTGATCGCGAGCACTACGCGACTCCATGAGGACATAGAACATGTGGTAGGCCTGGTCGCGGTCTGGAGGCACGGCCATGCATTGGAAATTCAGTTCGGTCTCGAGCGGCTTGAGCATCGCTGCATACCGCTCGGCCACTCGACGTCGTTTCTCGAGCACCCGCTCTTTTGCCTGCAGCTGACCCAGGAGGAAGGCGGCCAGGAGGTCGGAGAGGCCGAAAGACGAACCCGTGTCGACCCAGGAGTACTTGTCGACCTGGCCCAAGAGGAACGAGCGACGGTTCGTGCCCTTGTCCAGGATCGTGTGTGCCCGGTCGACATCGCGTTCATCGTTGAGGACCAGCGCCCCCCCTTCGCCGCAGATGAAGTTCTTCGTCTCGTGGAAGCTCAGGGTGGAGAACCGACCGAACGACCCCAACAGATCCCCACGGTACCGAGCAAACAGCCCGTGGGCGTTGTCCTCGACGATGGCAGCCCCCGAGTCGCGGGTGACGGCCCGGAGTCCCTCGATATCGCACCCGACGCCGGCGTAGTGGATCGGGACCACCGCCTTGACCTGGGTATCGAGGACCGATGCCACGCTCTTTGGGTCGAGTCCGAGCGTCTCGGGTTCGATATCGGCGAAGCGAATCCGGGCACCGGTGCGGGCAAAGGCGAGAGCGGTGGACACGAACGCGAAGGATGGGACAACGACGACATCCTCCGGTCCGAGGTCAAGGAGAAGGGCGGCCATCTCAAGCGCATCGGTACACGACGTCGTGAGGAGGATGTCCGCTGACCCCAACTCGCTTTTGAGCAGTTCGACCACCTGCGAGCTGAATTCCCCCCCGGCCGAGACGTGTCCGTTGTCGACGGCCGCGAGCATGAGGTTCAACTCGTCACCCTCGATGGAGGGTCGGTTAAACGGGATGCCAGCGCTCATGCCCCCACTCGCCATTACTAAACAATTCTACCCCGAGACCTGGTCATTTGGCGATGCCGAAAGGGGGTTAGGCCCAAGTCATGGACCTAGGGGCGGCGGTAGAGGCCCAAGATGGTCGTACCCAGCGGCAATCGTGTCCGGGCGGCAATGGTGCTCTCGAGGTGAAGGAGCCTCCGGATGGACCGGTCCACGATCGGTCCGGGGGTTAACTGGTCCGATGCCGTCGCGAGAGCCGCCTCCGGGGTCAGACGACGCCCGAGCCTGTAGGGCAGGGCTCGCAGGAGGGCCACAGGGACGACCAGGGTGGCGAAGAGATAGTGCGTCTGCGCTTGGATGAATCCGATCGACGTCATGAACCCGTCGAGTTCGGAGCGGCGATACCGTCGCCAATGGCCGGCCACGTCGTCCTCGTCGCTCCACAAGGCGGGGAAGGCGGGGACGGTCAGGACGACGATGCCACCCGGCTCCAACACCCGGTGCACCTCGGCCAGAAGGTCTCTTGGCTCTTCGATGTGCTCGACCACGTCGAACAGCCCCAGAACCGGCACGGACGCGTCCGGTAGCTCGAGCTGGCCGAGTGAGCTGCAGATGACCGTGCCGACTGCCTGCCGCTTAATCGCCCGCGCGCCGTGGGCGAGCGGCTCGACCGCAACGACCTCATATCCGGCCCGAGCGAGTCGGCCCGCCATCGAGCCGGTTCCTGCACCGATATCCCAGATCGACCTGGAGCTCGTCGTCTGGGCGAGAGCGGCGGCAACCGCCTGGGCGCGGTGGTCGAACCAGTACCCGGTTCCGCCTTCGAGGCCCAGTGCGTCGAGCCCCGCCTCGGGGTAGTCCACATCGATCGACTCACCGACGAAAAGCACTCCATCGACGACGGTGCCGCGGCTCTCCGCGTGCCAGCCCAACCGCGCCAGGCGGGCCAGTTCTGGCGAATCGTTGATTCCTGCAGAAGACACGGCAGTCCTGACGTCTCTTTGATCGCACGATACCGCGCCGTCGCTCCGTCGCAGAAAGGCGGTGCCGGTGCGTCAGGGAACTGCGGGAGCAAGCGCACCCGCCAATTGCCCGGGCATCTGTCCACGCTGATGAGAGCACCGCTAATCGACCGTTACGGTGGCGGGGTGTCCCGTTTCGTCGTCGACATAAGCCCACTGCGGAAGTACCCGAGCTTCCGTCGCCTCTGGGTCGGGCAGATGGTTTCCGGGGTGGGATCGCAACTGACCCTGGTGGCGGTGTCGTTTCAGGCCTACCGGCTGACGCACTCGACGCTCGTCGTCGGCTTGATCGGTCTCGCGCAGCTGGTGCCGTTGTTGGCCGGAGCATTGTGGGGCGGCACCCTCGCTGACGCCATGGACAAGCGCAGAGTCTTGGTCCTGACCCAGTTCGCCATGGCGACGGCCGTCGGCGGCCTGGTGGTCAACGCGTCGATGACGCATCCGGCGGTGTGGCCGCTCTTCGTCTGCACGGCGGCCAGCGCGGGTTTCCAAGGAGTGGACTGGCCGGCTCGGCGGGCGGCGTTGCCGATGTTGCTCGACGAGCACGACGTCACCGCCGCCATCGCCCTGCAGACCACGGTCCAGCAGCTGGCGTTGGTGGCCGGCCCGGCCCTGGCCGGGGTCCTGATCGCCTCGATCGGGCTCGGTGCCGTCTTCGGCATCGACCTGGCGACGTTCTCGGTCGCCCTGGCCGCGGCGTTGCTCCTCCCCGCGCTCGTGCCCAGTGGCGGGGGCACACCCCTCGGACTGCGGTCGTTGACCGAGGGATTTCGCCACCTGCGCCAGGAGCGCCTCCTCTCCGCCACGTACTGGATCGACCTGAACGCCATGATCTTCGGGATGCCCCGGGCCGTCTTCCCGGCCCTGGGCGTCGGATTATTCGGGGGAGGGGCGGGGGTGGTCGGCCTGCTCTACGCCGCGCCTGGAGCCGGGGCCCTCGTCGGCTCTCTCTTCACGGGGTGGTGTGGTCGGATCCGGCACCAGGGTCGGGCCATCGCGGCGTGTGTCGTGCTGTGGGGGACGACCATCGGCCTCTTCGGCGTGATCCCCGTGTTGTGGATCGGATTGACCCTGCTCGCCCTGGCCGGAGCAGCGGACGTGGTCTCCGCGGTGTTTCGCCAGGCCGTACAACAACGCGCTGTCCCCGAGCATCTCCAAGGCCGCCTCTCGGGGACGTTCTTCGCCGTGGTGGCCGGTGGCCCTCGCCTGGGGGACGCCGAAGCGGGGGTCGCCGCCTCGATCGGCGGACCGCAGTTCGCCGTGTGGTCAGGAGGCCTGGCGTGCGTCATCGGGGTGGCCGTGTTGCTGTGGCGCGTTCCCGAACTCTGGCGCGACCACGGCGGGGGCCACGCGCTGGACCGCCGGGCGCGAACCGATGCCGTCGGCGAAGCGACATCGGAGTTGAGCGAGGGTGAGCCGCTGTAGCGCATGGGCGCGGCGGCTCCCCGGGGTCGCAGTGTCGGCCTCTGGCCGCTCAGCGTTCGTGGGGGGAGCCGGGCGCCACCTTGGGCCAGGGGAGGGCGCGCTCGGCGATCAGGGCCAGGTCGAGGAGCAACTGCTCACGGTGGTGCCCGGCGAGGACCTGGAGGCCGACGGGCAGGCCGTCGACCGACCCGGCCGGGATACTGACGGCCGGACTGCCGTTGAGGTTCGAGGGTGCGGTGAGCGCGGCATTGTTCATGATGGCCCGGGCGAACCCGATCTCGTGGATCAAGTCCGCCCCGGGGATAGTCGACGGCGGCGGGCCCTCCGCCGCGAAGGCGACGTCGGGGTTGGCGGACGCCATGACGAAGTCCGCGGCCTCGAAGAGGTCGGCCATGGCTTCGTTCAATTGCCGGCGGTACGACTCGATGGCGGCGGCCCGGTCGAGGGTGAAGCGTTCGCGGGCCGCTTCGAGGCCGAACCGCATCTCCGGCGACAGCTCGTCGATCCGGTCGGGGTAGGCCGCCTCGAGGTCGGCGACGAAGCTGGGCTGTCCCGCCAAGGCCCACTGCCCCCGCAGCGGCGGAAGGGTCGGCGCCACCTCGACGACCCTGAGCCCGGCCTCTTTCGCCAGCTCCAGCGCCACCGCCCCGACGAGATCGGCGACGTCGTCGCGCACCCGGGCGGTGCCGAGGTCGGGCACGATGGCGACGGTCATGCCCGAGATGTCGTGGGTGCCCAGTGCCTGCTCCCACCCGCCGGGGTAGACGAGGCTCAGCGGGTCGCGCTGGTCGAAGCCGGCGCAGACGTCGAAGAACCGGGCCGTGTCCCGGACGGAACGGGACAAGCAGCCGAGCGCGGTCGTGGTCGGCGTGACGCTCGCGCCGGGGCCCTTGGGGATGCGGCCGTAGGTCGCCTTCAGCCCGAACAGCCCGGTGAAGCTGGCGGGGATCCGGATCGACCCACCCCCGTCGCTCCCGGTGGCGATGGGCAGTAGCCCGCCCGCCACCGCCGCGGCGGTCCCCCCGACGAGCCGCCCGGCGTCCGGGTCGGGTCCCAGGGATTGCGGGTCGTCCCGTGCAGCTGCGTCGAGGTGCAGTTGATGCCACCGAACTCGCTGGCCGTCGTCTGGGCGGCCAGGACCGCCCCGCTGCGGCGCAGGCGGGCGATGGAGGTCTGGTCCTCGGAGGAGACCCGGTCCTTGAAGATCATCGAGGCCTCGGTGTAAGGCCACGTCGCCACGTGCTCGAGCTCTTTCACCCCGAAGGGGACACCTCCGAAGGGCAGCGAGGTATCCGCGGTGCGCGCCGTGGCGCGGGCCCGATCGAAGTCGGTGTAGCTGCAGGTGTTGAGCGGTGAGCGGTCGATGGCGCCGATGCAGGCGTCGAGCGCTTCGAGCGGCGAGAGCCGGCGGGCCCGAAAGGCGTCGACCAGGCTGCAGGCATCGTCCAACCAGGGCGTGGTCACAGGGCTGACGGTACCGCTCGACCATCCCTGACGCTCGGCCGCGAGTTGTCCGGCCTGAAGGACACGTCACGTCGGGCTCGGAGGGCGGACCGGGAGCGCAACGTCGCGCCCTGACGACCAGGTGACCTGACGATCCGTGAGCCAGGCGCAGGCTGGCTCACCCCGGGCTTCGACGGCATCCCGTGGCGGCTACCGACAGGCCTGACATCGCCCCAGCATGGCGAAGTGGTGGGGGTTGATGTCGAAGTCGAAGCGGGCCTTGGCCGATTCCGACAGCCCGCTGAAGATCTCGTTCGGGGCCTCGATCATGGCGCCGCACTCCTCGCACACGAAGTGCCCGTGGGCGCTGGCGGCGAGGTGGTAGGTGGCGGGACCGTGCCCGAGGTGGGCGTGGACGACGACCCCCAGCCGTTCGAGATCGTCGAGGTTCCGGTAGATCGTCGAGATGTGCACCTCGGGCGCGACGGCCCGGACCTCGGCACCGAGCTCCTCGGCCGTGCGGTGGCGTGGGGTATCGAACAGGGCCCGCAGGAGCAGGACCCGCGAGCTCGTGATGCGGCCCCCTCGCTCCTTGAGCAGCGCCAGGGCATCCTCCACCGACTCGACCCCGGTCGGGGCTGTCTCGTCCGGCGTAGAACTCCTGGTCACAGCGCCCATCGTAGGCCCGGCCCCAAGGGCGATCAAGACGCTGTTGCGACCTGGTCGCACAGTTTCTAGGGTGTCGCGCGGTCCCCGACGCCCGAGGAGGTCGCCGCCGTGCCCAACCCGCGCGCGAGATTCGTGAAGATCCGGCGCGGCCTCACGCTCCGGGAATGGACGCAGGTCGGGGCGATGGCGGCAACGGTCATCGGACTGCACATCGCGGGCTGGGGCATGCTCTCGGCGGCCCTCGCCGGCCACTATCACGTGAGCAAGACGCAACTCTTCGGGGTCGGCACCGGGATCCTCGCCTACACGCTCGGGATGCGACACGCCTTCGACGCGGACCACATCGCCGCGATCGACAACACCGCCCGCAAGCTGATCAGCGACGGCGAGCGCCCGTTGAGCGTCGGGTTCTTCTTCTCGCTGGGCCATTCGTCGGTGGTGTTCTTGCTCGCCGTGCTGTTGAACTTCGGGATTCGTGGCCTCGACAATCAAGTGAGGAACAGCAATTCGAGTTTGCAGCACACGACCAACATCGTGGGTACGTCGGTCTCCGCGTTCTTCCTGTTCCTCATCGCCGCACTCAATGTCGTGATTCTCGTGGGCATCCTGAGAGTGTTTCGGGAGATGCGAACGGGTGCCTATGACGACGACGAGCTCGAACGGCAGCTGAACAACCGGGGTCTGATGATGCGATTTCTCGGTCCCTTGGCCCGAAGGATCGATTCGTCGTGGAAGATGTATCCGATCGGATTTCTCTTCGGCCTCGGGTTCGATACGGCCACCGAAGTGGCGCTTCTGGTGCTGGCGGGAACGGCGGTCGTCGGTGGACTGCCGTTCTACGCCATCCTGTCACTTCCCATCCTCTTCGCTGCCGGTATGAGTCTCTTCGACACCATCGACGGCTGCTTCATGAACTTCGCCTACGACTGGGCCTTTGCGAAGCCCATCCGCAAGGTCTATTACAACATCACGATCACCGGCCTCTCGGTGTTCGTCGCCTTCTTCATCGGGGGTGTCGAGACATTGGGCCTCATCGCCCAGGATGCCCATTTTGGTGGGTCGTTTTGGGCGTTCATGGAGAAGTTCAACCTCAATACGGCCGGGTTCTTCATCGTGGGGGTATTCGTCGTGACCTGGGTCGTGGCACTGTGCATCTGGCGCTTCGGGCACATCGAGGACCGATGGGACACCGCCTCCCAACAGGCACGCGCCGCCCGCGTGGCGGTGGAGTGACGACAGAGATCGTGTCTGCCAAGCGGCGACGCGGATTGCCGGGCGCGTCCGCTCGCGGCTAAGGAATCCGACATGACGTACCGGGTGGCGCAGTGGTCGGTCGGGGGAGTGGGACGACAGGCGCTACGGGCCCCTGTCAGCAGTCGCGACTTCGACCTGGTCGGCGTCTTCACCCACAGCGCGTCCCGGGTGGGCCGCGACGCCGGCGACCTGTGTGGGCTCGATGTCGACACCGGCGTGCGGGCCAGCTCGGACGCCGGGGCCATTCTGGAACTGCGGCCCGACTGCGTCGTGTTCACCTCGGTGGGTGAGACTCGGCCCAAGCAGGCGGTCGACGAATTGGCCCGGATCCTCCGGTCGGGGGCCAACGTCGTGTCGAGCTCGATGATGAACCTCGTCTACCCGCCGACCGCCGACCCCCGAGCGGTCCGGGTCCTCACCGAGGCGTGCGCGCACGGCGGCGCCACGATGTTCACGAGCGGCCTCGATCCCGGCTTCAGCGGCGACGCACTGCCCTTGGCCGCCCTGCAGATCTGCGAACGAGTGGACACGCTGCGCGTGCAGGAGTTGTCGGACTACGGCGCCCATCCCGACGGCGCGTGGGCGACGCCGTACGGGTTCGGCCAACCGGCGGGGGCTCCCGCCCCACTCCTGGCCCCGGGGGTCCCGACGCTGTTCTGGGGCGGCATGGTCGGTCTCCTGGCCGATGTCCTCCACGTCGAGCTCGACGGACTCGTGGAATTCTGCGAGCGGTGGTACAGCCCGGAGGCCTTCGACGTGCCGATCGGCCGCATCGAGAAAGACACCCTCGCCGCGGTGCGATTCGGGGTGGCCGGGGTCGTGCAGGGGGAGCGTCGCCTGTTCGCCGAGCACGTCACCCGCATGCGCCCCGACATGGCGCCGCACTGGCCGCGCCCGCCGGCGGGGGCGTCATCGGTGCACAGGGTCGAGATCGAAGGCCGGCCGTCGGTGACCCTCGACCTGTTCGTCGGGACCGAACGGGGCGGAGGAGGCGACAGCCAGGGCCTCCTGGGCCACCGCCATGCGGCTCGTGAACGCCGTCCCCGCCGTCGTGGCCGCCCCTCCCGGGATGGTGAGCGCGCTCGATCTCAGGCTCGGACCGGGCCGGAATCTCCTCGTCGGCGGGCTCCTCTCGGGCCCGGCTTGATCCACTCCAGGTCTACGGCTGGTTCCCGGCACGCCGCGCTGGGAATCCCGTCAACCTGGCCATGAGATGACCAGTTTGGTGGCCCATTATGGCCAGAGCCGAACAAACCGGAGCCGAACAAACCGGAGCCGAACAAGGAGAACCGAGATGCCTGGACTGGCCCCCCCGCTGACCGACGAGCGTGATCTGCTGCTCGCCTACATCGCCCAGCAGCGCCAAGGCGTGCGCAACGCTGCTTTCGGGCTCGCCGACGACCAGGCCCGTCTCGCACCCCTTGCGAGCGCGCTCAGCATCGGCGGCCTCATCAAACACCTGGCCGAGATGGAGCGCCGATGGATCGAGATGGTCCGCCACGGCGACGGTTCGGCCCGGCAAGGTGAGTCGGCGTACCTCGACAACTTCCGCCTCGGACCGGACGAGACGCTGTCGGACGTCCTGGCGCGCTACGCCGAGGTCGCCGAGCAGACCGAGGCGGCCATCGCCGCGGTCATCGACCTGGACCAGGCCGTGCCGGTGCCCCAAGGGGTCCCGTGGTTCCCGGCCGACGTCGAGGCGTGGTCCGTGCGCTGGGTCCTGCTCCACCTCGTCGAGGAGACGGCGCGCCATGCCGGCCACGCCGACATCATCCGGGAGTCGATCGACGGGGCCACGATGTACGCGCTGATGGCAGCGGTCGAGGGTTGGCCGGACAGCGACTGGCTCAAAGCGCGGAAGCCTGCGTAGCGGCCGCACGGTGGTGGCCCCGGCGGTGCCGGCACGACAGCAGCGGTGTCGCGCTGCCGTGCGAGCACCGGGGGGCGACGCTCCGGACGAGCCACGCCCGACGACGTCCGGAACCGGTGGACCCGAGGAGTTTCCATTTCGAATACGGATCACCTGCTCGAGAACGCGCAGCGCCATGCGGCCACATTCGACAAGGTCGGTCTCCCTACCTCCCCGGCGCGCAAGGTGGCCGTCGTCGCCTGCATGGACACGCGCCTCAACCGCTACGCGGTCTCGTTCTGAGCGAAGGGGACGCGCACCTCATCCGCAACGCGGGGGCGTGATCACCGACGATCAGATCCGCTCGCTCGCCATATCCCAACGCCTGCTCGGCACCGAAGAGATCATCCTGGTGCACCACACCGAGTGCGGGATGCTGACGTCCTCCGACGAGGAGTCCCGCGCGCAGATGCGGGCCGAGACCGGGGTCAAGCCCTCGTGGTCGGCGGAGGCATTCAGCGATCTCGATGGAGACGTGCGTCAGAGCATCGCCCCTATCCAGGCCAGTCCCTTCATACCGAACAAGTCGAGCGTGCGGGGCTTCGTCTACGACGTCAACACCGCCACCCTGCGCGAGGTGTCATCGAGCTGATCCCTTCCCCGTCGCCGGCGACGCGATGGAAGGCGAGGATCGGCCATGATTCGAGGGTGGCATAGAAGACGCAGGCTGAGAACAAGCTGAGAAGACGTCAGGTGGTGTCGTCCCGGCGCGTGCTCGAATCGCCGAGCCCAGTCACGCCGTCGGGTCGTGAGCCTGGCGCTCGTGGTCGTATGACCCGGATGGAGACGGAAGCCGAATCGTTTGGCACTCTGAGCCACCCGGTGGCGCCTCTCGGCGCGTACCGATGTCGAGACGTCGGATCGAGATTCCCGTGGGTGCGGGCGACCGGGGGCGGGCAGGCCTCGGCGCCGGCACGGTCGCATGGTGGGACGACGCCAGGTGGTCCGATCGGCAACGTCCCGCGGCCCGATTGCGCCGGGCACAGTGCGGTCTTCTATCTTTGTCCAGATGCCCAGCCCGGCCCACGCGGCCCCCCTGTCCTGATGGCAACGACCGCGACGGCGCCGAGCGAGGAGCTCGAGACCGGGCCTACCACTGGTTTCTCCGCTTTTATGTCCGAGCGGAGCCCGTGGCGGCTCATCACGTTGAGCTTGCTGATGCTCTTCGTCGAGCTCGCGCTCATCCGATGGACGGCGGCCAACAACGTCCATCTCGCCAACATCACGAACTTCGTGCTCCTGGCGAGCTTCCTGGGCATCGGGGTGGGATTCCTGTCGGCCGGTTCGCGGCGCAACCTCTTCCGACTGGCGCCGGTCTCGCTCGCCGTCCTCGTGGCCTTCGCGCTGGCCTTCCCCGTGAAGCTCGTCACCCTGCGCGGTCCCCACGAATTCGAGGGGATCTCGGGCCACTACCCGTTGTCGCAGTGGGTGAGCCTTCCGGTCATCTTCGTGTTGGTCGTTCTCGTCATGGGCGGCCTGGGCCAGGGCACGGCGCGGACGTTCACCAATTTCGAGCCTCTGGACGCGTACCGCTACGACATCATCGGCAGCGTCGCGGGGATCGTCCTGTTCTCGGGGCTGTCGTTCATCGGGTTGCCGCCGATCGCGTGGGGGGCGGTCGTCGCCGTGGTGTTCGTGCTCCTCCTCGGAATCCGCCAGCAATGGTGGCAGTGGATCGCCATCACCGCGGTCGTGGTGATGCTCCTGATCGAGTCGATGTCGGCGTTCGACATCTGGTCGCCGTACTACAAGATCACCGCCATCCAACCCCCCGGGACCCAGGGGGAATTGTCGGTCTCGGCCAACAACATCCCGCATCAGACCCTGTACCCCATCTCCACGCTGCACAAGATCGAGTCCTTCTACTTCTTCCTCTACCGGCACTTGACGCGCAGCTCGCTGCAGAACGTGCTCATCATCGGGGCCGGGACGGGGAACGACGTCGGCGTCGCCCTGTCCGAGGGCGCCCGCCACGTTGACGCGGTGGAGATCGACCCCGACCTGGTCAAGCTGGGCAAGGAGCACAACCCCGAGCACGCCTACCAGAGCCCGCGCGTCACGATCCACATCGACGACGGTCGGTCGTTCCTGCAGAACACGAGCAACCGGTACTCGCTCATCCTCTACGCCCTGCCGGACTCGCTCACCGCGTTGACGGGCCAGTCCGCTCCGGTGGGTCTCGAGAATTATCTGCTCACCACCCAGGGCATCCAGGTGGCCAAGGACCATCTGTCCCCGGGCGGGACGTTCGTGATGTACAACTACTACCAACCGTTCCTTCTCGACCGGTACTCGACCGCGCTCGACGCCGTGTTCGGGACCCGCCCCTGCGTGGAGCTGGGCAATACGTTGAGCGGGCGCCAACAGGCGGTGCTGACCGTGGCGTCCTCGGGACCGACGCCCAACTGCTCGTCGTTCTGGAACGGCACGAAGGTCGCACCGGTCTCCGACGACCGCCCCTTCCCGTACTTGCCCACGCCCTCGATCCCGATCCTGTACCTATGGGTCATGGGCCTCATCCTGGTGGCGTCGGTGGTGGCGGTGCGCGTGGCGGGAGGACCCTTCCGGCGCATGGTCCCGTTTGCCGACCTGTTCTGGATGGGAGCCGCGTTCTTGCTGCTCGAGGCCAAGAACATCGTGCAGTTCGCGTTGTTCTTCGGCACGACCTGGTACGTGAACTCGCTCGTGTTCGCCGGCGTGCTCCTCAGCGTCTACGCCGCGGTGGAGACCGCCCGCCACGTCAAGCTTCCCCGCCCGATCGTGCTGTACGGGGCGCTGCTGGTGGCGCTCGTGGTCTCGTACGTGGTGCCCCAGGGTTCCCTGTTGAGCCTCCCGGTCGTGCTGCGGTTCCTGGCCGCCACCGCGCTCGCCTTCGCGCCGGTGTTCCTCGCGAACCTCGTCTTCGCCCAGCGATTCAAGAGCACGGCCTCCTCGACCACGGCGTTCGGCGCCAGCCTGTTGGGGGCCATCGTCGGGGGCGTCCTCGAGTACCTGTCGCTCATCACCGGGTTCCGGTTCCTGCTCGTGGTGGTGGCCGTCTTGTACGGCCTCGCGTTCGTCTTCGGCCGGCGTCACCTCACAGCCGGCACGTAGCGCGCATCGGCGCGCCATGGCGCGTCCCGCCACGACGCTGTCCGGGTTGCGGCGCGTGCTGAGAAATTCCTGGGAGATCGACGGCCGCGTCCCAGGTCCCTCCCAGCCACCCGTATGCCAAGCTCAGCGACGTGGCGCTGCTCGTGGAGCGCGGCGGAGGAGATCCGCCCGCGTCGGATCTCGGTGCCCACGAGCCGTCCCACCGGGCGCGGCCGGGGTGGTGTGGCGGTGCTCGTGGGCCTGCCCCTCGTGTTGTACGCGTTGCCGGCCGTGCTGGGTCACCCCGTCGTCCCCAGTGACGACTTCATGCAGAACTACCCGCTGCGCGTGCTGGCGGGCGCGCAGCTCCGCAGCGGGCACCTCCCCTTGTACGACCCCTACATCTGGAGCGGCGCACCGTTGCTCGGTGGATGGAACGCGGGGGCCGCGTATCCCCTGACGCTGCTGTTCGCGGTGTTCTCGGGCACGGTGGCGTGGACGATCAACCTCATGGTGACGTGGTGGGTCGCGGGCCTCGGGGCCTTCGCCTTCCTGCGGGCGTCGCGCCTGTCGAACGTGGCGAGCTTCCTCGGGGGTCTGTCCTTCGCGTTCACAGGGGCCATGGCCGCCCAGGTGCCGCATTTCGGGTTGGTGGCCGGGATGAGCTGGGTGCCGATCGCACTCCTCGCCCTGCGCCGGATGTCCGAGAGGCGGGGTGTGCGGCGACAGCTGGTATGGACGGCGACGTTGGCGGGCTCGTGCGCCCTCATCGTCCTGGCCGGCGAGCCCCGTGCCATCGACGACGCCGTCGTCGTCATCGCCTTGTACGCCGTGTGGCGGCTCTGGCGACTGGGACGACGGTCCGATCGGGTCGCGTACGGCGGGCTGGTGGCGGCGGGGGTCGGGCTCGGCGCCGCGCTCAGTGCCGTGCAATGGATGCCGGGCATGGCCGCGGTGCAGACCTCGCAGCGTGCCCTCCCCACCATGGCGCTGTTCGACTCGGGGTCGCTCGCCACGAAGTGGTTGTTGCTGTCGGTCGTCCCCACGCTGTTCGGGGGATCGGGATCGTTCGGGGAGCCGACGTTCTTCGCCCACTACAGCCTGGCGGAGGTGACCGGCTACGTCGGCATCATGCCGCTCGTGGCCGCCGTCGCCCTCCTCGGACAGCTGCGATGGCGCCAGCGCCTCCCGGAGTGGTTCGTCTGGCACGTGCTGGCGGCGGTCGGCGTCGTCCTCGCCCTCGGCGGCAACACCGCGCTCGGACCGGTGCTCATGCACATCCCGCTGTTCGGAGGACAGCGGTTGCAGAGCCGCAACATCATGATCGCCGACCTGGCGCTGGCCGTGCTCCTCGCGTACTGGGTCGACCTGTGGCTCGCCCACCCGCGCCCGGCGCCCCCCCGGTTCCCCTCGCCGCGGCGGCTCCTCGGGGTGATACCGGGCGCGGCGGTCGTGGCCATCGTCACGGTGACACTCGTGTGGGGGGCGGGGATGCTCCGGTGGCTGGGCCTGAGCCCGAGCCTCGCCAACGGCGTGGGGCGGCTGAAGCCGTGGCTGGTGCCGTTCCTCGTGCTCGGTGCGGGCGCCGTTGCCTTGGTGGTATGGGGGCCGAGGCTCGATCGCCGACGGCGTACCCGGGCGCTCGTGTGCTTCGTCGTCGTCGACGTTGCCATCTTCACGCTCCTCACCGTGACGTCGGTGGCGCCCGGACTCACCGGTTCGCCGACCCCGGCGTCGACGGCTTCTCGCTCGGCTCCTCCTGCCGTCAGGACCGGGGCCGACAGCACCGCCGCGGCGAACGCCGCCGCCGCCACCGCGGCCGCATCGGCCCCGGTGCTGCCCCTGCGCGGTCTGGTCGGCCGGGGGCGCTTCGCGATCTATGACCCCGGCCTGCTCGACAGCGGTGAGCTGTCGCAGGTGGGAGTGTCCGACGCCAACGTGCTCACCGGGACCCCCTCGGTCGAGGGCTACAGCGCCATCGTCGACAACACCTACGCCCAGATCACCGGCTCGCACCAGGCGCTGGGGGAGGGGCAGAACGTGCTCGACCCCGCCGCCATCTCGGACGGCACGCTCGACCAACTCGACACCACCGTGTTGCTGACTCCGTCGGCCTATCTCGTCACCTCCACCACCGATACCGCCGCGTCGGATGCGGGGGCGTCGGATGCGGGGGCGTCGGATGCGGGGCGTCGATCGGCCTCGGATGCGGGGGCGCAGACAGGTCGCCGGAACCTGGCGCCGGAGGGTTCCACCACGTGGTACCTGGGTGCGCCGCTCGATCTGACATCGCTCACCATTCCGGTGACACACGACCCCGGCGGGGTCGGGCCGGGACTGCACGTCGGCCTGGTCCGACCCGCCGGCTCCACGGACTGGATGGTGCCGGTCCACCACGCCGGCGGCGTCATCTCGGTCTCCCTCGCCACCCCCGCGGAGGTCGCGGGCGTCCGCGTCGTGGCCGGGACGGCCGCGCTCGACCTCGGTCCGCCCGTGGTGCGCACGGTGACGGGTGTGTCGTACCGGGCCGACGGACAGCTCCAGGACGCGCTGGTCGCGCCCCACTGGACGCTGCGCGGGCTCGACGGCGCCTTCGCCGTGTTCGGTGATTCCCGGGCCAGCCCGCCGCTCACCGTGCGGGCCGGTCCCGACGGGTCGAGCGCGGGCACGGCGGTCCGTGCCACGAGCGGCCCCGCGTTCGCCCCGACCAGCGCGGCGGTGTCGTCGCCGCGCGCCGTGACCGTGGTGCGCGCCGTGGCCGACATCCCGGGGTGGACGGCGGCGTGGCGGCCCGCCGGGGGCGGGCGGTCGGTGTCCCTGCCGGTTCGCCGCGCCGGCCTCGTGCAGGCGGTCACGGTCCCCGCCGGACGCGGCGTGGTGTCGTGGCGCTACGTCCCTCCCGGGTTCGCGCTCGGCCTGGGGGTGTCGGTCGGTGCCCTCGTCCTGATGACCGCGATCGGCCTCGGGTTGTTCGTGTGGTGGCGCCGCTCGCGGCGCGCCTGGCCCGGGCCCCGGTCCGGCGCGCCGCGCCTGGGCACCGCCCGGTGCCGACCGTCGACGGCGCGCCACGCCCCGACCCCGTGGCGTCCCGTGGTGGTCCCGAGCGCGCCGGGCTGAGCGCGACGTCGCGCTCCGACGTCGGTCGAGGGCGGACGTCGGACGGCTGCGATAGGGGCTAGGTCGGCGGCACGAGCACCGACAACGGACGGTCCCAGACGAGGACCCGGTACGTGCCCACGTCGTAGGTGCGCGCGGCGGGACCGAAGGTGGCCGAGGCCGAGGTGAGGTCGACGTTCCCCCACCAGTGGGCGGTGTCGTAGACGAGGAACTGGAACGACTTCCCGGCGAACCACGTCGACGACGATTGCCGTTGGTACCCCACGAGGCGCCCGGCCGGGTTGGCGATCACGGGACGCACCCGCACCGTGTCGCTCGTGCTCACGGTGGTGATGGACGCACTCCAGTAGTCGCCGATGCCGTGGTCGAGATGATGCGCCTCGAGGAAGGCGCCGAGCTGGTCGTACGGGCGCCCGGGCGCGGCACCGGTGATGTTGAAGGCGGCACCGGCGGCGAACACCGCCACCACGCCCACGGCGAGGACCGCCGCGCTCCGCCGGAGCCAGGACGGCCCCCCGTGGTCGACGACGCGCCCCACGGCCCGGCCGGCGAGGACGGCCCCGAAGACCACCGCACCGGTCAGGTAGCGCGAGAAGGTCTGGTCGCCGCTCGTGGTGAAGAGCACGAAGACGCAGAGGTCGGCGGCGAAGGCGAGGGCGAGGAGGTCGTCGACCCGCCAGCCTTCGGCGTCTGGCGACCGCGGCGTCGATCCCGACACCGCGCCGCGCAGCAGCGCCACGACGGCCACGGCCACCCCGCCGAGGATCGCCGCCACGCCGAGGACGTGGACAGCGCCGAGCGGGCCGGGGACGCCTCCTGTCCCCACGTCACCGCCGCCGAGGCCGAGCATGTGCGCTCCCCAGGTGCCGATGAGCCCGAGGTTGACGGGGATCTGGCTCCGGGGGGCGGTGGGGTTGGCGCTGGCGATGCTGAACGTGCCGAGGACATGGGTCACGACGCGTACCGTGCCGGCGATCACCCCGGCCGTGACGGGCGCGGCGGCGGTGGTGATGCCCCGGCGCCAGTCGCGGGTGCGCGCCATGGCCACGAGACCACCGACGAAGGCGGGGACCATGCCGAGCGCCACGGTCTGGAAGTCCCCGAGGGCTCCCGCCGCCAGGAGGACGACCGCCGCCGCCCATCCCCATCCCAGGCGTCCGTGGCGGAGCCCGGCGAAGGCGAGCAGGCAGAACAGGATGGTCCCGACGTGCAGCGGACCCTGGAAGAAGAACACGGCCAGCACGTGCCCGGGCAGGGCGAGGAGGGCGCCCACCGTCGCCACGGCGGCGACCGCGGCGACGCCGCGACGCCCGACGCGGGCCAGCGAGCACCCGGTGAGGACGACGAGGGCGGCGAGCACGGCCGGGACCACGTGCAGCAGGAGCGGCCGCACCCCGACCACGAGGGAGCCGAGCATGTAGAAGAAGGCGTCGATGGTCCAGAACGAGTCGAAGGACAACGCCCAGTGATGGAGCAGCACGTTACCGGTGCCCATGGCCTGGCCTTCGAGGACGACGGTGGCGCCGTCCGAGTTGCCGACGACGGCATGGGCCGACACCACCGTGAAGAGGGTGGCGAGCGCGCCAAGCCCCCCGACCCACGCCAGCACGACGAGGGCCCGGGGCCGACTGGGTCGCCGCGACCGTTGGATCTCGGCCCGGGTCGGGGCCAGACGCAACGGCGGGTGGTCGAGGTCGATCGTCACGGGAGACGCCAGGTCTGACGCTCGCACAGCGCCCGACGAAGACACGCCACCATACAACCAGGACCTCGCGTCCAGACGTCGGATACCCACGGGAAGTGGGTACCCAGGAGGCCCGTGCCCACCGCCTGCCCGTCCTACAGCATGAGGACGAGCATGTACCCCATGGTGACGCACATGGCGATGTGACAACCCATCTCGAGGCGCGGGGCCAGGGAGGGTTGCTGACCGGCCGCACGTGCCGACGCCCGATCCACCGGGAGACCCGATGACGAGGAAGCGGGTGCGTGCCCACCGACCGCGCCCGCGGGTCGCGCCGGAGATCCGACGCTGACCAGGTCGGGCTCTGTCGGTGTGAACCGGCTCAGCCCGTCGAGCTGCCAGATCGCCGACGCGAACAGGACCACCACGAACACCAGGGGGAGGCCGACGAAATTGGCGCCGGTGCCGGTGGGCCCGGTCATGACCATCGCCGTCCCGGTGACGTGGTGGGCGGGGACGGCGGCCATGTACATGTACAGCATGGCCAGCGCCATCACGAGGTGGATCAGGTAGTGCGACAGCCCATGCGTGGCGCCGGGGAGCCGATCGCCGGCCGTGCGCACGACAAAGCGGGCCCCGTGCCACGAGAACCACAGCGCGATGGCGACGAAGACGGCCTCCCAGGCGCCGTCGGGCAGCACCTTCAGACGCGGGACGAGCATGCCGGCCATGGCCAGGCCCATGGCCACGTGCGAGATGTTCACGTCCATGTGGTTCGGTCGGCTCCGCCTCCGGGCCGCGACGAGCCACCCGACGCAGTAGAGCGACACGACCACCATGACGACGGCGAAGGAGTACGCCAACCACGTCGGCTGCGCCATGGCCGCTACACCGCTTCCATGACGAGGTCCCGGTCCGGCGCGCCCAGGGGTCCGGTGGCGGGCTTGCGCCTCCAGTAGGCCGCCGCCGCCAGGGCCAGGAGCGGGCCGGTGTTGGGGTCGGTGGCCGAGCCGGAGAAGAGCGTCCCGAAGTTCTGCCCGAGCACCCACACCACCGCCACGACGGCGACGGCCAGCACCGTCACGATCCGGGCCAGACGCCACGGCAGGGAGGCGCCCAGGGCGATGACGCCCAGGACGACGGCGAGCGCGATCGACACGGCCAGGCCGTGGTGGGCGAGCGCGTCGGCGGCGTGGCGGTCGACGGTGGCCAACCATGACGGCTCACCGGGGCCCAGCCCGCGCACCAGCCGACCCAGCCCGTCGGCGGAGCGGTTGGCGCCCAGCACCGCGAACAGCGCCAGTGCGCCCCACAAGACGGTCCAGATCACCCGGGCCGCTCCTTCGCCCACGGCCCGGGCGGCGGTGCACGACGGGTCAGGGCCGGCCCGGTCGACCGGCCACAAGAGCACGGCGAGCACGCCGTAGAGCACGACGGCTCCGGGGGCGCCGCCGATCGTGCTCGAGGCGGTGGTGAGCACACCCCCGAGACCCTCGCCGAACCACCACACGAGACACGACCACCCGATCGACGCGGCCAGGGCCATCTTGACCGTCGGGCGCCAGGCGATGCCGAGGGCCAGAAGGATCTGGATGGCGGCGAAGGCGGCATCGGTGCCGACCGAATGGCCGGCGATGACGCCAGAGGCCCACCGCACGGAATGGGCCACGGCGGTCGGATTACCGCGCGCCATCGGCGCGAGCATGCCGGTGCCGAATTGCCGGGTGAACATGACCGGCTGCAGTTGCAAGACGCCGTCGAAGAGCCAGATGGTGGCGAGCACAAGCTGCAGCGTCCGCCGCTCGTCGGGGGCATGCCACCCCGGCGTGGCGCCCGCCGGGCCCTGAATCTGCGCCGTTGCCCCGGACTCGGAAGTGCCGCCCACCGTCTCCCCTCGACTTCCACGCCCGGGAATCACGACCGCCGGCTCGTGCCGGGCCAGGCCGGATACCGATCGTAGTCTTCGGGCAAACGCCCTGGTCGGCGCGGTCTGCGGCCGTTGCGTGGCGTCGTCGGCGGCTTCAGTCGCCGGCCCAGCACCCGAGGATCACGTCCGCCACCGTGACGGCGATGTCACCGGAGCTGGTGGGCGGGACACCGAACTGGGCGGGCAGGCCGGCGATGTCGACGGTGAGCACCTTCCAGTCCTTGCGGACCACGACCGAGCCGGCGGTCTCGCTGAACGCACCCTGTCCCAGGTTGCCGAGGGCGCGGGCCTTGCCGTACCTGGTGCCGAGGCCGTCGAAATAGGCGTAGGTCTGGTCCCAGCTCGAGAGCTCCTTCACGGACAAGGTGAAGGACCCGTCGGGGTACTCGTAGGTGCAGGAGTAGAGGTCGTCGACCCACGTCGGCGTCGAGATCCGCACCGCCTTCAATCCGAGGGCTTCGGCGATCTCGTGCTGCGCGTCGTCGGCGCACACCATTTTGGAGATCGCCGACGGGTGCTTCCCCGCCGGCTTGGGCACCTCCGACGTGGTGGTGGCTGATCGCGACGATGCGGGTGGCTGAGATCCCGACGACCCGCACGCGCCGACCACCAGCGCGCTCAACGCGGCCAGTCCGGCCCCGACTACTCGGCTCCGGCCACGCACACCGTCAAGCGTAACGGAGGACCTTCGGGCGTCTCGGGCGCCCCGACGTGCTCAGGACAGGACGCGATCGATGGAGAACGAGCGCACCCGCCCCTCGATCGACTCCGTGGCCGTGAATCGCCACGCCCCGGCGGCGAAGACGCCGTAGGCGCTGTAGTGCCCGGGGCCGAGCCTCACGATCCGCAGGGCCATGGAGGAACCGTCCGGGCCCGACGCCACCACGCGGGGTGTCCCGAGCGTGCCGGTGGAGGGGGGCGACGGGGTGAAGATGAGGTGGAACTGGTTCACGCCGGCGCGCGACGACTGGAGGTACACCTCGGCCCCGAGGCCGTGGGGCAGGGAGATCTCCGAGATGCTGGGGAGGCTCGGGAGCAGGGGTTGGCCCCGACTGGGCGAGACGGCTTGGGCGCCGACGGTGGCGCCGGCGAAGAGCACCACAGGAACGGCCACCGACAGCACGAACCCCCGCAGCCCGCGCATGAGCGCGGGGGGACGGATCTTCTCGACGCCGGTGCGTCCCAGGCGGGACAGGCGAAGGCTGTTGAGCACCACGATCAAGCTGGAGAACCCCATGGCGACGGCGGCGACGAGAGGATCGAGGAGGCCCGCCGCGGCCAGGGGAAGGGCCGACAGGTTGTACCCCATGGCCCAGCCGAAGTTCTGGACGATGACGGCGGAGGTGGAGGTGGCGATGCCCACCGCGGCCGGGACGCCTTCGAGGTCGCTGCCGAGCAGGGCCACGTCGCTGTTGGCGAGGGCGGCCTCGGCCCCGCTCCCGACCGCACAGGCCACATCGGCCGCGGCCAGCGCCGGTGCGTCGTTGACCCCGTCGCCGACCATGACGACGTGGTGGTCGTCGGCCTGCATGGCCCGCAGCGACTCCAGCTTCTGCGCCGGGCTCAACCCGCTCAGGGCGACGTTGATGTCGAGCGCGTCAGCCACGGCCCGCACCGCGGGCGCGGCGTCGCCGCTCAGGATGGCGGTCGTGAGGCCCATGCGGTGCAAGGAGGCGATCGCCGGCGCCGCGTCGGCACGGACGGGCGTGGCCACGGCGATGACCCCGACCACCCGGTTGTCACAAGTGACCGCCACCACCGTGTCGCCGCGCGCCTCGTAGGTCGTGATGGCACGTCGCAGGGGCTCGGGATGCTCCTCCCCGCCGAGGCGTCCCACCTCGACGACATGGCCGTCCACCGTCCCGGTGACCCCTGCACCGGGGAGGGCCGTCACGCCGGTGGCACGCCCCGCCGGCGAGGCCGCGCCCCGGATAGCCACGGCGATGGGGTGCTCGCTCTCGGCTTCCACCGCGGCGGCGAGACCGAGCACGCCGTCATCGGTGAGACCGGGAACCGACGCCACCCCGGTGACACGCGCGAATCGCTCGGTCAGCGTGCCGGTCTTGTCGAAGACCACCGTGTCGGCGCGCGCCAGCCGCTCCAGCGCCTCACCGCTGCGCACGAGGATGCCCAATGACGACGCGCGCCCCGTACCTACCATCATCGCCACCGGCGTGGCCAGGCCCATGGCGCAGGGGCACGCCACGAGCAGCACCGCCACGCCGCTGAGCACCGCCGTCCCGAAGTTGCCGTCCAGGAGCCACCACGCCAGAAAGGTGACGGCGGCGGCGACGAGGACGACCGGCACGAACACCGTGCTGATCCGGTCGGCCAGCTTCTGCAGTGGAGGCTTGTCGCGCTGGGCGTCCTCCACCAGACGCTGCATGCGCGCCAGCACGGACTCCGCGGCGATGGTTCCCACGCGCACGACCAGCGCGCCGGCGCCGTTCCGCGTGCCCCCGGTGACCTGGCTGTCGGGGCCGTGGTCGACGGGCAGCGGTTCGCCGGTGAGCATCGATTCGTCCACCGACGACCAGCCGCTCACGACCAGTCCGTCGAGGGGAATGGGCTCGTGGGGGCGAACCCGCACCAGCGCGCCCACCGGCACGGTCTCGGGGGGGACGAGATGGCCTTCGACGTCACCGGTGTCCGATACCACCCGAGCCGTCGGGGGCCGCAGGGCCATCAGGGAGTGCATGGCCCGCGCCGCGGTGCCCCGCGCCCGCGCTTCGACCGCCCGGCCCGTGACGAGGATGGCGATGATGAGCGGAGCCATGACGCCGTGCAGCCGTGCCGCGAACTCGCCACCCCCGCCGAGGTGGACATGGCGGCCGCCGAGGGCGATGGCCTCCACCGCGCTGACGGCCAGGGCGGCCAACGTCCCCACGGCGATGAGCGTGTCCATGCTCGTGGCGCCGTGGCGCGCCAGTCGGACACTGGCCCGCAGGAAGGGCCAGCCTCCGGCCACCTCGACCACTACCGCCAGGCCGAGCACGATCCAACCCGCCAGCGCGTCCTGCGGGGCGAGGGTCGCCACCCCCAGCGCCAGGAGCGCCGTGGGCCACGACACGGCGGCCCGCACGCCCCAGTGGTCGGTGTCCCCGCGCCGGGCCGACACCCCGTCGCGGCGCGCTTCGGAGGCGGCGTAGCCGGCCCCCTTGACCGTCGCACACAGGTCGCCGGGGGTGGCGTCGGCGGGGAGGTAGCTCACGAACGCCCGGTTCGTGGCCAGGTTCACCGAGGCGCTCAGCACCCCTGCCTCGTCGGCGAGCGCCCGCTCGATGCGGGTCGCACAGGCGTTGCAGTGCATGCCCTCGAGGGTGAGCTCGACCGTGGCGACCGTCCCGCCGTCCTCGACGGGGGGCGCGGCAGGGTCCGGGGGGGCGGTGAGCACTTAGGAGACCGGGTGGTCGGGCCGCACCAGGGCAGTGGCGCCGTAGCCGACGCCGGCCACCGTGGCGCACAGATCGTCGACCGAGACGCTCGAGTCGTCGTAGGTCACCCACGCCCGGGCGGCGTCGAGGTCGACCGTGGCGGCCTGGACGGCGACGTCCTTGCGCAGGGTCTCCTCGATGAGCGCGGCGCACGAGGCGCAGTGCATGCCCTCCAGCGCCAGCTCGACCGTGGTGGGACCGGCGCCGGCCCCGGGGCCGGGACCAGATCGAGGCTCGCCGGCGCCGGTTTCCATAGGTCCAGCGTAATTGGGTCGACGGCGAAGCCGGACTCGGCTCGGGCCGGGCGGCGCGCTCGGGCCGGGCGCGGCGCGTCGCCGGCATCCCATGCCTTGACAGTTATATACGTTTCAGAGCATATTGAACGGGTGCCGACGGCGTTCGAGGTGTTGTCCGAGCCCAGTCGCCGCCAGATCCTCGACGTCCTTCTGAATGGCGAGCGCCCGGTGGGAGAGCTGGTCGAAGCCCTGGGGGCGAGCCAGCCCGCGGTGTCCAAGCACCTGAAGGTGCTGCGCCAGGCCGGCCTGGTCGAGTTCCGGACCGATGCCCAGCGCCGGATCTACCGCGTCCGCCCCGAGCCCCTGCGCGACGTGGACGAATGGATCCAGCCGTTCCGGGTGTTGTGGGCGCAGCGTCTCGACGCGCTCGAACACCATCTGGCGACATCGGACGATGGCGGCCGGGCCCGGCGACGCCGCACGGACGAGGGGCGATGAAGGCGATGGACACAGACGACGCCGCGCCACGCGACCTGGGCGTGATGGAACAGCGAGACGGTCAGGTGTTCGTCACCTTCACCCGGCACATGGCGCATCCCGCGCCCGCCGTGTGGCGGGCGCTGACCGAGCCCGACCACCTGGCGGCGTGGTTCCCCACCACGATCGAAGGGGAACGGGCCGCCGGGGCCCGATTGCACTTCGCGTTCCGATCCGGGGAGGGGCCCCCGTTCGACGGCGAGATGCTGGCGTTCGATCCACCGTCGCTGATGGTGTTGCGCTGGGGGGCCGAGGTCCTGCGATTCGAGATCGAACCTCACGGCGACAGCAGCGTGCTGAGGTTCGTGGCCACGTTCGACGAACTGGGGAAGGTGGCCCGCGACGGTGCCGGGTGGCATGCCTGTCTGGACCTCCTCGCCCATGAGGTGGCCGGGACGACCGCGCCGTGGACGTCGGCGGACCGCTGGAAAGAGGTTCGAACCGCCTACATCGATCGTTTCGGGCCCGAGGCGTCGACGATTGGCCCACCCGAAGGCTGAGGTCGGGCCCGCGGCACGCACGGCGCGGGCCCCGACGTGCCGGCGCCGATCACGCGTCTCCGAGCTCTTCGACCTCCATCAGCGTGAAGGCGTCGATCACCGCCCGCAGGACCTGGCGGGCGATGCGGGGGTCGAGGCCCTGCGTCGCGGCCATGGTCTCGATCCGGTCGAGCATGGCGTCCTCGGGGCGCGGTCCACGACGCCCATGCCCCGCGCCCTCTTGAACTCGATGACCTCGTGGATCAGTGCACGCCGTTCGCTCAGCACTTCGACCAGGCGCCGGTCGACGACGTCGAGCCGGGCACGAATGTCGGCCAGGTCCCCATCCCCCGCGTCGTCTCGCGTCACGTCGTCATCATGACAGGGACTTGCACCAGCGTCGGGGCCGGCGCGTCGTGGGCCCTGGAACGACCTTCGGCGAGCCGCGCCGGGCATCCCGTCGCGACCGACGTGCGAGACTGCGCCCCAGAGGGTGCCTACCCTCCGAGGAGGCCCCGATGCCCGACACCGGCTCGATATGGAAGCTCATCCACGCGGAGCGCGTCGCGCTCGGCTGACACCCTCCAAGGGTTGACGCCCGAGCAGTGGCCCACCCCTTCGCTGTGCGCGGGGTGGTCGGTTCAGCAGACCGCCGCCCACGTCGTGGTCGGGGCCGAACAGACGGGGCCCAAGTTCCTCATGGGCATGGTGGCGAGCGGGTTCCGGTTCAACGCCATGGTGCAACGCGACATGCAGCGGCTCGGCGCGCTGGCTCCCGCGGACATCGTGGGTCGACTGCGCGCCCGGACGACGACTACGAACCATCCGCCCGCGCCCGTCTCAGCCATGCTCGGCGAGGTGGTCGTCCACGGCGAGGACATCCGCCGGCCCCTGGGCCTGGCCACCGAGGCGTCGACCGACGCCTCGGTGGCGTGCCTCGACATGTACAAGAGCGGCAACTTCCCGGTGGGGGGCAAGAGGCGCGTCGCCGGTCTCTGTCTCGTCGCCACCGACGCGGCGTGGTCCCATGGCGCGGGCCCCGAAGTCCGCGGTCCGGCGCTGGCCCTGGTCCTGGCCATGACCGGGCGCGCCGCCGGTCTGGACTCGCTCACCGGTGACGGTTTGGCGACGCTGCGCACCCGCATGTAGGCCCTGTGACCGGCCACGCCGGTGACAGGGATGCGAACAGCCCACGCCGGACAAACCTTCCCGTCGACGATCAACCTCGCCCCGGGCACCACCGATTCTCCCGAGCTCCGCTTCGTCGGCACCCGCGGGACGATCGTCTTGAACCCCGACGGCAGCATCGGGATGTTCGACTCGGGGGCCTGGCAGTCCGACGGCGACAGCGACGCCTTCGACCAGATCTTCTACACGTCGTCCACCGACGGCGTGCACTGGAGCCCACCGGTGGTGATCGAGAGCACCGACTACACCTTCTCCGCCCGTCAGCAGCAGGACGCCGCTCTGGCCGGTGGCCATGACGACCCCTTGGGCATCAGCGCCTACTTCGCGGGGCGGGCGTACTCGCCGACGGTGGTCCAGAACCCCGACGGCACGCTCACGATGATCTTCTCCGGGTACAGCGCGCCGAAGCCCGTTCCGGTGGCGGGCTCGGTGCTCGGTGACGGGCAGGGCGGCGCGCCCACCTGGACGGTCGGCGCCGACGACCCCGCCCTGTACCGGAGCATCCTGACCGTCACGCTCACGCCGTCGACGGGCCCCGGGACGGGAACACCCGAAGTGCCCGCCGCCATCTTGTTGCCGCTCGCGGCGCTCGGACTGTGCGGGGTGGCGGTGGTGCGCACCACGCGCCGGCGCAAGCGTCATCGCCGCCGCGTCGAGCACGCCTGAGCCCGCCTCGCCGAACCACGGGGCCGCCTGCAACCGCGGAGTCCCCTGAGCCCGGTGACACACGGTTGGCGCGGTGGCAGGAACTCGACGCGGGGATAGGGTGCCGGGATATCCCTGTTCGAAGCCCAAAGGAGACCCGATGACCGTCGCGATCGGTGACCGCATCCCCGACGTCGAGTTGCGCACCATGACCCGCAGCAGTCCCGAGGCCGTGCGCAGTGGTGACGTCCTCGGGAAGGGGAAGGTCGTCCTGTTCGCCGTCCCGGGCGCGTTCACGCCCACCTGCTCGGACTACCACCTCCCGGGCTTCGTGCACCGCGCCGACGAGTTCCTCGCCAAAGGCGTCGACACCGTGGCGTGCCTGTCGGTCAACGACCCCTTCGTCATGGGGGCGTGGGGCCGCGACCAGGAGGTCGGCGACCGGGTGCTCATGCTCGCCGACGGCAACGGCGCGTTCACCCGGGCCATGGGCCTCGACGTCGACATGAGCGGAGCCGGACTCGGACTCCGTTCGCAGCGCTACGCGGCGGTGGTCGAGGACGGGGTCGTGACGGCCCTCTTCGTCGAGCCCGAACGCGGATTGAACGTCAGCTCGGCCGAGTCGGTGCTCAGCGCCCTGTAGCGGCCAGGGAAGCCGATCGGGGCCAGCCGATCGGGGGCCCGACGGGTCAGATCTGGATGTGGCTCAGGAGCTCGGTCTTGCGGGCGTCGTAGGTCTCGAAATCGATGACCTCGGCGTCGAATTCGCGCTGCAATTGCTCCATCTGCTCGAGGATGGCACCGCTGTCGGCCGGGGCCGCCGCGACCGCGGACCCGTCGCCGGAGTCGACGGCCGACGGGTCGTCGGTCGAGGGATCGCCCTTGCGTTGGCGACGGTCGCGCTTCTCCGCCGCCCGGGAGCGCTTGTCGATGTCTCGCTGGCGCTTGGACGCGCTGCTTCGTTGGGCGGCCATGGGCTACGACGCCGGCTCGGACACAGCACCCTCGCCCACTGCCGCGAGGGTGGCGCCGTCGTCGGCCACCAGGTCCACGGCCTCGGGCGTCGAGGACGCCTCGGCCGAAGGGCCGGCGCTGTCGGCGCTCGCGGCCGGGGGTGCGGCTCGGTCCGGACGGGGCCCGTCGGGGCGGGGACCGTCGCGGTCGGGACGACCTCCGCCCGGCCCGCCTCGACCGCGCCGGCCGCCCTTGTCGCCGGCCAGGGTCCGGACCACGTAGGGGAGCAGCGCCATCTCGCGGGCGTTCTTGATGGCCAGGGCCACCGCCGCCTGGTGCTGGGTGCACGTGCCGGTGCTGCTACGCGACTTGATCTTGCCGCGCTCGCTCATGAAACGGCGCAGGAGACTGCTGTCCTTGTAGTCCACGTGGGTGACCCGGTCCTTGCACAGCATGCAGACCTTGGGCCGTCCGCGCCGGATCCGGCTCTTCGCATCGGTCGGCCGCGGCCGGGAACGCTGTTTGCGAGAAGATGGCATGTCCGGTTCTCCTGGAGCGTCGCGCACATGACTTGCAGGAGTCCGAAGTGCCAGGATCGGAAACCGAGGATCAGGGTCGGCGCGAGCGGCAACCCAATCCAGCGCATTCTATCGTCCTCGGACTTCGGGGTCCACCCAGGCAAGTAGCCTGGTCGACCCATGTCCGTACGAAAAGACCTGCGCAACGTCGCCATTATCGCCCACGTCGACCACGGCAAGACGACGTTGGTCGACGCCATGCTCCGCCAGACCGGGGCATTCCGGGCCAACCAGGAGCTGACCGATCGGGTCCTCGACTCCGGTGACCTCGAGCGCGAGAAGGGGATCACCATCCTCGCCAAGCACATCGCGGTGCCCTACGGATCGGTGAAGATCACCATCGTCGACACCCCCGGGCACGCCGACTTCGGCGGCGAGGTGGAGCGGGCGTTGGCCATGGTGGACGGCGTGCTCCTCCTGGTCGACGCGTCGGAAGGGCCGTTGCCGCAGACGCGCTTCGTGCTGCGCAAGACCCTCGAGGCCCGACTGCCGGTCGTGGTGGTGGTGAACAAGGTGGACCGCGCTGACGCCCGCGTCGCCGAGGTCGTGCACGAGATCGAGGAGCTCTTCCTCGACCTCGACGCCGACGAGGACCAGGTGGGCTTTCCCGTGCTCTACGCCAACGCCCGCGCCGGTCGGGCCGGCTCCTCGCCCGACGCCATCGGCCCCGATCTCGTGCCGCTGTTCGACGCCATCATCGACAGCGTCCCCCCGCCGCAGTACGACCCCGACGCGCCCCTGCAGGCCCTCGTGACCAACCTCGACGCCTCGCCCTATCTCGGCCGCCTGGCCATCTGCCGCGTGCACAACGGCACGCTGCGGCGCGGCGACACGGTGGCGTGGTGCCGCGTCGACGGATCGGTGCAGCGCGGGAAGGTCACCGAGTTGTTCGCCTCCAAGGCCCTCGAGCGCGTCGAGACCGACGAGGCCGGCCCGGGCGAGATCGTGGCGGTGGCCGGATTCGCCGACGTCACCATCGGGGAGACCTTGGCCGACGTCGACGATCCCCGTCCGCTTCCCGCCATCCTGGTCGACGAGCCCAGCCTCGCCATGACCATCGGGATCAACACCTCCCCCCTGGCGGGATCGGACGGCACCAAGGTCACGGCCCGGCTCATCAAGAGCCGGCTCGATCAGGAGTTGGTCGGGAACGTGTCGCTGCGGGTGATGCCCACCGACCGTCCCGACGCCTGGGAGGTCCAGGGCCGGGGTGAGCTGCAGCTCGCCGTGCTGGTCGAGACCATGCGGCGCGAGGGCTTCGAGCTGACGGTGGGAAAGCCGCAGGTCGTGACCCGCGTGATCGACGGCAAGCTCCACGAGCCAATGGAACGACTCGCCGTCGACGTCCCCACCGACTACCTGGGGGTGGTCACGCAGCTGCTGGCCCTGCGCTTCGGGCGCCTCGAGGAGATGGTCAACCACGGCACGGGCTGGGTGCGCATGGACTACCGGGTGCCGGCCCGGGGACTGGTGGGGTTCCGGACCGAGTTCGTCGTCGAGACGCGCGGCACCGGGATCCTGCACCACGTCTTCGACGGGTGGGAGCCGTGGCACGGCGACCTGCGCGTCAAACGAAACGGATCGATGGTGGCCGACCGTCGAGGGGTCACCACCACGTACGCGCTCATGTCGCTCGAACAGCGGGGCACGCTCCTGGTGCCGCCCGGGACCGACGTCTACGAGGGGATGATCGTCGGGGAGAACTCACGGGCCGACGAGATGGACGTGAACCCCACCAAGGAGAAGAAGCTCACCAACGTCCGGTCCTCCACCGCGGACGAGCTCGAACGCCTGACGCCGCACCTCCAGCTCTCGTTGGAACAGGCCCTCGAGTTCATCGGCGAGGACGAGTGCGTCGAGGTGTCGCCGCATTCGGTGCGCCTGCGCAAGGTCGTGCTCGACCAAGCCATCCGCGGGCGCCAGCGCAGCCGCGCCCGTCGCGACGACAGCGGGACCGTGTCCAAGGGGGCGTGAAGGCTCAGCGCACCAGTACGGGATGCGACGAGGCCCCCGGGCCGTAGGCGGCGTAGCGCGACGCCCCGAGGTCGACGAAGAGCGCGCCGCTCGCCCCGCACGACCGCCCCGCCCCCGGCGCCACACCGAACACGGCGTAGCCCGACGGGGAGCGCAGGATCCGGGTCTCCCTCGGGCCCGTGCCCGTGGAGGGCTCCGAGGTGACGACGCCGTCGGGCCGGTAGGTGGCCCCGCACCACCGCACCAGGGGTGGTGCCCCGCGCAGCGCCAGCGTCCCGTACTGGGCCTTGTTCACGGCTTCGATCCAACCGATCCCGATCAGGGCCACGACGAGCAGCGTGACCACGGCGAGGGTCCGCCGCCCCCGGCCGTAGCGGACGGCTCCGGCCGACCCCAGCGCGGCCACGAGCACGACATCGAGGTTCGGCCCGAGGCCCACCACCGACGCCAGCGCCCAGGTGAGCGCGCCCACGAGCACGGCGGCGGCGACGATGCGGGCCGGCGACACCGCCGCGGGCCCCGGCGGTGACGCCTGGTCCTTGGCGGCGCTGCCCGGCAGCGGCTTCCCCCAGACCACGGGCGCAGTGTATGGCGCACGCTCCCAAATTTTGACGATGCCCGACGGGCCGATGCCGGTGCATCATTGATGCAGGTGGTGCTGGTGAGGACCGTGGCCATCGAAGAAACGGCAGCAACAACAGGCAACCAGGCGCCACGAGACATCGAAGGTGCGACATGAGGGGGGCTCATGACCGATTCCGGTCTGCGTGAGCGGCGTTTCAGGGCGGCGACATCGCCCCTGACGCCGGAATGCAGGCTCTGCTGGAGAACGGTGGTGCTCGAACCACGGCACATCGAGACGACGGAGCAGCACGTCTACGTCCGTTGTCCGCACTGCCTGGGATCGTTCCCGATCCGTCACAGCGACGCCCAGTCTTTTCCCTGGAACGAGACGGCGGCCGCGAGCTGACGGATCCTCCGGAGGACCGGAGGCGCTCTACAGACCGAGGAGCAGGCCCGGCGAGACGAGCGTGCGCCGCGCCTCGACGCAGGGCCTCGAGGGCGGCCCCGTCCCCGCGCGCCGCGTGGGCCCGCAGCACCACGGCCTCGGCGACGCTCGAGACCGACGCCGGAAGTGGTGGCAGATCCGTGCCGGCCCCGGTGATCTCCGCCGCCAGCGCGGCCGCGGCGGCCATGGCGGGAGGGGCTCGCAGCGCCTGACCGGCCTCGACGGCGCGTTCCACGAAGGGAAGGGCGTCGTCGCCCCGGCCGGCCAGGACCAGGGTCAGGCCGTTGAGCATCTCCACTAGGTCGCTGAAGGGCCCGATGCTCGGCCGGTCGACGAGGTCGAGCCGCGCCACCGCCTCCTCGAGGCGGCCTTCCAGGGTCAGCGCGGCGTCGATGATGAAGAGCGCGATCCCCATCACGGGATCGGGTGACTCGGCGGGGAGGAGGGGCGGGGCCAGGTCAGCCGCGCCGCAGGCGACGGCCACGGCGAAGACGGCCGCCGCCCCGAGCCAGGGGTGGCTCTCGTCTTGGGACAGCCCGGTGAACCCCTGCAGCGCCTCGGCCTGACGGGCGGCCGCGTCGAGTCGACCGCTGAAGCGCGCCATCACCGCCAGCAGGCTCCGCCCGTGCACCGCCATCTCGATGGCGCCGAGCTCCTCGCCCAGCTCCGCCAGCCGGGTGGCGAATGCCTCGGCCTCGGCTGTGTCGCGGGCGCTGCCCCACAGGGACCGGATGAAGTGGTGCCACGCCAAGGTGGTAAGGGTCCCGAGCTGACGGGACCGGTCCCCGGCCTCGTCGGCGAAGGCCAGCGCCTCGGCCAGCCACTGCGGCACGCGCGGGTCGGTCGGTCGGGCCAGGCACAAGAACGACGAGGCGGCGACGGCGCCGACGCGATCGCCGATGCGCTCGAACATCTCGAGCCCACGCTCGAGGTGTCGGGCCGCTTCTTCACCCCGGCTCAGGTTGAAGTACGAGACGCCGATGTTGGCGTGGCCCCAGGCCTCTTTGTCCTCCCTCCCGAGCGCGTGCCACCGCGCCGTGACGGCCTCGAGCCGGGCCACGGCCCACTCCGGGTCGGTGAAGGCCTTGGCGTTGGCCTCAGTGTGGTCCCGTTCGACGGCCACGGCGGGGTCGTCGGGGTCGTCCTGCACCATGGCGAGGGTCTTGAACACGTCCTCGGGTCGGCGGCACAGGGTCTGGACCTTGGCCAGGTCCAACAGGACCCACGGGCTCCGGCACCCGAGCGCCACGGCGCGCTCGAGCAGGCGCAGGGCATCGAGGTGGCGAGCGGCCGCGAACAGACCCTGTCCGGCGCGCGCCAGCGCCTCGGCCGCCTCCCCGGCGAGCGCCGGGTCGTCGTCGAGGTACAGCGCGGCTCGATCGAGGTGCCGGGCCCGCTCCTCGGGCTCGGAGACGATGGCGGCGGCGCGGCGGTGCAGGTCGCCGCGCACGGTGCGGGGCAGCGTCTCGTAGGCCACCTCGCGCAACAGCGCGTCGACGGTGTCGTAGCGGTCGTCGGGGCCGTGCCGCAGGATCCCGTTCTCGAGCAGCGATCGCAGCACCGTCGGCGCGTTCGGTGTCCCGAGGGCGTCGAGGTGCGCGGCGGTCGCTCCCCCCATGACCGCGGCGTGCTGTAGGGCCAGCTTCTGCTCGGGATCGAGGGCGTCGAGCCGGGCCGCGAGCACCGCCTGCAAGGTGGCGGGGACGGCACCGGGCGCGCTCAGCCGGTACTGGTGGCCGTCGTCGAGGAGCAGGCCCTGGGACCGGGCCATCGACACCAGCTCCCGCAGGTATAGGGGGTTCCCGCCCGCCCGTTCGACGAGGAAGTCCGATGCGTCGGGTGCGAGCGGCTTGTCGCAGGCGAACCCGCCCGCCAAGGCGACGGCGTCGGAACGGCTGAGCGGTCCGAGGCGCACCGTGGTGGCGGCGGGGAAGGCGGCGAGCCAGTCGCCGGGCTCGGTGCGCCCGGCCAGCACGGTCAGCAAGGGCACGTTGGTGAGCCGCCCCGACAACTCGCCCAGGACCTTGAGCATCTGGTCGCCGCTGCGGTGCATGTCGTCGATGAGGATCAGCAGGGGGCGGCGCGCGCCTTTTTCCTGGAGCAAGCGCCCCAGGGCCCACAGCTGCTCCTGGTGCATGCCGGCGGGGTCGATGGCGTGCAGCGACCGGTCGATCGTGCCCGCCAGCGACATGACGCGGGCGGTCACCTCGGCGTCGGCGACCGGGCCCAGTTGCCGGACCACGTCGGCGGCGACGCGGGCGCCACCCATGGCGCCGTAGGCGGGGTAGGTGGCGCGCACCACGATGCCGTCGACCTCGGCCGCCCGGGCCAGCTCGGCGGTGACGCGGGTCTTGCCCGACCCGGCGTCGCCGCACACCACCACGACCTGCGGTTGTCGGTCGCGGCACACGCGCCGCCACTGTGCTTCGAGGAAGGCGAGCTCGTCGTCGCGCCCGACCAGGGGTGGCTCAGCCACGTCGGGCCGGACGTCGAGCGGCTGCAGGGCCAGGGCCTCCCACACCTCGACCGGCTCCTGCTTGCCCTTGAGCAGGATGGGTTGGCGCGCCCGGAAGGCGATCGAGCCCCCGGCCAACTCGGTCGTGAGCCGCCCGCACAACACCTCGCCGGGGCCGGCCGCCTTCTCGAGCCGGGCGGCGACGTTGACGGTGTCACCGATGACGGTCATCCCGCCGCCGGCGCCCACGGCGGTGGCCATCACCTCGCCCGAATTCACGCCGATCGAGAACACGAGGTCCCCGCCCAGATGCCGCATGGCCATGGCCGCGGCCACGGCGCGCTCGGCGTCGTCGTCATGGGCAACGGGGACGCCGAACACCGCCATCACCGAGTCACCCATGTACTTGTCGACCGTGCCGCCGTGGTCGGCGACGATGTCACCCAGCTCGCGAAAGGCCGTGTCCACCAGGTGGGCGACGACCTCGGGGTCGGTCCGCTCGGCCAGGGACGTGAAGCCCACCACGTCCGCGAACAGGACCGTCGCCAGCTTGCGCTCCTCGATGGGGGCCGGTGCCGTGGTGTCGCCCCGGGGCCCGGCCCCGTCGAGCCCGACGCCGCAGCGGCCGCAGAATTGCTGGCCGTCGACCACCGCCGCCCCGCACGACGGGCACACTTGCGCCGCCAGCGCGGTGCCGCACTGTCCGCAGAAGCGGTACCCCGAGGGGTTGGGGGCGTCGCACGCCGGACACAGGTCCACGACCTCACGGTACCCGGCCCCTGCTCGCCCCGGCCTCGGCACCCCTCGATCCACCGGCTCCGATCATCGGGCTCCGATCGACGGGGTTCGGACAACGGGGTTCGGGCGACCGGGGTTCGGGCGACCCGTGCTCGGGGTCGAGCCCGGCGCCCCCGAGCTGCCTGGGCTCAGGCCGGGGCCCGGCAGACGGCTTCGACGTTGTTGCCGTCGGGATCACGCACGAAGGTCCCGTAGTAGTCGGGGTCGTACTCGGGCCACAGCCGAGGCTCGTGCAGGACCTCGGCCCCGGCCCGGCGCGCCGCGTCGACGAACGCCCCGACGACGCTGCGGTCGGCGGCGCCGAAGGCGATGTGGACCTCGCGGTTGGGTTGTCCGCCCGCCAGCGGGCCCAGCCAGAACGAGGCGTGCCCTCCGGTGCCGTACCCGATGACCGAACCGAAGTCGAGGACGCGCCTGGCCCCGAGGGTCTCGAGCACGGCGTCGTAGAACCGGGCGCTCAATGCGACGTCGGCGCACTGGATCGACAGATGGTCGAGCATGCCCGGCACGTTACCGACGCCAGGCGGGCGCGAACCGGGGGCGCCGCCCACGTGCGGCCCCGGGGGGGCCGAAGGCCACACAGAGCGGCAACCCACCGAGCCGGAAACCGGCGATGTCAGTCGGCGTGCTCGGTCCTGGAGAGCCCAGACCCGCACACCCCGCCATTCGTCCGCCTCGCCCAGCCCTACCAGTGGGGTGCTAGACGCGCTCGCACTGATGACCAGGCGATCCCCACCGCCACCCACCTTCGTCGCTGCGCCCTGGGGAGAACAAGCGGAAAACTTGGGGAATTCTCAATGGGTGCCGCTGAGGGCGAGCATTCCGAGGGCGCCGGCCATGGCCAGGGGGGTCGCCACCAGCCCGAGGCGGGTCGCGGTGGCGATCGACGGGGACGATCCGGCGCCGGCCGCGGCCCGGAGCCACAGGATCCAGGCCAGCGAGCCCGTGACGAAGAGGTTGGGCCCGATGTCGAGCCCCACGAGCAGGGCGAAGGGTCGGTGCGGGACGCGCGCCGCCAGCAGCGAGGCGGCGGGGAGGTTGTTGCACACCACGCTGACCAGGGCGGCCACGGCCGCGGTGCCCCAGGCGTCGAGGTGCCCCATCGCCGTCGCCGGCGCCGACCAGGAGCGCCCGAGCGTCCCGAGCGCCACGGCGACACCGAAGAGCCCGACGAGGACCGGAAGCCCGAGGACGGTGAGCACCTTGTCGCCCCGGGAGCGTCCCGCCCGCGCCGTCGCCGCCACCGCCACCACGCCGACGCCGGCGACGGGCAGCGCCGGCGCCCGCAGCACGAGGACGAACACCGCCACCGCCGCCACCGCCACCACTGCCACCACCGCCGTCCCGCTGGCGAGAGGGCCGGGGCCACCATCGCGGGGAGGCGCGCCCCGCGATGGTGTCAGCGCGGGCGACGCCAGGGCGCGGCGGCGACCGGCCAACCACAGTACGGACGCGGTGAGCACGACCGAGACCAGCCAGGCGGGGGCCACGCGGGCGAAGAAGCGACCTCCCGACAGATGCAGGTGACCGAGGACGATGAGGTTGGTCAGGTTGGCGCCGGGAAGCAGGAGTGACGACGCGTTCGACAGCAGCAGGCACCCGTACAGCAACGGCGCCTCGGCGTCGCCGCGGCTGCGTGCCGCGTAGACGAGGACGGGGGTGAGGAAGGCCACCGAGGTGTCGAGGTTCAAGATGCTCGTGACGCCGGCCACGAGGACGACCGAGCCGACGAAGAGGACGGTGCGGTGGCCCGACGCCCGCGCCAGCGCGCCGCCGGCCGCGGCGAAGAGCCCACTCTCGTCGGCCACGAGCCCGACGAGGAGGAGCCCCGAGACGAGGACGAACGGGGGCCAGTCCTGGCTCGCGGCCGAGCGGGCGCCGCGGGCGTCGAAGACGACCGCCAGCACGATCCCGAGAACGCCACCGCCGCCGAGCGCCCATGCGCCGGCACCGCCACCGGCCACGGGGGGGCGCGTCGGAGTTGCGCTCAGTGACCGGTCGGGGCTCAGAGGTTGGTCTCGTCCGGCGGCACCGGGGGCAGGGGGGATGAGCCCACTCCGCCGCCGCCGCCGCCGGGGCCGGTCGGGAAGTCGAGGGTGTAGGAGGTCATCGACAGAGAGCCATACCCGTAACCGTCGACCAACACCTCGGCCACCGAGCCACCGGCGCGGGCGAGCCCCGCCAGGTACAGCAGCGGGATGAAATGGTCGGGAGTGGGGACGGCCATGGCGAAGTCGCCGTGGTGGGCGGCCTCGATGATCCGGGCGGGGTCCGACGTCATGGTGGCGCGCACGTCGGTGTCGAAGCGCTGCGCCCAGTCGGTGCCCGAGTCGAGCCGGCGCGGGTCCATGAGGCCGAGATTGTGCACCACGTTCCCACTGGCGATCACCACCACGCCGTCGTGGCGCAGCGGGGCGAGGCGCTCCCCGAGCTCGACGTGGTAGTCGAAGTCCTTGGTGGCGTTGACGGCCAACTGCACGACGGGGACGGCGGCGTCGGGGAAGGCGTGGACCAGCACCGACCAGGCACCGTGGTCGATGCCCCAGCTGTCGAGGTCGAGCCCCACCCACGTCGGCCGGGCCAGCTCGGCCACCTGCTTCGCCAGGTCGGGATCGCCCGGAGCGGGGTACGAGACAGCGAAGAGCTCGTCGGGAAATCCGTAGAAGTCGTGGATCGTCCGGGGCCGGGACATGGCGGTCACGGCCGAGGCGTTGATGTACCAGTGGGCCGAGATGACGAGCACGGCCCGGGGCCGAGGGACCCCGGCGCCGAAGCGGTGCCACGCGGTGGTGTAGCGGTTGTCCTCGAGCGCGTTCATCGGGCTCCCGTGGCCCAAGAACGCAGCCGGCATCACGGCGTCGTTCACGTGTTGTTCACCGCCCTAGGTCATCTCCGGCGTTCCCGGTCGTCGCCGAGGCACCGCACCGTCCCAACCCTAGGTGCGTCGAGGGGCGGGCCAGCTCTCGACGCGTCCGTGGCGCCACCACCCGGACCGGGCACCGTCGCGCTCGCCCCACCTACGACGACGGCCACCACTAGGTTGGGCCTCATGGCCCAGCCTTTCCTCGACGCCTGTGCGCTGGCGGAGATGGTCCGGTCCCGGCGCGGCCTCGCCCGCCGAGCTCGTCGACGAGGCCATCGAGCGCATCGAGAAGCTCAACCCCGAGCTCAACGCGGTGATCCGCCCCCGTTTCGACGAGGCGCGGCACGCGACGCGGCAGGGGCGGTGCCCGACGGGCCGTTTCGGGGTGTGCCCATCGTGCTCAAGGACCTCATGTGCGCGGCGGCCGGGGAAGAGCTCCACGAAGGGATGGCCGCGCTCAAGCAGGCGCGCTACGTCTCCCCGCACGACCAGGAGCTGACCCGACGGCTGCGCGCCGCGGGCTTCGTGGTGGTGGGCCGCACCAGCACGCCCGAGCTCGGCATTCTTCCCACCACCGAGCCCGTCGCCTACGGGCCCACCCGCAACCCGTGGGACACCGCGCACTCGAGCGGCGGGTCGAGCGGCGGTTCCGCCGTGGCGGTGGCGTCAGGCATGGTGCCGGTCGGCCACGCCTCGGACGGTGGCGGGTCCATCCGCATCCCGGCGAGCGAGTGCGGACTGGTAGGGCTCAAGCCGTCCCGGGCGCGGGTCTCGCTCGGCCCCGAGTGGGGCGATGTCATGGGCGGGCTCGTGTGCGAGCTGGCCGTGACCCGCACGGTGCGCGACACCGCCGCGGTGCTCGATGCCGTGGCCGGCCCCGCTCCGGGAGACCCGTACGCGGCGCCCACGCCGGCGCGCCCCTACGCCGAGGAGGTGGGCGCGGATCCGGGCCGCCTGCGCATCGGCATGCAGGTCGACGCGTTCGGCGCCCCGGTCGCCGTGCACCCCGACTGCGTGGCGGCCACCGAAGGTGCCGGCGCGCTGCTCGAGTCGCTCGGGCACGCCGTCGAGCCCACCCACGTCGCCGCCCTCGACGACCCGGAGTTCGTGGAGATGTTCTTGCTCGTGTGGTCGGCGGGTGCCGCCTACGACCTCGACCACCACTGGACCGACCGGTTGGGCCGCGCCCTCACCCAGGACGACGTCGAGCCCCTGACGTGGGCGCTGGCCGACACGGGCCGCGCCACGAGCGCGTCGGATTTCCTCGACGCCCGTCAGAAGCTGCAGGCGTTCTCGCGCCGCGTGGCGCAGTGGTACGAGGGGGGGTTCGACCTCCTCCTCACACCCACGATCGCCCAGCCGCCGCCGCTGATCGGCGAGTTCGACTCCGATGCCGACAACCCGCTGCACGGGTTGTTCCGTGCCGCCGAGCTCGTGCCCTTCACCCCACCGTTCAACGTGTCGGGACAGCCGGCGATCTCGCTACCCCTGTCGTGGAACGGCCAGGGCCTGCCCATCGGCGTGCAATTGGTGGCGCCCTACGGGCGAGAGGACGTCTTGCTCCGCGTGGCGGCGCAGCTGGAGGAGGCCGCACCGTGGGCCGATCGCCGGCCACCGGTGTGCGCCTGAGGGCTCACCAGTAGTCGCGCATGAGCTCGTCGACCCACGCCGGTTGACGGATCGCCCCCCGGGGGGCGAAGGCAGACATGTACGGCTTGACGTCGAGCACGGGCGTCCCGTCGATGGCGTCGAGGCCGCGCACGCGCAACGTCGAGCCGTCGACGGCGAGGAGCTCGCACACCGTGACGCCGATGCGGTTGGGACGCCCCTTGGCCCGTTGCGCCAGGATCCCGACCGCGGGCCAGTCGGCTCGTCCTCGGGGATGGCGCGCCCCGCGTGTGATGGCGTCGTCGGCGACGCGGTCGAACACGAACACCACTTCGACGTGCGAGAACTCGGCCAGACCGGCCGTGGCGTCAGGCCCGAGCAGCTCCCCGTCGAGCTCGATAGACGTCACCACCGGGCCCCAGTGATCGTCGATGGCCTCGGTCCGGCCGCCGACCACGCGTCCGATGGGGGTCACGACGGTGTCCACGCCGGCGATGCTACGGGTGCGTGCCGAGGGGCACGTGACGCCTCAGGAGGGGGGCCCCGGCACGGGGACGCCGCGGTAGTGCACGGGAGGTTGGTCGTCGGGGCAGGCGCCGGGGGGGTCGTCGTAGTTGGCGTCGTGCACCCAGTCGCCGTTCTCCCATCCCGGCGCCATGGCCGGGAGCCCGAGCACCGGAGTGAGGTCGTCGACGACGAGGGTGCCGAGTTGTGCGGCCCCGTAGGGGCAGACGTGGGTGCCGTCGAGCTTCCGGGCCCTGATCCACGACCCCGACGCGGTGCGGACCCACGTGAAGAAGCGGTCGCCGGGGGCGAAGAGCTGGGTGGTGGGCAGATACAGCGCCCGACCGGGGAAGAACCCGACGGCTTCCCGGGCGATGGTGTTCCAGATGATCTGGCGGGCGTTGGTCGACCTCCAGTCCGCCGCCTGGGCTACGGGATCGATGATGTTCGGGTTCGGCCCCACCTGGGGGAATTGCAGCAGCACCACGAGGTCGATGCCGTCACCGGGGGTCAGGACGGTCCGTAGGGCGGCCACCAGCTCCGTCAGATAGGCGTGCGGATCCTGCTGGGCCAGCTCGTCGTCCCACGACCACGTCCCGATGGCGATCTCGGGGTGCCACGTCTTGATGATCTGGGGCAGGTCCGTGGCCCAGGTCTTGTCGGTGCTCAGGCCCCAACCGCCGAAGGAGCTGTTGGCCACGACGCGGACGTGCCCGGTGGCCTTGAGCGCGGCGGTGACTCCCGGCGCACTGTCCGACATCACGCTGTCTCCGAAGATCCACGCCCGCAGGGGGTCGTCGGGCGTGACGACGCGCCCGGGCGGGAGCGTGATCCGCACCGGGGGGCGCGCGGTCTGGGCCGGCGGGGCGACGCGCACCCGGGCCGCGGCGGCCTCGACGGGTGAAACGGTGGCGACGAACACCACACCGGCGACGGCGACCACGGCCACCGGCGCCAGGGCGCGGCGCCAGGGCGGGCTCCAGTCGGCTCGGCGCAGGGGCTGCTCGACGAGCAAGGAGCTGAGACAGGCGGTGCCGACCATGGCGGCGAGCCGGCAGGCGAGCAGCGCCGCGCCCGAGAGTCCAGTGTTCTGCCGCGTTGAGCAACACGATGACGGGCCAGTGCCAGAGATAGAGCGAGTAGCTGATGAACCCGAGCCAGCGAAGCGGGGCGAAGGCGAGGACCCGGGCGGCGGGGCCCTCGCCGTGGCGGACCGATCCCATCACCACGACCAGGGCGCACACGGCGATGCCGACGAGGCCGCCGTCCCACATCCATGCCGGCGGTCCTCCGCCGAACGCGAGGCCGACGCCCACTGCGGCGGCGCCCAGCGCGATGGCCGCGCTCCACAGGTTGCGGTGGCGGACGGGGCCCACCGATTCGAGGGCCCGCAACGCCATGGCACCGAGCCCCCCGAGCAGGAGCTCCCACACCCGCGTGTCGGTGCCCAGGTAGGCACGGTTGGGACCGAAGAGGTGGGCGGCGACACCCATCCACAACGCCGAGGCACACGCCAGGAACGCCGTTGCCGTGACCAAGGTGCGCGGTGACCGGCGGCGTCCGAGCCAGACGAGCCCGAGGAACAGCAGCGGCCACACGAGGTAGTACTGCTCCTCGACGGCCAGGGACCACGTGTGCATGAGCGGGTTCACCGCTTGGAACTGGGCGAAGTAGCTGTGGCCGGCGACGATCTGCTGCCAGTTGGCGAAGTAGAAAAGGGTCGCCACGGCGGGGGAGCGCAACTGCGACGGCACCACCCCCGGGGCACCCGCCAGCGCGTACACGGCCAGGACCACGAGCAGGAAGAGCACGGCGGGGAGCAGCCGGCGGGCCCGGCGGGCCCAGAAGGCCCGCAACCGAACCCGGCCCGAGTGCGCCTGCTCGGACAGCAGCAGGGAGGTGATGAGGAACCCCGACAGGACGAAGAAGACGTCCACGCCCACCCAGCCGCCACCGAGGAAGCCGAGGTGGAAGGTGACCACGAGGGCGATCGCGATGCCCCGGACGCCGTCGAGCGACGGCCAGTACCGATGTTCGGCCATGACCCCCCAGAGTCCGTCTCGTTCGGCGGAACCCGTCTGCCACGCTACCGGCGGGCCGGGGCCTCCCCGGCTTTTCGCCGGAGCGGCGATGACCTCCCGGCGTGGGGTGTGTGCCCGCGGGATTGTCTCCCGGGCGCGACCGCGCCGCGCCGGCTACGGGCGGAGGGCCCCCACTCCGGCGCTGGCGCTGGCGCCGGCTCCGGCGCTGGCGCGGGCGGGGATCGACCGCAGTGCGATCGCGATGGCGAGGACCGACACGACGAACGCCTCCCACGCGGCGGTGGACGTGGTGGGAAGGCCGCCGGCCTGTTCGACCAGGATGCCGGTCACCGCGATCCACACGAACGACGCCACCGGGGCCCGCCGAGCCGCCAGGTCGAGGAGGAGGAGCCCGGCGCTGACGGCCAGGAGGTAGTAGCTGGCGAACCACACCTCGGCCACGAGCCGGCCCGCGAGACAGGCGGTGGCGAGCCCGATGAGCGGGAGTGGGGAGAGCAACCGGCTGCCCACGCGCCAGCGCGCCCACAGCGCCATCGCCACCGCCATGACGACCGGGCCGTCCCGGGCGATCACGAGCTTCGTGGACTCCGACAGATTGGTCATGCCGACCACCGTGCCCGTGGAGAGCTTCACGACTCCCGAGGCGTTGACGGCTCGAAGCGTGTTCCACGTCCCCGTCGGGTCGACCGCGGCGAAGGGGATGACGCCGCATGCCACGACGACCAGGGCGGGGAGGGCGACCCGGCCCCGCGCCCCCCATCCCGGCGCGGCGGCGAGGACGGCCACCAGCGGCAACAACGCGAACTGCTTGCAGGTGAACGCCACGCCGAAGAGCACGCCGGTGGCGACCCACCGCCGTCGCAGCGCCTCGGCCAGGCCGGCGGCGCACAGCCCGACGCAGACGAGGTCCTGGGGGTGAAACGTCTCCACCACGGCGTCACTGGCGGCGGGGATAGCCGCGAGCACCATCACCAGGAGCGCCTCGGCCAGCCCTCCGCCGGCTCCCGCCACCCGCAGGAGACGGAGACAGCCCGCGGCGAAGACGATCCACGCCAGGATTCCGAGCACACCCTGGGACCGGTACCACTTGTGGCTGGCCAGTTGCGCCGGCTTGCACCACGGCAGGAACAGGCGCGTCACCGGGGGCACCCGCCCGTCGCACCATTCCGCCGCCCCGATGAGCGGTCGCAAGGTGAGGACGAGCGGCGAGGTGAGCAGCGCGTAGCCCGGCGGCTGGGGGAGGATCGAGTCGTGCGCGGCGGCCGTGAGATCGCCGTCGGCGATGGCGGTGGCCGGTTTGGTCACGCCGTAGGCGTCGCCCACCGACGGCCCGCCCCGCAGGGCGACGATGGCGACGAAGGTCCCCAGCGCGGCGAGGTACACGACGACCATCACCGCCGCCGGCACGCGCCGCCCGGCGGGGGCGGCTCCGCCTGCGCTGGCCCGGTTGGGGGCGCTACCGAGCACGGGCTCGGTCCTCACCGGCGCGCGCCGCTGAGGTCGTGGTCGACGGCCATGGCCGCGTTGCGCCCGTTGATGGCCATGACGCTGCCACCGGGGTGCGTCGACGCCCCGCACAGGTAGAGGCCGGGCACGGGGGTGCGGGGGCCGAAGCGGTTGTGCCACATCTGGTCGGGCAGGCACTCGCCCTGGAAGATGTGGCCGCCGGTCAACCCGATGCGCTCCTCCACGTCGGGGGGCGCCAGGACCTCGCGGTGCACGACGGCGTCGGCCACGTCGGGGGCGAAGCGGGCGATCGAGGCGAGGGCGCGATCGGCGATCTCGTCGCGCCGCCGGTCCCAGGAGCCGGTGGCGAGGGTGTACGGCACGTACTGGGCGAAGACGCTCATGACGTGCCCGCCCTCGGGGACGACCGACGGGTCGTACGCGCTCTGGAAGTACAGCTCGCACCACGCCGGCGCGGCCTCGCCACGGCGGCTGGCCTCATAGGCGGCCTGGGTGGCGTCGACGCCGGTGCTAATGGTGACCATGGCCCGGTGCGGCTCTGCACCCGGACGGGCCGCGGGGAAGCGGGGGAGCCGGTCCAACGCGCAGTTGATCTTCAGCACCGGGCTCACGCTGCGCCAGTCGGCGACGCGTCGGGCGAAGGCGTCGGGGACGCCGTGCTCGCACAGGGCCACGGTGCGCTTGGGGTCGGCGTTCGAGACCACCGCCCGGGCGCGGATCAGCTCGCCTGACTCGAGGCGCACGCCCTCGCCGGGGAGCACGGCCGCGACCGGCACCCCGGCGGCGATCACCGCTCCGGCCTCGGCCGCGGCGTCCGCCAACGCGAACGACACCTGCCCCATGCCGCCGTCCACGTATCCCCACGCCCCGGGCCGGCCTTCGATGTTCCCCGAGGCGTGCATGAGGTGGACGCCGGCCGTGCCGGGGTCGCGCGGCCCGGCCCAGGTGCCGATGATCCCCTGGCCGTGCAGCGCGGTGCGCAGCCGTTCGTCCCGCACGTAGTGCTCGACGACGTCGGCGATCGACGCCTCGAAGACGACGTCGATGGCCTCGGCGTCGCCGGCGAGGAGCTCCTCGATCTCGGCCCGGTCGGGGGCGTCGCCCACCCACGTGTCGCGCCGCCCCTGGCGCAGCGCGGTGCGGATCCGGTCGAACAGGGCGTCGTAGGCCTCGTATCCGGCCTCGTCCCCCGGCGCCAGCTCGGCCACGGCCGCCGCGCTGCGAGCGGGGTCGTCCCACAGCGCGATCGACGTGCCGTCCTCGAACGGGCACCACATGTGGGGGTCCACGAGCTGCACGCGGTAGCCGCGGTCGCGCAGGCCGAGCTCGGCGACGACGACGGGGTGCAGGAGACCGACCGAGTACGCGCACGGGCTCACGAGCCAGGCGGGGTCGGGGAAGGGCTGCTCGAGCGTGCACGCCCCGCCCAGGCGGGCGCGCCGCTCGAGGACAAGCACGCGGTGACCGGCGCGGGCGAGGTAGGCGGCCGCGGTCAGCCCGTTGTGGCCACCGCCGACCACCACCGCGTCCCACGGGCGCGCCGCCAGTTCCGTGATCGGCGCGGGGAGACCGACCTCGCCGAGGACATCACACGTGCGCACCGCGCGCCATGCTTGCAGGTCACCACCCTGTGTCCCGGGACACGAGCGACCGTGGTGCCGGAGCGCGCTCGCGCCCGGCTACGAGGCCGCGGCTTGGTCGAGGATCGTCGACGGCACGAGGAAGAGCGGTCGTCCCCGGCGCGCCGAGGCCCACCGGGCCGGTCCGGCCACGTCGTCGAAGGCGTCGGACTCGTCGCTGGCCACCCCCGGGTCGGGCGAGGGCAGGCCGAGGACCTGGGCCAGGGTGGTGCCCGCTTCCCAGGCCCGGAACAGGATGGCCAACGCGGCGAGGGAGAAGCCGTCGGCCTGCAGGCTCAGGATGGTGCGGAGCCGGTCGAGGTGCCCGGCGCCGTAGTAGCCGGTGCGGCCCACGAGGTCGGGCCGCGCCAGCAGCCCGTGGGTTTGCAGCGCCCGCACCTGCCTGGTGGTGGTGGCGGCGGCCCGGGCGAGCTCGTCCACCGTGAGCCGGATCGAGGGCTCGGGCGGGGTGGCCGGTGCCGGGCTCGGGGACGACGATGAGGCCATGGTTGATTGTAACATAAATCCGTGTTACATATCTAGTTGTCTTCGGTGGGCACCGGGTCTGCCGGACAGGGAGGATCGCCATGCCCGTCAACCTGGATGCGGTCGGGACGACGTCGAGCCCGGTCGAACGGTCGTGGTCGTCGGCCGACTGCCTGCTCTATGCCCTCGGGGTCGGGGCCGGCTCGCTCGACGCCACCGGCTTCGAGCTCGAGTACACCACCGAGAATTCGACCGACCTCGCCCAGAGGGTCCTGCCCACCTTCGCCGCCGTCCTGGGCGGGGCCGGCCCGCCGCGTGCGACCCTCGGTTCGTTCGACCTGGCCATGCTGGTGCACGGAGAGCAGGCCATCGAGCTGTTCGGCCCGATCCCCCCGGAGGGGGCGGTGCGCACGACGAGCGAGGTGACGGGCATCTACGACAAGGGCTCGGGCGCCCTGGTCGTGTCGAGGTCCACGTCGGTGGACGTCGACAGCGGCGAGCCGCGCTTCGCCGCCACCACGTCGCTGTTCATCCGGGGTGAGGGTGGCTTCGGCGGCGACCGGGGGCCGTCGTCGAGCGTGGCGGCGCCGACGCGCCCACCCGACGACGTGGTGACCTACACCACGGCCGCGGACCAGGCTCTGCTGTACCGGCTGTCGGGTGACCGCAACCCGCTGCACTCCGATCCGGTCTTCGCCAAGCGGGCCGGGTTCGACCGCCCCATCCTCCACGGGCTGTGCACCTACGGCTTCACGGGCCGGGCCCTGCTCCACACGGTGTGCGGCTCGGACCCGGCGCGCTTTGGGTCCATGGCGGGGCGCTTCTCGCGTCCCACCTACCCCGGCGACACCCTCACGATCTCGATGTGGGCCGACGGGGACGGCGTGTCGTTCCGCACCGACAACCAGCGCGGCGAGACCGTCATCGACGCCGGACGCTTCACCTCCGCCTAGCCGCCGCGTCAGGCGACCGCGGCGGCGCGCCGGGCGCGCTCGACCCCGGCGCCGGCCTCGTCGGCGAGCGATCGCACCATGCCGTGCCGGTCGTCGCCGGGGAGCTCGGCCAGGTTGATCCGCACCAGGGCGCCGGCGGCCTCGGCCCCGGCGGCGGCGAGCACGGCGGCGACCACGGCGTCCCCGCGCACGGCGGGGTTGCCCGACTCGGCCACCTCGGCCGCGAGCTGCGCCAGTCGGGCCCCGGCGCGCGCCGTGGCCATGGGCACGTCGTTGGCGCCCGACAGCGCCTCGAGCACCCGGCGCCGGCGCTCGGTGGGATCGGGCCCGGCGGGCAGGCGGTGGGCGGCGATGACCCGGCCGTAGGCGGCGGCGTCTTGCTCGCCCAAGGGCGCCGAGCGCGCTGCGAAAGGCCAGGGCTTCGGTGACGATGTCGGACGCGCCCGGCATCTGGCGCGACGACAGCCGAGCGGTCATGGCGCACAGGGCGGCCGCTATCGCCACGGCCACCACCGCGGCGCCCCCTCCTCCCGGCGCGGGATCGTCGCGGGCGAACGCGTCGAGGAGCTCGTCGAGCGACAACGACGACATCGACGCCGCCCGGCTCACGACAGGCCGACCACGTCGCCGTTCTCGTCGATGTCGATGCGCTCGGCCGCCGGGTGCGAGGGCAGGCCCGGCATGGTGCGCATGTCGCCACAGATGGGGTAGACGAAGCCCGCGCCCACCGAGGCCCGGACCTCTCGAACCGGGAGGCGCCATCCCGTGGGCGCCCCCCGCAGGCCGGGGTCCGACGAGATGGACAGGTGTGTCTTGGCGATGCAGATGGGGAGGCGTCCGAAGCCGTTTCGCTCGTAGCTGTCGAGCTGGCGGGCCGCGGCCGGCGCGTAGTCGACACCGTCGGCGCCGTACACACGGGTGGCGATGGTCTCGATCTTGTCCCGCAGGGGCGCGTCGCTCGGATACAGGAGCCGGAACTCCGAGGGTTCCTCGGCCGCCTCGGCGACCGCCTCGGCCAGCTCCACTGCCCCTCGGCCCCCGTCGGCGAAGTGCGTGCACACCGCGCTGCGCACACCCATCTGGTCGGCGATCTCTCTGATCGCGGCGTGCTCCGACGCGAAGTCCTCGGGGAAGGCGTTGATGGCGACGACCGGGGTCACGCCGTGCATGCGCACGTTCTCGATCTGCTTGCGCAGGTTGGCACCGCCGGCGTGCACCTCGTCGGGTCGTTCCTCGAGGAGGGCGGGGGGCAGGGGCTTGCCGGCCACGACGTGATGGGCCCCGGCGTGCACCTTGAGGGCCCGCACCGTGGCCACGACCACCGCCGCGTCGGGCTCGAGGTCCGAGGTGCGGCACTTGATGTTGAAGAAGCGCTCGGCCCCCATGTCGGCGCCGAATCCCGCCTCGGTGATCAGGAAGTCCCCGGTATGGATGCCGATGAGGTCGGCGACGACCGACGAGTTCCCGTGGGCGATGTTGCCGAAGGGCCCGGCGTGGACGAGGACCGGTGTGTTCTCGAGCGTCTGCAGCAGGTTGGGCTTGATGGCGTCGCGCATCATCACCGTCATCGCCCCCGCGGCGCGCAGCTCCTCGGCCGTGACCGGCGTGCCGGCGCCGGTGTATCCGACGACGATGCGGCCGAGCCGGTCGCGCATGTCGCGCAGCGAGCTCGACAGGGCGAGCACCGCCATGACCTCGGACGCGGCGGTGATGTCGAACCCGGACTGGCGCGGGACCCCGTCCTCGGCCGTGCCCAGCCCGATGACGAGATTGCGCAGGGCGCGGTCGTTGACGTCGAGCACCCGGCGCCACGTCACGTTGTGGAGGTCGAGGCCGAGCGCGTTGCCGTGGTGCAGGTGGTTGTCGACCATGGCCGACAAGATGTTGTGGGCCGAGGTCACGGCGTGCATGTCGCCGGTGAGGTGGAGGTTGAGCGCCTCGAACGGCACGGCCTGGCTGTAGCCCCCGCCCGCGGCTCCCCCCTTGATGCCGAACGTCGGGCCCATCGAGGCCTGGCGGATGGCGATGGTGGCGCGCTTGGCGATGTGGCGCATGGCCTGGCCCAGGCCGAGCGTGGTCGTGGTCTTGCCCTCGCCCAGGGGGGTCGGGGTGATGGCCGTCACCACCACGTACCGGGCCCGGGGCCGCTCCGAGAGCGCTTCGACGGCATCGAGGCTGACCTTGGCCACGTACTCGCCGTAGGGCTCGAGCAGGGTTTCGGGGATGCCCGCCTCGGCGGCGATCTTGGTGACGGGCTCGAGCGTGGCCCTCCTCGAGATCTCGAGCGCGCTCAAGATGGCCATGTCACTCTCCTTGGCGATGAATGTCGGCGCGCATGCGAGGGAGAGGTGCACGGTCCACCTTCCCCCGAGATGGCTGGCCCACTGTTTATAGCCCCTGGGCGGGACCAGCCGCTTCTTCGGGGCCGGGTGGCTCAGCCGCTGCGACCGGCACCGGGCGTGCAACAGTGGTGCGCCCCGCACGCGCCAGGAGGGACGGCGATGTCGACATTCATCACCCGTTTCGACACGTCGGGACCCGGGGTGCGCCTGGCGGTGAAGGACCTCATCGACATGGAGGGCGTACCCACCACGGCGGGCTGCCGGGCCGTCGCCAACGAGGCGGTGCCGGCCGCGGCCGACGCCTCGTGCCTGGCCGGGGCCCGGGCGGCGGGGGCGCGCATCGTGGGCCGGACCAACCTGCACGAACTGGCCCTGGGGGTCACCGGGGTGAATCCCTGGTTCGGGACGCCGGTGAACCCTCTCGACCCTCGTCTCGTGCCCGGGGGCTCGTCGAGCGGCTCCGCCGTGGCCGTCGCCACCGACGAGGCCGACGTCGCCTTCGGCAGCGACACCGGTGGGTCGGTGCGGATCCCCGCCGCGTGCTGCGGCACCACCGGGCTCAAGACCACGTGGGGTCGCGTCCCGCTCCGAGGGGTCTGGCCCCTCTCGCCCGGGTACGACACGGTGGGCCCCATGGCCGCGGACGTGGCCGGACTCGTGCTCGGCATGGAGCTTCTCGAGCCCGGTTTCGCCATCGGCGAACCGGAGCGGGTCCGGGTCGGCCGGCTGCGGGTCGAGGCCCACCCCGCCATCGACGCCGCGGTCGACCGCGCCCTGCACGGCGTGGAATGGGACGTCGCCGACGTCTCGCTCCCGTTGTGGCCCGAGGCCACCGCGGCGGGGGGGCTGCTCCTCGTGCACGAGGCGTGGGAGACCGATGGCGAGCTCGTGACCCGTCGGCCCGACGAGGTCGGGGCCGACGTCGTCGGACGCCTGCGCCTCGGCGCCTCCATCGACGCCCGCGGGATCCAGTCGGCCGAGACGGTGAAGCAGCGGTGGGTCGCCGCGCTCGACGAGATGTTCCAGCGCGTGGACGTCATCGTGACCCCCACGCTGACGGTGTTCCCCCCTCCGCTCGACGGCGGAGAGGAGCTGCTCATGGCGCGCTGCACCTTGCCGGTCAACCTGGCCGGGGTGCCCGCCCTGGTCCTCCCCGTGCCGAGCACCGAGGCGCTGCCCGCCAGCATCCAGCTCATCGGCCGGCGCGGGAGCGAGGAGTCGCTCCTGGCGGCGGGGCTCGTGCTCGAGGCCGCCATCGCCACGCTGTAGCGCCCGGCGCCCGGCGCCCGGCGGCCGGTCCCGCCGGACCCCGGCCTGCCTGGCCGGACCCCGGGTGGCCGCCCCAGACGCCGGGTGGCGGCTCCGATCCTCTACCGGTGGACGGTATATCGGTAACCGATATAGAGTGCGGGCCGTGCCCCGGAACGAGCCGGTCCCGTCCCCGCCCGCGCCGATGCGAGCGCGTGCTCCGAGCCGACTGTCGCGCCGTCGGGTCCTGGCCTTCGGGGTGGGAGCCGGGGCGGTGGTGGCGGCGGGGGTGGCGGGTGTGGAGCTCGTGAGCCACGGCGTGCTCCCCGGTCGGCAGGAGCTGCTCAGCGTGGAGGGGGGCTGTGCGGTGGCGCGGCCCGTGCTCGAATTCGCGCCGCCGGGCCCGTCGTTGTCGGGCCGTTTCTTCTCCCGGGCCCGCAACCAGGCCGTGGGGTACACGATCGCCTATCCGCCCGGGCACGGCCCGGCGCAGCGTGCTCCCCCTGGTGGTGGCCCTGCACGGGTACGGCGCCAACCACACCGACACGCTGTCGGCCCTGTCGCCGGCCAAGGCGCTGGCGATGCGGCCGGGGGGGCGGGCGCTCGTCCCGATGGCGATGGTGACCGTGGACGGCGGCGGCGGCTACTGGCACCCGCACCCCGGCGACGACCCGCTCGGGATGGTGGTGGACGAGCTCATCCCGATGTGCCGGCGCCGAGGGCTCGGCCGGGCCGCGCAGGGCGTCGCCACCATGGGGATCTCGATGGGCGGCTACGGGGCGATCGTCGTGGCCGAGCGCTACCCGGCCCTGGTCAGGGCGGTGGCGGCCATCAGCCCGGCGATATGGACGACCTACGCCGAGGCCCACGGCGCGAACCCCGGCGCCTATACCTCAGCCCGGGACTTCGCCGCCTATGACGCCGTGACCCATGCGTCGGCGCTCGACGGCATCCCGGTCCGACTGGCGTCGGGCCTCGACGACCCCTTCCAGCCCGGGGTGCGGGCCATGGCGGCCGCGCTGGGGCACGCGACGACGGATTTCTCCCAGGGATGTCACTCGGGTCCGTTCTTCCTGGCCCAGGAGCCCCCGTCGTTGGCGTTCCTTTCGGACCACCTGGGCGCCTGAGCGCCCCCGGGTCGGCTCAGGCCGGCGACGCCGGCGACGGCGGCTTGGGGGCGGTGTTGACCAGGACGTCCTTCAGGAAGCGGATCAGGTCACATCGAAAGCAGTAGTCGCGGCACCGGTGCCCCATCGACGTCTCCCCCCCTCAACGACCTTCGTCGCCGGGCCCCCGCCCGGATCGGATTGCCCCCGTCGTCTGCGATAACGGTGATCCCCGAGGCTCACCATCTGCCCTATCGCTTCCCAACAGTTACCCAACACAACGCCCGGGGGCCAGTCCGGCGTCTGCACCCAGGAATTCTCCGGCGGCCAGCGGGGCGGCTCGGGCCCCCCTAACGTCGACGGCAGCCGAGTGACCGGGGGTGCCCATGATCCGAGGGGAAGGCACGGCCGTCGTGCACGGGGTCACGCCCGAGGAGGTCTTCGACTTCGTCCTCGACCCGGCCCAGTACACCAAGGCCGACACCAAGATCGTGTGGGTGACCAAGCTGGCGGAGGTCCCCGACGGGATGCTGGCACGCGAGGACGGCACCTTCCTCGGGATCTTCCATGGGTCGGTCGTGACCCGCTACCGGTGGACGCGTCCCACCAGCATCGACGTGGTCCTGGTGCACGGCGTGCCCCGCGCCCTGCACGCCTGGTTCGAGATCGAGGCGGTGGACGGGGGGACGCGGGTGCGCCACGTCGAGGAGCTCGATATCGGTCACGGTCCGCTCGGCGTGCTGCACGACGCCGTGGCCCGGTCGTGGTTCGCCGCGCTCGGTGGAGCGCGAGGTCGCCGAGATCGCCCGCCTGTTGGAGTCGGGCGAGCGGGGCCACGGGCCCGAGGCCACCGCGACGCCGTAACACGCTCCGGCGGTGATCAGGCGGCGGATCAGAGGGGCCGTGATCAGGGGGTCGTGAAGCGGATGTCGAGCGTTCGGAGATAGGTGTGGAGCCCGGCGTCCTGGATGGGCAGCAGGTTCGCCGGGGACCCCGACTCGTTGTGGTGGCTGTGCCAGAGGCCGGGCGGCGTCACGAAGGCACCGCCGGGCTCCCACTCCACCCGCACCGGGTCCACGATGGTGCCGTCGGGCTCGACGTCGCTCCCGACCAGGGTGTAGCAGCCCGGCGCGCAGTCCACGATGAGATCGAGGGCGATGCTCTGATGCCGGTGGGGCCGCTGCCCGTGCCCCGCGGGCAGGACGCCGAGCATCGCCCACAGCGTGTGCGTCGCCGTCAGGGTCTGGACGTTGCGAGCGTTGCCCAGCAGCACCGCCACCCGGCTGCGCCGCGCCGCGTCGGGGTCGGCGGCCACCTCGGCCAGCCGGGCCCGGGCTCGCTCGCCGTCGAAACGGGTCGGGGCGAATCGGGCCTCGGTCGCCTCGACGCCGAGATAGGCGAGCAGGGGCGAGTCGTCGACGTGGTAGAGCACCGCACCCTGGTCGGCCCGGTACCGGGCCCGGGTCGCGCCCGGCAGGGTGACCACGTCGCCGGCTCCCCACCGCATGGTGCGCGATCCCCCCGGGCCCCGCACCTCGGTGGAGCCGGCACCGACCAGGCAGTAGAAGAGCACGCTGGTGGCGTTGGGGGCGAGATCGACGGCATCGCCGGCGGCCACGCACAGGAACCGGGCCAACAGGGACGGGCCGGTGGCGGGGTAGGACGTACCGAGCTCGTCTTTGAGGTCCAGGGTGACGATGCGCGTCGTGGCCGCGTCGTGCCACGCGGCGGGGAAGCGGTGCACCGGGACCCTGGTCGTGTGGCCGGACCCGATGGGATCGACCGCGGCGCTGTACTCGTGGAAACGCGCCTCGCCGGTCCAGTCCTCATCGGCCAGCCCGATGGCGAGACCGCCCGCGTCGGCGTCGACGGGAAGCGCGCTCGAGTCCATGACTCCAGTATCTGTCACCGCCGGCCGCGAAGCGAGGGCGCCGCGCCCGGCCCGTCGGGCGCGGGCGATCGGCGTCGCCGACTCGTGCGATGCGTTGGGGATGAGCTGGGGACGGTCGGGCGCGATCCTGGGGAAATGTCCCTCACAATTGGGGACGGTGGGACAAATTCTCTGGAGAACATCGGGATTTCGCGCCACCCCCTTGACCTTGGAGGAGTGCAGGCGCACAGTGGTCAACAGCCGAACGAACAACGACCCGCCCGAAACCGGAAGGTGCGCCGCAAGGCGGAACCACCGGAGATAGGGAGGGCGACGAGTTCGTCGGCGAGGCGGATGGTGAAGTAGCGGGAGGTTCCCTGGGATCGACCGTTACAACGCCCGGACCGGGGGTCGTCCGACCCATGGAAAGGGCGAGCTGTCAGCCGAGGGCGCGGCCCCGAGGAGTGCGGGCGACTTCGGTCGAACCGGCTACTCGGGGCTTCGCCGCGTCCGGGGGCTCGTCGTGACCCCCACCGGCGCGGCGCAAGGCGCGACACGACGCGCCCGGCGCGGGGTCGATCAGCGGATGGTGAAGGTCACATCGCCGCGCGGCGGCTCGTCGGTGACCACGACGCGCTCTACACGGGCCCACGACGGCCCGACACCGCACCACGCCACCAACGCGTCCACGGCCTCCGGCGATCCCTCGAACACGGCTTCTACGTCACCGACCTCGGTGTTGCGCACCCAGCCGCCTACATCGGCATTCGCCGCCCGGCGCTGGCACGAAGCCCGGAATCCGACGCCCTGGACCCGCCCGTGGACCTCGACCCGACGCCGGACCGTCGTCGCTCGCGCCGGGTCCGTCGTCACCTCGTGGGAACGGCCCTGGCGTCGCTCACGCTGTCCATGAGGCAGGGGTCGACCTCCCCGTCGATGCACCGCTCGCACTCGAGCTCCAGCGTGCTGTGGGCGATGGCGAAGGGCGCGCCGATGGCCGACTTCACGTGGTCGCCGACGACCTGGGCCTCCTCGAGGGTGGGGTGCCCGGTCAGCACGACGTGGGCCGACAGCGCCCGGACGTCACTCGACAGGCTCCACACGTGCAGGTCGTGGACCTCCGACACACCCGGGACCCGACCCATGACGGCGGTGAGCTCGGCCAGGTCGACGTCGGCGGGGGACGACTCGAGCAGCACGTCCATGCTCGCCCGCAAGAGGCGGTAGGCCTCGACCACGATGATGGCGGCCACGAGGAGCGACGCCACGGGGTCGGCCCACCGCAGTGACGGGTCGGCCACCAGCACCGCCCCGGAGCTCAGGACGGCCAGCGAGCCGAGCGCGTCCCCGCCCATGTGCAACGCGGCGGCGCGCATGTTGAGGTCGCGGCCCCGCTCGCGCAGCATGAGCGCGGCCGACCCGTTGGTGACGAAGGCCACGGCGGCCACAGCGACGACGAGGCTGCCGTGCACGGCATGGGGGTGCAGGAGCCGGACGATGCTCTGGGCCACGATGGCCACGGTGACCACGGCGATGACCGCGGCGTTGCCGAGGGCGGCCAGGATGGGGCCGCGGTGGTAACCGAAGGAGTGCGACGGATCGCGCGGGCGCGCCGCCCACCGCAGCGCCAGGAGAGACATGGCCACGCCGGCGACGTCGGTGATGTTGTGCCCCGCATCGGACAGCAACCCGGTGGAGTGGGCGACCACGCCCGCCACCAGCTGGGCCGCGGCGAGGGCGATGTTGAGGCCCAGGGCGACCACGAGGCGTCGGGTGCGGCTGGTCGCGCTGTCCATCGCCGGCGTGGGCTCCTCGATCGGTGTCGTTCGCCCAGCCTACCGGGGCCTGTTCGGCAACCCTCGCCCTAGCCGAAGGGACCGAACCACGACCGCTCGGCCGTCCCGGTGCGGTAGCAGGCGAGCAGGTGGTCGAACCACGCCACGCTGTCGTCGAGCCCTCCGGGCCGGAAACGCTCCAGCCACAGCCGTCGGTATTCGGTCACCCGGTCCCCGAGCTCGGTGGCCAGGGCGTCGCGATCGGCCGGTGGGATCGAGGCCAGGGACCCGTCTCCGTGGAGGCGGAGGGCGGCGTCGCGGCAGGTGAGGCGGAGCAGGGCCCCGGTGGCGCGGATCTCGTCGAGGAGCAGCGCGGCGTCGGGTCGGCCCGGGCGGGCGGTCGCGAGCGCGGCGGCGGTGTCGTCGACGAGGGAGGTCACCGCGTCGAGGTCGGCGGTGGTGAGGCCGTCGGTGACGGCCTTGCCCATGGGCCACTGGGGGAGGAAGTAGGGCAGCGCCAGGGCCGACATGTTGGGAGGCCGCGGCGCCACCATCTGGTAGGTCTGGCCCAGCGCCACGACGGCGCGCCCCGTTCGGCCGGTGCGGTCGTCGTAGCAGTGCGCGTCGAGCAGCTCGGCCAGGCCGTCGGCCTCGAGCGCGCCGTGGGCGTCGACGGACCACGCCAGGGCCGCGGCGGTGGCGAAGCCGGGATCGCTGACACAGGGCTGCTGGTGATGGCCCATGTCGCCCCAGTCGGTGACGAGGAGCCCGGCCGCCCCGTGGCGGGACCCGGCCAGCGCCGCGGCGCGGATGTTCTCGATCATGTTGTCGGTCCGCCCCGAGATCGACATCCAGCTCGAGGTGCCCGGGCACACCCAGAACGGCACCCCGGCGTCCTCGAGCCGCGCGGCGCGCTCCTCGAAGGGATGGTTGGCCTCGTATCCCCACTCGCACACCGTGACCTGATCGGGGAGCCCCCCCAGCAGGTCGGGGTGCAGGGCCGGGATGTCGCCCCACACGAGCAGCTCGCGCCCGGCAAGGACGGCAAGCTCCCGCACGGCGCGCAGCCACTGTCCCCACTCGCCTCGCCGCTCGGGGCTCAGCTCCCACGGCTCGTCCAAGCCGACGTGCACGCGGTTGCTGCGCAGGCGGGGCACGAGCTGCGCCAGCAGGTCCGACACGAGGGCGAAGGCCTCGGGGTTGGCGGGATCGAGTGTGAGGGGCGGCCGGTGGATCCCGAACATCCATTCGAACCCGTCGGGGGCGATGGCGAGCGACCGGTAGCGGGGGAGCCGGAGCCAGCGCTCGAAGTGCCCGAGGGTGTTCTGGTTGGCCACGAGCTCCACGCCCCGGGCCCGGCAGTACTCGTCGAGGCCCTCGATGTCGTCGGGGGTGAAGGGATCGGCGTGGCGCCACACGTCCTCGTGGCCCACGTAGGCGAAGGTGTGCTCCATGTACAGCTGGAGCTGGTTGATCTTCCAGCCCGCCAACCGGTCGACGAGGGCCCGCACCGTCTCCAGCGTGGGGACGCGGTCGCGCGACACGTCGAGCATGACCCCGCGCACGGCGAAGTCGGGCCAGTCCTCGATCCGACAGGCCGGAAGCGTGCCCTCGGCGATCCCGGCCGGCCTGTTGGCGCGGTGGCGCAGCTGGGCCAGGGTGGCGCGCCCGTGGCGCAATCCGGCGTCGTCGGCACCGACGAGGTGCACGGCGTCAGAGGCCACCTCGAGGCGATAGCCCTGGGGCGCGAGCGCAGCGTCGACGGTCTCGGTCGGCGCCGCGGTCTGGCACCCGGCGCCCGTCGGGCGCGGCCTCGTAGGAGCGGGGCCGGGGGAGCAGGACCGCAGGCGACGTCGGGGCCGGGGTCACGGTTCTCGGGTGCGGGGGGAGGGGATCGGCTCAGGCCACGTCGTCCCAGGGCCACTCGGGACGCAGCCCCTGGGCGACCATGAGGGCGAGCTCGTTGCGCACCACGGGGAGGTCATCGGCGTGGGTGACGCCGATGCAGCGGCCCGGGCCGTCGAGGACGCGAACGCCGGCCCCGCCCTCGGGCGCGCCGCCGCCGGCGATCATGTTCCCCACCACCTCGGGCAGGAGGACCTCGTCGGCGTGGGCGAGCGAGCCCGGATCGGGCACGGCCCCGTCGGGCGAGACCGACGGGTGGGCGTGGCGCACGGCCGCCTCGAGCACGGGCCAGATCGAGGGTTGGAACCCCCACAGGTTCATCGACACCGGCGTGTCGCCAGGCAGGCGGCTCGGTTCGAGCCCGTCGCCGACGTCGAAGTCCCCGTCGGCGCGGCGCGCCACGCCCCGGCGTTCCACCAGGCGCTGGAGCCGGCCGTCGGGCCGGACCACGCACGTCCCCCGGGTGACCGGCGCGTCGGCCACGACCGTGTCGCGCAGTCGGTAGGCCACGATGGCGTGCTCCTCGCCCCGACCCAGTTGCCCGGCCAGCAGCGCCATGGCCGGCGCGCCGTAGACGTCGTCGGCGTTCACCACCGCGAAGGGGCCGTCGCCGACGTGGCGGCGCGCGCAGAGCACGGCGTGGGCGGTACCGAGGGGCACGGGCTGTTCGGCGAAGGCGGCCTGCACGTTGGGGGGGAAGGTCCGACGCACGTGGTAGCGGATGGCGGGCCCGGTCTGGGGGCCGAGCACCAAGACGATGTCCCCGAACCCCGCCGCCACGGCGTCGCCGGCGATGAGGTCGACGACGGCTTCACCGTGCAATCCGAGCGGCGCCAGGGGCTTGCACCCGCCGTAGCGCTTGGCCATGCCCGCGGCCAGCACCACCAGAACCGGACGGGGGGCGGAGCTCGCTGCGGTCATCCGCCCCATCGTAGGACGGCACTGGCCCAGGTCATCCCGCCCCCGAAGCCCGACAGGAGCACCACCGCCCCGGGCCGGAGGCGGTCCGTCTCGAGCGCGTCGGCCAGGGCCAGCGGGATGGAAGCCGAGGAGGTGTTGCCGTAGCGGTCGATGGTGACCACGCAGCGGTCGTCGGGTATCCCGAGCCGGTGACTGGCAGCGGTGATGATGCGGGCGTTCGCCTGGTGCGGGATGAAGAGGTCGACATCGGCGGCGGCGAGCCCAGCTTTGCCGAGCGCCTTCGTCGAGGAATCGACGATCACCCGCACGGCGTGGCGGAAGATCTCCTTGCCGTTCATGTACAGGTACCCGCCGTGGTCGCACTTGAGGAGATGGCGCAGCGACCCGTCGGCACCGAGGTCCCACGCCAGCAACTGGCCGGGCCCGTCGGTGGCCTCGAGCAGGACGGCACCGGCACCGTCGCCCACCAGCACGGCGATGCTGCGGTCGTCCCAGTCGGTGATCTGCGACAACGTCTCGCTGCCGATGACGAGGACGCGTTGCGCGCCGGCGAGGACGAGGCCGTGGGCGGCCACCAGTGCGTACACGAAACCCGAACACGCCGCGTTGACGTCGAAGGCGCCGCCGCGCACGCCCAGGCCCTCCTGGACCGTGGCCGAGGTCCCCGGCACGAGCGCGTCGGGTGTGGAGGTGGCGAGCACGAGGACGTCGACGTCGCCGCCGGTGCGCCCGGCGCGCGCCAGGGCCTGGGCTCCCGCCGCGATGGCCAGCTCGGCGGTGGTGCCGCCGATGCGCCGCTCACGGATGCCGGTGCGTTCGGTGATCCACGCGTCGCTGGTGTCGAGGCGCGCCGAGAGGTCCTCGTTGGTGACGACCTTGTCGGGTACGCCGATGCCCCACCCGGTGACGACTGCTCCAGGCATGGGGGCTCAGGTGCGCTCGAGGACGTGCACGGCGACGAGGGCGGTGTCCTGGCCCGACATGATCCCCCCCGTGTTGACCGCCGCGGCCAGGCGGGGCTCGTGCACCTGTCGCCCGGCCGCCGTCCCCCGCAGCTGGGCCACGAGCTCGGCGATCTGGCAGATGCCCGTGGCGCCGAGGGGGTGGCCGCGGGCCACGAGGCCGCCGCTCGGGTTGACGCACACACCCCGGCCCCCCACGTCGGTGTCGCCGGCCAGCGTGGCCACGCCGGCCTCCCCGGCCGGGTAGAACCCCAACGACTCGAGGGCGTAGAGCTCCTCGGCGCTGGTGGCGTCGTGCAGCTCCACCACGTCGATGTCCTCGGGGCCCACCCCCGCCGCCTTCCACGCCTCGTCGGCCGTCTCGCGCAGCCGATCGTGGTAGTCGAGCTCGCCGTTGCCCGAGCGCAGCACGCTGGCGCGGATGCGTGGCGCCCCCGGCGCGGTGCCGGCCGACAGCACCGCGGCGGCGGCGCCGTCGGTGAACGAGGAGCACATCAGGCGGGTCAAGGGGGCGACCACGACCGGCGAGGCCAGGACCTCTTCGATGGTGACCGGCGTCTTGAACTGGGCCAGCGGGTTGCGGGCCCCGGCGCGGCGCGCCTTGGCCGCGGCGGCGGCGATCTGCTCGGGCGTGGTCCCCCGTTGCTCGATCTGGTGGCGCACCCACGTGGCGTTGAGCGCCATGAGGACGCTGCCGGCGTCGTTGTCGAGCCGGACCCGCAGCTCGGCGCGTTCGTCGGAAGGCAGACCGTCCTCGATGCCGGCGATGGTCTCGGCCCGATGGCCCGTCCACATCTTCTCGACCCCCACCACCAGCACGGGCGACTGGCCGGCCTGGGCCGCCAACGTGCCGAGGTGCATGGCCGAGGACCCCCCGGCGCAGGAGTTGTCCACGTTCACCACGCCGGTGGTGCCGAGGTCGACGTGGCGCAGCCAGCTCTGGCCCCGGATGCATCCCTGGTCGCACAGGCGCCCGCCCAGGGCGTTGGCCGCGATGACGAGTCCGATGTCGCCCGGTGACAAGCCGGCGTCGTCCAAAGCGGCGCGCACCGCCTGCCCGGCCATGACGTCGGGGGCGAGGTCGCGCCGGTCCATCGGCGTCATCCCGATCCCCACGATGCTCACGTCTTCTCGCACGACGATGTCACCTCCAAGCCTGGTCTTCGACCTTGGTGCTGCGAAGGGCCGACACAACCTCGTCCGCCGCGCTCCGCGTCGCGATGGGGGACGCGACGAGGCCGGCGAACTCGCCGGCCACGTCCTCGAACTGTACCAGCGGGTCGTCGGTGGTGACGAAGACTGCGACGTGCTGCGCCCCCGCATCGACGTAGCGGGCCAGCACCGTGGCGCATGCCCGGGCGGGGCCCGTCACGAGATGGCGCTCGAACGATCGCGCCGGGAGCCCGTAGAGCGAGGACATCCAGCCCAGGCCGCGCTCGCCGGCGCCGGCGTCGCCCACCGACACGAAGACCACGATGGCACGGGCCACCTCGGCGGGGTCGCGGCCCACCCGTTCAGCTTCCTTGTCGAGGCGGCCGAGGGCGGCGCCGTAGTCGTCGGGGGACACGAACAGCGGGATCCATCCGTCACCGCGCCGCGCGGCGCGGCGCAGAGCCGCCTCGCTCGATCCCCCCACCCACACCGGGACGCGGCCCGGGGCCGGCAGCTGGGTGTAGCGCGCCGCCGGGTCGAGCGTCCAGGCGTGGCGCAGCGCGTCGATCCCTTCGTCGAGTCGCCGACCGCGGGCGCCGAAAGGGACTCCCGCCGCCGCGTACTCACCGGCGTGGGTGCCCACGCCGACGCCGAGCACGAACCGGCCCTCCGACAGATGCGTGAGGGCGGCGGCCTCCTTGGCCACCGACGGGGCGCTGCGCAGCGGCAGCTGCAGCACACACGTCCCGACCGCGGCGTGGCTGGTGGCCCCCGCCGCCACGCCGAGCGCGCTCATGGCCTCGAGCGCGGGCCCGTGCCAGTAGAGGTGATCACAGGCCCACAGCGCCCCGGCCCCGCCGGCTTCGGCCCGGCGGCACAGCGTCGGCCAATTGGGCCGCGCTCGGGAGCTCGGCCCGCCCCTGGGGGAAGGTCGGCAGGATCAGCCCGAGCCGTCCCGCGCCCGTGTCCGCCACCGGGGGCGGACACGGCGACGAGCGGTCGGGGGGCACCGCCGTATGGTAACGGGACCCAATTGTGACGAACCGTCAGATCCGGTCCGGGGGCCGGGCGGCACGGTACGGGCCGGGGCACGGCACAATGGAGAGGTGCCCGATGGGACCGAGTCTGCCGTGTACGTCCGTGGCCTGGGAGAACATGCCGCCGATGCACCCGACGCCGTCTCGGTGGAGCTGACCGACGAGGTCCGGACCGCCCGTGAGGCCGAGCTCCGCTCGCTGATCGAATTGATGCGCCCGGCCGTGCAGGCCGACGGGGGCGACCTCGAGCTGACGTCGTTCGACGTCGAGGCCGGGGTCGTCGAGGTGCAGCTCCAAGGGGCGTGCAGCTCGTGCGCCATCTCCTCCGCCACGCTCCAGGGGGGCGTCGAGCGCATCCTGCGGGGGCGCCTCGACTGGGTGACCGAGGTCTACGGCGGGGTGGATGAGTCGGCCGACCCCTTCGACAGCGCCGCGCTCGGCCGCGGGGGCTACGTCCCCAGGGCCTGAGAGCGCCCCGCCCGGCTCCGTCGGGGCCAGGGCGAACGTGCCCGGCTGCGACCTGCTCAGGCGGCGAGGTCGGACTCGTCGATCGGCCCGTAGCGGACGAGCGGCTCGAACAGGTCGAGCACCGACCGGTCGGGGTCGGTGATGCCGCGCAGGGCCGGGGTGGCCAGGTGCCGGCTCACGAAGCGCCGGGCCACGGCCGCCTTGCGGGCGTCCCCGTTGCGCTGCAGCGCCCAGGCCGCTTCTTCGACGAGCAGGGCGCCCTCGACGGTGTCGGCGAGCAGCTCCGCGAAACGCCGGCTGTGCAGCAGGGCCAGGTCGTCGGGCGCGCCGCTCGAGGTAGGCGATGGCCGTCTCGGTGTCACGCAGGGACGCGGCCACGGTGTCGAGGGCACCGCCGAGGGCCTTGTGCCCCGAGCCCGCCTCGAGGGCCTGCTCGGCGCGCGCCAGGAGGGCCACATGGGCGTGCTCGCCGCGCATGGCGCGCCGGACGTCGATGCACAAGATGTTCTCCGCACCCTCCCAGATGGTGTGGCACTGCGCGTCGCGCAGTTGTCGCGCCATGGGCCAGTCCTCCATGTACCCGTTGCCCCCCAGGACCTCGAGGCCCGTCGACGCCGCCCACAGCGCCATACGCGTGCAGCGCATCTTGGCCAGCGGCACCAGGATGCGCCTGACCAGCCGGCCCGACTCGGGGTCCTGGGCGCCGCGCGCCGCCGCCGCGCACTCGTAGGTGGCGGCCATCCCCGCCTCGAGGTCCACGAGCATGTCCACCAACGTCTCGCGCACCAGGGGATAGCTGTCGATGCGGTTCCCGAACTGCGCACGCCGGGCCGCGTAGATGGCCGCTTCCAGGAACGACCGGCGGTGGATGCCCAGCCCCATGAGCGCGACCCCGAACCGGCTCCCGTTCACCATCTCCATCATGCGGTTGATGCCCCGCCCGTCGCGCGCCGCGTCGGCGTGCCGGTCCTCGGCGGCGTCGGCGTCGGCCGCCCCCGCCCCCCCGGCCAGCCACGCCCGGGCGCCGTCGAGGGTCACCTCGCCGGTGGGGACGCCCACCGTCCCGAGCTTGGGCTTGAGGCGCTTGATCCGAAATCCGTTGGTGCTCCCGTCGGGGAGCAGGCGCGGGACGATGTAGGTGGCGAGGCCGCGGCTCCCCGCCGGCGCCCCGTCGGGCCGGGCCAGGACGATGAACACCTCGGCGTCGACGTTCGAACAGAAGTGCTTCTCGCCCGACAACAGCCACTCGTCGCCGTCCTGCACGGCGCGGGTGGTGTTGGCCCCGACATCGCTGCCTCCCTGGCGTTCGGTGAGGAACATCCCGCCCTCCCACGCCTCGTCGGGGTCGAGGCTGCGCAGCCGGCCGAGGAGGTCGTGGCGCGCCGAGGCCGGGGCGTAGCGCTCGACGATGTCGGCCGCGCCCGAGGTCATGCCCAGACCGCAGTAGATCGCCGTCTCGGCCTGCGACACCAGGTACGAGACCGATGCCGTCACCACGCCGGGCACGGGCCGCCCGGCCAGGGCATCGAGGCTGACGAAGCCGTTGCGCACCAGGTCGGCCTTGTTGGCGGTCCAAGTTCGGATGGTGGACGACCTCGTCCACCTCCTGGCCCCAGCGGTCGTAGCGCCGCAGCTCGGGCCCGTGCTTGTCGGTCACCTCGGCCCGGGGGGCGATGACCTGACCCACGAGGGCCCCGAACCGGCCCACGTGCTCTTCGGCCAGGGAGCGATCGCCCGGATCGGGGAGGTGCCTGTCCAAAAGGGCACCGAGATTGGGGTCGAGGCGGTACCAGTCGAGACCGGCCGCCTGCTCATGTTCGGCGTAGTCGGGAAGCATCCCCCTGATGCTACGGGCGGGCGCCCCTCGACCCCGGCCCGGGGCCGGGGCGCGGCCTCGGCGCGATCGTTAGGAAAACTAATTAGAATGGTGAACGATGACCACGATCGCCGACGACACGCCCGGCTCCGAGGGGACACGCCCCACCCCGTCCCCGGCGCGCCCGGCGGCTCCCGGCGGGCCCGAGGCCGGTGACACGGGCGCAGGCCAGCGCGGCTCTGACGCCGAGACGGCGGCCCGGATGCGGCTGGCGATCCTGCGCCTGTCGCGCCGGCTGCGCCAGCAGGTGGCCGGGGGTGTGACGTCGTCGCAGGTCTCGGCGCTGGCCACCGTGGAGCGCCTCGGCACCCCCACCCTGGGAGAGCTGGCGGCCTCGGAGCAGGTGCAGCCGCCGAGCATGACCAAGATCGTGGTGGGCCTCGAAACGGCCGGCCTCGTGCAGCGCCAGGAGGACGACAGCGACGGTCGCATCGTCAGGGTGCGGCTCACCGCGGACGGCCGCCGCGCCCTGCACCGGAGCCGGTCGCTGCGCACCGCGTACCTGGTGCGCAGGGTGCGCGCCCTCCCCGAGGAGGAGCGGGCCCGAATCGAGGACGTCGTGCGCCTGCTCGAACACCTGGTGGACCAGCCGTGACCCGCCTGAAGCGGGTGGCGGACACGACGTTCCGGTCGTTGCGGACGCGCAACTACCGGCTGTACTTCACCGGGCAGATCATCTCGGTCAGCGGCACCTGGATGCAGAGCGTCGCCCTGGCGTGGCTGGTCGTGCACTACCTCGCTCCCGTGCACGAACGGGGCGTCGACCTCGGGATCACCTTGGCCCTGCAGTTCCTGCCTATGTTGCTCTTCGGCGCGTGGGGAGGCCTCGTGGCCGACCGCGTCGACAAACGGCGCCTCCTGGTCATGACCCAGACCTCGGCCGGGGCCCTGGCGCTGCTGCTCGGGCTCCTCGTCCTGGTGGGCGCCGGGCCGCAGGGCTCGGCGCACCTGTGGGAGGTGTACGTGCTCTCCCTGGGGCTCGGCGTGGTGAACCTCTTCGACAACCCGGCTCGCCAGACCTTCGTCATCGAGATGGTGGGGAAGGACGACTTGGCCAACGCCGTGAGCCTCAACAGCATCGTGATGAACGGCGCACGCGTCATCGGCCCTGCCATCGGCGGGGTCCTGATCGCCACGGTCGGCCTCGGCATCTGCTTCCTGGCCAACGCGGCGAGCTACGGGGCGGTCCTGGTGGCGCTGATGCTCATGCGCCGGGCCGATCTCCAGCCGGCCCAGCGAGTGGCGCGGGCCAAAGGCCAGTTGCGCGCCGGCGTGCGCTACGCGTGGCGGACGCCGAACCTGCGAGACCCGCTCATGCTCGTGTTCGTGGTCGGGCTCCTGGCCTACAACTTCACCGTCATCCTCCCGTTGTTGGCGCAGGAGACGTTCCACGGCGGAGCGGGGACCTTCGCCCTGCTCACCTCGCTCATGGCGGGCGGCGCGGTGGTCGGGGGGCTCGTGGTGGCCAACCGGGGCAGGCCCAACATCCACCGCCTGACCGGAGTCGGCATCGCCTTCAGCGTGATGATCGCCGGCGTCGCCGTCTCGCCCAGCCTGGTGGTGGCGGGCGTCGTCATCGTGTTCATGGGCGCGCTGTCCATCGCCTTCATCGCCACGGCCAACTCCACCATTCAGCTCCAGGTCGAGCCCACCATGCGCGGTCGGGTCATGGCGCTCTACGCCATGGGCTTTCTGGGCACGACCCCGATCGGCGCCCCGTTGGTGGGGTGGATCTCGCAGACCTCGAGCCCCCGGGTCGCGCTCCTCGTCGGTGCGAGCGCCACGCTGGTGGCGTCGACGGTGACGCTGGTGCGTCACCGCAACGAGCACCGGCGCGCCGTGACGCTGGCCCGGATCGTGGACGAGACCGAGTCCGGCACCGAGCTCGGGGTGGCCTGACCTCGTTGTCGGTCAGGCTGCGCTCCCGTCGGCTCAGGCGGGAGAGGGTCGAGGCTCTTTGGGGAGCCCGAGGACGCGCTCGCCCACGATGTTGCGCTGGATCTCGGCCGTGCCGCCCCAGATCGTCTCGGAGCGACTGAAGAAGAACGAGGCCTGGAGATCACCGACGGGGTAGTCCGCCGCGCCGCGCCGCGGGCGCATGAGCTCACCGTCCTCGTCGCCGGGCCCTTTCAGCACTTGGCCGTCGAGACCGAGGATGTCCAGGGCGAGGTTCATCACCTCGCGGTGGTACTCGGACCAGAACATCTTGTGGGTGGCGCCGAGCGCGGCGGCGTGATGCGTCCCGTTCAGCGCGTCGGTGAGCGAGCGGTAGCCGTTGATCTCCATGATCTTGACCTTCGACCACGCCCGGGCGAGCCCCTGGCGGACCTCGAGGTCGGTGTTTCGCCCCGTGCGCCGGGCGTCGTCGATGACCCGGTCGAGCTCTCGGAGAAAGCGCCGGTGCCCCGTCGTCGAGGACGCGCCCCGCTCGAAGCCCAAGGTGGTCATGGCCACCTTCCATCCGTTGTTCTCGCCGCCGACCACGTTCTGACGGGGACAGCGGGCCCCGGTGAAGAACACCTCGTTGAACTCCGAGGAGCCGTCGATCTGCCGGATGGGCCGCACCTCGATCCCCGGCTGCTTCATGGGGACGAGAAGGTACGAGATCCCCGCGTGCTTGGGGGCGTCCTGGTCGGTGCGGGCCAGGAGGAAGATGTAATCGGCGAATTGCGCCTGGGTCGTCCACACCTTCTGGCCGTGGATGACCCACTCGTCGCCGTCGAGATCGGCCCGGGTCTTGAGCGAGGCCAGGTCGCTGCCGGCGTCGGGCTCGGAGAACCCCTGGCACCACGAGATGGTGCCGTCGAGGATCTTCGGGATGAATTGGCGCTTCTGCTCCTCGGTCCCCCACTGCAAGATGGTGGGGCCGACCAAGGTGTCGCCGAAGAAGTCGGCGCGCATCGGGGCCTGGGCCCGGGCGAATTCCTCGTTGAGGGCGACCTGCTCGATGAGCGACAGGCCCCGGCCTCCGTACTCCTTGGGCCACGAGGCGCAGATCCACCCTCCCTGGCGGAGCGTGCGGACCCAGTCGGCGTTGAAGGCCTCGCGCTCGGCGCCGCTCAGGTGGAACCCCGGTTCGAACCACCCGGCCGGGAGGTTGTCCTCGAGCCAGCCCCGGACCTCCTTGCGCAGCGCCTCTGCTTCGGGGGGGTAGGTGAGGTCCATACGGCCGAAGGTATCGCCGCGCCAGGCCCGGCACAACGCCACGGGGCCGGCTCATGTAAGGGACATCGGTGCCGTGGATCCACCACGGGGCTGGGGTCCCAGGGTTGCATGGTCATCCCGGCTGGTCCGGCGGGTGGCGTCGAGAAGGGCTCTGAGGGGGACCCGTGAGGGTCCGGCCTCGTTGAACTGCTTGCCACGCTCGGCCCGGCCACGGATGCCCCGGATGAGGGAAGTGGACCGGTCCATCGAGGCCGGGTCCGGTTGCAGCACATGAGTGGGAGCCGCGGTTGGGCGTGTCTCCTTGGGACCGTGGCCTCATCGTGCGTCGTTCCTACGGACGAGCCGGTGCAACCGACACGACCGAAGGAGACGACATGAATCATCGACGCCTGGTCGGCATCGACCTGGGTATCGCCAGCGCCCACACGGTGCGAGTGCTTGACGGTGAGGGCACGACGATCGCCAAACGCAAGGCGTGGCCGACGGTGCAGAGCCTCACCGAGGTAGAGACGACAGCGCTGGCCGGGTGTCCGGCGGGCACGCAACTCGAGGTTGTCATGGAGCCCACGGGTCCGGCGTGGCTGCCGATCGCCGTGTTCTTCGCCCGTCGCGGCCACCTGGTGTTCCGCGTGTCGTCGCAGAAGGCGGCGGACCTGCGCCCGTTCTTGTCTCGGCACACGAAGACCAACGGCATCGACGCCGACACCTTGGCCCGGCTCCCGCTGTTCGATCCGACCGGACTCCGACCGCTCGTGCTCCCCGGCGCCGAGCGCAGCGCCCTCGACCGCCGGGTGCGGGCCACCGATCGGCTCACCCGGGCCGGCGCCGAGCACAAGCGACGCATCAAGGACCTGGTCCGCCAGCTGCTGCCGATGACCCCCCTCACCGGTGATCTCGGGCAGGCCGACTTGGCCGTCCTCGAACGCTTCGCCGATCCGAACGCCCTGGTCGTGCTGGGCGCCACCCGGCTCACGAGGTTGATCTCCGAGGCGTCGCACGGGCACCAGGGTGCGCCGCGGGCCCGACAGTGGCTGGACGCCGCCGAGGCGTCGCTCGAGCTCTACGGCGGCCACCTCGGGGTCGCCTTCGGAGATCTGGCGGCGGAGGTCGCCACCGAGGTGCGCCTGCTGCGTGGCATCCAGGCCGAGCTCGCCGTCCACGCGGCTGAGCGCGAGACCCGCTACCGAGTCGTCGACCCAGAAGGGCTCGCCCGCAGCCTGCCCGGGCTGGCCGACATCGGCGCACCGGCGCTCGTCGCCTGCATGGGTGACCCTTCCCGGTTCCCCACGGGCAAGGCATTCCGGTCTTTCACCGGCCTCGTGCCCAAGGCGTCAGAGACCGGCGACACCGATCGCAAGGGCCAGGCCATGTCCAAGGCCGGCTCGTCGTTGCTGCGGACCACGATGGTGCGAGGCGCAGACAACGCCAGAAAGGTCGATCCCCAGCTGGCGCGTCTCTATTACGTGCAGATGGTCGAGCGCGGCAAAGACCACCTGGGTGCGCTGTGTGTCGTTGCTGCCAACCTCGCCGAGCGCGCTTGGGCGGTCATGCAGCGGGGGACGCCCTACGTCATCTGCGACGTTGACGGGAACCCGGTGAGCCCCGAGGAGGCCACAGCGATCATCGCCGCGCATTTCACCGTGACTCCAGAAGAACGTGCCCGCCGACGCAGCAAGAAGGTGGGGAAGGCCCCCCAGAAAGTCCTCACGGGACAGTCAAAGCCACGCGCACGAAGCGCGGGCACGCGGGGCGACCTTCCCCGACCGGCATCGTCGTCCCCCGACCGTCACTCGGTCAAGCATCTCGCCGGAGCAGCTTCTTGACAGCTGATCCTCAATAGGGAATCAGCTCAGCTGGACCGCCTTCACGAACAGGAGGGCCACGGCCACGAACAGGTACGCGTACATGAGGTACATGGTGGTCGTGCGGCCCCGCGTCCACGTGGGCCGCTCGAGGAGGGCGAGCTGGGGCATGCGCCAGGTCACGCGCCGCTCGCGCTCGGCGGGGTCGGGCGCAGCTCGCCGGCTGAGGGCGCGCCAATAGAAGGCCCCGGACACGACCAGCACGACTCCGAGGGCACTGGCCAGGATCACCAGCAGCGCGGGCACGTCGACGTGGGGGAACACGGTGGTGGTCATCAAGATGAGCGAGAGCACGAAGAGGATCGACACGATGCACGTCGACACCACGTTCAGCCACGGACGGTTGACCCACGGCCCGAGCACGGCCTTGTCGTTGCACAACAGGAGGAGGAAGACCGTGGCGCTCGGGAGGAGGATCCCCGCCAGCGCCTGCACGGCGGTGGTGATGACCCCGAGGGGTGCGCCGGGGATGAGGACGATGGTGGCGGCCAGGCCCACGATGCCGGTGAAGGTGGCGTAGAAGGACTTGGCGTCGCGCACCCGGCGGTTGAGCGAGTGCCGGGTGCCGAAGATGTCGCCGAACGCGTACGACGTCGACAAGGTCACCGCGGCGGCGCCGATGATCGACGCGTTCAGCAGGATGATGGCGAAGAGGGTACCGGTGGCGTTGCCGAGGTAGCGGTCGAGGGCGTGGGCCACGCCCCCGGCGTTGGTGAAGCGCCCCGCCGCATGGGTGTGGGCGAACGCGAAGGCGGTGGTGATGATGATGAGGCTGGCGGCCAGCACGGTGATGAACGACCCGATCACGGTGTCGACCCGCTCGTAGTTGATCCAGCGCGGGGTGATGCGCTTGTCGACGATGTTGGACTGCTGGAAGAACAGCTGCCACGGCGCCACCGTCGTCCCCACGATGGCGATGATGAGCAGGACCGAGGTGGAGTCGAACCCACCCGAGACCCCCGGCTTCACGAAGTGCTCGAACACCGCGCCCGCGTGGGGGTGGGCGTAGACCGCCAGCGGGATCACGAGGAAGTTGGCGACGATGAACACGAGCATGAACCGCTCCCAGCGCCGGAAGCTGCCCGTGGCGGTCATGGCCACGAGGCCCAGGGCGGCGAGCGGGACCGAGATGTAGGGGCTGACGCCGAAGAAGCCGAGCGCCAGGCTGACCCCGATGAACTCGGTGACGATGGTGAGGAAGTTCAAGACGAAGAGGTCGCCGACCGAGAACGCCCCCCAGAACCTCCCGAAGCGCTCGTTGATGAGCCGGGCGTGGCCGACGCCGCACACCGCCCCGAGCCGTACCACCATCTCCTGGTTGACGATGAGGACGGGGATGAGCAGGGGCAGCGTCCACAGGAGGCTGAGCCCGAAGTTCTGCCCGGCCTGGGAGTACGTCGACACACCGCCGGCGTCGTTGTCGCCCACCATGACGATGAGGCCCGGCCCGATGATGGCCAGCAAGGTGAGCACGCGGCCCCGCCACGAGCGCCGCGGCGCCTCGTCGTGGACGCCGATCGTCCCCAGGGCACCTTGAATGCCGAGGTCGCGCTCCTCCTCAGAGGGCACGGGCGTTCTCGGTGTACAGGGCCATTGCGGCCATGAGGGACCTCCCGACGGGTGCCGGCGTCGTGGGCGTGCAGGATCGCGCGCACGCCATGGCGTCGGTCAGCCTCCGGTTCAGCCCAGTGGCGTCAACCCTGCCTGGCGGCGTGCGCGCATGAATCGTCTAGATGACGGGTCAGCGTGCAGCGCTGCTCCTTATCGGTCCCTCGGAGCCGCACCGAGAAAGCGGTGGCATCCGGTAGGGCGCCGGACTCGCCGCCAACACTGCTCACGGTGCACCCTCTCTCACCGGGAGCCCGGCTGAGGTGCGGCTTCTTCGACGGCGATCCTACCGTGTCCGCCTCGTGTTCGGGAGTTGAGCGGCGCCGCAGAGCGGGGTCATTCCTCGACCGACGTCATCCCGAAGTCGCGTCGCCAACCGGTGGGGAGGAGCATCTCCAAGACGTCGTCGACGGTGATGACCCCCACCATGCGGTGCTCCTCGTCCATGACGGGAGCGACGGTGAGGTTGAAGTCCGTCATCTTGCGGGTCACGGCGTGTAGGTCCCAGTCGGGATGGACATGCGCGGGGTTGGGGCGGACCACCGAGCCCAGGTCGGCTGTGGGCGGGGCCTGGATCAAGCGCACCACCGAGGCCGAGCCGGTGACGCGGCCGTCGTCGCCCCGGGCGAACACGATGGCCAGCGCTTCAGGAGGAGCGGTGCTGCTGCGGACGGCCTCGAGCACGTTGCTCACGGGCGTCGACTCCGCCAGGCACAAGAAGTCGGGGCTCATGAGCCCGCCCGCGGTCTCGGGGTTGTAATTCAACAGTGACCGGATCTTGCGCTGCTGGCCCATGGGAAGGAGCCCGAGCACCGGGAGCCTGTGCTCCTGGTCGAGCTCCATGATGAGATCGGCGGCGTCGTCGGGCGCCATGGTGGCGAGCAGCCGGGCCGCTTCGGCGTCGGTGCGGCTGCGGACGAACTCGATCTGGTGCTCGGTGTCGAGCTCTTCGAACACATCCGCCTCGAGCTCGCGATCCTGGCCTACCGCCTCGATGATCTCCTCGCCCTCCTCGTGCGACGCCGCTTCCACCAGGTCGGCGATCTGGGCAGGATGGAGCCGGGCCAGCTTGCGGTAGGGGATGCGCAGGCGCGCCGTGGGGACGTGCGCCACGAAGGGCTCGATGCTGGCCCAGTCGACGACCTTGCCCGCCGGTATGCGTCGGCCCAGGCGGCGCGGCAGCAGGCGCCGCAGGGCCACGCGCGGGCTCGGGTCGACGGCGACGACCTCCCAGCGGCCGTCGACGCGGGCCAGCTCGATCTCGTTGGCCCGGATGAGCCGGGCCCCTTGCAGGTTGATGAGGTGGCGGGCGCGGAGGTCCTCGGACAGGAGCACCTCGCCCGGGCGACGCTCGAAGCGCTTGAGGCTCACGGTGTCGCCCACGAACTGGACGCGACCGGGCTCGAGGTCGGGGATGCGGGCGATGGGGACGAAGAGCTGGCGACGGGCGATGCGCACGACCACGCCGGTCACCGGGGGGTGCGGGGCGAAGCCGAGTTGGGCGATGAGGTCCTCGACCCGTCCGAGGCGGTCCCCGTCCCGGTCCACGAGCGCGCCCCTGACCACGCTGGACAGGTGCAGGATCTCGATGGCCATCCTTGGCGCTCCTCGAGCGGCGCGATTCGTGAAGCCGTCCTCAACTTAGTGGATCCGTGCGTCGCCCGACGCGTTCCCCGGGGCCGGGACGCCCCGGTTCGTGCCTGGAGCCGTGTCCGCGCCGGGGGGCCGAGCCCGGCGCCGTGTTTGCGTCCGGGCCGAGATCCTTGGGAGGCTGACCGGCCATGATCTCCCACGCTGGCCACGCGCGTGCCTAAAACTCCCTGGCAGCGCTGGTCGGAGATCCGTGCCTCGTGGAAGCGCAGCACCCACATCGAGGTTCCCCCGGCACGCCCTGCCGCCCCGCCCGAGCCCGGGGGCCTGCGCATCGCCTACCTCGTGTACCGCGGCAACCCCCGCTGCGGCGGCCAGGGCGTCTACACCCGCCACCTGGCGCGCGAGCTCGTGGAGCTGGGCCACTCGGTGGAGGTCTTCGCGGGCCAGCCCTGGCCCGTGCTCGACGACGGCGTGGGCTTCACTCCCGTGCCCGGCCTCGACCTGTACCGCGATCCCGATCCCTTCCGGGTGCCGCACCCGCGTGAGTTCCACTCGTCGGTGGACCTCCTCGAGTTCGGCGTCATGTGCACGGCCGGCTTCCCCGAGCCCCGCACCTTCTCGCTGCGGGCGCAGCGGCTGCTGGCGGCGCGCCGCGACGAGTTCGACCTCGTCCACGACAACCAGTGCCTGGGCTCGGGCCTGCTGAAGATGATCGACGACGGGTGGCCGCTGCTCACCACTCTGCATCACCCCATCACCGTCGACCGGGTCCTGGCTCTGTCGCACGCCGAGAACGCCTATCGCCGCCTGACCCAGCGGCGCTGGTTCGGTTTCCTCGGCATGCAGATGCGCGTGGCCCGACAACTGCCGCGCATCGTCACGGTGTCGGAATCGTCGAAGACCGACATCGCGTCTCAGATGGGCGTCGACCCGGCCCGCATGACCGTGGTGCCCGTGGGCGTGGACCACACCGTCTTCCGGCCCCGTCCGGAGCGGCCCCGCATCCCGGGACGCCTCATGGTGACCTCGTCGAGCGACGTCCCCATGAAAGGTCTCGTCCCCCTCCTCGAGGCCGTGGCCAAGCTGCGCACCGAGCGCGACGTCGAGTTGATCGTGATCGGCCGGCCCACCGAGGGTGGGCGCGTGGCGCGCACCATCGAGAGGCTGGGCCTGTCCGAGGCCGTGCACTGTGCCAGCGGGGTCTCCGACGACGAGCTCGGCTGCATGTACGCCGAGGCGCAGGTGGCCGTGGTGCCCTCGCTGTACGAGGGCTTCTCCCTGCCTGCCATCGAGGCCATGGCGTGCGGCGTCCCGCTCGTGGCCACCACGGGGGGCGCGCTCCCCGAGGTGGTGGGATCGGACGGCGAGACCGCCCTGCTCGTCACGCCTGACGACGCCGAGGCCCTGGCGGCGGGCATCCGCCGCATCCTCGACGACGACGTCCTGGCGGCGCGCCTCGGAGAGGGCGGACGCCAGCGGGTGCTGGGCCGCTTCACGTGGGAGGCCACCGCCCGCGGGACGGCCGAGCAGTATCGCCTGCTCCTCGAGGACGCCGACCGGACCGGCCCCGTGCCGACTGCCGCTGGGCCGAGTGGCGCGGTGCCGAGCGCCGCTGTTCCCACGGTTGCGGTACCGAGTGTCGCGGTGCCGAGTACCGGCGCGGCGGGGGGCGACGGGTCGTGCTGACCGTCGACTACCAGCGCCTGGGCGTGGGCCGGGGCGAGCGACTCCTCGATCTGGGCTGTGGCGGTGGCCGTCATGCCTTTCAGGCCGTGCGGTTGGGGGCGCGCGTCGTGGCCCTCGACGCCCAGGCGACCGAGGTGGCGCAGGTGCGCGACACCATCGGCGCCATGCTCGACGCCGGCGAGGTGCAGTCCGACGATGAGGCCGGCGTGGTCCAAGGCGACGCCCTGCACCTGCCCTTCGCCGACGCCAGCTTCGACCGCGTCATCGCGTCGGAGGTCCTGGAGCACATCCCCGAGGACGACACGGCCATGGCCGAGCTGTCGCGGGTGCTGCGCCCCGGAGGCACCATGGCCGTCACCGTGCCCCGCTTCGGGCCCGAGGCGGTCAACTGGGCCCTGTCGAACCAGTACCACGACATCCCCGGTGGCCATGTCCGTATCTACCGGCGTTCCACCCTGGTGCAACGCCTCCGGCGGGCCGGGCTTCGTCCCGTCGCCAGCCATCACGCCCATGCCCTGCACTCGCCGTACTGGTGGCTGCGGTGCTGGGTGGGACCGCGGCGCGACGACCATCCGGCGGTGCGCGCCTACCACAAGCTCCTGGTCTGGGACATCATGCGCGCCCCGCGTGTCACGCGGGTCAGCGAGCGCGTGCTCAACCCGTTCCTGGGCAAGAGCCTCGTCGTCTACCTGGAGAAGCCTGCATGACCCGTACCGAAGGAACGTTCCCACTGGCGGGCCCGGTGGGCGAGGTGGAGCCCGACCTCGTCGACCGCCCGGTGGTGGCGGAGATCCCCGAAATCCCCGGCGTGCTCAGTGCGGAGGAAGTGGTGGCCACGGCGGCGTCGATCGCGGCCGTGCAGCGCCACGACGGCATGATCCCGTGGTTCGAAGGTGGTCACTGCGACCCGTGGAACCACGTCGAGTCGGCCATGGCCCTGAGCGTGGCCGGCTTTCACAAAGAGGCCACGCTGGCGTACCAGTGGCTGGCTGACACCCAGCTCCCCGACGGCTCGTGGTTCAACTACTACCTGGCCGACAGCGGTGTGAAGGACCCGCGCCTCGACACCAACGTCTGCGCCTACATCGCCACCGGTGCGTGGCACAACTACCGGGTCACCGGCGACCTCTCGGTGCTGCGGTCCATGTGGCCGGTCCTCGACAAGGCGCTCGAGTTCGTGTTGCGGTTCCAGCGCGACGACGGGGCCGTGTTGTGGTCGGTCGACCCCGACGGGCAGCTCGGGCGGTACCCGCTGCTCACCGGGTCCTCGTCGATCTACCACGCCTTGCGCTGCGGTGTGGCGTGCGCCGAGACCCTCGGGGACGAGCGCCCCGAGTGGGAGCTCGCCGCGGGCCGCCTGGCGCACACCATCGCCCATGCTCCTGACGTGTTCGAGCCCAAGCACGAGTTCGCCATGGACTGGTACTACCCCGTCCTCTCCGGCGCCCTGTCCGGTGAGGCCGCTGCGGCCCGCATCGACGCATGGTGGGAAACCTTCGTCATGGACGGACGGGGCGTTCGGTGCGTGTCGACCGGCCCGTGGGTGACCGCGGCGGAGACGGCGGAGTGCGCGCTCGCCCTCGACGCCGTGGGCCGTCGGCGCGAGGCGTTGGCCCTGCTCACCTGGACCCGGGCGCACCGCCGCGACGACGGCTCGTACTGGACGGGGATCGTCTACCCCGAGATGGAGACATTCCCCTTCGCCGAGCGCACCACCTACACCGCCGGCGCCATCGTGCTCGCCGCCGACGCGCTGGCCGAGGCCACTCCGGCGGCGGGGCTCTTCCGCGGTGAGTCGCTGCCGGACTGGCTGGACCTCACCGAACCCCGGTGGGAGGCACCACCCGCCTGAGGACGCGCAGCGAGCCGCACTGGCCGTCCTCTGTGAACTCCCCCGACGCGAGCGCAGCCGTCCACAGCTCGTAGGGCGGGCGGCCGCCGTCGGCGGGGTCGGGGAAGACGTCGTGGATCGCCAGCCAGCGCCCCACCGCCACGTGGGGGGCCCAGCCCCGGAAGTCCGCCCAGGCCGGCTCCTCGCCATGGCCGCCGTCGATGAAGCACAGGTCGAGCGGCGTCCGCCAGTGCGCGGCGATCACCGTCGAGCTCCCGACGAGGCCGATCACGCTTTCGCCGAGCCCGGCGCCGTCGATCGTGCGGCGCCAGAACGGCAGGGTGTCGATGCGCCCCGTGGCGGGGTCCACGACCTCGTCGTCGTGGTGGTCCCATCCGGGTTGGTTCTCCTCCGAGCCGTGGTGGTGGTCGAGGCTGAACAGCGCCGCTCCGGTGGCCTCGGCCGCGGCACCGAGATAGACCGCCGACTTCCCGCACCATGCACCGACCTCCACGAAGGTGGCCGACCCCGGGGTCTCGGCCCCGGCGCGGCGCGCCGCTTCGAACAAGGCCTCGCCCTCGTCATCGGGCATGAAGCCCTTGGCCGCACGGGCCAGGGCGAACAGCTGCGCGGTGCGTTGCACCATGTCGCCTCCTCTCTCGTCGTCGCCGCTCAACCCCGGGCCGCCTGCACGGCGGTGAAGATGGCGAAGCCCGCCAGGATGACACCCGCGACCCTCCGGATGGTGGCGAGGGGGAGGACGCGCAACAGGACCCGGCCGCCGATGACGCCGATCCCCATCACCGTCACCAGGGCGGTGGCAGACCCGACGAAGACCGACCACGGGCTGTGATAGCGGGCCACCAGGTTGGCGGTGAGGATTTGGGTGAGGTCCCCGAGCTCGGCCACGACGATGACGGTGAAGGCCCCCAGCGCGACGCGCCGACCCGAGCGCAGCTGGTCCGCCTCCTCGTCTCCTTCGCGCTCTTCGGCTGACTCCTTGACGAGCATCAGGTAGAGCGCTCCGGCTGCGAAGAGCGCGGCCACCACCGCTTCGACCCACCGGTGGGGGAGAAGCTCGAGCAGCCGGCCGGCGAGGACGGCCACCGCCGCATTGACCACCATCGCCGCGGCGGCGCCGGTCCACACCGGCAGGGGCCGGTACCGGCTCGACATCACGATGGTGGCGATCATCGTCTTGTCGGGCAGCTCGGCCACGAAGATCAGCCCGAAGGTGATGGCGAGGATCGTGAGGTTCATCGGTCGGGTCCACCACCGGCGCGCCGCGCCACCCCCCGCGCCGGTGCCGACGACAGGCCCACGCGCGGCGCACTCAGCGTGTCTCGAGTCGCGCCAGTCCGGCGCCCAAGGCGGGGGCGGCGCTGTCTCGCAACGCGGCAGCGAACGACACGTTGATAGCGAGGCGCTCGAGCGTCTGGTCCACCGTGCGCTGGGCGATGGGCAGGGGATGGGCGCGCACGAAGGCCGTGACCTGTGCGGCGAGAACCGGGTCGCGGCACAACGACGTCACCCCGCCGACCATGCGCGGCACGATGTTGGCCGGGATGCGGGCGACGAGCTCGTCCCAGTGTTCCTGCACTCGCCCCCACGTCGAGACACCGGTGTCGCGGCCGGCCAGCAGGAGCTGGATGACGAACGGGGCGTCTTGGGATCGCACCTCGGTCCGGGCGAATTCGAAGGTCCGGGCGGCCAGGGCGGGCTCGGTGAAGCCGGCCAGGGCATAGAGGTAGCGGATCTCCTCCTGGGGCGTCGCCGGGTGTCGATAGTGCTCGACGAAGCGCTCGTAGTCCTCGGGTCCGCTCGAGGCCGCCACCGTGGCGATGATGGCCGAGGCGAGGTCGGGATCGAGCGCGGCGGTGCCGCGCTCCGCGGCGTCGAGCCGTCGCTGGGCCTCGGCCCGGACCTCGGGGTCGGCGCCGATCGTCCCGAGGGCGGCGACCATCTGGGCCCGCAGCGTGGGGGTGCGGGGACCCTCCCCGGCGCGGCCGTCCCACCCGAGGCGCGCCAGCACCGGGGCCAGCAGGGCACGGGCGTAGGCGGCCACGAGGGGGCGCGCCCCGTCGTCGACGGCGCGGTCCAGGAGCGCCAACGCCCCGGTGACCTGGGCCCAGATGGCGGGGTCGTCCTCGTCGCCGAGCGCCTCGGCCAGGAGGAGGAAGTCGTCGGGACCCGTGAGCTGGCCGACCACGACGGCCCAGGTGTCGCCGAGCAGGTTGAAGCGCTCCAGCAACTCGAGTGCGCCCAGGTTCTCCGCCAAGCGGCGGTGGTGCTCGGGCGAATAGCGGACCCGGTAGTAGCCCGAGCCCCCGGCGTTGACGACGACGGCCGCGTCGGGCCCGTCGTCGAGCTCGAGGGTGGCGGGCGTGCCGGCGAGCAGGGTGCGCGTCTGGGCGCCGCCGATCGTCCTCGCGATGACCGGCACCGACCACGTCGAGCCGATGGCACTGGGCCCCGACGACGGTGCGTAGCGGAACGGCGCCTGGGTCAGGGTCAGGGCGCCGCCGGGACCGGAGCCGTCCAGGGTGACGAGCGGGAACCCCCCTTGGAGGATCCAGGTGTCCATGATGTGGCGCACGGGCTCGTCGCTGGCCGCTTCGATGGCGTCCCACAGATCGGCGGTCTCGGTGTTGCCCAACCGGTGTGACTCGAGGTACCGCCGCACACCGTCACGGAATCGCTCGGCGCCGAGGTAGCGCTCGAGCATGCGGAGCACGCCCGCCCCCTTTTGGTAGGTGAGGACGTCGAACATCCCCTGGGCCTCCTCGGGCGGTCCCACCGGGTACTCGACCGGACGGGTGGCGTGCAGGCCGTCGGTCGCCATGGCCGCGTCGCGCTCGACGCCGAAGGACACCCATCGCTGCCACTGGGGGCGGAAGTGGTCGACGCACAGCAATTCCATCAGTGTGGCGAAGGCCTCGTTGAGCCAGATGCCGTTCCACCACCGCATCGTGACGAGGTCACCGAACCACATGTGGGCGATCTCGTGCGAGATGACGTCGGCCACCCGTTCGAGCTCGGTGCGCGACGCCCGGGCCGGGTCGACGAGGAGGACGGCTTCACGAAACGTCACGCACCCCAGGTTCTCCATGGCGCCGAAGGCGAAGTCGGGGATGGCGACGAGATCGAGCTTCTCGGCCGGGTAGTCGATGCCGAACCAGTCGGTGAAGAACTCGAGCGAGTGCGCGGCGGCCTCCAGGGCGAAGGCGGTGAGGTCTCCTTTGCCCGGGGTGTGCACGACGCGAATGGGCGTGCCTCGGATCATCACCGGGTCCGTCGCCTCGAGGGGGCCCACCACGAAGGCCACGAGATAGGTCGACATGGCGATGGTGTCGCCGAAGCGCACCCGGTGCCCGCCGCCGGGAAGGGCCACGGCGTCCACCTCGGGCCCGTTGGAGTACGCCTCGAGGCCGTCGGGCACGTCGAGGGTCACGGAGAACACGGCCTTGCGGTCGGGCTCGTCGAAGCACGGGAAGGCCCGGCGCGCGTCGGTGGCCTCGAACTGCGTGGTGGCGATGACGTGGGTGACGCCGGCATCGTCGGTGAACTCCGAGCGGTAGAAACCGTGCAGTTTGTCGTTGAGCACACCGGCGAAGTCGAGGGAGATGACAGCAGGGCCCGGTTCGAGCGGTGCCGCCGGCGTGAGGATCAGGCGCTCGGTGTCCTCGTCGAGGCGCACCGCCAGCCGGAGGCGAGACCCTCCGGCCCGCTCGAGCTCGGCGCCGTCGACGGTCAGCTCCGCGGCGTGCAGGACGATCTCGTCCACGGCCTCGTGCGCGAGCACCTCGATGTGAACCTCGCCCGTGAACGTGGCGTTGTCGAGGTCGGGCGTCAGGCGGAGCGCGTATCGACGCGGTTCGACGCTGTAGGGCAGCCGGTGCCGCGCCGAAGGGTCCGCACCTTCGGTCGCAGTGGTGTCGCTCATTGGGCGCAGGCTAGCGGGGCGTGCTCGGGGTGCTGGTTCTGGGCCGTCGTGTCGGCGAGTAGCTTGCCGGACTGTGAACGACACCTCTCCCGGTCCAGACGCGAGTCCCGAATCTCTCGACGTCGTCGCCATCGGCTCCCCCTTGGTGGATGTCCTGACCCACGCCAGCGACGACGACCTGCGCCGGGTGGACTTGGTCAAGGGGTCGATGACCCTCGTCGACCTGGCCCGGGCGGCCACCCTCTACGAGGGCATCGGCGACGCCACCCGGGTCTCGGGTGGTTCGGCCGCGAACACCGCCGCCGGCGTCGCCGCCCTGGGGGGCAGGGTCGGGTACTTCGGGAAGGTCGCGGCCGACGAGCTCGGCGACGTCTTCATGCGCGACATCACCTCGACGGGGGTGGTGCTCGGTCGCATGGACCCGGCCCCGCCGACGGTCGAGGTCGGCGACGACCGGGCCACGGGGAGGTGCCTCGTGTACGTGACCGGCGACGGCGAGCGGACCATGGCCACCCACCTGGGGGTGGCGTCGACGCTGGAATCGGGCGATATCGACGAGGAGCTCGTGGCCCGGGCCCAGGTCCTGTACCTCGAGGGATACCTGTGGGACCTGGGGCCGGCCAAAGCCGCCATGCGCCAGGCCATGCAGGTGGCGCACGACGCCGATTCACTCGTGGCCATCAGTCTGTCGGACCCGTTCTGCGTGCAGCGACACCAGGCTGAATTCCTGGACCTCCTGCACGGTGACGTCGACGTCCTGTTCGCCAACGAGGACGAGACGACGTTGCTCTTCGGCACGACCGAGTTCGACGACGCGTTGGCGGCGGTGGAGGAGACGGGCATCCTGGCCGCGCTCACGCGCGGCGCGGCGGGATCGGTCGTGGTTGCCGCGCACGGCACCATCCCCATCCCCGCCGACCCGGTCGAGCACGTGGCCGACACCACCGGTGCGGGGGACCTCTACGCGGCGGGCTTCCTGTACGGGCTCACCCACGGCAAGGACCCCGAGACCTCCGCCCGGCTGGGCGGGTTGTGCGCGGCGGAGGTCATCTCGCACATCGGCGCCCGGCCCTGGGCCGACCTGCGCCAGCTGGCGGCGGACGCCGGTCTGCTCTGACACGGGGGCGAGGCGCCGTGCGGGGCGACTCGCGGTCGGGTCAGTGGGCGTCGTCGCTCGACGCCGTCTCGGGGGGGAGATAGGCGAGGTCGAGGTCGCCGAGCCGTACGAGCACCGATGCCACCCAGCGGCCGAGGGCCCCGACGGGGCCGGCGAGGGTCGAGGCGTCGTTCAACGTCGCCTCGTCGAGGCGGAGCGTCCCTTGATAGGTCGTCTCCACCGCGAAGCGGGGATCACTGTCGGGCTCGTGGACCTGTTCGACGACGGGCGCGGCCCGCACGAGGGTCTCGGCGCCGATGGCGGGGCTCTCCTCGGGAAGGCAGGCGACCACCGCGGCGAGATCGGGCATGGCCGCCAGTCGCTGCACGCGCAGCGTGATCTCGAGCACCACCTCGGGAAGGTCGTCGGGCGGCTCGCCGATCGACCAGGACCGGTAGGCGCTCTGGCTCCACGTCGGCCAGTCGAGCGAAAGGTCGGCGCGCACCCGCGGCGGCTTCTCTTCTCCGGGGAGCGAGTACGAGGTCTCCCACGACACATCCCCGAGGAAGACGTCGACCTGAAAGCGCTCTTCGACCGCCTGTCGTTGCAAGAGGGCGTCTTCGAGCGCGGCGCGTGTTTGGGTGATGAGGTCGACGAGAATGTGGTCGAGCATGGCTGGCGAGAGGTTACCGTTGACGCCGTGACCCCCGCTCCGACGAACCCCTGGCTCGAACGTCGCGTCCTCGCCTACGCACATCAATGCGGTGCCTGGGAAGCGCCGTCATCGACGTTGTTCGCCCTGCGGCGTGCGCTCGAGCTCGGTGTCAGCGGGGTCGAGCTCGACGTCCACGCCACCGCCGATCGCCATCTCGTGGTCTGCCACGACAGCACAGTGGACAGGACGACGAATTCCCACGGGCCGATCAACACCATGACCCTGGCGCAGCTCCGGGCTCTCGACAACGCCTACTGGTTCGTTCCCGGGGGGGACGAGACCCCGGGCCTCGCACCCGGTGCCTACCCCTACCGGGGACGGGCACCGGGCTCCGAGGAGTTCACGGTGGCCACCTTGGCCGAGATCCTCGACGTGCTCGAGGACCATCCGCACGTCGCGCTCAACCTCGACATCAAGCAGACCGCTCCCGCCGTCGAGCCCTACGAGGAGCTGCTGGCCCGCACCCTGGCCGGTCGGCGGTTCATCGACCGCATCATCGTGGCCTCGTTCCTCGACGTCGCCACCGAGTCCTTCGCGGCGTACGCCCCCGACATCGCCACCTCCGCCGGGACCCTCACCACGGCCATGTTCTGGCGCGCCGTGCACGAAGGGGAGGAGCCGCCCGCCACCGCCCACGTAGCCCTGCAGGTGCCCGCCGTCCAGGGAGAGCTCGTGGTCGTGGACGAGGCGTTGATCGAGGCCGCGCACGAGCGGGGGATGGCGCTGCACGTGTGGACGATCAACGACAAGCTCGAGATGGCCCGTCTCCTCGACCTGGGCGTGGACGGCATCATTTCCGACCTGCCCACCCCGCTCGTGGGCCTCGTCGAGGCGCGGAACCTGGCCTACCGGCCCTGAGCGCGGCGCCGGGGCGGGACCGTCGGAGAGGGCTCAGCCCCGGCCGCAGTTGGGCCGCTTGCCGTGGTTGGCCTTCTTCTTGCTCCGGATCTTGCGCTTGACCGTGCGTTTGGACATGGCCGACCACGCTATCGGGTCGGCGCGCCGACCCACCACCGTGCTCCGACCGGCCCCGTGCCCGCGGGACCGGGCCGGCGCGGGCCGACAGAGCGCCGTCGGCCAACCGATAGCGTCTCGAGCGATGGAACGCCTGGGTCTCGTCGGTTTGCCCAATGCCGGCAAGACGTCGTTGTTCAACGCCCTCACCGGAGCGCGGGCGGCGGTGGCGTCGCACCCGTTCACCACCACCGACACCACCGTGGCCGCCGCGCCGCTGCCCGACGCTCGCCTCGACGCCCTGGCCCAGATGAGCTCGAGCCGCAAGGTGGTGCGCGCCGGCATGGAGGTGGTCGACATCGCCGGGCTGGTCCCGGGCTCGTCCACCGGCGAAGGGCTCGGGAACCGGTTCCTGGCCGGCATCCGTGAGGTCGATGCGTTGTGCGTGGTCCTGCGGGCCTTCGAGGATCCCGAGGTCCCCGGCGACACGAACCCCGTCGACGCCTTGGCCACGCTGGAGCTCGAGCTGGTCCTGGCCGACATGACCACGATGGAGACCCAGCTCGACAAGCGGCGCCGCTCGGCCAAGTCGGACAAGAGCCTGGCCGGCGAGGTCGCCGCCATGGAAGTGGCCTCGAAGCCCTTGGCCGACGGTGTCCCTCTGTATCGGGCCGGGCTCGACGGCGACGTCCGGGGCGCGCTCCGGAGTCTCTTTCTCCTCACCGACAAGCCCGTGCTCGCCGTGGTGAATCTGGGTGAGGACGAGCTCGAGCGGTCCGAGGAGCTCGTGGGCGCGGTGACCGATGCCCTCGAGGGACATGGCGAGGCCCTGGGCGTGTGCGTGCAGCTCGAGGCCGAGGCGGCGCGGCTCGATCCCGCCGAGCGCGCCGAGCTCCTGGAGGGCCTCGGCCTCGGGGCCGGCGCGTTCGGCGCGCGTGGCGCAGAGTGCCTACCACCTGCTCGGGCGCCGGGTCTTTCTCACCACCGGCGACAAAGAGTCGCGTGCGTGGAGCTTTCGCGCCGGCGCCAACGCGGCGGAGTGCGCCGGGGTCATCCACTCCGACCTCCAGCGGGGGTTCATCCGGGCCGAGGTCATCCACTGGGACGAACTGCTCGAGCTCGGTTCGTGGGCGGCGGCCAAGTCGGCGGGCCGCATCCGTCTCGAGGGCAAGGACTACGAGGTCATCGACGGCGACGTGCTCGAGATCCGCTTCAACGTGTGAGGGACGCGGGCCACGGTGACCTCGACGACCTGGGTGTTGCGCGACGGAAGTGTCCTGGCCAACGCCGAGTTCGCCGATGCCTACACGGCGCGGCTGCGCGGCCTGCTCGGACGCTCCGGCTACGAGGGGGCCTTCATCCTGCCTCGCACCCGGTCGGTGCACAGCCTCGGCATGCGTTTCGCCCTGGACGTGGCCTTCCTCGATCGTGATCTGCGCGTGGTGGACGTGATCGGGCTCGTCCCGTGGCGCATGTGCCTGCCGCGCTGGAGGGCCCGCACCGTGCTCGAGGCCGAGGCCGGTGCCTTCGAGCGCTGGGGGTTGCGCATCGGCGACACGCTCGAGCTCCACGACACCCGTGACGACTGAGCGCGCGCCGGGCACGCTGGTCCTCGTTTCGACGCCGATCGGGAACCTCGGTGACCTGTCGCCGCGTGCGGTGCAGGTCCTGGCGCACGCCGACATCGTGTGCTGCGAGGACACCCGCCGCACCCGGGGACTGCTGACCCACGCCGGGCTGAAAGGGATCAGGCTTCTCTCGCTGCACGACCACAACGAGGCGGCGCGCCTCGACGTCGTCCTCGGGCATCTGGCCCAGGGGCGCACGGTGGCGGTGGTGAGCGACGCCGGCACGCCGCTGGTGTCGGATCCCGGGAGCCGGCTGGTGGCGGCGGCGGCCGAGGCCGGTGCGGTGGTCACCGCCGTGCCGGGCCCGAGCGCGGTGCTGGCGGCCCTGGTGGTGAGCGGGCTCCCCACCGACCAGTTCTGCTTTGAAGGCTTTCTCCCGCGCCGAGGGAACGACCGCCGGCGACGGATCGAGGCCATGGCCGCAGACGCGCGCACGCAGGTGCTCTTCGAGGCGCCCGGCCGCCTGGGCGCGACCTTGGCGGACCTGCTCGAGGCGTGCGGCCCCGACCGCTCGGTGGCGGTGGCGCGCGAGCTGACCAAGCTCCACGAGGAGGTGTGGCGGGGCACCCTGGTCGACGCCGTGGGCCACTTCGCCGAGATCGAGGCGCGCGGCGAGATCGTGGTGGTCCTGGCCGGGGACCCCGGCGCGGGCCGGGCGCCCACCGACGCCGAGGTGCAGGGGGCACTTGGTCCGAGGCTCGAGGCCGGCGACACGCTGCGCGACGCGGCGACGGCCGTGGCGTCGCAGCTGGGCGTGTCGCGCCGGCGTGCCTACGACCTGGCGCTCGAGCTGCGCCGGAATGCGACGCCCCCGACGGTGGTTGACTGAGCGAGGCGCAGCGCGTCGGACGCGCCGCACGACAGAGGGATGTGACGGTGGTGAAATTCGGACTGGACAAGACCAAGGCACCCGCAGTCGAGCCGGACAGCGCCCCCGAGGGCCTGGCCCTGGCGACGTTCGCGGCGGGCTGCTTCTGGGGCGTCGAGGAGTTCTTCCGGGCCATTCCCGGCGTGGTCGACGCGGTGTCGGGCTACACCGGCGGGGCCCGCCCCGACCCGAGTTACGAGCAGGTGTGCTTGGGGGCGACCGGGCACGCCGAGGCCGTCCTCGTCACCTTCGACCCCGCCAAGGTGTCGTACGAGCACCTCCTCGAGGAGTTCTGGCGCCACCACGACCCCACCACGCCCAACCGACAGGGCCCCGACGTGGGGACGCAGTACCGCTCGGCGGTCTTCGTCCACAACGCCGAGCAGGAGCGTCTGGCCAAGGAGTCACTGGCGCAGTTCCAGGACCGGTTCCGGCGCCCGATCGTCACCGAGGTGACCCCGGCCACGACGTTCTGGCCGGCGGAGGAGTACCACCAGCGCTACGTGGAGAAGACGGGGCACGGAGCGTGCCACGTCGCCAATTGGTAGCCCGTCGGGAGCGGTCTCGCCGCACCGTGCGCTGAACGGGCCGGATCGGAGCGCGCCGGGCGGTCGGTACGCTACGGCGGTGCCCCGCTTCTACGTGACGACACCGATCTACTACGTCAACGACGTGCCCCACATCGGGCACGCCTACACGATGGTGATCGCCGACGCGTTGGCCCGGTGGCACCGGCTCCAAGGTGACGACGTCTTCTTCCTCACCGGCACCGATGAGCACGGCGACAAGATCGCCCGAGCGGCAGAGGCCCACGGCGTGTCCCCCCAGGAGTGGGTGGACTCGACGGCGGGACGCTTCGTCGAGGCGTGGGAGTCGCTCGGGATCTCCAACGACGACTTCATCCGCACTACCGAGCCCCGCCACCACTTGGCCGTGCAGCGTTTCCTGCAGACGATCCACGACAACGGCTTCACCGAGCTCGGTGTGTACGCCGGGCTGTACTGCGTGTCGTGTGAGGACTACAAGAAGGAGTCCGAGCTCATCGACGGCAACTGCCCGATTCACGGGACGCCGGTAGAGCTGCTCGAGGAGGAGAACTACTTCTTCAAGCTGAGCGCGTTCGAGGGCCGGCTCCTCGACTGGTACGAGGCCAATCCCGACGCCGTGCGACCGGCCTCGAAGCGCAACGAGGCCCTGGGCATCATCAAAGGGGGCCTCGAGGACATCTCGATCACCCGGACCTCCACCCGCTGGGGGGTCGACGTGCCGTGGGACCAGGCGCACGTCTTCTACGTCTGGTACGACGCGCTCGTCAACTACCTGACCGCCATCGGCTACGGCGACGACCCGGCCCGGTTCGAGGCGTGGTGGCCGGCGGTGCACCACCTGCTGGGCAAGGACATCCTCCGCTTCCACTGCGTGTGGTGGCCGGCCATGTGCATGGCGGCGGGGATCGATCCCCCCGCCCACCTGCTCGTCCACGGATGGTTGCTGTCGTCGGGCGAAAAGATGTCGAAGTCGAAGGCCAACCAGATCGCGCCGCGCCAGCTGACCGACGATTTCGGCGTCGACGCCGTGCGGTACTTCCTCCTGCGCGACACGCCGCTCGGCACCGACGGGGACTTCTCCTACGAAGGCATCACGTCACGCTACAACGCGGACCTGGCCAACAACCTCGGGAACCTCATGGCCCGGGTGGCGACGGTGGTCGGTTCCAAGTGTGAGGGACTGGGTCCTGCGCCCGACCCCGACAGCCCTCTCGCCGCGCTCAGTACGTTGGTGGTCGACGACGCCGTCGTGGCGTGGCGCGAGGGACAACCACATGTCGCCCTGGAAGCGACGTGGCGCCTCATCCGGGAGACCAATGCCGAGCTCGAGGCGACCGAGCCGTGGAAGGCCGAGCCCGGTCCGGCCGTGGCCAACGTCCTCGGGAGTGCGCTCGAGGCGCTGCGCATCGTGGCTCTGCTGGCGTCGCCGGCCATGCCCGACACGAGCGCCGAGATCTGGCGTCGTCTCGGCCTCGATGGTCGTCCCGAGCAGTGCCGCCTGCCCGAGGACGCGGCCTGGGGGGGCTATCCCGGCGGGCGACCGGTCGAGAAGGCCCCGCCGCTGTTCCCGCGCCGTCGCGACTGAGCCCGGTGGACGGCGACGAGGGCTCCGCCCCGCACTGGATCGACTCGCACTGCCATCTCCAAGACCGCTACCGCCCCGAGGGGGACGAATTGCTGTCGGTGCTGGCCGAGGCCGTGGCCGCCGGGGTCGGCGGGGTGGTGTGCGTGGGCACCGACGCGGCGACGTCGCGCCAAGCCGTGGAATTGGTGCGCAGTGTGCGGGGCCAGCTGGCCGCGAACGCGGGCTCGGCCCTCCCCGGCGACTTCGGGGCGTGGGCCACGATGGGGCTGCACCCCCACGAGGCCTCGCACGGCGTGGAGGAGCTCGAGCTCGCCCTGGCGGCCGCGCTCGGGCCCGACGCCGAGCTGGTGGTGGCGGTGGGGGAGTGCGGGTTCGACTACCACTACGAGCACTCGCCCCGAGCGGCGCAACGCGACGCCTTCGCGGCCCAGGTGGTGTTGGCCCGTCGTCACGACCTCACCCTCGTCGTGCACTCGCGCGACGCGTGGGACGACACCCTTGACGTGTTGCGGGCCGAAGGCCCCCCCGAGCGCACCGTGTTGCACTGCTTCACCGGTGGGCCCGACGAGGCCCGACGGTGTCTGGATCTCGGCGCGTACTTGTCCTTCAGCGGTATCGTCACGTTCAAAGGCGCGCAGGACGTTCGCGACGCGGCTGCGTTGTGTCCTCTCGACCGTCTTTTGGTGGAGACCGACGCGCCGTTTCTCGCGCCGGTGCCATACCGGGGCAAGCAGAACCGTCCGGCATGGGTCGCGACCGTGGGCGAGGCCGTCGCGACGGTGAAGGGTATGAGTGTCTCCTCCCTGGCGCAGAGCACCACCGCAGCCACGCGCGCTGCCTTCGCGCTGCGCTGAGCGCGGTGTGATCGGCGTGTTCGCGAAAAATTCACTGTGACCACGTTGTTGCGCTCTGTGACGGAATTGTGCCCAGGAATGGCCGTTTTCCACAGGCCACTGCACACGGTCATTCGTGAGAGGTAGTCCCATTACCACGCTCTGTCGCCTCATCGTGTGGCATCCAAATTTGACGAGAGACGATGTGCACGCCGATCGCAAGGTTGCGCCCGTCGTCGAGTTGATGGTGCGCGCGACCTCACCTAGCGTCAGGTGCGATCCCGACGCAGTCGACATGGAGTCCGCAGAGGAAGGGTGGAGATCTGAGGACCCGCAGCGCCGGGGGGTTGCGACACGGTGTGCAACTGGGGTGTTGTCTGGCCCTCGTCGTCGTGCCGCTCCTCCTGCTGTCCACAGCGCAACGCGTGACGTTGCACGATGCAGGGCGCGCCGCCGGTGCGCGTCATGGTCGCGCCGACGAGACGCTCATGCCGCGTGTCGACGTCGTGGACGATCCCCGTCGAGTTCGCCGACCGCACCCTGTCGGGAACGACCGCGTCCCCGTCACCGGCGACGGCCCAACTCGCGACCCATGTCGTCAACGTGGCGTTGCGCCCGGTGACGACGACACCACCACCGGCGCCACCGGTGCCCGTCCCGGTCACCAGGGCCGCGGCGGGGGGACCGGTCGGGGCCGCGACGGCCACGGTCACCTCCGCCCACCCCCTGGCGACGCCGTCCCCGACGCCGACGCCGACTCGGGCCGCACCGGCCCCCGCACCGCGGGACAGCGCCGTCGGCCTGGCCACCTGGTACGGCGCCCGGGTCGGCACCTGTGCCAGCCCGGTCCTGGCGTTCGGGACCGTGGTCACGGTCACCGACCTGGCCACGGGCGCCTCGGTCCGGTGCACGGTGGACGACCGCGAGGCCCACAACCCGGGACGGGTCATCGATCTGGCCCCGGCGACCTTCGCCCAGCTCGCCAGCCTGCGGGCCGGGGTGATCGAGGTGCGCCTCAGCTGGTGAGCAGCGGGCGCCGCGTGACGGCACCATTCGTGGCGTGACGCTGACCCGGCGACAGCTCCTCGAGGTGCTCGATCGCCACGGCCTGCGCCCGAGTCGTGCCCTGGGCCAGAACTTCGTCGTGGACCACAACACCGTGGCGCGCATCGCCCGCCTGTCGGGCGTCGGGCCCGGGAGCGCCGTGGTGGAGATCGGGGCCGGTCTGGGTGCGCTCACCGTCGCCCTCGTCGAGACGGGGGCCGCCGTCACCGCGGTGGAGGTGGACCGCGGCCTCGTGCCGTTGCTGCGCGCCGAGGTCGAGCCCCGGGGCGTGCGCGTGGTCGAAGCCGATGCGCTCACCCTCGACTGGGCCGCGCTGCTGGCCTCGTCGGAAGGAGCGTCGCACGGAGCGGCATCGGACCAAGGGGACGGCGCGCCGTGGTCGATGGTGGCGAACCTTCCGTACAACGTCGCGGTCCCGGTGGTGCTGCGCGCCCTCGACGAGGCGCCGGCGGTGGGGTCGATGCTCGTCATGGTCCAGCGCGAGGTCGGCGAACGGCTCGCGGCCGTCCCGGGGGACAAGGCCTACGGCGCGGTGTCGGTCAAGGTCGCGTACCACGCCACGGCACGGATCGTGGGACGCGTGCCGGCCTCGGTCTTCGTGCCCCGGCCCGCGGTGGAGTCGGCGCTGGTCCGCATCGAGCGTCGGCCCGCCGTGGCCGTCGATCCCGACGTCGTGGCGCCGTCGAAGCTCTTCGCGCTGGTTCGCGCCGGCTTCGCCCACCGGCGCAAGATGCTGCGCCAGTCCCTGGCCGGCGTGGTCCCGGCCGAGGCGTTCACTGCGGCCGGCATCGACCCCGAGGCGCGCGCCGAGAACCTGGGGGTGACGGAGTGGGGGAGACTGGCGTCGTGCACACCCGAGCGCCCCGCACCGTGACCGGAGGCGGAGTCCGGTGAGGGTCAGCGCGCCGGCCAAGCTCACCCTGTCGCTGCGTGTGGTCGGGGTCCGCCCTGACGGGTTCCACCTCCTCGACGCCGAGATGGTGTCGATCGACCTCGTCGACACCTTGGACTTCGAGGCGGGGTCGGGGATCTCGGTGGACGACGCGGTGTGCGGCGGGCTCGGCGTCGCGCACGTGCCCACCGGCCCCGACAATCTCGTGGCCCGTGCCCTGGCCGCGGTGGGCCGCGACGCGGCGGTTCGGATCGTGAAGCGCGTGCCGGCGGGTGCCGGTCTCGGGGGCGGCTCGGCCGATGCTGCGGCGGTGCTGCGGTGGGCCGGGTGCACCGACCTCGCCGTCGCGGCCCGGCTCGGCGCGGATGTCCCTTTCTGCGTGCGCGGCGGGCGGGCCCGCGTCACGGGCGTGGGGGAGCAGGTCGAGGTGTTGCCCTTCGAGGACCGTCGCTTCGTCTTGCTGCTGCCGCCGCTGTCGGTCGACACCGCTGCGGTGTACCGACGATGGGACGAGCGACGGGGTGGTGGCGGCGGCGTCGAGGATGACGACGCGGTGACGGGCAACGACCTGGAGGCGGCCGCCATCGACGTGGCCCCGTCGCTGGCGCGCTGGCGCGACGCGCTGGCCGAGGCGACGGGCCTCGCCCCGCGCCTGGCCGGCAGCGGTTCGACCTGGTTCGTGGAGGGGGACCCCGACGGCGTGGTCGGACGCGACGAGTTGGTCGTCGAGGGCGAGCGGGCGCCGCTGGTCCGGGCCAGGACCGTGCGCGGCGCCGGCGACGGTTGATCTCGTCGCCCGCCTGACGCGACACTCCCGCCCCTCGGGGCGGGAGTGGTCGAGATCTTCGGGCTACTTCCCCGCGGCGCGCCGCTGCCAGCGGGTGGCCTTGAGCATTTTCTTGTGCTTCTTCTTGCGCATGCGCTTGCGGCGCTTCTTGATCAGCGATCCCATTCCAGGCGCAGGTTAGCGGCCTTTCGGCGACAGCCGCCAAGTAGCCTCGGGCCGGTAGCGGGCTCGAGGCAGGTGGGAGGAGGATCGTGGGCTATCGACTGGTCGCCGTGGACCACGTCCAGTTGGCCATGCCCCCGGGACGCGAGCCCGAGGCGCGGGCCTTCTACCGAGGCGTCTTGCGGCTCGAGGAGCGGCCCAAGCCCCCCGTGCTGGCCGCTCGGGGCGGGTGCTGGTTCTCCAACGACGAGGTCACCTTGCACCTCGGGGTCGAAGACGACTTCCGCCCGGCGCACAAGGCCCATCCCGCCCTGGTCGTCCGGGATCTCGACGGCCTGTGCGCCGCGCTCCGCGAGGCGGGTCGTCTCCCTCGCTTCGACGACGAGGTGCCCGGTGTCCGTCGCTGTTACGTCGAGGACCCCTTCGGCAATCGCATCGAGTTGATCGAGGCCTGACAGCCTACGGTGTAGCGGATGCATCGCCCTTTGGCGGGTAGTTCAATCGGCAGAACGCCGGCCTTTGGAGCCGGATGTTGGAGGTTCGAGCCCTCCCCCGCCAGCCAAGTTCCTGACGACGGCCGACTTGTTAAAGAGGCTCTTCGGATCTCAGCGGGGAGCTCGGACTCGCAGCGGGGCTAGCAATAGCCCGAGTCGTCAGGTCATCTGGCAACGCACCTACTCTGGAGGGCCACGCTCCTCCTCGGTGTACGCGGTTTCGGGCTGCCCCGCACGCTCAGACGTCGGCAGCAGTCCCGCCGATCTCGGGAAAGATGGCCGCGGGTCCGATCCCCTGCAGGCTGCGGCGCGGTCGGTTGTCACCGGGCGGGATCGACCCTGGCCGGAGCGCTTCCCGGCGCGCATCGCTTGCCATGAAAGGTGGAGCGGCAACCGCATAGAGTGGCTCGAAATGGCGGACATTATCCACCTGCAGCCCCGGGCTGAATGAATTGGTGGTCTGCGACCACGCCCTGCATTCAGGTCCTTCGTCTTTGCGAACGGATCCCCACGCGGGTGGCCGGCTCCGCCGGACTCATGACGAAGTGATCAGAGGGCCCATCGAGGCAGCGCGGGCGCCGAGGTCGAAATCTGGGGAGCAGCGCATGGTGCCCCGCCCCAGCCGGGCCGGTCAACAGGCCGGTGTCGAAGAAGGCCTCGATGACTGACGAACCGGCGCAAGGTGGGTTTCCCGCCGGTGGCCCCGATGGTGCCAAGCCGGGGTGGTATCGAAGCAGAACCACAGGACAGCGACGCTTTTGGAACGGGACGACCTGGAACGCCCTTGGTGATCTGATCACGCCGTTCCCCGTTGAATCCCAAGGGCGCGTGGCTCCGCCGCCGTCTTCCCCGTTGCCCCCTCCCCCTCCACGGAAGGCGTCCATTTCCAAACGATGGAAGCTGCTCGGCTTGTCGGCTGGATCCGTCGTCGTCGTCGTGCTTGTCATCGTCTTCGCCGTCATCGTGAATAACGGCACTCCCAACCGTTCCGGCAAGGCGCGCGGCGACGCGTCGTCATTCACGCCTGACGTGACACTCGCGACCCCGACGACAGAGCCCCCTACCACCGTTCTTCCGCCGGTTCCATCCACCTCCGTTCCGACCCCGGCCGTCTCCGCCGCCCCGACGACCCTTGGTCAGGCCGACGGCGCAACAGACGGGCAGTGCCCCCGCCTCTCGAACGTCGCCGTATCGGTCCAGCCTGACACGACACTGGACAACCTCTTCCAGATGTACGGTGACAGCGGAAGAGGCAACACGTGGAGCGCGGGCGACGGGACCGAATCGGTGGCGCTCCCTGGCGGTGAGGAGTTGTGGTTCTTCGCCGATACCCGCCTCGGGAGGATCACGGACGGTCACTGGTATCAGGCAAGCAGCCCTGTCATTCACAACTCGATCGTCATCGACCGCGATGGAGTTCTGACAAAAACGCTGCACAAGGGTTCGAAGAAGGCGCCCATCGCCTTTGTGAGCCCCGTGCCCCGGAACCCGACGTATTACGGGTTCTGGCCGGGTTCAATGGTGGTCAACGGAGGCACGCTGCAGGTGATCGGGCTCGACGAGCACATCACCGGGAACGGGCAATTCTCGATGCTCGGTACCTCGTTGGCCACGTTCGAGCTCCCGAGACTCAACCTGCTCGGGGTCCAGCCGATATCCACAGGCGCCACAGATTGGTCAGGGGCCGTGTTGAGTGACGGGGGCTACACCTATCTTTACGGGACGGCCCAAACCAACACATACGTCGCAAGAGTCGCCGGAACTGATCTTGCCGTTCCATGGTCGTACTACGACGGAAGTGGATGGACGGCGAACGCGGCGTCCGCCGTGCCCATCGAAACCATCGGAACGTTGAGCCATTTCAGCGTCTCGAAGGTAGGGAGCCTCTATGTCTTCATCGCCAAGACGTCGCTCCAGGCGAACCAGATCACAGCCGCCTTCGGGTGTAGCCCCGTGGGGCCCTTCGGTCCTCCCGAGGACATCTACGACACCCCAGAGGCCTCGCAATACCCGCCGACCTACGGTATCTACACCTATGGTGCGTTCGCCCACCCCGAACTGAGCACGGGTCCCAACACCTTGGTCGTTTCGTATGACGTCGCGGCGGCACATCCACAGAGCGGTTCCCTCATCGACGCGTCGGTCGGGCGACCGAGGTTCGTTTACGTCACGGTCCCGTGACCTGCAGCCCAGGCCTGGTACAACCCGATGCGACGCCACAGCTACGGCTGCATGCTCAGTCCTGTCGACGACGAGGCCGCACACGCGCCATGATCAGGAACTAACCAACGCTGTCCACCAGACCGGGGGAAGCTCATTCGAACCCTCCTCCGCCGGCACAGCCGTCACGCCTCGACGGGCGCCGGGCCGGGGCCGAGCGCCGGCGCTGCGCCCAACGGGGTGAGTTCCCTAGGCTCGCCGCTTCGCGCCAGGGGCCGACGCCCTCCGAGGGCCCGGCCGCGAGAGGATGATGGGTCTTGCTACGCAGCGACAACACCGAAGCACCGGGCCCCGCCGGCACGCCCCGCGCCGACACCCGGGGCCAGCGGGTCTGGGCCCGACGCGGCCCCGTGCCGGGGGCGACGGCGATGGCCGGGTGGGCACTGCTCCCGCTACGGCTCTTCCTCGGGGGGACCTTCGTCTTCGCCGGCCTGCAGAAACTCGCCAACCCCGGTTTCTTCGACGCCTCGAACCCGACGTCGATCCAGAACCAGCTGGCCTCCGCCGCGCGCATCAGCCCCATCCACGCGCTGGTGGCGCACCTCCAGCACATAGCCGTCCCCCTGGGCGTGGTCATCTCCCTGAGTGAGCTGGCGGTGGGGGCGGCCACCCTCGTGGGCCTGTGGTCGCGCGCCGCCGCGGTCGGCGGAATGCTGCTGAGCTTCAGCCTGTTCCTGACCGTCAGCTTCCATTCGAGCCCGTACTACACGGGGTCCGACATCGTGTTCATCTTCGCCTGGACGCCGCTGCTCGTGGCCGGCGCCGGCGGCGTGCTGTCGGCCGACGTCGTGCTGCGCGACATGGCACGGGCCCGAGCCGGGTTGGCCACGGCCACCACCGTGCCGGTGGCCTTCGACGTGGTGCAGCGGGTGTGTGGCTCCTACGACGCCGGCGCCTGTCGGGCCATGTCGGGTGCGCCGTGCGAGCCCAGCCCTTGTCCGTTCCTGCATGCCGCCCCGACCACGGCCACGACCACGAACGGCCCCGGCGACGTCGACCGGCGGACCTTCACGTTGCAGGGCATGGCCGCGGCCGTCCTGGCCGGTGTGGCCCTGGCCGGCGCCGGGCTGGCGGCAGGACTGGGCCGGCTGGGCGGAAAGTCACAGCCCTCGACGACGCCGGCGCAGAGCTCCTCCACCTCGGCGGCACCCTCCGCCACGACACAGGCGAGCGGCGCCACGGGCGGGGGGCCTACCCCCACGACCACGCCCGTGGCCAAGCCGGCGGGCACGCGCGTGGCGTCCGCCAGCGCCGTGCCGGTGGGGGGCTCGACGACGTTCCAGGACCCGCGCTCGGGTGATCCTTCGATCCTGGTGCAGCCCGAGGCTGGGACCTTCGTCGCCGTCGACGCCATCTGCCCACACGAAGGGTGCATCGTGGGGTTCTCCGCCGCGCAGCAGCGGTTCATCTGCCCCTGTCACGGGTCGGAGTTCAACGGCAAGAACGGGGACCTGATCCACGGTCCGGCCACGCGGGGACTGGGGCGCATCCCGGTGAAGGAAGGCCCCGACGGAGGCCTGTACGTGACCTGAGCGGTCGGCTCAGTTGATGACGGTGCGCTGGCCGTCGGGGACGAAGTCCGGCGCCATCATCAACCTGATGCGCATGACGTCGTCGCAGTGCTGGCAGCGCGTGCCCCGGGGGGTGATGCGGCAGGCCATGACCCCGGCCAGATGCGGCATGTCGTACCCGGCGCAGTTCTTGCCGTCGAGCTCTTCGGAGCAGTACGCGATCTCACCGTCGCGATGCAGCACGAGGCAACCGTCGCAGATCAACACCGTCCCTCCACTTCGCTTCGCCTCGTCTGTGCGTGTCTTCCGGGCACGTTCCTCGTTCGGCGGTGCGCGCCTGCATCCCTGGTCCGGCGCCCGTCGACAGCTCGAGTCACTGCCCGCTTTCTCGACTATGGGATCGGCCGGGGCGCGCCCGGGGTCGAACAAGCGATGCACAACGGATTCCCACAGCGGGTGACGGCGGGCCGGCACGGCGCACCACGGCGCGCGTGGGGGCCCCGGTGGCTGCGATCAGCCGGGGCCGGCGGTGGCCGGCGCCGCTGGGCGCGGCGTCTCGGCGAGAGGCACGTCGGTGCAGCACGGGCAGGTCGCACCGTCGACCATGCGACAGGCGAAGAAGCCTCCTCGGTGGGGGTGGTCCTCCCCGGCGCAGCGGCGCCCGGCGCTGACCTCGGTGCAGTAGGCGACGGTGCCGTCGCGGTGCACCACCAGCTGGCCGGGGCAACTCCTCATGGTCGTGTGCGTCTCCTTCGTATCGCCTGAGACATCTGTCGTCTCGGGCGACCCCCCCCAACTCGGGCACCACGCTCGGCGGGACTCTGTTGTGGATATCGGCCGCCCGGAAGGGCGTCTTGAAGGATTTCGCAACGCTCCCCCAACTACCGGAAGTCGCGCGATCCCTGGACCACCGGGGCCGGTCCGAGGTCGAGGGGGACGATCTTCTCGGCCACGACGCTCACCACCCCGTCGACCCGTTCGATACGCCCCCGGACCAGGAGGGCCGGTGACCCCCGGGCCACCGGGCGCCACCGTTCCCAGGCACCGGGGGAGCAGATGACGTTGACCATGCCGGTCTCGTCCTCGAGGTTGAGGAACACCGTGCCCTTGGCGCTCTCGGGACGCTGCCGGTGGGTGACCACACCGCCGACCGACACCCTGCCATCGGTCTCGGCCCCCACCAGGCGGCCGGCGGGGATCACCCCCAGGGCGTCGAGGCGGGGGCGGGCCAGTTCCACCGCGGTCATCCCCACGGTGAGGCCGGTGGCCCACATGTCGGCTTCGATCTCCTCGAGCGGCGTGAGGTCGGGAAGCGGTGGTGCCTCCTCGCCCGACACGAGCCCGGGCAACTGATCGGCGGTGCCGTGCGCGAGCGCACCGGCGGCCCACAGCGTCCGGCGCCGGCCGTGCATCTCGGGGGCGCCGTCACGCGGGGCCAGCCCTTCGAGCGCGTCGGCGGTGGCGAGCGCTTCGAGCTGGGGTCGACCCGTCCCGGTCCGACGCACCAGGTCCTCCACCGACGCGTACGGCTTGTCGTCGCTGATGTGCTGGGCCACGGCTTCCCCGATGCCGCGCACCGAGGTGAGCCCCAACCGCACGGCGGGTTGGCGACCGGCGTCGCCGGGCACGGGCACGGCAGGGGAGACGGCGGCGGGGTCGTCGGGGCCCCACTCCAAGGTGGCCCCGACCCCCGACACGTCGACGTGGGCCCGGCGCACCGTCACGCCGTGGCGACGGGCGTCGGCCACGAGTGACTGCGGTGACCAGAACCCCATGGGCTGCGCGTTGAGGAGCCCGGCGCAGAACGCGGCCGGGTAGTGCAGCTTCAGCCATGCGCTCGAGTACACGAGGTAGGCGAAAGAGACGGCGTGGCTCTCGGGAAAGCCGAAGTTGGCGAAGGCGGCCAACTTGCCCACGATCTCCTGCGCCACCGCGCCGGTGATGCCCCGCTCGGCCATGCCGGCGAAGAGCCGCTCGGACAGGCGCGCCATGCGCGCCCCGGAACGCTTGGCGCTCATGGCCTGGCGCAGCTCGTCGGCCTCGGCCGGGCTGAACCCCGCCGCGTCGATGGCGATGTGCATGAGCTGCTCCTGGAACAGCGGCACCCCGAGCGTCTTCGCGAGCGCCCGCGCCAGCAGCGGGTGGGGAGGGTCGGGGGCTTCGAGGCCCTGGCGCCGGCGGATGTAGGGATGCACCGACCCTCCCTGGATGGGCCCGGGCCGGATGATGGCCACCTCGATCACGAGATCGGCGAAGCAGCGCGGCTTGATGCGGGGGAGCGTGGCCATCTGGGCCCGGCTCTCCACCTGGAACACCCCCACGGTGTCGGCCCGGCACAACATGTCGTAGACGGCGTCCTCCTGGTCGAGCATGGCCAGGTCGAGCGCCACGCCGTGCGCGTCGCGGATCAGGTCGACGGTGAGGTGCACCGCTTCGAGCATGCCCAGCCCGAGCAGGTCGAACTTGACCAGACCGGCAGCGGCGCAGTCGTCTTTGTCCCACTGCAGGGCGCTGCGCCCCGGGTGACGCGCCCATTCCACCGGGCACACCTCGATGACGGGCCGGTCGCAGAGCACCATCCCCCCCGAGTGCAGGCCGAGATGCCGGGGGAAGTCGAGGATGTCCCGGGCGAGGCGCCCGACGAGCGGGGGCAGGGCGCCGCCGCGGTCGAGCGGCTCACCGCGGTCGACGGCCTTCGCCCATGCGTCGACCTCCTCGGGACCGTGGCCCAGGGCCTTGCCCACGTCACGGATGGCGGAGCGGGCGCGATAGGTGATGACGTTGGCGACCTGTGCCGCGCAGTGACGGCCGTAGCGCTCGTAGACGTAGGCGATGACCTCCTCGCGCCGCCCCGACTCGATGTCGACGTCGATGTCGGGCGGCCCGTCGCGCTCGGGGGAGAGGAACCGCTCGAACAGCAGCCCCAGGGCCACGGGGTCGGCGCGGGTGATGCCGAGCGCGAAGCAGACGGCGGAGTTGGCGGCCGAGCCCCGACCCTGGCAGTAGATGTCCTGTCGACGGCAGAACTCCACGATGTCCCAGACGATGAGGAAGTACCCGGCGTAGCCGAGGGTGCCGATCACCTCGAGCTCGTGGTCGATCTGGGCCCATGCGCCGGGCACCCGCTCGTCGGTGCGCGCCCGGTAGCGGACGTTGGCCCCGCGCTCGACCAGCTCCACCAGCCAGCTCTGCTCGGTGTGCCCGGCCGGCACCCGGCAGTCGGGGAGGCCCGGCGCCACCAGGTGGAGGTCGAAGGCGCACGCCCGCCCGATCTCCGCGGCGCGGGCCACCGCGCCGGGCCACCGGGCGAAGCGGCGCTCCTGCTCGACGCCCGAGCGGAGATGGGCGGTGGCGGCGGAGGGGAGCCAGCCGTCGAGCTCCGACAGCGGCTGCCGGGCCCGGACCGCGGCCAGGGTGGTGGCCAGTGGCCGCCGGGCCGGCGTGGCGTAGTGGACGTTGTTGGTGGCCACCAGGTCCACCCCCCGGGTGACAGCGAGATGGGCGAGGGCGTCGTTGCGGGCGGTGTCGAGCGGGTCGCCGTGGTCCCAGAGCTCCACGGCCACGCCGTCGGGGCCGAAGGCCTCGACGAGCCGGTCGAGCTCCCGGGTCGCGGCGCTGGGGCCGGCGCTGGTGAGCGCGGTGGGGACCGCCCCCTTGCGACATCCCGTGAGGACGACCCAGTGCCCGCCGTGCCCGTTCCCGCTCCCGCTCCCGCGGTGGTGCCGGGCCAGGTCGTCGAGGGTGCAGGTGGGCCGGCCCTTCTCCCCCCGGCGAGGTGGGCCTCGGTGATGGCCCGGCTCAGGCGGGCGTACCCCTCGGGGTCGCGGGCCAGGACCACGAGGTGGGTGCCGACGGGGTCGGGGGCGCCGGTGCGGCCCGTCGACCGCCCGCTCTCCACCAGGGTGAGCTCGGAGCCGAACACCGCCGGCATCCCGAGGGCCCTCGCCGTCTCGGCGAAGCGGACCACCCCGTACAGGCCGTCGTGGTCGGTGAGCGCGAGGGCGTCGAGGCCGAGCCGGCCCGCCTCGGCGACGAGCTCCTCGGGGTGCGACGCCCCGTCGAGGAAGCTGAAGTTGGAATGGCAGTGGAGCTCCGCGTAGGGGGCGGTCATGGGGCACCGCCTGTCAGTCGTAGGTCGCTTCCAGCCACCATTCCCCCTGCTCCCGGGTGAGCAGGTGGGCGGTGCGGGTGGTGACGACCTGCATGCGGGCCTGGCGGCGCCGGCCCCGGGCGGACCACCAGCGCTCGTCCGACGGCCACGGGCCCGCCCATCCGATGATCTCGACCCACGGTCCTCCCGCCACCGACAGGCGGGCGGGGACGGCGGTGGCCATCCCGGCCCCGGTGACGCCCACGGGCCGCCCGGCACCGTCGCTGAGCAGGGCGGGCAGCGGTGGGCTCAGGACCACGGCGGGAGCCGGTGGGGGGACCTGCCCCGGCCACGGCCCCCCCGGGGCCCTCCCGGGAGAGCCCGTGGCCCCGCCACGACCGGTGCGGATCCCGTCGGAGCTCGCACCCTCCCGCCCGGGCCCGGGCCCGGTCCACGGGACCAGCCGGGCCCGCTGGGCCGGGCCCCGCCCGCCTTGGAGCCGGCTCGTGACCACGGCCTCGGGGCCGAGCAGTTCCTGGACGCCGGCCACCGCCCGGGCGGCCCGGGCATCGGCATCGGCCGAGTCCCCCCAGAACCCCACCTGGCGCGTCACCGGCCTGGCGCCCGGGGCGGGCCCGACGCGGGGGCCGACGCGGGGGAAGAACAGGCGAAAGCCGGGTAGCTCCCCCTCGGTGCCCCGGGCCACCCGCTGGCAGCGGGTGGCATCCTCCCCGAAACGGGCGAGCACCCGGGAGCCGGGCAACGCCGCGAAGCCACCCAAGGTGCGGACCCCCAGTCGGACGAGCAGGTCGGCGAGCTCGGGCCGGTCGAGGGTGGCCACCGGCCAGGGGGCGAGGAAGGAGGGGGTCTCGCCCGGGGGGACGACCACCGGCGCGCCATCGAGCGCAGCCGCGGGCGGCCAGGACCGCCGCGAACAGGCCGTCGGCCACCCCCACCCCGGCGACCGGTCCCCTGGTGGCGACGGTCTTCCCGGCCACCGCGGTGGCGGGGGTCACCCCGGCCACCGCGTCGACGGCCATGCGGGCCAGCACCCCGTCCCCCCGAAGTAGCGCGACGGGCCCAGGGTGGGCACGGCGCACACCCCGGGACGGACCGGGTCGACGCGCGTGGCGAAGGCCTCCAGGGCGCTCACCACGGCCCCGAACGCCCGGGCCTCGCGGCCGCGCTCGTGCTCCTCAAGAAGGCCCGGGCACCAGATGGCGAGCAGCCGCTGCACCTTCCGCCTCCATCTCTGTTGTGCTGGTCGCGTGGGGCGCCACCTGCCCCGAAGGGGTCGGCAGCCACAGGCCCACCCGCACCGGCCGGGCGGCGGCACGCCGGCCGGCGACCACGACCTCCAGGCGGCGGCCCTGGAGATGGCCGTGCCCGGCCTCGACCCCCTCCCACGCGCCCGATTCCACGGTCAGCTGGACGTCGGCCCCCTCGGGCCACCCCCGGGACCCCAGCACCACCAGCACCCCTCGGCGCTCGCGGGCCCGGGCGGCCAACCGCCGGGCCATCCCCGACCGAACCGGACCCGGCGGTCGGACCAGCACGACGTCCACGCCGTCGAAGAGGGTGGCGGTCGCCTGGGCCCACAAGGACCCGGGTCGGGGGACGAGGACGAGACGGGAGAGGTCCACCCCGAGCTCGGCCAGGGCCACGATCCCGGGGTCGGCGACGCCCACGGCCGCGCACCACGAGGCCGACGAGGCGGCGGCGAGGAGGGCGAACCCCAAGGCGGTGCCACCCCCGGCGACGCCCCCTCCGGTGCCTCGGCCGCCCTCGGGGCCGGCGTTGCCGTCACCGACGCCGACGGTCACGACCGCGCCCCGCTGCAATCCCCCCCGGGGGAAGAGGGGGGCCAGGGCGAGAAGCACGGGCAGGAGCTGGTCCCGGCTGGAAGAGGTGGGCCGGGCCCGGGCGGCCGTGGTGAGGCCGATGCGACCGGCTCCGAGCGGACGTTTTCCCTGCTGTGCCGGTATGTACGGGGCCGGGGTGCCGGAGTCGTGAGGGCCCATGATTCGGACACTATCGAACATGTGTTCGATATTCCACAGGGAATTCCGGTCCGGTCAGAGACCCCCGAGTCCCACGTCGCGGCCCGGTCCCGGCACCCGGGTCGCGGGGAGCGGCCCGGCCCGTTCCCGCGACGGGGACGCCACCGCCCGCTCGAGGCCGAGGGCGGCGGACCGCCACGGCTCGGTGGCGAACCAGGGCGTGAGCTGCACCCATCCCATGCGGTTGCGCTCGTCGACCACGAGCGCCCTCCCCGTCTCCCCCCGGGCCACCACGTCCACGGGGAGCCGGCGCCGCATGACCGTCGACGTCGTCATGGTGGGCACCTGCTCGCCGCGCTGGGCCCGGGGCCCGAGCACCAGCCGTCCCAGCACCGCCCCCACGCCCCGGGCCCCCGGTACCGGGGCGCTCACCGAGCGGGTCCGTACCTCTTCTTCACCGGCGAGCGAGGAGATCGCCTCGAGCGTGCGCACGTCCCCGATACCGGGGAGCACCACCGTGGTGCCGAAGAGCGAGAAGAACCCGTCGGCGGCACCGCCCCACCGGCTCCGGGCCTGGGAGAGGTCCTGGAGGCACGCCAGGGTGAGAAGCCCCTGGCCGGCCCCCTCGCTCACCAGGCCCGGGAGGTCGGGGATGGGGGCGATGTTGGCCACCTCGTCCAGGGCGAGCACGACCGGTGCGGGCCGGCCCAGGCCGGTCACCGAGGCGTCGCCGCGAGCAGCGGAGCCCCCGGCGGGGGCCGAGGCCGACCGGGCGTACGCCGCGCTGCGGATGTCGGTGATCAGCCCCACGACCAGGGGCGCAGCCAGGGCCTGGTGCCGGCCCGTGGCACAGATATAGAGCGTGGCCGACGAATCGCAGAAGGCCCCGGCGTCGAAGTCCGGGGCCACCGTCGTGGCCAGGGCGGCCTCGCTGCGGTAGGCGGCGAGCACCCCCGACGCCGTCGACCAGATGCCGCTCTGCTCGCGGGGGTCGGTGGCGGCGATCCCCGCCAGCAGGTCGCCGGGGCGGGTGGCGCCGTTGCGGTCGAGGATCCCGAGCGCGGTGGCGGCGTTGCGCCGGTCCACCCACGACAAGACGGTCTCGAGGCCCGCACCGTCGAGGGCGGCGGCGTGCAACGCGGGGGCGAGCAGCGCTTCGGCGCGCTCGGTCCAATGATCGGCGCCCGGCGACGCACCGTCGCGCGCGCCGGCGCCGGGTCGGGTGGCGCCCACGAGGCTCCGGGACACGAGCAGCGCGTCGTCCCACGTGCGGCAGCTCTGCACGGGTGACCATCGCACGCGTCGGACGCCTCGAGGGGTGTCGACGGTGCCGCTCGGGTCGTAGAGCAGGCACGGACCGACCGTGGCACGTGCCGGTGCGGTCGCCCGCAGGACGTCGGGCTTGGTCGACGTCGACACCACCGCGCCCGGCGCGCCGAGAATTGTGGGAATCACGATTGACGACGTCTTGCCTGAACGCGGTGGACCGAGCACGAGGACGGCCTGCTCCGTCGTCGCCCATACGGGCCCGAGCGATCCCGAACCCAGATACACACCGCCGTCGACAACACCGACAGTGGCGCGGACGGCCGCCAACGGCCCTCGGTGGCCTCCGACACCGTCGTGATCGTGCCTGGCACGGGGAGCGGCCCCAGGCGTGGCGCCGACGTCGTGCGGCGCGGCCGCGGACGCTTCGCGTCGCGAAACGTTGGCTCCCGGGAACGCGCTCATACGGTCTCCGGCCGGAAGCGCACCACGCCGTCGCGGACCCGGAGCGTGCCAGGGATTCCGAGCAGCGAATACGGATCGGTGGTGTCGAGCACGCCGCGGCGGGTTTCCACCTGCAGGTTTTTGAGAGGCACGATCCGCCCGATATGGGGGCCGAGCGTCACCGCCACTTCGAGACGCATCTCGCCGTCGTCATCGAGCTCGGCGTCGACGACGATGACGTCGTAGGTATCGTCAGGAAGCGGTGTCATGGTCAAAAATCCTTGCAAACAAAGCGGTTTTCGTCCATAGGCGATGGTGCGTCGCAGCCGCTGCGACTGTGACCGTGCGCGCCGTGTCGTCGTACGCGACTCGCACGACGCGGTGTCGTCTTGCCGGAATCCTCGCGCGTGACCTCGCGCGCATGCGCGCTCCGCGTGGCGCGCTGTCACGCAAATGCTTGCTTTTGTCGCGAAAACCTTCTTTGATTAGTGAGATTGCATTTCCCGGAGGAGGTGCGGTGAACAAGTCGGGACTGATCGACGCGGTCAGCAAGACGACGTCGTTGGCGAAACGCGATGCCGAGGAAGCGGTCAACGCGGTCGTCCATGTGGTCTCGAAAGAGGTTCGGTCCGGTCGTCGAGTGGTGGTTGCGGGCTTCGGCAGCTTCAATCCCACGCACCGTGGTGCCCGGATGGGACGCAATCCACGCACAGGGGCACCGGTGAGCGTCTCGGCGTCCCGTGGTGTGCGCTTTGCGGCCAGTGGGATGTTCAAGGACATCCTCAACGGCAAGGTGGCACCTCCGGTGCTGAAGGTGTCCTCGTCGCCGGCGAAGACGTCGTCCCAGGTAGCCGCAAAAAAAGTGGCGGCAAAGAAGGCGTCGAAGGTCACAGCGAAGAAAGCGACGACGAGCACGAAAAGAGTCGCCACCAAGGCCACCAAGAACTCGACCACGAAGGCGGTTACGAAGACCGCCGGAGGGGCTTCGAAACAGGTCGTCGGGCGCGCGCCGGTCAGAAAGACGACGCGCGCCCCGGCGAGGAAAGCAGCAAAGCAATCGGCCAGAAAGGCCGCCGGACGAGCTCCGGCGAGGAAAGCCATAAAGCGATCGGCCAAGAAGGCCGTTAGGAGGGCGTAAAGCATGGCAGTCAAGCGGGCAAGAAAGACCGCGAAGCGGGCTCCGGCACGGAAAGCCGCCAAGCGCACGACGGCACGCAAGGCCGTCAAGCGCACGACGGCCCGGAAGACCGCGAAGCGGGCTCCGGCACGGAAGGCCGCCAAGCGGACCACCAAGAAGCGGGCCACCGCCAAGAAGGCCACCAAGCGGGCTCCGGCACGCAAAGTAGCGAAGCGGACCCGTAAGGTCGCCAAGCGTCGGGCTCCCGCCAAGAAGGCGGCCGCCAAGCGGACCACCAAGCGGGCTCCGGCTCGCAAGGCCGCCAAGCGGACCACCAAGAAGCGGGCCACCGCCAAGAAGGCCACCAAGCGGGCTCCGGCACGCAAGGCGGTCAAGAAGCGGGCACCGGCACGCAAGGCGGTCAAGCGTCGCACCAAGAAGGCGGCAGCGTCTCCCAAGCGGACCGCTGCTCGTCGTGTGACCCGTCGGGCCCCGGCTCGTCGCCGCACCGCCAGGTAGGCAGCCGTCCAGCCGGGTTTCCCGGCGGTCGGTTCGTCCCTCCGGGTTCGCCCGGGTTCAGGGACGCACAGAGAAGCACAGAGAAACAGCAAGAGGGGCCCTGCGGGGCCCCTCTTGCTGCGTGAGGGGTTCAGGGTGTGAGGGGTTCAGGCCGTCAGGCGTCAACCGGAGGTCGGCGGACGGCGGGGAGCCGACGGGCGTCCCGGACCGGACCGCCCCCGACGCCGCCGCCGCCGGGGTGCTGTTCTATCTGGGTCGATCCGGGCACCGATGGCCCTCTCCGGGCACCGGTCTCGTCGGGCGCCGATGGCGCTGGCCCGGAGCTATCCGGCTACTGGCCCAGCCCGGCGGGGATGTCCGCGGGCACGTCGACGTCCCAGGTGAGCTCGGGGTCGCGCACCACCCGACAGCGCAGCCCGCGGCGCTGCGCTTCGGCCCGGTGGCGGGCGAACGAGCCGGGCCCGTAATGGAAGCGGAACCCCGTCCCGGTGGGCACGCACACCACGTTGGTGCCGTCGTCGCGACGGTCCGGGACGAGGGTCACGCCCCCGTACCCGGCCAGCTGGGCCACCTCGTGCGCGAAGGGGAGGTCGGCATGCGCCACGAGGACCTCGGTCGCCCCGGCGGCGCCGAGGCGCTCGACCCCGGCTTCCACCGCGCCGTTGAGGCCACGTCCGGGCTCGGGCAGGACCATGGCGCCGTGGCCCTCGGCCCAGCGCGCCACCTCCGCGTCGTCGCACACGACCGCCACCGGAAGCGGCGCGGCGGCGGCGAGCACGCCCGCCGCCATGACCCGTGCCAGGGCGTCACGCCCGGCGGCGTCGAGGGTGGGGGCGAGGCGCGCCTTGGCCTCGGCGAACGCCTTCACGGGGACGAGCACGACGCAGCCTGTCAGGGGGGGCAGGCGCACCGGCGCTGCGGTCACGCGGCCAGTGTACGGCCCGCCCTCGGACCCGGTGCCACGCCGTAGGGTTGGGCGCATGCTGGACAAGGTGGCGGTCATCGGCGCCGGGTCGTGGGGCACGACCGTGGCCGCGATGGCCGCGTCCTCGGTCCCGACGGTGTTGTGGGCTCGCCGACCGGCACTGGCGGCAGACGTGGAGAAAACCCGCGAGAACGCCGACTACCTCCCCGGGGTCGTGCTGCCCGACTCGTTGCGGATCACCTCGTCTCTCGAGGAGGCTGCGGCCGGCAGCGCGCTCGTGATCATGGCCGTCCCGTCCCACGGTTTCCGTGCCGTGCTCAGCGAGCTCGCCGCCTTCATCCCCGCCGGGGCCCCGGTGCTGTCGCTGGCCAAGGGCCTCGAGCAGGGAACGCACCTGCGCATGACCGAGGTCATCGCCGAGGTCGCGCCCGGGCACCCCCCCGGTGTGCTCACCGGCCCGAACCTGGCGCGCGAGATCGCGGCCGGGCAGCCCGCCGCCACGGTGGTAGCCATGCGCGACGGGGACATGGCCCGTTCCGTGCAGGAGGTGCTGCGCACCCAGACGTTCCGCGTGTACACGAACCCCGACGTGGTGGGGTGCGAGATGGCGGGCGCGACCAAGAACGTCCTCGCCATCGCGGCCGGCATCTTGCAGGGCCTCGGGCTCGGCGACTCCTCGTTGGCGGCGCTGGTCACCCGGGGCCTGGCCGAGCTCGGGCGCCTGGGGGTGGCCATGGGGGGCGAACGCATCACGATCGCGGGTTTGGCCGGCGTGGGTGACCTGGTGGCGACGTGCACGAGCACGCTCAGCCGGAACCGGATGGTGGGCGAGCAGCTGGGCCGGGGCCGGGCCCTGGCCGAGATCATGGCGGAGATGCACATGGTGGCCGAAGGGGTGAAGACGGCGCGCCCGCTGCTCGACCTCGCCGCCGCCCACGGGGTCGAGATGCCCATCGGCGAGCAGGTGGCCTCGGTGCTCGAGGGCGCCACCTCGCCCGAGCGCGCCATCCGGACGCTCATGTCGCGCTCGGCCAAGCCCGAGTTCGACGGCCTCGGGGCGTGACCCCCGACATCGCCTCGTCGTCACGCCCGGCGGCGCTCGACCGGGTGCGCGCCTTTCTGCGCGCCCATGGCACGCCCGAGGACGAGATCACCGAGGCGGAGTCGCGCGACGTCCTCGACCTCCTCGTCGCCGACCGCCTCCTCGTCCCGGCCGAGCGCCACTACACCCAGTCCGAGGTGGCCGAGATAACCGGGATGGACCTCGACCTGGCCCGGCGCTTCTGGCGGGCGCTCGGGTTCGCGGACGTGGCGCTCGAGGACCGCATGTTCACCGACCTCGACGTCGAGGCGCTCGTCATCCTGCGGTCGATGATGGCGCTCGGCGTCACCGACGTCGACACGAGCCTGCAGTTCGCCCGGGTCATCGGATCCTCCATGGCGCGCATCGCCGAGGCCGAGGTGTCGCCGTCGGCGCGGGGGATGGCGCTCGGCGCCGGCGCGGGACCCGGCTCCAGCCCCGGTGACACGGTGGAGGCCGCCGACCGGTTCGCGCAGCTGGCCGACCAGTCGCTCCCTGCCATGGCCCGACTGCTCGAGTTCGTGTGGCGGCGCCACGTGCAGGCCGCGGTGCGCCGGGCCATGTTGCTGCGCAGCCGTAGTCACAGCGGCGCGCTGCCCGTGCTGGCCGTGGGCTTCGCCGACATGGTGGGCTTCACCACCCTCAGCCAGCAGCTGTCGGAGGAGGAGCTGGCGGCGGTGGTGGGGCGGTTCGAGGAGGTGGCCCACGACACGGTGACCGCCGGAGGCGGGCGGGTCGTGAAGATGATCGGCGACGAGGCCATGTTCGTGGCCGACTCGGCCCTGGCCGCGGCCCGCATCGGTCTGGCCCTGTCCGAGGCCTACGCCGATGACGACCTGCTCTCCGACGTGCGCGTGGCGCTGGCGGTCGGTCCGGTGCTCATCCAGGACGGGGACTTCTACGGCCCGGTGGTCAACCTGGCCAGCCGCATGGTGAACATGGCCGCCCCCGGTGCGGTGATCGTCACCGACGAGCTCCACGCCGCGGTGGTGGGTGACGGCGCGCCGGGAAGCGACGAATTCGAGTTCGGGCTGCTCCGGCCGCGGCGGGTGAAGGACGTCGGCCGGATCCAGCTGTGGGTGCTGCACCGTCCCGGGACCGAGCCCGTGGCCCTCGACCGGCGCCTCGGGGCGCGCTGGGAACGCGTGGCCGAGGTGCTCGAGGACCTCGACGACCTGCGCGAGAAGGGCGAGCGCCTGATCGCCCGGTCGCGCTCAGCCGGGGGAGCGGAAGGTGGCGATCCCGAAGGGCCGCAGCTCGAATGAGCCGTCGAGGCGCTCGAGCGTGCGGCCCCGCAGGTCGACGAGCCAGCCCGAGCGGGTCCCGAACGACACGGTGGTGGGCCGGTCGGTGGGGTTGAAGACCCGCACCTCGAGCATCCCGGCCACCCGGCGCAGCGCCGAGACCTCGGCCCCCTCGACCTCGAGGGCGCGGCCCGAGGCCGGGCGCCACCCGCCGCCCGGGGCGTAGACGACGTCGAGGGGCACGAAGGCGTCGTCGACCAGCGCGTAGGGGTCGTCGCACCCCAGGCACAGCGCGTAGCGTGCCTCGATGCGCCGCCCCCGCAGCTGCAGGCCCTCGACGGGCGTGATGGGCCCGGCCGGAAGCGGCCGGTAGGCCATGCCCAGGCGCGACAGCATCCCCGTCGAGCGCAGCAGCGTGAGGGCCAGGGTCGCGGCCCGGCGCGCCGACGAGGTGCCCTCGATGTCGACGAGCTCGTACTCGAGCAAGCCCTCGTGGGCGACGGTCAGGCCGCCGGCGGACACGAAGCGCCGGGACGGGAAGGTGGGCAGGCCGAACTCGTCCACCCTGCCCTCGGCGTCGAGGCCCCGGTGCACGACGGCGAAGGCGCATTCCGCCTCGGACCCCTCGGCGGGCTCGGGGAGGGGCAGGTGCACGCGCAGGCGGTGGTCCGAGGCGGGGTTGACGAAGGTCGTGGTCACCCGCACGATGCGCTCGTCGGCGCGCACCTCGACGTCGGTGGTGACGGTGACGGTCACCTCGCCGGTGCGGGCCCGGGTCACGCCGTCGACGTAGTCGGGCCAGGTGTAGCGGGCCACCATGGTGATCACGCCACGTACGGGCCCGCGCTCGGCCACCGTGATCGAGACGTGATCGGGCGTGTCGACGATGCGGTCGCCGGCCGGGGGCGAGTAGTTGTAGGAGTCGCCGTGGTCACCGCCGTCGACGAGCCGCCCGAAGCCGGCCACGCCGTCGACGGCGAAGGTCCCGTCGTTGGCGTCGAAGGCGACGGTCACGAGGCCGTTGCCCATCACGAGGGCTCCGTCGGGCTCGGCCGGTTCTTCGACCGTGACGGGGTGGGTGGGCACGACGGGCTCAAGAGGCGCGTGGCCGAAGCCCGCCACATCGGCGACGCGCACGAGGACTCGGCGCACCGGCGGTTGGTCGATCTGGATGCGCACGACGGCGTCGGGCCGGGCCCCGAGGCGGGTGTAGAGGTCCTGCTTGATCGAGGGGATGGGGACGTCGAAGCGCTCCTCGCTCCCGAAGGCGATGGTGATGTCGATCCCCGAGTGGTCCTCGTTGACGTGGACGCCCTGGATCCAGGTGTGAGCGTCGATCTGGCTGCCGTTGGGGAGCATGCCGAGGATGGTGCGCACCGTGGCGGCGTCGAGGGTCAAGGGGCCCAGGCCCCGGGGGATCCCGAACGCGCCGGGCTCCTCGGGCAGGGCCTGGGCGCCGGCGGGGATGTCCTCGCCGGCCACGACGAACTCCACCATCCCGCCCCGGGGGCGGGCCGAGGCGTTGGCGACGGTGGGGCCGGCCTCGGCGAGCGAACGCGTGAGGGCCGAGAGCGCCTCGGCGCTGAGTCCCTCGGCGATGCGGGTGGCCTCGGCGTAGCGCACGAGCACGGCGTCGACGACCTCGTCCACCGAGCACGCACACGACGAGTCGTGGGCGGCGTTGCGCACCATCTCGCGCCACGCCAGCTCGAGCAGGCGGTCGGGGAAGAGACCGGGCTCGAGGTACAGGGCGCACAGCGGCTCGGCGAAGCGCTCCAGGGCCCGCTCGGCGCGCGCCGCGGCGCGCTTCACGTCCACCCGGTTCGACGCCACCCCCATGAGGACGTTCGCCCTCGCCCCCGAGCGCAGCTCGCCCTTCCAGGTGCGCAGCCCGTCGCGGGGCGCGTCGGCCAGGTAGCGCGGGAGCGTGGTGACCTCGAGCACGTAGTCGTCCTGGAGGTCGTTGGCCTCGGCCACGACGCGTCCCAGCCACGGTTGGGCCTCTTGGTGGTCGGTGCCGTTCATGAACAGCATGCCGTCGAGGAGGAAGTCGCCGATCTCGGTCTCGTGATCGGCGATGCGGCGCACGAGCGCCTTGGCGTCGTCGGGGATCGAGGCCCCGTTGCCGTACCCGGTGGGGAGGTACTCGGCGCGCACCGACGACTCGTCGGGCGCTTCCCAGGTGAAACCGGTGCGGTCGACGACGGCGGGGACGCCGCGCCACACCACGGCGTGCTCGAACCCGGCCAGCGCGAGGATCTGGGGCATCTGGGCGATGTGCCCGAACATGTCGGGCAGGTAGCCGACCTCCATGGCCCCACCGAAGGCCGCCCCCCGCAGGAGTCCGCTCTGCAGGTCCCGAACGATGGTCTCGCCCGAGACCAGGAACTCGTCCATGAGGATGTACCACGGGCCCATCGACAGGCGCCCCGCCGCGGCCAGGGCCCGGATGCGGTCCTCGTTCTCGGGCCGCACCTCGAGGTAGTCGTCGATGACGGCCATCTGCCCGTCGAGGAGGAACCGGGCGTAAGAGGGGTCTCGTTCGAGCAGCGCGATGAGCTGGTCGAGCATCTTGACCAGGCGAAGCCGGAAGCTCTGGTACGGCTCGTACCACTCCCGGTCCCAGTGGGTGTGGGGGACGACGGCGACGTGGCGAGGGGTCTTGCGCCCCGATGTGCGTGTCTTGGGGGAGCTGTCCATGTCCCTTCCTCGGTTGTCGCTGAGCCCGGGCCCGACGTGGCCGGGTCTGACCACGATGGTACGCACCGCTCTTGTGCTTGCGAATCCTGGGCCCTGGCATACTCACGCCGTGGGAGCCCGCCCGGTCGTCCTGGTCCACGGCGCGTGGCACGGGGCGTGGTGCTGGGAGCCCGTCGCGGCGTTGCTGACGGACCGTCATGTCCGGGCGACGGCCGTCGACCTGCCGGGCCACGGGGCGGACCTGGGGGGCCTCGGCGATCTCCACGGTGACGCGGAGAGGGTCCGGTCCGTGCTCGACGGATTCGACGAGGACGTCGTCCTCGTCGGGCACTCCTACGGCGGCGTGGTGATCACCGAGGCCGGCGTCCATCCCCGGGTGTCACATCTCGTCTATCTCGCCTCGTTCAACCTCGACGAAGGGGAGTCGGCGATGAGTGCCGCCATGGCCGAGTCCGAGGCCGCGGCCATCGACCACGCCGGCCGCCCCGATGCCCTGGCGTCGGTGCGCGTGGCCGAGGACGGGACGAGCTCCATCGACCCGGACGGCGCTCGCATCCTCTTCTACAACGACTGTCCCGACGACGTGGCCGACTGGGCCGTGGCGCGGCTCGGCCTCCAGCCCATGGCGACGTTGTCCCAGGCCCCGCAGGCCGTGGCTTGGCGCCAGCGCCCGTCGACCTACGCCGTGTGCCTCGCCGACAACATCGTGCACCCGGCGCTGCAGCAGATCCTCGCCCGGCGCGCCGACCACGTGGTCGAGTGGCCCACGGGCCATTCACCGTTCCTGAGCCGTCCCGATCTCGTTGCCGACCTCCTGGTGGACCTGGCCCGATCGGAGTCGGGCGCCTGAATTGTCGTTCTCCCGCGCTCGCGGCTACCACGAGATTGCGATGGACGGCGACGACGACGACGCCGCCGTCGCGCTCGGACGGACGCTCGCATCCGATTGCGCGTGGCCGTGGGGTGCCGTGGCGTGCTCGCAAGGCCTTCACCACGGTTGAGATGGCGCGCGTCCGGGTAGAGCATGAGTGTCGCCGCAGTGTCCGAAGTCTCTACCTCGGGCGCTCCGCCAACGGCGACAGCGCGACGGGGGTCCCATTGCATGGACGTGGGGCTCCCGCTTTGCGCTGCGAGGTCTCACACGGGCCTGTGGTGCGGGGCCGAGGTGCACCCGTCCCGGCGGCGATCAGTAGACCCAGACCGCGGTGCCGATGGGGGCCAGGTTGTTGGCCCAGATCCAGTTGATGGCCTCGTTGCTCACCCGGGCGCACCCGTGGGAGACGGGCTCGGGCGGGACCGACGAGTCACCGTGGAGGGCGAAGCCGGCGTCGAAGAACTTCGGCCGCCACAGCGAGCCCAGCGAATCGACGACGAGACCGTTGGTCTGCCGGTAGATCGAGAAGTGGCCGGTCGGCGTGGTGGCCACCGACGTCACGCCGTCTTCGGTGTAGGTGTAGCCACCCCCCGTGGAGGTGTTGAGGACGAAGTCGATCTTGCCGTTCGTCACGAACATGACGAGGTCGTCTTCGAGGTCGATCTCGATCACGTAGCCCGAGGTGCTCCGGGACTGGGGGATCACGCCCGCGGCCAGGGCCGCCTGGGTGGCGGGCCCGACCGTGCCGGTCCGGCTGATCCCCGATGCTTTCTGCAGGGCCCACACGGCCTGCTCGGTGCTGTCACCGAACGTGCCGTTGGGCGTCCCGAGCCAATAGCCGAGAGCCGACAGGCGTTGCTGGAGCAGGAGCACGGCCGAGCCCGTGGAGCCGGGCTTGAGCGTCGCCCCCGCGATCTGGGTGCTCGGCAGCAGCCAGTACCCGCCCCCGTCGGGCGTCGCCGCCATGGCCGTGACCGGATACTGCAGGGACTGGGCTCCCATCGACCCCAAGAAGGCGGCGCCGCCGAAATTGAACACGCCGCCGTCGGCCGCGCTCATCCAGTAGCCGTCGCCCGAGGGGGTGGCCGCCATCCCGACCACGGGCGCGTTGAGGTGCGTCCCTCCCATCGAGCCGTGGAAGGCGGCGGCACCGAAGCTGAACACCCCGCCGTCGGACGCCACGAGCCAGTACCCCCTGCCACCGGGAGCGGCGGCCATGCCGACCACCGGCGCGTTGAGGTGCGTCGCCCCCATGGAGCCGAAGTACGACGCGTCACCGAAGGCGAACATCCCGCCGTCGGAGGCGACCAGCCAGTAGCCGGCGCCGTCGGGCGTGGCCTCGATGCCCACGATGGGCGCGTGGAGCCGTGTCCCGCCCATCGAGCCGTGGAAGGCGGCGTCACCGAAGCTGAAGACCCCGCCGTCGGCCGAGGCCAGCCAGTACCCCCTGCCGTCGGGGGTGGGGGCCAGACCGACGACCGGGGCGCTCAGGGTCGTCCCGCCCATCGACCCGAAATTCCCCGCGTCCCCGAAGCTGAACACCCCTCCGTCACCGGCGACGAGCCAGTACCCCGAGGCATCGGGCGTCGGGGCCATGCCGACGACCGGGGCGTTGAGCTTGACCCCCGCCATGGACCCGAAGAACCCGGCGTTCCCGAACGGGACGGGCTCGGCGGCGACGTCGGGATACGTGGTCGCCGACGCGGCGCTCGACGTGGCCAGCTCGACGCTCGGAATGGCCAGCGCGCAACTGGCCAGGGCGACGCCCAGCGTGACCACGCGTCGACGAAGGAGATGCCTCATGTCACAAGGCAAGCAGTTTCCTCCCTCGACCCGCCAGTCAACCTGCGGCTCCTGTGATCGACGGGGCTGAGCCGTCAATGAGGCGGAGCAGCTCGTCTTCGGGCATCGTGCCCGGGGCGCGGCGGTCACGGGCGAAGCGATTGGCGACTCGCTGTAACGACTCGTTCACGGGGGTCGGCACGCCGTGGAGCCGGCCGAGCCTCGCGATCTCGCCGTTGAGGTAGTCGGTCTCTATGGCACCGGTGGATCGCGCCAGGCTCTGCCACGAGGAGCTCCCGGCGCGGGCCACACCGCCGGCGGGCCGGTGGGTGAGGAGGTCACCTCGTCGGGCCGCGTCCTCCTGGCGACCCACATACGCGATGCCGGCGGCCTCGAGGCACGCCACCGCCTCGCGTCGCGCCCGGGTGGTGAGCGTGCCACCCCAGGCGCTCGCCCCACACAGGGCTTCGACCGCGTTCCCCAGGTTCATGAGCAACTTGCCCCACTTCCACCGGGCGATGTCGGGTCGCGCCTCGGACCTGAAGGTGGAGGCGCCGAGCGCGCAAGACAGCGCCGTCGCCCCGTCGTCGATGCCGGCGGGCCAGCGGCCCACGTCCAAGAGCCCGGTGACGGGGGCGGAATGGGCCTGGACCACGCCGGGGGAGAGATGGGTGGCGGGGCACATGACGCACATCCCGTAGACCGTCGAGAACCACCGCATCACGGTGTGTTCGTTCGAGACCCCGTTCTGGGCACAGACCAGTCGGATCGTGGGGGGAGCCACGACCGAGAGGTGCCGGGCCGCGGCGGCGGTGTCCTGGCTCTTCACGGCGAGGATCACGACGTCGTCGGGGCCGAAGGCGATGTCGGCCGGGTCGGACACCGCTGGTATCGACAACCTCACGGCGGCGTCGGGTGACTCGAGGCGGAGCCCGTCGCGAGCGAGCGCGTCGTAGTGGTCGCCCCGGGCGACGAGGGTCACGTCGTGGCCGTGCTCGAACAGGCGGCCCCCGATGACCCCTCCGACCGCGCCGGCGCCGAGGACGATGAACCGCATGCGGTGATTCTCACACCCGAGCCCTCCCGCGGGCCCGGCAACGGAGGCGGGCACTCGGGCTACCGTGTGCCGCCGTGCACCCCCGACCCTGGCGCGAGCACCTGAGCCCGGGATCGGACGTGCAGGTGGCGGACCTCACGTCGCAGCGCAGCCTTCCCCGCGCCTGGGCGCAGGCGTGGGCTCGTGACCCGGCCAGGCCACTGCTTCTCGACGCGTTCGCCGGAGCCGGGACCGGCGGGGCGACGACCGGGTGGTGCAGTGCCGGCCAGCTCGACGAGATGACCAGGGAGATCGCACAGCGCCTGGCGCGCCTCGGGCTCGGGCGGGGCGACCGGGTTCTGTGGAGCACGGGGTCGTCGACCGCCGCGGTGGCGGTCAACATCGCCGCCCTGCGGGGCGGCCTCGTCGTGGTCCCGGTGAACGCGGCCTACACCGAGCGCGAGCTGGCGCACGTCATCGGGGATGTGCGACCGGCCTTGGCCGTCGTCGACGACCGCGACCGGGCGGCGGTCGTGTCGAGAGCGGCCGGCGGTGTCATGGCCGTGGCAATGCCCGACCTCTCACTGGTCGACGGGCCGTCGTCCGCGGTCCGCAACGCACCAGGCGCGGGGGAGCCGCGTCCGATCGAGCTCGACCGGTCCGAGGCCGGGGATGTGGCGCTCATCGCCTATACCTCGGGAACCACCGGCGCGCCCAAAGGAGCGGTCCTCACCCACGGCAACCTCCTGGCCAACTGCGCCTCGATCGCCATGACGTGGCGCTGGAGCGAGGACGACCGCCTCGTCCACGCCCTGCCGATCTTCCACGGGCACGGACTGTGCGTGGCCCTGTACACCTCGCTGTTCATGGGGTCGTCGGTGGTGCTCCTGGCGCGCTTCGACGTCGACGCGGTGCTCGACGCGTCCGACCGGCACCAGGCCACGATGTTCTTCGGCGTCCCCACCATGTACCACCGTCTGGCCGCCTCGAGTCGTGTGGGGGAGCTGTCGCGCCTGCGCCTGGCGGTGTCGGGGTCGGCTCCGCTGAGCGCCGAGCTGCACGGGGCCATCGCCGAGTCGGCGCACACCCAGGTGCTCGAGCGCTACGGGATGACCGAGACGCTCATGACCCTGTCCAATCCCTACGACGGCGAGCGCCGACCGGGGACGGTGGGATTCCCCTTCCCGGGCGTGGAGGCCCGGGTGGAGGACGACGGCGCCCTGTGGGTGCGCGGCCCCACGGTGTTCTCCGGCTACTGGGAGCGGCCCGCGGCCACGGCGGGGAGCTTCGACGGGTCGTGGTTCGGGACCGGGGACCTCGGCGTGGTCGAGGACGGGTACGTCCGCCTGCTCGGACGATCGACCGAGCTCATCATCTCGGGCGGCTACAACGTGTACCCGGCCGAGGTCGAAGACGTCCTGCTCGGCCACCCGTCGGTGGCCGAGGTGGCCGTGACCGGCGTGCCGTCGGAGGAATGGGGCGAGACGGTGTGCGCGTGGGTCGTGCCCGACGGCACGTCGCCCCCCGATGCCGACGGGTTGCTCGCCTACGCGGCGGCGCGCCTCGCCCCGTACAAACGGCCGCGCCGGGTCCGTTTCGTCGACGCGCTGCCACGGAATTCGATGGGGAAGGTCCGCCGGTCCGAGTTGCGGTGAGCGCGCCGCGACGGCATGGAGCGGACGGCTCACGGCGACGTCAGGGGTCGGCTCCTGTCTCGGTGTCGATTGTCCCGGTGTCGATTGTCTCGGTGTCGATCCACCGCAGGTAGTCGGCGTCCCCGTCGTCGATCACGGCGGAGACGATCTCGGGAACGGCGTAGCTGTGCGCGCCGCGCAGAAACGTCGTCAGCCGCGGGTGTGCGGCTGCTGATGTCTTGAACACGCAGCGCCATTCGGCGCTCGTCTCGACGCGCCCCTCCCACCGGTAGAACGACACGATCGGCCCCGACACCTGGGCGCAGGCGGCGTGTCGGTGCTCGACCGCGGCGCGGGCCAGACCCATGGCCTCATCCTCGGTCGCCGTGGTGGTGGTGACCTGGTAGTGCGTTGGCATGGGCCCCACCTTGCCCGAAAAGGCGCTCCCGAGGCCCTTCGACCGCTCCGCCGCCTGTGCCCGGCACGGCCCGGCGGGAGTCGCGGGGCGAAGGACCCGTGCGGTAGCGTGCCGGCATGACGACGTTCCTCATGCTGTCGACGCTCGGGCCCGAGGGGATGGCGACGTTGCGGCAGAACCCGCAACGCCTGAAGGAGGTCAACACCGAGGTGGAGTCCATGGGCGCGCACGTGGTGGCCCAGTGGGCGTTGCTCGGGCAGTACGACTTCGCCACCATCCTCGAAGCACCCGACGAGAAGGTCGTCACCCGCGTGGCGGTCGCCCTGGGGCGCGCGGCACGCTCAAGACCAAGACCCTCATCGCCGTGCCCATCGACGAGTTCATCGAGACGGTGGGCCTGCCCTGATCCATGGGCTCGTGCACCGGCATCCGGATCGCTGTGCCCGTGCGGGGGAGGCCGATGCCGCGACCGACGCGACGGGAGCGGCGGCGCTCAGGTCGTGATCAGTACCACCACAGGCCCTGCTTGCGACGTTCCAGCCTGACGTCCTCGCGGGAGAAGATGTCGGGGAGGACGCTGTCGTCGGATAGCCGGCGGACGCGGTACCCGCCCTCCACGTCCTCGGCCACCTCGAAGCCGTGGCTCCACGAGCCGACGAAACGGTTGCGGACGTCGACGGCGGTGCCCTGGGTCAGTCGCACGTCGGGTGTATCGGTCGATGGGTCCATCAGGCCGTTGGTCATGCAGGTGACCTCCTTTGCCGCCGATGCACCGAACGCCCCCATGATGGGCGCTCGCGTTTCTCACGACAAGAGCGGCGTGGACAACACATGGCCAACGCTGTCGCGCCCGGTGTGAGGCCGTGACCCCTCCGCGAGTTTCTGCTGCACCGCCGACGAAAACCACGACACCCCGGCGGTCGGTTCCGGCCCGGCCCGGCTTGGTCCACGAGCGCCGTCTGTGGGATGCCGGCCACCGACTGGTGGCGGGTGTGGACGAAGTCGGGCGAGGGGCCTGGGCCGGGCCGCTCAGCGTAGGGGTGGTGGTGCTCTGCGAGTCACCTCGACGAATCCCCCGGGGCCTGCGTGACTCCAAGCAGCTCACCGAGGACACCCGTGAAGCGATCTTCGAGAAGGTGGCGGGGTGGTGTGCGGGTTGGGCGGTCGGGCACGCCGGGCCCGAGGAGTGCGACCGCGTGGGCATGACCGCCGCCCTCCGCCTGGCCACCCGGCGCGCCCTGGCCCAGCTGGCCCCCGAGCTCGTCCCCGACGCCGTGGTCCTCGACGGCACGTTCGATTTCGTGAGCCCGCCTCTGGTGCCGCAGCTCTTCGACGCCGACGGCGGCGTCGAGCCCGCCGCCTGCGCCGATCCCCCCGACGGTGCGCCGAGTGCGTCGTGGGCCCCGCCCGTGCATACCGTGATCGGAGGTGACGCGCGCTGTGCCTCGGTGGCGGCGGCATCGGTGCTGGCCAAGGTGACGCGCGACCGGATCATGCGGGCCACGGCGGACTCCTACCCCGCGTTCGACTTCGAGCGGAACAAGGGCTACCCGTCGCCCGCCCACCAGCGCGCCCTGTGCGGATACGGGCTCAGCGCCGTGCACCGTCGGTCGTGGGCGTTCGTCGACTACCTGCCGTGGGAGCTCACGTCGTGGCCCGGCGACTACCGGGCCCGCAACTCACGCCTTGACGGCGGGCTCCTTCGGCAACCCGAGCACGCGCTCGCCGATGATGTTGTGGAGGACCTCGTCGGTTCCCCCGGCGATGCGCATCCCGGGTAGCCCGAGGAGGAATTGCGACCACGCGAAGGTGCCCCACTCGCCCGAGTCGGCGATGAGCTTGGGGCCCAGGACCGAGGACAGGAGATCGGTCATGCGGCGCATGTTCATCGTCAGTGAGAGCTTGGCGATGGACATCTCGGGCCCGGGAAGCTGGCCGCTGGCGATCTTGGCCATGGCGCGCAGGTTGGTGTAGCTGGCCACACGGCCGTGGATGAAGATGTCGGCGAGCTGTTGGCGCACGAGGGGATCCGAGGACCGGCCGTGGTGGCGGACCAGCTCGATCAGGCGGGGCGTGCTCAGGTTGCCGTTCCCCGACGACATGCTGCCGCCGCCGATGGCGGCCCGCTCGTTCATGAGCGTGGTCAGGGCCACGGTCCACCCGCCGTTGACATCTCCCAGCCGATGCGAGTCCGGGATGCGCACCTCGGTGAAGAACACCTCGTTGAACGAGGCGCCGCCGGTCATCTGGCGCAGGGGCCGGATCTCGACCCCCGGGGCGTGCATGTCGACGACGAAGCCGGTCAGGCCCTTGTGCTTGGGGGCATCGGGATCCGAGCGGCAGATGATCTCGCCGATGTCGGACAGATGGGCGCCCGAGGTCCACACCTTCTGTCCGGTCACGATCCACTCGTCGCCGTCGCGCACCGCCTTGGTCTGCAACCCGGCCAGGTCGCTCCCCGCCCCGGGCTCGCTGAACAATTGGCAGGCGACGATGTCGCCGCGCCACAGGGACCGAAGGTAGAGGTCCTTCACCTCGTCGGTGGCGTGGGCCAGGATCGTGGGCGCGACCATGCCGAGGCCGATCCCGTAGCCGGTCATGGGAGGGGTCTCGTAACGGGCCTCGAGGTTGTCGTAGAGCCGCTGGTGGTCACGGGTGAGGCCGTGGCCTCCGTACTGGACCGGCCCGCTGAGCCAGCCGAAGCCGGCGTCGAAGCGCTTCTGGGACCAGGCCCGCGCCGCCGCGAGCTCGGCCAGCTCTTCCTCGAGCGTGCGCTCGGGCAGGAGCGACACCTGGTCCGACCCCTCGCCCCAGCCCTTCTCGGCTTCGACACGGAGCTCGGCATTCGCCTCGAGGAATGCGAGCGCGTTCCGCTCGAGCTCCTCTTCGGTGATCATGTCGGCCATCGTGCTCTCTTTCCGTGGTTGTCCGCCCTCGCGGCCCGGTCATGGGGAGGACTCGGGCGCAGGTGGGCCTCCCAGCGTACCGACGGGCACGGAAAGGCCGCCAGACCGGGACCGGTGTCGCCGGAAGGGGACCGGTGGTGGCCGACCGGGCCCGGCGGGAGCCAAACGGCATGGCAGGGCAGCTGGTGCGGTAGAAAGACCCTGATGGCTTACGTGCTCGCCGTCATGGCGGCATTCGCCAATGCGTTGACCAGCGTCCTGCAACGGATGGGGGTGGAATCCGCCCCGGCTGACACGAACCTGAAGTTGAGCCTGATCGCCTACGCCATCCGGCGCACGGTGTGGATCGCCGGCTTCGCGGTGTTGGTGGCCGCGTTCCTCTTGCAGTTCCTGGCCCTGCACTTCGGCCACCTCACCACGGTGCAGCCCATCTTGACCCTGGAGCTGCCCTTCCTCATCGCCATCCTGGGCATCTGGTTCCGGCTGCCTCTCGGTTGGAAGGAGTGGGTGGGGGCGAGCGCCGCCGCGGGGGGGTTGGCCGCCTTCCTGGCCCTGTCGGCCCCGAGCGGCGGCAACGAGATCCCCGACCTCGAGGACTGGGGGATCGTGTCCTTCGCGGCGATCGGGGGGTGCTCGGTGGCCGTGCTGCTCACCCGGATGGGGTCTCCGGGGTGGCGCGCCGCCTGGTTCGGCGTGGCGGGGGCCATCGCCTTCGCCTTCACGGCCGCGCTCATCAAGACGATGAACGACGAGATCACCAAGGGCTGGAGCCATGTCTTTGTGAGCTGGCCGCCGTACGCGATGGCGGGTGCGGGGTTGGTCGGGGTGTTCCTGGCGCAGAACGCCTTCCACGCCGGCCCGGTGACGGCATCGCAGTCGGCCCTCGTGATCGTGGACCCGCTCGTGTCCATCGCCATCGGGATCGGCCTGTTCGGCGATCACGTCCAGACCTCGGGCGGCAGGCTGGTCGGTGAGGTCCTGGCCATGATCGTCCTGCTGGCCGGCGTGTTCTCGCTCACCCGGTCGCCGCTCGTGGTCCACGTGAAGTCCGAGGACGGAGAGGACGCCCATATCCTCACGGCCCGTCGACGCGGCGGGCCCGACACGGTGCTGGAGGCGCGGTGAGCCCCGAGCCCACACCGCGGCCACGGTCGAAGGCCACGTCGTGGCGGGGCAAGGGCGGACGCGGCGCCAAAGTTCCCGATGCGGCCACACCGGTCGTCCCGATGGCCACCGTGGCCCCGGTCGTGCACGCGTCCGGGTCGCATCGGGCGCCGGCGCCGCCCGGTGAGTACGACCCGTGGGCCACGGTGCTCGAACGCATCGACGACGCCGCCACCTTGGCTGGACTCGACCCCGACGTCCACCGGCTGTTGCAGCTGCCCGACCGGATGCTCGAGGTCGCCGTCCCCATCCGGATGGATGACGGCCACGTCGAGGTGTTCCTCGGGTGGCGCATCCACCACAACACGGCGCGCGGGCCGGCCAAGGGCGGGATCCGCTTCCACCCCACCCTCAACGCCTCCGAGGTCGCCGCCCTGGCGGCCGACATGACGCTCAAGACGGCCGTCGTCGACATTCCCTTCGGCGGAAGCAAAGGTGGCGTGCGCTGCGACCCGCGTCAGCTGTCGGACGGGGAGCTCGAGCGCCTGACTCGCCGCTACACGTTCGAGATCGCGCCGCTGCTGGGCCCCGATCGCGATATCCCCGCCCCGGACGTCAACACCGACGAACGGGTCATGGCCTGGCTGCTCGACACGCTCCACATGATGCAGGGCCGCTCGATCCCCGAGGTCGTGACGGGGAAGCCCCTGTCGGTGGGGGGCATGCGCCTGCACACCGGGGCGACGGCCTCCGGTGTCGTGCGGTGCGTGCGGGCGGTGTTCGCCGCCCTCGACATGCCCGTGCCCGGGGCGCGCGCCATCGTGCAGGGCTTCGGCAAGGTCGGCGGTCCTCTGGCCTTTCTCCTCTCCTCGGCCGGCATGCGCGTGGTGGCGGTGGCCGACGTCGGGGGAGCGGTGCACAATCCCGGTGGTCTCGATCTCACCTTGTTGTCCGAACACGTCGCGACGGTGGGGTCGGTGGCGGGCTTCGCGGGGGGAGAGGAGATCGCCTCAGCCGACCTGTGGGCCGTGGAGGCAGAGCTGGCCGTGCCCGCCGCACTCGAGGGCGCCATCGACCACGCCGCGGCGCGCCAGATGCGGGCCCGGGTGGTGGTCGAGGCCGCCAACGGGCCGACCACCCCCGAGGGTGACCGGATCCTCGCCGAGAAGGGGATCACCGTCGTCCCCGACATCCTGGCCAACGCGGGCGGCGTGACGGCCTCGTATTTCGAGTGGGCGCAGTCGCGTCAGGGCTACGCCTGGGACGAGGAGCTCGTGGCCACCCGGTTGGCGCGGACGATTGACGACGCCTTCGCCGACGTGTGGGCCCGCGCCCAGGGCCTCGGCGTGACCATGCGCCGTGCCGCCGGCGTCGTCGGCGTGGAGCGGCTCGCCGCCGCCATCACGGCCCGGGGACTGTTCCCCTGACCCGTCTGTTTCACTGACACGCCGTTTCACTGACACGCCGTTTCCCTGACGCGCCGTTTCTCTGACCGGCCGTTCCCCTCTGATCACTCCGGTCGGCGGCGGGACCGGCGGCGGGGCATCGCCGGCTCAGGTCACCAACCCCGGTCGATCCACTCCTGGAGGTGGGGCCGCTCGGTGCCGATGGTCGTGTCGGCCCCGTGGCCGGGGAGCACGACCGTGTCGGGCGTGAAACGCGAGTACAGGCGGTCCTCGATGGACCGGATGATGGTGGGGAAGTCCCCACCATCGAACTTGGTGTTCCCGGGCCCCCCGGGGAACAGCGTGTCCCCGCTGAACAGGAGCGGGGTCCCCTCCACGACGAAGCACATCGATCCCCGCGTGTGCCCAGGAGTGGCGATGGTCCGCACGCGCATATCGCCGACCTCGATCACGCTGTCGTCCTCGAGCAGGAGGTCGTACGAGGGGAGCATCTCGGCGTCGGCCGCGGTCACCGACACCTCGTAGCCCGCGTCGCGCACGGCGGGGACCGCTTGGATATGGTCCCAGTGGCCGTGGGTCTCGAGGACCTTGCGGACCCCGAGGTCGCGGCACATCCGGAGCAGCAGCTCGTGCTCGTTGGCGGCGTCGATCATGACGGCGTCTCCGGTGCCCTTGCTGCGGATGACGTAGACGTTGTTGTCGATGGGGCCGACGACGACCTTGTGGACCTCGATCAGGCTGTCTTCGTAGTGGGGCATGGTCGTTACCTTAGGTCGGCACCTGTGGCCGCCGGTCGGCCGCACCGGCTGTTCGCCACCGGCGCCGGCGGGTTGGAGGTGATCATGCCGCCGACGGCGTGCTGGGCCTGACGACTCGGGGCCCGAGCACGTCCGAGTGTGGGTGACAACCGGCCAGGGTTCCCAGCCGTGAGAACTGGTAGACCCGTTGACCGGGGCGAGGAGGGGGCGGGCCGTGGCCGAGGCGGTGCGATTCGAGGAGGCCTTCCCCGACCTGTACCTGCTCGCCTACCGCGTGTCGTTCAAGGTGCTCGGCGACCGCGGGGACGCCGAGGACGTGGCCCAGGAGGCCCTGGCCCGGACGCACCTCCGGTGGGCGCGCCTCCGCGACCGTCCCCACGGGTGGGTCGTCACCGTCGCCACCAACCTGGCCATCGACCGGCTCCGCCGGCGCAGCCGGGTGTCGAGCGCGATGAGCGAGCCCGTGGCGCTGGTCGAGACACACCTGTCGGAGCGCATCGACCTGGCCCGGGCGCTGCGGCGCCTTCCCCGCCGCCAACGCGAGGTCGTGGTGCTGCGGTACCTGGCTGATTGGCCCGAGCTCGACGTCGCTCGTTCGCTCGGTTGTTCGCCGGGCACGGTGAAGAGCCACGCCTCGCGGGGCCTGGCGCATCTGCGTGACGACCTGGAGCAGCGGGGCGGCTGGGGAGGTGACGATGTTCGAGCATCTGGATGACCCGCAACCGCCGGCGCCGACGGAGGGAACCCTCAGGGGCGTGCTGACGCGCGCCGCCCGGCTGCGGCGGCGGCGGGTGAGTGCTGTCCTCGGCGTCGTCGTCGTGGGCGCCCTGTCGGTCGGGATCGTGATCGGCGCGTTGGTGTCGGGGCCCACGGCGGCCCAGACCTTCGCCGCGTTCGATTCCCAGACCGGCCTGCTGGGTGTGGGGACGCCCGTTCCCTCGTCGGACCTGTCCTCCGTCGTGTTCGTGGGCCAGATGCGGGGGTACGCGTTGGTGGTCCACGGCACGCAGACGCTGCTGGCCGTCTCCGGTGACGGAGGAGTGAGCTGGCGCGTCGCCGATCCGAGCCTTCCCGTGGGGTTCCCCGCCCAGTTCGAGTTCTCCGACTCGGTCCACGGCTACCTGTGGGGAGGTCCGCCGTCGTCCTCGGGGGCCGTCTCGCTGTGGGTCACCGCCGACGGCGGGCGCACGTGGTCGCGCGCCGGGATCGGGCCCGTCGTCTCCGACGTCAGCGCCATCGGCCCCGACGTCTGGGCCGTGGTGGGGACGTGCCCCATCAGGTCGACGGCGGGGCCGTCGTGCCCGGTCGTGGTCGAGGTGTCGACCGACAACGGCCGGACATGGTCGGCGGCGGGTGCGGCGCCGCTGTCGGAGAACGCCGAGGTGTCGGTGAGCGACGAGAACCTGGAGTTGGCCCGGATCACCCGCGCCCGGGCCTACGTGCTCTCTTTCGGGCCCCGATCCGGATCGACGGGGACCGGGGGCTCTCTCGTCTACACCGCCGACGGAGGCCAGACCTGGTCGTCGCGCCCCGACCCGTGTCCGGCGTACTTCGATTTCGGTGAGCAGATCGCCGCATCGGGGACCAGTGACCTGTGGATGATCTGCGCGTCCCAGGCCAGCGCCGGCTCCCAGGCCAAGGCGCTGTACCGGTCGCGCGACGGCGGCTCGGACTGGGTCCTGTCCGCCGCCGCCAATGCCCCGGTCCTCAGTGGCGGGAAGGTCCTCGGCGCCGCGGGCGGGCTGCCCGCGGCCGGCTATGTCACGCCCTATGCCCTCGGGCACGAGAACCTGGCCGTCCTCACGTCGTCGGACGCCTGGCTCTTCCCCGACCGTTCCGGCGTGTTCGCCACCACCGACGGGGGCAGGACGTGGCACGTCGTCCCCGGTTTGGTGAAGACGGGCCTGGTGGCGGGAGGGACGGGCAATGTCGTGTTCGTCGACGCCACACACGGGTGGGTGTGCGTGTCGGGATCCGGACTGTGGCGGACCACCGACGGACGGAACTGGCAGCGCCTCGGGCAGTGACCGGCGGCGTCCCCGCTGGCCCCGACGGGCTCTCCCGACGCGGCTCGTGACGTGGTGAGCGGCCGCATTTCGCCACCACATCGGCCTTATTGACATATTGGTCAACAACGGCGGCGTCTGGTAGACAACGGAGTCAGCGGCCCGCGCCATGACGACGCACGGGAGCATCCCGAGGACCCGAAGAGGGGGACCCAGAGTCATGAACTTCGCCTTCAGCGAGGAGCAGGAGGAGCTGCGCCGGTCCGTTCGTCGCTTCCTCGAGGACAAGTCGCCCGTCACCGAGGTGCGACGCCTCATGGAGACGACCGAAGGCTTCGACCGGGCCGTCTGGGAGCAGATGGCCAACCAGCTCGGCCTGCAGGCGCTGGCCATCCCCGAGGAGTACGGGGGCGCCGGGTTCGGCTACGTCGAGCTGACCGTGATCTTCGAGGAGATGGGAGCGGCGCTGCTGTGCGCGCCGTACTTCTCGACCGTCGCGCTCGCCGCCAACGCCATCCTGGCCAGCGGTGACGAGTCGGCCAAGAAGGACCTGCTGCCCGGCGTGGCGGCGGGGGAGACCATCGCCACGCTGGCGCTGACCGAGGACAGCGGCCGGTGGGACACCGACGGGATCACCCTCACCGCCACCGGGAAGGGTGAGCACTGGAAGCTCGACGGGCACAAGATGTTCGTGGTCGACGGGCACAACGCCAATCTCGTCATCGTCGCGGCACGCACGGGCCAGGGCGTCAGCCTCTTCGCCGTCGAGGGAGGCGCCGCCGGGATGGCCGCCACCCCGCTCGCCACCATGGACCAGACGCGCAAGCAGGCCAGGATCGAGTTCACCTCCACACCGGCTCGTCTGGTGGGGGAGGAGGGTGGGGCCGGCCCCGTGCTGTCGCGCACGCTCGACCTCGCGGCGGTGGCCCTTGCGGCCGAGCAGGTCGGCGGCGCGCAGCGCTGTTTGGACATGTCGGTGGACTACGCCAAGACCCGCATCCAGTTCGGCCGACCCATCGGGTCCTTCCAGGCCATCAAGCACAAGTGCGCCGACATGCTGCTCGAGGTCGAGTCGGCGAAGTCGGCCGCCTACTACGCCGGCTGGGCCGCGGCCGAGGACTCCGAGGAGCTTCCCGTGGTCGCCAGTCTGGCCAAGTCGTACTGCTCGGAGGCCTATTTCCACGCCGCCGCCGAGAACATCCAGATCCACGGCGGCATCGGGTTCACGTGGGAGCACGACGCCCACCTGTACTTCAAGCGGGCCAAGTCCTCCGAGCTCATGCTCGGGGACCCGAGTTACCACCGCGAGCTGCTGGCTCAGCGCATCGGCATCTGATCCACCCGTCGGCGTCGCTGCGGGTCGGTCCCAGGTCGCGCCGCTCGCGCTGACGCCCGAGGTGCACGCCACGACGGGTGACTCCGGTGCCCGTCCTGGCCGGTAGGTCGGCAGCGGTACCGGGCTCTCCGACGGCTCGTTTCCTCGGGTCCACTCTTCGACGCCCTTCCCGGGCCGGGGACGTCTTCGTGTGTCCGGACGCGCAAGAGGGTGGGCCGAAGCCCACCCTCTTGCGACCGACTTGCGACTCCCCCAACGTGCGGAGAGCGCGCTTGCAGTTGTTCTACAGCTTGCCCGAGCTGTTTGCCCGGTCAATGGCAAGCGACGAAATGCTCCCGCTGCACGCCACGATTGCGTCCGTGCTCGCCACGGTGAGGTAGACCCCGAGGTTCCCCGCTCCGGCGTAGGAACCGGCGACCGGGAAGCTGCCGGTGAAGCCCGCCTCGCCCGTCTCAGGATTCACGGTTTCGTGCAGACCACTGATGGAGAACTTCGACGGCTTCTCGCCGCTCCAGTTGACCTTGACCTTGACCTTGGCCGACCCCGCTGCGGACTCAAAGCTGGAGCACGTGGCGCCGTTCGCGCCCTTTGCCGTCTTCGTCTTGATCGCCTTCACGCTGACGGTTGATGCCGGAGGTGCAGGCACCCCACCCGCGCACGAACTCAGGCTCGCGGTCACCGTCGTGACCTCCTTCTTCACCCCGGCGGTCCCGTTCTTGGTCAGAGGCGGGTTGAAGCTGATGGTGCCTCCAAAATGACACGTGGGGTTACCGGTCCCCGTCACCTTCTTGGCGAACGCGGTGCCCTCGAGCAAGGCGATGCTGGCAACAGGCAACATCACCGCAGTCAAAATCAACAAGCTCTTCCTCAGTCTCATGATCCCCTCTCCGTTTGGTCGGTGGCGAGTAGCCAGTGACGGGCTGTACCCCGTCCGTCACTGGCATCTTGTCAAGAGTGGTTCGGAAGCGAGCCCGAGAAACCACCCCAGTTACTCCGGAAACCACCTAGGTGTTTTCTCGTGGTACAGGGCGCGCGGCTGCCCCGATCTGGAAGATCACGGCCTCCTGATCACGGAAGGAGCAGCACCCTCGGTTGGAGAAATCTCGACACCCGAGGTTCCGAAATGCAATACCCCCACGTTGCTTCGCGGAGCGAGAGGCATGCGGGGACGCGCACCCGTAACGATCACCTACTGGGCGGAAATGGACCTCCGCTCGGCAAAGAGCACGCGGGCGAGTCCGGCAACACGCTCGACTCCCTGTCGGTCGGGCGCCTCGTCTGCAGCGAAGAGAGCGAGCTGCAGTCTCGGACCATAGGCACCAAGCTCCGACACCTGCTCCTTCGTGACAGGTTGCACCACGAAATGGATGTGGACAGGGACGCCACCCGCATGAGACCACAGGCAGTTGTAGACCTGCTCAGCATCGACAAGTTGACGTGCGACAGCTGAGGTCCGCCGCAGGAGCGGTCCGAGCTCGACTGCCTCCTCCTCGGAGAGATCGGCCACCGCTGTCACGTGTCGCTCGGGTTTGACGATCAACGTACCGAGGCCGAGCGGGCCAATGCAGTGCTCGACCAACCAGAGACGGGTTCTGGAGATGAGGCCCCCGGGCAGGACGCGCTCCCCGCTGGAGAGCTCACACGCCACACAGCCGGTCACCGCCATCAGTCTTCCATCACCCACCCGTCACCGAGACGCCGATGTCTTCGCCCCGGAACCGCACCCGGCAGTCCGGAGATCGCCGTCCCCGGTGCGGGATACTGAGGTGGTGCAGGACCCACCGGACAGGCCAGCAGACCCCGTGGCCCCGGGCCCTGCGCCCACCGGTCCTCGTGCCTCCGATGCCGATCGGGACCGGTTCGCGGCCATGATCGAGCGCCACTTCGCCGAAGGACGACTGAGCGAGGAGGAGTTCGCCGATCGCATAGACCGGGTGCTCAGGGCGCGCACCCTGGTCGAGTTGTACGCGCTCAGCGCCGACCTGCCTGATCCACCCGCGGTCGACGTGCCGCACACCCCCGCCGGGCGCCGGCGCCATGCCTGGCGCTTCTGGCGGAGCTGAGCGACCGTCCACGTGCGCAGCAGAGCGGGGGCGGCGCGCGCCGGTGTCGACCATGTGGGGTGAGATCGAGGGGCCGGCGGGCACCTTGGCCTTGCACGTCGCCCCGGGATCCTCGACCCGCGGTGACCGGGCCAACGTGCTCGTGCTGTGCCACGGGTTTCCGGTCGAGAGGGATTCGGCCGAACGCGTCGCCGACACCTTGCCCAGCCTGGCGGATCGCATCGCCGGTGAGAACGGGTACCCCGTCGTCGTCGGTTGCCTGCGCGGCGTGGGCGCGTCGGCCGGGGACTTCTCGCTCGGTGGTTGGTACGACGACCTCCGGGCGCTGGTCGATCACGCCGTGGGGATCGGCAACGGCGGCGGGGTGTGGATCGTCGGGTTCGGCACCGGTGGCGCGCTCGGCCTGTGCGTCGCCGGCGAGGACGACCGGGTCCGGGGTGTGGCCTGCTTCGGCTCTCCGGCCACCTTCGCCGACTGGGCCAACGACGGCGTCGGCATGATCGAGTACGCCCGACGTGTCGGTGCCATCCGCTCCGAGGGATACCCGTCGGACCGCCAGCAATGGGGAGCGGCATTCACCCTGCTCCGCCCGGACGAGGCCGCGGCCAAGCTGGCGCCGCGCCCCGTGCTGGTGGTGCACGGGGCCGACGATGAGGAGGTCCCGATCGCCGACGGCCGGCGTCTGGCCGAACTGGCCGGTGCCCGGGCCGAGCTCCGGGTCCTGGCCGGAGCGGGACACCGGTTGCGTGGCGATCCTCGTGCTGTGGCCCTTCTGTCAGGGTGGCTCGAGCGCCAGGGGCCCTGACCCCCCACTCCTCGTCGGCGAGTGGATCACGCCGACGAGTCGATCATGCGGGCGAGCGGATCACGCCGGCGTGATGATCATGACGGTGCGGCGCGCTCGAGATGCCGGTCGATCGAGGTACGGAGGGCGGTCGCGGCGCGTCGGGGTCGTCGGACTCGGTGAGATAGCGGACGACGACGAAATGGCGGGCGCCGGCGTCCACGAGCGCCGGCACGGTCTCGGGGGTGACCCCGCCGGTGACGAAGACCGGGCGGTGCGCGTTGGCAACGGCGAAGGTGACGTACGACGGGCCGGTCCCCGCTCTCCCCGGCTTGGTGGGCGTGGGCACCACGGGCCCGGCGGACACGTAGTCGACGGGCTCGTCCCGGCTCGACTCCAGTTCGACGGGGGCGTGGGTCGACAGGCCGACGATGGCACCTGCCCCCAGGATGCGGCGGGCCAGCGACGGCGATGCGTCGTCCTGGCCGACGTGGACCCCGTCGGCCCCGGACTCGAGCGCGAGATCAGGACGGTCGTTGAGGATGAAAGGCACGCCGTGCTCGGCACACACGCGGGCCGCGACGCGGGCTCGATCCACGAGCTGGCGCGCCTCGAGGCGTTTGTCGCGGAGCTGGACGACGTCGACGCCCCCCGCCAGGCAGCAGTGCACGAAGTCCGCCAGATCGGGGCGGTCGGCCGTGCAGAGGTAGAGGCGACGGTGCGCGAGGGGCCCGGGCTCGGGCGTGCTCACCGAGTCCCGGAGCCCGATGCGACCGATGGCCCGGTCGCATCGAAGCGCGCCGCGACCTGTGTCGTCGTGGTCGGCCTCGGCGTCACGCCTTCTTGGCCACGGCTTTCCCCGCCACGGCTTTCTTGGCGCTGGCCTTGGTGGCGGTCGGCTTGGCGGCGGTGCCCGTCGCGGCCTTGGCCTTGTGGGCGGCCTTCAACGCCTGCTTGTACGCCCGTACCTTGTTCAAGGTGTCCGTGTCGGTGATATCCGCCACGGACCGGAAGCTGCCGGGCTCCCCGAAGGGTGCGCTCACCGTGTCCCAGCCGTCGGGTCGGACGCCGAGTTGCTTCCCGAGCAGAGCGACGAAGATCCTCGCTTTCTGCTCGCCGAAGCCCGGGAGCTCCTTCACCCGGCGCAACAGCTCGTCACCCGACGTCGCGCCCTCCCAGATCCCTTCGGTCCGTCCTCGGTAGCGCTCGACGACGAGCTTGGCCATCTCCTGGACGCGTGTCGCCATCGAGCCCGGATAGCGATGGAGGGCGGGCCGCGACGAGAACGCCGACGCCAACGCCTCGGGGTCCATCTGGGCGATGCCTTTGGGGTCGAGGGCTGTGCCCAGGCGGCGCTGGAGCTCCAAGGGGCTCGCGAACGCCCATTCCAGGGGAACCTGCTGGTCGAGGACCATGCCGACGATGAGGGCGAAGGGGCTCTGGGAGAGCAGCGCGTCCGCCTCGGTGTCCTGGCTGAGATGGAGTTCCACGCCTCGCGAGCGTACCCAGTGCCGCCTTCTGGCTCCTGGCGGATCCGCTCGTCCTCGGATCCGCTCGCCCCGGACGGCTCGTCCCGGGTCGGTCTCGGGGCCCGGGACGGTCTCGGGGGCCGCCGGGGTGCGGATCAGTCCTGGGTCGAGGGCTCGGCGTGCAGCATCTGTGACATCAGCACCTTGAGCGAGGCGATGGCGAACTTGCCGTCGCCCACCTCGGCGATGAAGGCCCCTTCTTCGAGGGCGCGGCACCCTACGTAGAACCAGTAGTTCCGGCGTTGCGTGGTCGTGGCCCCCGTCTTCCCCGGCGGGTCGGGAAGCTTGGCCACGGTGGCGCCTTCGTGCTCGAGCCACGCGTGCAGGATGTCGTCGAGCGAGAACGGGCCGAAGAGGTTCTTGGCCGACGCCTCCTTGACGATCGCGGCGAGGATGGAGTCCCTGACTCGTGCCGCCCATTCCTCGGTGTCCGCCCGCATGCTTTCGAGGCTAATCTCCGCGCCCCCGAATGCCGCGGTTCATTTCCCTGGTCATCGGGGATATCCAGGCCCCTGGGGCTAACCGCGGAACGTGGTTGGCCACCGGCCGGCGTCACTACCTGGCCACGTAGCGTGGTGGATCGTGCCTGCTTGCTAAAGGCTCTGAGCGGGAGTGACGAAGGTCTGGGCATGACCAGCCTCGCAATGTCCTCAGCGTCCTCGTGGGAGAACAGCGAGGAGGCCGATATCGAAAGCGTCTCTTCGGTGGTCGTGCAGCTGCGCCGCCGCCCCCGGTGGCAGACGCTGGGCGCATGTCGCGGCGAGCGCGTCGAGATGTTCATCCCCGATCGTGGCGGGCCCACGGCGCGCGCCAAGCAGTTGTGCGCCCGCTGCACGGTGCGCGCCGAGTGCCTGCGCTACGCGCTCGCCGTCCCCGACCTGGTCGGGTACTGGGCCGGGACCAACGAGCGCGAGCGTCGCAAGCTGCGCGCCGCCAACCGACGCCAGAAGGCGTCGGCCTGACCCGACCTCATCGGGCCGGTGGGACGCGCCGTGGCGCGTCGCCCCCGGCGCGCCCCACGGTCGCTCGGGCTCCACGGCGCTGAGCGCTCCGCACCGTGACGCGGTCGTCGGACCGTTCGGGTGCTGGGTACTCTCACCCCGTGTCTGTCGATCGGCGTGTCGCCCTCGTGACCGGGGCGAGCCGCGGCATCGGCAAGGCGAGCGCGATCGCCCTCGCCAAGTCGGGCCTGGACGTGGCCATCACCGCCCGCACCGTGCGGGAGGGCGAGGCGTTCGACGAGTCCGGCACCGGCGCCGGATACGGCATCCCGGGGAGCCTCGACACGACGGCGGGCGAGATCGAGAAGGCGGGTGGGCGATCCCTGGCCATCCGGGCCGACCTGCTCGACCGGGACTCGCTGCTGGCCGCCGTCGACGGTGTCCTCGAGGCATGGGGGCGGGTGGACGTGCTCGTCAACAACGCCGTGCACACCGGGCCCGGCAGCATGGAGCGTTTCCTCGATCTCGACCTCGACCTGGTCACGACCAAGCTCGAGGCCAACGTCGTGGCGCCGATGGTGATGATCAAGGCGGTGCTGCCCGGCATGCTCGAACGGGGCGAGGGCACCATCATCGACATCACCTCGGCCGTGGCGACCAGTGATCCTCCGGCGCCCACCGGGGAGGGCGGATGGGGGCTCGGCTATGCCGTCACGAAAGGGGCCTTTCACCGTGTGGCCGGGATCCTGGCCGTCGAGCTCGGCCCTCGGGGGATCTTCGTGGTGAACGTCGAACCCGGCTACGTGCTGACCGAGCGCATGGTGCTCGCCCAGGAACGGCTGGGGCTGGCCGACCGGTTCCCGGGGGCGCCCCCCTCGGTTCCCGGGGCGGTGGTGGCGTGGTTGGCCGGAGGTGACAGCGGTATCACCCCGGACGAGCGGGCATCGTTCAACGGCACGACCGTCTCCGCGCAGCGTTTCGCCCGCCAGCGCGCCCTGCACCCGGACTGGCGAATCCCTCGCTGAGGGGCCGGAGACGGTCGGTCGGTGGAGTTGTCATAGCCGAGCATTGCTATCGGCCTGGAGAGCGTTTGGACCGTGTCGTTACGATCTGGGTCGTTACGATCTCGCACCTGCCCGACGAGCCAACAACTCGACTAACGCCGGTGTGATGCGCTTGTCGTTCTGGGAGCCCTCGATGCTGACAAAGCTGACCCGGTCGTTCTGTCGCCATGCGAGGGTGTAGTCACGTAAGTCCGCCTCACGACCGGCGTCGATAAACCATGCTTCGTCACCCACTCCAGGGACTGGGTGCCCGTCAATTCCAGGGAGTGGGTACCCCTGGGCGCCCACCTTTCTCGTGTCGAAATACCGGTGAGCTTGAGAAACGCTGGCACAGGACACGGCCATACTGGTGACGACGGGAATGGACGAGGGCCCAGCTTTCATGTGTCTCCATGAGCCATCGAAGACGACGCCGTTCGCTCCCTTGCAGGGAGAAATGTGTCCCTCTCCTGGTGCGAAGGCGGATCGATCGGCCTTCACGCCCAGGTAACTCGGTATGTCTGATTGGGTGAGGACGCCAGCAGGAAGAGACGAGCCGCACGCCGCCAAAGCCAAAGCAGCACCGAAGGCGATCGCCAGCGGGGTGACAAGCCCCAGTCCATGCGAGCCAACAAACCTTGGCATGGCGCTGGGTGGCGTTGTCACGACATCAACCGAGAAAGGGGATCAGGCCTTGTGCTGGACGTCCTCGATGCTGGCGCCCATCTGCTTCTCGATCTCCTTGAGGTCGAAGTAGTCGCGCCACCTCGTGACCTGGCCGTCGGTGTCGAGCTCCACCATGGTGCACCCGTGCAATTCGATGCGGATGCTGCCCCCGATGGTGCCGCGCCCGATCCACTCGAAGGCACCTCCGGCGCTGCTGCCGTACGAGGCGGTGACCTCCTGCTGCCAGTCCGGGAACGATGCGTCGGTCACGTCCTCGACCGACTTGATGTCCTTGGTCGACGCCGTCACGGGATCGGTGAAGACGCCGTCGGACACGAAGAGCTCGCGCAGGCGCACGGTGGCGTTGGCGCCGAGCGCGGTCTTCAACCTCTTGGTCCAGTCGTCCCACTCCACGATGACCTTCGCTTCCTACCCGAACTCTGTCGGATGTCTTGGCTGTCGGCCGCGGCCGTTGCCGCCCGCCAGATGCTCAGTCGAGAGAGGCCCAGAACGCTTCGAGGACCCGGGCGCCTCGGGCGGGGTCCTGGAGCATCCACCAGTGCCCGATCCCTTCGAGCTTCTCGAGCGCGGCCCCGGCCCGGCGGGCCGAGATCGCCGCGCCGTCGGCGGGGAGAAAGGGGTCGTCACCGGGGACGATCACGAGACCGGGCTTGGGGATGTCCGCGAAGTCGGGGCCCCACTCCGTCCCCACGTCCACGGCCGACCGGTAGAGGGCGAGGATGCACTCCGCCATGACGGGGTCCCCGCTGGTGAGGACCATGGTCCGATCGGACGGGACTCCGAACATCTCGAAGACCGAGGCGCGCTCTTCGGGGGTGGCGGCCGCCTGCTGCTCGAAGAACTGCTCGCCCTCGCCCGGGGTCTGCCAGATCTTGGCGACGTCGTGCCATTCAAAATTGACGTCGCCGATCCCCGCCGCGTCGGTCACCCACGACCCCACCAGGTCGGGTCGCGTGCTCACGACGCGCACGACAAGCCCCCCGCCCCAGTCGTGGCCCACGAGGTCGATCGGTCCCTCCGCGGCGAGAGCCTCGAGCTCGGCCACCAGCCACGCGACGTACTCCTCCTTGGTGGCGCCGAACCCCGGCGGTCGAGGGCACCCGAACCCGGGGAACTGCGGGGTGACGATGTCGTCACGGCGCAGCTCGGACCGCAGGTGGTCCCACACCGCGGGCGTCTCGGGGACGCCGTGGACGAGGACGGCAGGCATGCGGGCAGCTTGGCAGCCCGAGGGCGGGTGCTCAAACCCGTCACGCCGGGGCCGCTGTGCCTAGGGTTCGGTCCGTGCGTCTCGGGGTGCTGGTCCTTCCGGAGTTCGGGTGGTCGACGGCGAAGGGCCTGTGGCGGCGCGTGGAAGAGCTCGGCTTCGACCACGCCTGGACCTATGACCATCTGGCCTGGCGGTCGCGGCGCGACGAGCCCTGGTTCGGAGCCGTTCCGTTCCTCGCCGCAGGTGCGGTGGTCACGGAGCGGATCAGGCTCGGCACGCTGGTGGCGTCGCCGAACTTCAGGCACCCGGTGCCCTTCGCACGCGAGCTCGTGACCCTCGACGACCTCTCGGGGGGCCGTCTCACCCTGGGCGTCGGTGCCGGGGGGGAGGGCTGGGACGCGGTCATGCTCGGCCAGGACTGGTTGACGCCGGCCGCGCGCGCCGATCGGTTCGCCGAGTTCCTCAACGGGCTCGACCGGCTCCTGCGCCAGCCCGAGACGTCGTTCGCGGGCGCGTTCTACACCGCCGTCGACGCGCGTACCTACCCGGGGTGCGTGCAGCAACCCCGCATCCCCTTCGCCGTCGCCGCCACCGGGAGCCGGGGGATGCGGCTGGCCGTCACCTACGGGCAGGCCTGGGTGACCACGGGCGATCTCGGGCCCGAGGGGGAGCTGCTCGGCGTGGACGACGGGGTGGCCGTGGTGGGCGAGCAGATGGCGCGCCTCGACGCCGCCTGTGACGCCGCGGGCCGCGACCCGGCGTCGATCGACCGCCTGGTGCTGACCGGCCCTCGGCTCGACCCCGGGCTGGCGTCGTTCGACGCCTTCGAGGAGACCGCAGCACGCTACGCCGACGCGGGCGTGACCGACTTCGTCGTCCACTGGCCGCGTGCCGAGCCGCCCTATGCCGGCGACAGGGGCACCTTCGAACGGATCTTCGCCGAGGTCAGCACCCGCCGCTGACGGCGGCGCTCGGAATCCGAGTTCCCGACGGCCACGCGCAACCAAGTCGGGTACCCCGGCGTGTGTGAGCCGTACCGTATGCCGCGGGATCGCTGATCGAGGATGCTTGGGTGCCTAGGACGAACTTCACCGACCTCTACGTCTCGTCCTTCGCCCGCCTCGTCGGGCAGGTGACCGTCGTGACGGCTGATCGTGAGGCGGCGGAGGAAGCGGTCCAAGAGGCCTTCGAGCGACTCTGGAAGCGGTGGGACGCTTTGAGCGCCTATGACCGACCCGAGGCGTGGGTCCGGCGGGTGGCCGTCAATTTGGCCGTCAGCCGTTGGCGGCGCATGCGTCGGCTCCGCCCGCTCGTCGACAGTGCTTCGGCGGTCGCAGACGAGGATGAAGCGGCCCGCTACGACGTGCAGAGGGCGCTGCGGACGTTGCCCGTGAAGCATCGCCACGCGTTGTTGCTCCATTACGTGGTGGGTCTCCCGGTCGCCGAGGTCGCCCGGGAGATGGGGGCGCCCGAGGGCACGGTGAAGTCCTGGCTCTTTCGTGGGCGCGAGGCCCTGCAGCGCTCGCTCGGTGTGGAGGAGGCTCCTCATGGATGACGACCGACCTCTCGATTCGACGGCCCAACTCCTCCGAAAGTTCGTGGGGCAGGTCAGCGGGCAGGTCGTGGTCCCCGAGTTCGCGCCACGACCCCGAGTCGGCCGGCGACGTCGTCGGGCACCTGGGCCACGACGCGTGCTCGCCGTCGTCTTGGCCACGGCCGCTGTGGTCGGCGCCGTTGCCCTCGTCATTGCCTACGGACCACGCAGCTCCCGCCCCGGGCCCGGCCACGTCCCCGCGACGCAACCCGCTCCCGGGACCACCGTGCCGACCCCCACGTCCACACCGAAGACCTCCGTTGCCGCCGGCGCCTGCGCGGCGAGCCAGCTGACGGCGACGGTGGCTTTCAACCAGTCGGGAGCCGAGCTCGGAGCGATTCGGTTGACGAACACCGGCGCCCAGCAATGCACGTTGTCGGGCCAGCCGAAGGTCCAGGCACTCGATGGGCGGGGAGCCGCTCTCGACCTCAGCGAGTCGACGTACCACCGGGCACCCGACTGGCCGCCGCCATCGAGCCCGATCGTTCTGTCGCCATCGGGCGCGCTGCCTCAGGCCATCGTCGAGTTGGACTGGACATGGTGTAGCGCCTCTCCGGGCCGCGTGAGCTTCGCGATCCGGTTCTCCGGGTGGCCGTCACCGCTCGACGTGGCCAACACGGCGGTTTCCCCCCCTGGGTTCTCGCCGGCCTCGTGCACCGATTCGGGGGGTCAACCCCTGTTTGCGGTGGACTCGGTGCGCGGCTTCGGGAGCAACGGGATCATCGGGCCGACTCCCGCCTCCACGCAGAGCACCACCGCGATGATCACCTACGCACCGTTCACGGCGACGGGAGCGATCGATCCCGGTCTGCAGGTGACGAGCCGGGCCACCGGGACGTGCATCCGCTACAGCCGCGGCCCCACCGGTCGCGACTACTACCGGTGCTTCGGAAGCGGGAGCGGGATCTACGACCCCTGCTTCGCCGGACCGCAGACCACCGCCGCTCCTCTGGTCTGCCCGATGGGTCCCATCTCGAGCGATATCACCGAATTCACGGTCACGTCGATCACCTCGACGGAGCCGCCGTCCACCTCCGTGACGCCGTGGGCCATGCAGCTCTCGGGCGGTCAGGTCTGCCTGCTCGTGAGCGCCGCCTGGGGTGGTCTCGGGCCCTACGGATGTCAGCCTTCTCCCACCGGGTCGTCTCCGACGCAGCCGGCGGTCGCTGACTGTCACGCGCCGGCGGCGTCGCCGGCGGCGTCCCAGCCGTTGTGGTCGGCGGCGTGTCAGGAACAAGAAGTGGCCGCCAGCCCGTTCACGACGCAGGACGTTGCCACGCTCTGGTTCTGAGCCCTTTTGAAGGACAGCCCACCTCTGAAGGCTGACAAAGGCACGCCGCGGACGGACGGCGCTGCCCGCCCCCTCGTCTGGAGAGCACCGGCGGATATCGTGGCGCCGTGACGGATCCCGTGGCCCGCAAAGCGAAGCAGGCGGACGTGACTGCCCTCGCCACCACCTTGGCGCGCGCCTTCGATGACGACCCCCTGACCGTCTGGCTGTTCCCGAACACGGAGTCTCGACGGCGGAAGTTGCCGACGTTCTTCCGGTCACTGCTGCGGACGTCGCTTCCCTATGGGGAGATCTACACGACCGACGACACGCGCTGCGCGGCGATCTGGAACCCGCCGGGCACCTTCCCCATGGGGTGGTACAAAGACACCCGGCTCGGGCTCACCACGACCCGCCTCGTCGGCCCCCGGATGACGAAATGCGCGCAGGGCCTCATGTACTTCGCCAGCCACCACCCCAAAGAGCGGCACTGGTACCTGCAGATGCTCGGCACGGACCCGGGATTCCAGAGCAAGGGGCTGGGCTCGGCCATACTCGAGCCCGTCCTGCAGCGTTGCGACCAGGAGGGCGAGCGGGTCTATCTGGAGTCGTCCAAGGAGCGCAACATCCCCTTCTACGCGCGCCATGGTTTCACGGTCACCCGGGAGATCCAGGTGCCCCGCGGTCCCGTGGTGTGGGCCATGTGGCGCGATCCACGCTGAGCGACGCGCCGATCTCTCGACATGGACGACGTCCCGCCCGAGGTCTTGGAGCACTACGGGCAGATCGACGAGGGCGGCCGCATCACACACGGGCTCGGACGCCTCGAGCTGGTGCGGACCCAGGAGATCCTGCGCCGGCACCTGCCCGCTGCACGTCTCGAGATCCTCGATGTCGGGGGCGCCACCGGGGTGCATGCGCAGTGGCTGGCGGACGACGGCCATGACCTGCACGTCGTGGACCTCGTGCCCGACCACGTCGAGCAGGTCCGTGCCAGGGCAGACGCGACGCCGGCATCGGGTCGTGTCACCGCCGAGGTCGGCGATGCCCGGGACCTCCCACTGGCCGACGCCAGCGTCGACGCCGCGCTGGTGCTCGGTCCCATGTACCACCTCACCGACGGCGCCGACCGGCTCCGGGCCCTGGCCGAGGTCAGGCGGGTGCTGCGTCCCGGGGGTCTTCTTTTCGTGGCGGCCATCTCCCGCTTCGCGTCGCTCTTCGACGGCCTGGCGAGGGGATACCTCTTCGAGCCGGGCTTCAGCGCCATCGTGGCTCGCGACCTGCGCGACGGGCAGCACCGCAATCCCACCGAACGGCCCGAGTGGTTCACGACCGCCTACTTCCATCACCCCGAGGAGCTGAGAGGCGAAGCCGAGCAGGCGGGCCTCGACGTGATCGAGATCGTGGGGGTCGAAGGGATGGCGGGATGGCTCGCGCAGCTGGCGCCGCGCTTCGACACCGACGAGGGCCGGGAGGCGATCCTGGCCTCGGCGCGCGCCACCGAGACCGAGCCGACGCTGCTGGGCTTGAGCGCGCATCTGATCATGGTGGCGCGTACGCCGGCGTAGCGCGCCCGCGGGTCAGACGACCCACCCACGGTCAGACGACGCGCCCAGGTCAGACCAACGGGATCGGTATGCGACGGTCCGGGGTCGCGAGGGACAGTCCCGTCGGGCCCGAACCGCCCCTCACCGAGACGGTGACGCCGTCGGGCACCGGCCCACCGAGCCAGTCGGCCAGGGCCTGTCCGTGCGGGACGTCGACATCCAACCGGGCCACCCCGGTGGCGCCGTTGGCGTGGGCGACCCCGACGCCCATGCGGGCCGGGTGCAGGTCGGGGTGGTCCCAGGCCATGAAGGCGCAGCGCCACGGCTCGTCCCACGCCACGTCCACGCCTACGCAGCGCCAGTGCACCGTCGTCCCGTCGGGAAGGACGCGGCGACGGTGTTCCACCGGGAGCCCGACCCGGGTCGCGGTGGCCTCGACGTCGTGCGGCTCCACCGACCAGCGGGCGAGGCCGGGCCCGCGTCTCGACAGGGCGGCCGCGACCGGTCGACCCTGGGGCGACGACAGGGCCTCGGCCTCGTCGATGACGGCCAGGAGCTCGAGGTACTGCGCGGCACCGCCGAACGGCACGATGAGATTCGCCGTGCCCCGTCCGGGATGCCCGCCTCCGTCCAGGACCGTCAGGCCCAGAGACTCCATGGTGCGGCGCGCCGATTCGAGGTCGGTGACGAGACCGATGACCTGGACGAGCCGGTCACCCACGGGTGGCGCGGGTCCCGCTCGTGCCCCGGGCCTGCGAGCGAGATGATGGCGTCATGAATCCAGCGAAGACAGGCACCTCGCGGTGGTCCTTGTGGTCCGAAGACTCGTTCCTGGCGATCGGGTGCAAGGGCTCGTTCCTGTCGATCGGATCGGTCGGCTCGGCGTGCTCGATCGGATCAGTCGGTTCGTTCTTCTCCGCGTTCTCGATCGGTTCTGCTTTCTCACTGGGATCGGTGCTCTCGGCCCGGTCCCGGTTCTCCGCCATGTCGCACCAGGGCAACAAGGCGGTGCTGTCCAGCCGTCGCGTCGACAGTGGACCGGAGAGCACCGGCCCCGGAGGTCAGTCGGACCAGGGGTCGGCGGAGTCGGGGTCGATCTCGTAGCGGGCGATGGCCTCGGCCACCTCGTCGTGCTTGGCGTCACCGGTCTCGACCAACGCGCTGAGGACGGCCACCACGAGATGCGCCGCGTCGACCTCGAAGAAGCGGCGCAAGGCGGCCCGGGTGTCCGAGCGCCCGAACCCGTCGGTGCCGAGCGAGGTGAAGGGACGGGGCATCCAGCGCGCCACCTGATCGGGGACGGCCCGGATGTAGTCGGTCACCGCCACCACCGGCCCGGCACCGTCGTCCAGCGCGGCTGTGACATGGGGGACGGCGCGATCGGCGTGCGGGTGCAGGCGGTTGGCCCGCTCGACCGATAGGGCGTCCTCGCGCAGCTCGGTGTACGACGTAACCGACCACGCGTCGGCCGACACGCCCCAGTCGGCGGCGAGGATGGTGCGCGCCTCCATGGCGGCCTGCCACATCGGCCCCGAGAACAACAGTGTGGCGTGCCGTGTCGACCCGTTGCGCTTCTCGCCGCTGAGCTCGGCGGGCTCGGCGAACCGGTACATGCCGCGCAGCACCCCGGCGCGCACCGCGTCGCCGGCATCGCCCTCGGGAAGGGGCGGCATGGCGTAATTCTCGTTGTAGAGGGTGAGGTACCAGAAGCGGTCCTCGGGATCGGGGCCCATGATCTTGGTGATGGCGTCTTGCATGATCACGCCGATCTCGTAGGCGAAGGCCGGGTCGTAGATGTGGGCGGCGGGGTTCACCGACGCCAGCAGGGGGGAATGGCCGTCGTCGTGCTGGAGCCCCTCGCCTTGCAGCGTGGTGCGGCCCGCCGTGCACCCGGCGAGGATGCCGCGGCCCCGGACGTCTCCGAGGAGCCAGGCCAGGTCGCCGACGCGCTGGAACCCGAACATGGAATAGAAGAGGTAGATCGGCAGCATGGGACGGCCCCACGTGGCGTAGGCCGTGGACAGGGCGATGAACGAGGCCATGGCCCCGGCCTCGGTGATGCCTTCCTGGAGGACCTGGCCCTTGCGGTCCTCGGCGTAGCGGAGGATGAGGTCGGAGTCGACCGGGGTGTAGCGCTGGCCCTCGGGGGCGTAGATCTTGGTCTCGGCGATGAGGGGCTCGAGGCCGAAGGTGCGGGCCTCGTCGGGGACGATGGGCGACACGTAGCGGCCCAGGCTGGGGTCGCGCACCAGGTTCCGCAGCAGGCGGGCGAAGGCCATCGTGGTCGAGGCCGACTGCTTGCCCGAGCCGGCGAGCACGTCGGCGAAGGCGGCGTCGTCGGGCACCGCAAAGGGCGTCACCGGGCGCACGACGCGCGTGGGCACGGGGCCGGCCAGGACCTTGCGCCGGCCCGAGAGGTACTCGTGGGCCGGGGATCCCTCGGGCGGGCGGTAGTAGGGGGGCTGCTCGGCGTCGAGGGCCTCGTCGGGGATCTCCTCTTGGAGGTAGAGGCGGTCGCGCAGCGCCAGGAGCTGGGCCTTGGTCATCTTCTTGATCTGGTGGGTGGCGTTGCGCGCCTCGATCTCGGGCCCGAGCGTCCAGCCCTTCACGGTCTTGGCGAGAATGACGGTCGGTTGTCCCACCTGCTCGGTGGCCAGCTTGTACGCCGCGTAGAGCTTGCGGTAGTCGTGCCCGCCCCGGGGCAGGGCCTGGAGATCGGCGTCCGACAGGTGCTCGACGAGGCGCCGCAGGCGGGGGTCGGGCCCGAAGAAGTGCTCGCGGATATAGGCGCCGGACTCGGTGGCGAACTTCTGGAACTCGCCGTCGGGCGTGGTGTTCATCTTGTCGAGGAGGACGCCGTCGATGTCGCGCGCCAGGAGCTCGTCCCACTTCGAGCCCCAGATGACCTTGATCACGTTCCAGCCCGCGCCGCGGAACATGGCCTCGGCTTCCTGGATGATCTTGCCGTTGCCCCGCACCGGGCCGTCGAGGCGCTGCAGGTTGCAGTTGACGACGAAGATCAGGTTGTCGAGGTGCTCGCGCCCGGCCACGCCGAGGGCGCCGATCGACTCCACCTCGTCGAGCTCGCCGTCGCCGAGGAAGGCCCAGATGCGGTTGGCGCTGGTGTCGACGATCTCGCGCTGCAGGAGATAGCGCGCCGCGTGGGCCTGGTAGATGGCGCACAGGGGGCCCAGTCCCATGGAGACGGTGGGGTACTCCCAGAAGTCGGGGAGGAGGCGGGGGTGGGGGTAGCTGGGCAGGCCGTGGCCCGAGACCTCCTGGCGGAAGTGGTCGAGCTGGTCCTCGGTGAGGCGCCCTTCGACGAAGGCGCGGGCGTAGATGCCCGGCGAGCCGTGGCCCTGGAAGTAGACGAGGTCCCCGAAGCCGCCGTCGGACTTGCCCCGGAAGAAGTGGTTGAAGCCGACCTCGTACAGGGCGGCCGAGCTGGCGTAGGTGGCGAGGTGGCCGCCGATGCCCTCGCTGCGGTGGTTGGCCCGGCTCACCATGGCCGCCGCGTTCCAGCGGATGTAGGCGCGGATGCGGCGCTCGACGTATTCGTCGCCGGGGAACCACGGTTCCTCGTCGCACGGGATGGTGTTCACGTAGGGGGTCGACACCGTGGCCGGGAAGTCGACCTGCAGGGTCCGGGCCCGCTCGAGCAGCTTCATGAGGAGGAAGCGGGCCCGGGTGCGGCCCTGGGCGTTGACCACGCCGTCGAAGGAGTCGATCCACTCCGACGTCTCCCCGGGGTCGATGTCGGGAAGTTGGTGCGACATTCCGTCGAAGAGCACGACTCCATGCTACGGGCGGCCTTGTCGCAACAGGCCGACACCAGGGCGAAGATGGGGGGCCTCGCGCCCGCCGCGGCGGGTCGGTGACGGTGCCTGCGTCGGTGCAGTCGTTGTCGCAGCCATCGCAGCCATCGCCGCCATCGTCGGCGCCGAGGGCGCCCCGGGTCATCCCGCGACCCTCCCGCGACCCTCCCGAAGGGCCCACCGGGTCGTCGCTCGACCTCACCCGCCACTTCCACCTCACCGTCAACTCGTGCCACTCATGATGTCCCAGAGTCACTGATACACCCCCATGTCAAAGTGTCTGCGTGCTCGCTCACCTGCACGAGGCCCGCCGATCCATCGCCGACCACCTGGCGACGGCCGACCCCGACCGGGTCGCGACGGCCCAGGCCGTCGAGGCGCTCGAGGTCTTCGCCGAGCTCGAGCGGCTGGTCCACGCCGGCCAGGTGCTCTACGCCCGCCGGGCGACCGAGGGCACGGCGTGGCGCGACGAGGGGCACCGGTCCTCGGCGTCGTGGATGGCGGAGAAGACCGGGATGGCCATGGGCGAGGCCATCGGGGTCCTGGAAACCTCCGACGCGCTGGCCTCGCTGCCGGCCACCACCGAGGCCCTGCGCCGGGGCGAGCTGTCGGGATCGCAGGAGTGCGATCGTTAAGCACACTGGACTTTGGTGTCCAGCCTCCGTATTCGGCGTTGCTCCTGGTCAGAGCGGGTTTCGGGGAGACCTCGAAGTGAGGAGGCGAAAGACCCGGGAAACTAGGGCAAATGGGGACTAGAAGTTCTGTACGGAATCCGGTACAGTTCTTGTCATGACCACTACGGGACCCATCACCGAGACCCGGGAGAACCTCAGCGAGATCCTCGATGAGGTTGTTACCACCGGGCAGGAATACGTGATCACCAAGCACGGACGACCCGTGGCCGTGCTCCTCAGCTTTGACGAATATGAGGCACTTGTCGAGACCCTGAACGTTCTGTCCGACGACGACACCATGGCGGCTCTAGCCGAGGCCGATGCTGATGTTGCCGAAGGACGGGTCGAGCCGGCGTAGGGGCGTGGCGTGATTCAGGTCACGAATAGGGCGAAGAAGGACATTGAGAGCCTGCCCGAAGCCATGCAGACCAAGGTTTCGGCGGTAATCGCCCGTCTTGATAAAGAGCCGTCCCTGGGCTGGAAGCTCAAAGGGAAACTGACCGGCATCTGGTCGGTGAACGTTGGGCGGTCTCACCGGATCCTGTACACGGTGACCCAAGAGGGTGTGACTGTGAAGACGGTTCGCCCTAGGAAGGACGTGTACAGGTAATTCCTCATGGCACGACTTCCTGAAGATGGCCCAGGACGCCGTATCCTGCTGACGGCGCTGCGTGGATACAGCGACACGTGCGTGCCGGGGCGGCTCCATGCCGATTGTCCCTTCGCGATTCCGACGTCCGGGGGTTTCGGGTGTGGGGAGGAGTGCTTGGACATCTTGGGTGAATGTGGTGAGTTCCGCGCCGACGACGCGTTGACCCTCGCACCCGGCATTACCGCCGTTCCCCGTCGCCCGCGGGCTAGGACTGACCCTGCCGAGGATGCGCCGCTATTCGACGCAGCTCAAGTTACCTTGGAAGAGGCGGATTGGCCGCTTAGCCGGCGTTCCCTTAGCCTCTAACAGGATGTTCACGCTTTGAAAAGTGGTGACCATCCACCGTCGTTGCTTTGCCCCGACACAATCGTGGTGCACCCAAATCACCAAACGACCGAGTGGAGGTCCCCCCACATCATGCGCGCGCTCGAACCCGAAGTGGTAGATGTCGTCTGCGCTGGAATCAAACCGCTCGTCCCCGCACCTGTCGACCACCATCCGCTCGGCTGTCATCGGCCCCGCGCCGATGACCGGGACTGCTTCGAGGTGATGCTCGTGCGCCTGGTGACGGGGTGCTCCTGGGAGGACGCCGAGCGGCTGTGTCAGAACAAGGTGTCGGACACCACGGCACGAGAGCGACGCGACGAGTGGATCAAGGCCGGGGTGTTCAACGCCATCGCGGCCGAGGCCAGAGAGGGCTACGACAAGATCATCGGCCTCGATCTCTCGGACGTGGCGGTGGACGGGTCACTCCACAAAAGCCCAGCAGGAGGTGAGGGAACGGGCAAGAATCCGCAGCAATCCTTGCGAAACTCGCGAATCAGCTGCTGGAGCCTCCGCTCAAAGACGCGGAGGAGCAGAGGAGCCGGAGAGATGAAGCCGCGGGGTTGATCGATGAGTTGTACCGAAGAGGCATCGATGCAGATGGCCTCATTCGAGAAACCATTGTCGGAGCCATGGCGCTGACAGCCGTGGGAACCACGGCGGTCTTTCTCATTGCCGGAGACGAGGCTCCCGTTGACTGGACTTATGCCGAGCGGACGGGCTGGACACAACTTCTACTGGGTACGACCGAAGACCCTGAGGTAACGGCAATACAGATTCGGGCGGGTGGAAAAGCGGTCGTTGCAACTCACGTCGCCGATGTCTTCGGTCACCTGGGGCGAGTCGCGGGATGGATGGGAAGACTCGACATGGTTGATTTGATTGACTGGAAAGTCCCCACGCATGAGCAGTTCGCGGCTCTCTCTTGGGAACCGGAACCGGTGGAGACCGCCCATACCTGGCTGTTCGACAGGTTCAGCCAGACTTATCTGGATTCTTGGCACACGTCGAGCCTTAAGCGGGAGTTCCGTTATATGCACGGGCAGGAGCCGGGAGCCTGTAGCCCGAGCCAAATGCGAACACGACGGATCAAGAAGGAAGACTTAGCCGAAGAGATCGCCCGAAGGTTTGCGAGCGACGACGACGGGGCTGATGGAGCGGGAGTCGGATACTCCGGGAAGTATGTCGGTGTTGCTGTCGACCTTCTCAAGAAGGGGGAGCGGGCATCGGCGACGGCGATTTTCGACGTGGTATGTCGAACGTCCCCCAGATCGGCTGACGCCTTCAATAACCGGGGGTTTTGCCGTCTGCCGGATGAACCCGCAGAGGCACTGACTGATTTTGAGCACGCGATGAAGCTTGGCGCTAAGGATTTTGCGCTCACCGTCGCAAATCGGGTGCTTGCCCTGCACCGCCTTGATCGGAACGCTACGGCCTTGGAGGTTGCTGAGGAGACCTGGGGGGCCCTGAGGAAGTCCAACGGGACGTCGTACCTGTGGGACTTCACAAAGCCGGACGCTGTCCTGATCGAGGTCGAAGATTGCCGCGCGTACCTGGCCGATCTGGCGGCGACCGTGGCCGAGTCCAGCGGAGATTCGGCAAGGGGAATCAGGTGGAGGGAAAGGCTGGCTGAGATTTCGGAGTCTCCCTGATCCCCAGGGGAGGCACGGCCAAGAGTTTGGCTGGCCTGGGAGCCCTCAGTTCTCGGTAACTCGCGAATAGCTCTGCCATACCAGGTCGGAGGCGGTAAGGAACGTTGATACACCCCCGAAGTAAAAGTGCTGGTAGCGATATCAACTTTTGGGGGGCGAGATGGCAGGCAAGCGGCGGTCGAGAGGACGGACGACAAGGGACGGCCGGGTCGTGCCCAGGACGGGCCAGGGGTTGGGGGCGCCGGTTCCTGGACGGCGGTCGGACGGCCA
>CAWESO010000003.1:0-5590 GCA_963811775.1 uncultured Acidimicrobiales bacterium | reverse complement strand
TTGCTGTCGGGTCCATCCTGCAGCCCGCTCGGCGGGCCCACCAGGCTGCACGAAAAGTGGCGGCGGCGTTCGCTGTGCTCACTGACCTGCGGTCCCGCCCCAACTTTTCGTTCGGCCCTGCGGGCAACCTGGTCCGCCCCCTCGTCGGTCTGCCTTCGGTCCCTGTCACAACGACAAACGGAAGGAGCAACACCATGAACACGATCACCCTGGTTGGGAACATGACGAGGGACCCGGAGATCCGCTACACCCGGGACGGCCAGGCGAATGCCACCTTCGCCCTGGCGGTCAACCGCAGGTGGCAGAACCGCCAGACCCAAGCCTGGGAGGAGCAGACCTCCTTCTTCGACGTGGTGTGCTGGCGGGACCTGGCCGAGAACGTCGCCCTCTCGCTCACCAAGGGTGTGAGGGTCATCGTCTCGGGTCGCCTGGAGCAGCGCAGCTGGGAGACCGACGGCGGAGAGCGCCGCTCGAAGGTGGAACTGGTGGCCGATGATGTCGGTGCCAGCCTCCGGTTCGCTACCGCCGAAGTGCAGCGCACCGAACGGCGAACGGCCGACACCGAGACCCACGAGGTCGAGACCGCTTAGCCCGACGGAGCGGGCCGGGGGAACTTCCCCCGGCCCCTTCGCCGTGTTCGCTAGGCCATTTCTGTGCGATGTCCGCCGACTCCCGGGGGATGCTGCGGTCGTACCGCCCACCGTCAAGGGTCGGCTGTGGGACTGCGCTCACTGTGCTCGCTCCATGTCCTCGCCTCGCCTACCGGCGCCCCTGGACGGCGCCGCGTCCCGACCGCCGAGCCACCTCCGGTCGGCGGGACACTCCCGCCCCGAACAGGAGCGACACCATGACGACTCGAACCGATGACACACTCGCCGTCAGCCGTTGGGACGACCCGGTACTGGCCCAACTCGGCTGGCCCGTAGGCGGCCGTTACATGCGGTGGACCTGGTCCTCCCTACTCGGGCCCACGGCCACGCAGTTGGTGATCTTGCTCGACGAGGTGGTCACCGATTCCGGGCAGGTCACCTTCAACTACTGCGCGCTGTCGGCGACCCTCGGGGTGAAGCCTTCGGTCCTCGCCCGGGCGATCGGCCGTCTCGAGCGGTTCCACATGGTCCGTGTGGACTGGCCGACGCGTCGCCGTACGCCACCACGTGGCAGATGTCCCGGAGCACCTGCTCGTCCGGCTCAGCCCCTACGGGCTGGCGGTGCACCGGGAGCTCACCGCCCGCCGACTCCGACCCGTGTCGTAGGCCGGGCTACCGGCCGCCATCCAACCGGGGTGGTGGGGAGTGTCCGCCGGGTTTGTCCATCGTGCCATCACCCCGCTCGCCGTCAAGGGCCGCTGCGGGGCTCCACCTCGGTGAGCGGCGGGCTCCGCCGCCGGCGCACGCGGTGCGCCTCCGCCACCGGGTTCCGCTTCCTCGCTCGGCCTGCAGCCGTCCCTTGACTGCGGCTGGGTCCCCGAAGGCAAGCCGTGGACGTCCGGCGGGACAGGCCCGCCCACGACAGGAGGTATCGCAATGATCGTCACGCTGATAGCCCGGTGCGGCTGCTCAGAGCGGAGGGTAGAGACCATCCCGGTCGACGTCGACAGCCCACGGATGCTGTGTCCGATGTGGCCAGGCCGTCGAGTACGTCGCTCCCGAAGGAGTCCGGGTCTGTCCTCGAGGGGGGCGACGACGAGGTCGAGATCGATCCGGCCGACCTACTTCCGGTGGTCTTCATTCGCTGGGACGCGCCGGTCACTGTCTCGATGGCGGCCGGTAGCGGCGACCTCGATCACGAGTGCGACGAGCTGTGCGATCCCCCCTTCGGCGGTGACGGCTACGGTCCGCTCGAGCCGGTACCCGACTACGGCGGCGTCTACGACGGTGCTGGCTCCATCTCCTCCGACGCCGACCCGGGCTTGTAGTCGGCCCGGCATGGAGGGTCGGGCCCGCCAGCTCCTCGGCCTCGTCGACCCACGGCCCGGTCCTTGGCATCTCTGTCCCGGTATCCACCGGCTACGGCCCCGAGGCCCGGCGTGCACCACGGTGCCGGAAACCCCTACCCGTCGCGTCGCTCAGCCGGCGACGAGTTCCTCCCAGGTAGCTGCGACGACGCTCTGCCACGGCCCCATCTCGACGTCCACCGTGGTGATGGTGACCAGGCCGGCGAAACCCTCGATGGCGAGCATCTCGGGCAGCGTCTCGTTGTAGAGATAGAAGTCGCCGAGCAGCGCGTCACAGTGGACACACCCGTTGCTCAGGTACTCGCGGTTCTCGGTCCGACTGAACCGTGGCTTGATCTGGCCGACACCGACCTGAGCGGCTTCTTCGGCCCTCAGAACGCCCGCCGCGTACGCAAGGACCTTCTCGTCCTGGCAACTCATGACGTCGCCCGCCCGAAATCCGTTGTGGGACCGGACGCCGACCAGGGCCACGGTCAACCTGTGGCACCGCCAGCATCTTTCCTCCACGCCCAGCAGTTCGAGTCTGGCGACTTCGCGTCCGGTCATGGCGCCCGTTCTAGCGAGGGGCTGTGTTACTGGGGTTGCCCGCCGGGTCTTCGCACTGTGGCCCCACCCCTTCCCACGTCAAGGGCCGCTGCGGGGCGCCGCCACGGTGCCGCCGGCTGAGGCCGTCGGTTCGTCTCGCTGGCGCTCGCCTTCGCCTCGGGCACCGGGCTCCGCTTCCTCGCTCGGCCTGACAGCCGTCCCTTGACCCGGGCGGGGTCCCCGGGAGCCGAAGTGCAGGTGACCGGCGGGAGAAGCCCGCTCGGAACGAGGAGGTGTTGTCATGAGTGGTCGCAAGCGTTTGTCGCCTGAGGTCCGCCAAGAGAAGCTCGACGCCGCGCACGAGCGTCTCGTTGACGCCGTCGCCGGGCTGGTGTCGTCGGAGGACTGGACCCGGTACCTGAAGGCCATGAGTCGTTTCCACGGCTACAGCGCCGCCAACGTGGCCATGATCATGTCGCAGCGCCCCGACGCCGAGTTGGTCGCCGGTTACAGGGCCTGGCAGGCAATGGGTCGCCAGGTTCACAAGGGTGCGAAGGGCATCGCCATCTGGTCGCCGGTCGTGCGCCGGATCGAGACCGAGGATCCCGAGAGCGGAGAGGTCGAAGTGGCCCGCCGCCGCACCGGCTTTCGGATTGCGTATGTGTTCGATGTCACCGACACCGAGGGCGACGAGATCCCGCTCCCACCGGCGAGGGCCCGTCTGCTCGAGGGCGACGCGCCCGACGGCATGTGGGACTTCCTGGCGGCGCAGGTCGCCGAGGCGGGGTACACGCTGGCGGTCATTCCCCTGCTGCCCGGCCGTCCGAGCGCCAACGGAGAGACCGACTTCCTCACCCGACAGGTCGTCGTCGCCGCCGAGGGTCGCTCTCCGGCCGCTCAGGCAAAGACCCTGGCCCACGAGCTCGCTCACATCCTGCTGCACGCCGGCGGGTTCGAGAATCGTCATCGGGCCGAGGTTGAGGCCGAGTCGGTGGCCTTCCTGGTCTGTCACAGCTTCGGGCTCGACTCGATGGACTACTCGCTCGGCTACGTGTCGGGCTGGTCATCGGGGAGCACCGACCAGGTCCTGGCCACGGCCCGAGCTGTCCAGCAGTGCGCGGCGCAGATCCTCGGCGCCCCAGAAGTCCTCCTCCCTCAGCAGCCCCTCCCGCTCAGAACACCGCCGCGTACGCAAGGACCTTCTCGTCTTGGCAACTCATGACGTCGCCCGCCCGAAATCCGTTGTGGGATCGGACGCCGACCAGGGCCACGGTCAAACCGTGGCACCGCCAGCATCTTTCCTCCACGCCGAGCAGTTCGAGTCTGGCGACTTCGCGTCCGGTCATGGCGCCCGTTCTAGCGAGGGGCTGTGTTACTGGGGTTGCCCGCCGGGTCTTCGCACTGTGGCCCCACCCCTTCCCACGTCAAGGGCCGCTGCGGGGCGCCACCACGGTGCCCCCGGCTGACGCCGTCGGTACGTCTCGCTGACGCTCGCCTTCGCCTCGGGCACCGGGCTCCGCTTCCTCGCTCGGCCTGAGAGCCGTCCCTTGACCCGGGCGGGGTCCCCGGGAGCCGAAGTGCAGGTGACCGGCGGGAGAAGCCCGTTCGGAACGAGGAGGTGTTGTCATGAGTGGTCGTAAGCGTTTGTCGCCTGAGGTCCGCCAAGAGAAGCTCGACGCCGCGCACGGGCGTCTCGTTGACGCCGTCGCCGGTTTGGTGTCGTCTGAGGACTGGACCCGGTACCTGGAATCCATGTGTCGTTTCCACGGCTACAGCGCCGCCAACGTGGCCATGATCATGTCGCAGCGCCCCGACGCTGAGTTGGTCGCCGGTTACAGGGCCTGGCAGGCCCTCGGGCGCCAGGTTCGCAAGGGTGCGACGGGTATCGCCATCTGGTCGCCGGTCGTGCGCCGGATCGAGACCGAGGATCGCGAGAGCGGAGAGGTCGAAGTGGCCCGCCGCCGCACCGGCTTTCGGATTGCCTACGTGTTCGACGTCACCGACACCGAGGGCGACGAGATCCCGCTGCCACCGGCGAGAGCCCGTCTGCTCGAGGGCGACGCGCCCGACGGCATGTGGGACTTCCTCGCGGCGCAGGTCGCCGAGGCGGGATACACGCTGGCGGTCATTCCCCTGCTGCCCGGCCGTCCGAGCGCCAACGGAGAGACCGACTTCCTGACCCGACAGGTCGTCGTCGCCGCCGAGGATCGCTCTCCGGCCGCTCAGGCAAAGACCCTGGCCCACGAGCTCGCTCACGTCCGGCTGCACGCCGGCGGGTTCGAGAATCGTCATCGGGCCGAGATTGAGGCCGAGTCGGTGGCATTCCTGGTCTGTCACAGCTTCGGGCTCGACTCGATGGACTACTCGCTCGGCTACGTGTCGGGCTGGTCATCGGGGAGCACCGACCAGGTCCTGGCCACGGCGCGAGCTGTCCAGCAGTGCGCGGCGCAGATCCTCGGCGCCCCAGAAGTCTCAGCCGGCGACAAGGTGGCCTGAGCGTGATCCCGGTTCGGCCCGAGCCACCTGTGGTTCCCGACACCGCCGCGTCCTCCCCGTTGATCGTCCGCCCGGGCGTCATGGTCGTGACGATGATGGTTGGTTGGACCGGCGAACCGCCCGGCGTCAAGCGGCCGCTTCGGGGCGCCGCCACGGTGGCGTCCGGCTGCGCCGTCGTCTCGTCGACTCGCCTTCGCCACCGGGCTTCGCTTCCTCGCTCGGGCAAGGCCCGCCCGCTTGACCCCGCGCTGTCTGCCCGGTCGCATCGGCGTACAGCGGAGCAAGGGTGGGCCTTGCTCCGCAGCGGAGCCGTCCCCACAGCTGTAAGCGTGGTCACAATCCCGAGCCAATGGGACCCGGCTCACAGACCGCTCACGCAGGGAGCCGGTTGCCTCCGGGCATGGGACACACCTCCACCCGAATTCCCCTCGCCGCTGTCACACTCTCACCCGCTCGTGCGAGACATCAGAAACGAGCGCCGCAGTGCAGCCCGCATCCACCCCACACGATGGCCCTCTCCTCTGAGAGGGCCATCGACCACGTCAACCCATCGGCTCCGCCAGACCGTGACAAATAGTCCACACAGTTGCATCATCTGATGCGCCGCCCTTC